>CAKUHB010000012.1 GCA_934655875.1 uncultured Oscillospiraceae bacterium
CACAGGCAGCAAGCCCTTTCGGCTGCTTGAACAATTTTTGCTTCAGAATATTGTCTAACTTTTTGGGGTCACTTCAAGCAAAGGGAACGCCGGATAATTGATCAAGAAAAAACGGCGGCTTCCTTTCGGAAGCCGCCGCGCTTGTTATCTTGCCATTTTCTCCTTGATATGCGACAGCCGGTCGAGGGCTTCGAGGAGGGTCTCGTCCTTCTTGGCGAAGTGGACGCGGACGATGTGGTTGACGTCCTCATTGAAGAACGACGTGCCGGGGACGCAGGCGACGCCGACCTTCTCGGCCATTTCCAGGCAGAAGTCCACGTCGGATTCACCCTTGCGCATGTACGGGCCGATATCGGCCAGCACGAAGTACGCGCCCTGCGGATCGGTGAACGGAATGCCGATCTGGCGCAGACCGTCCGTGAAGAGCTTCTTCATGTGGGCGTAATGGTCGCCGAACTCCTTGTAGTAGCTGTCCGGCATGTCAAGGCCGACGACGGCGGCTTCCATCAGGGGAGACGGTGCGCCGACGGTGTTGAAGTCGTGGTACTGCTTGATGCGATCCATGATCGGCTTCGGCGCGATGGCGTAGCCCAGACGCCAGCCGGTGATGGAATACGTCTTGGACAGGCTCGAGCAGCTGACTGTGCGCTCCCACATGCCAGGCAGGCTGTTCATGTAGACGTGCTTGTGGCCGTCGTAGATGATATGCTCATAGACCTCGTCCATGATGGCGTAGGCATCATACTTGATGCAGAGCTCCGAGATGAGCTTCAGCTCGTCATATGTAAAGACCTTGCCGCTGGGGTTCGACGGGTTGCAGATGAGAATGGCCTTTGCACCTTGCTTGAACGCATCCTCGAGGACATTGGCGTCAAAGTTGAACTCCGGCGGGACGAGCGGGACGAAGACCGGCTCGCAGTCGGCCATGATGGCCTGCGCGCGGTAGTTTTCAAAATACGGGGAGAACATGATGATCTTGTCGCCGGGGTTCGTCAGAGCGAAGATCGTGTCGACCATGGCCTCGGTCGAGCCGATGGTGATGACCATATCGGTCTCCGGGTCGAGCGTGCGGCCCATGAAGCGGCCTGCCTTGCGCGCGAGCGCCTGCCGGAAGTTCGGCGCGCCCATCGTGATGGGATACTGGTGCGGGCCGAGCGCGCTGACCTCCGCCAGGCGGTCGGTGAGCGCCTTGGGCGGGTCAAAATCCGGGAAGCCCTGCGCCAGATTGATCGCGCCGCAGGCCAGACTCACGCGTGTCATCCGGCGGATGACGGAGTCGGTGAATAATTTGTTTTTTCTGCTCATTTCCTGCATGGTGTGTTCCTGCCTTTCTCAGTGCGCTGCAACGATCCCGAGCGTGTTCTCGTCAGCCAGCGCAATGCCGTTCTTTTGCAAAAGCGAAGCGACCGCAGCTGTGTCCGAGACGCGGAGGATCATATAGGCCATGCCGTTCGGCTGGCCGAAAATGGAGTACATATAATTGACGTCGACGCTGTTTTCTGCCAGAAGCTGCAACAGACTGCTCAGTCCGCCCGGCGTGTCAGGCACGCCCGCGGCGATGACCTCGCTGGTGGAGTAGATAAACCCGTTCTCCCGCAGCACGCGGCAGGCGTCCGGCTCGTGGCTGGCGATGATGCGCAGTACGCCGTAGTCCGAGGTCTCGGCAATGTTGATGGCGCGCAGATCCACGCCGCTGTCCGCCAGCAGCGCGGTGATCTCGGCCAGACGGCCGGCATGGTTTTCCAGAAAAACAGAGATCTGATGAATAGCCATAGAATCGTCCTCCTTTAGATCTTACGCTTGTCGATCACACGGATGGCTTTGCCCTCGCTGCGGGCGATGGACTTCGGGGAGACCAGATGGACCTGCGCGTAGATGCCGAGCATGGCCTTGAGCGCGGCGACGAGACTCTTTTCGCGCTTTGTGATCTCGGCCAGAGAATCGGAGAAATGATCGGGCGTCATCTCGACGAGCACGTCGAGCGTGTCGGAATTGTTGACGCGGTCGACCACGATCTGATAATTGGACGTGTAGCCCTGCTCCAGAAGAACCGTCTCGATCTGCGACGGGAAGACGTTGACGCCCTTGACGATCAGCATGTCGTCGCTGCGTCCTCTCGGCTTGCACATCTTGATATGCGTGCGGCCGCAGGGACATTTTTCGCGGCGCAGCACGCAGATGTCGCGCGTGCGGTAGCGCAGCAGCGGGAAGGCCTGCTTTGTGATGGACGTGAAGACCAGCTCGCCCTGCGTGCCCTCCGGCAGGACCTCGCCGGTGTCGGGATCGATGATCTCGGCGATAAAGTGATCCTCGTTGATGTGCATGCCTGTCTGTGCGCTGCATTCATAGGCCACGCCCGGGCCGGACAGCTCCGTCAGACCGTAGATATCATAGGCTCGGATGCCAAGGCTCTTCTGGATATCCTGCCGCATCTGCTCGCTCCATGCCTCCGCGCCGAAAATGCCGGCCTTGAGATGGATCTTGTCCTGCAAGCCGCGCTCGTGAATGGATTCAGCCAGATAGGCGGCATATGACGGCGTGCAGCAGAGGATCGTCGAGCCGAGATCCTCCATGAATTGCAGCTGCCGGTCGGTGTTGCCGGAGGACATGGGGAGCGTCAGGCAGCCGAGCTTCTGGCTGCCGCCGTTGAGACCGAAGCCGCCGGTGAACAGGCCGTAGCCGTAGGCCACCTGGCAGACGTCCTCCGCCGTGCCGCCCGCGGCGGCAATGGCTCTTGCGCAGCAGTCCTCCCAGAGGTCAATGTCTTCTTTTGTGTAGAACGCGACGACGCGCTTGCCGGTCGTGCCGGAGGTGGAGTGAATGCGGACGCAGTCCTTCAGCGGGACGGCGAGCAGACCGTAGGGATATGCGTCGCGCAGATCGGATTTGCTGAGGAACGGGAGCTTGTACAGATCGTCCCGGCTCTTGATATCGTCGGGTGTAAGACCTGCCGCTTCCATTTTTGCGCGGTAATACGGGACATTGTCCCAGACGTGGCGCACCTGCCGCACGAGCCGCTCATCCTGCCAGCTTTTGATTCTTTCGGGGCTGGCGCATTCGATTTCCTTCTGATAATAGTGTTCCATGGACGCTCCTTATGCTTCCTTGCCGAGGGCAAAGGCCTTTTTGTTGAGTTCGAGGAATTTGGCCGGGACGCTCTTTTCAATCGCGTCCTGCCACTGCTCGTCTGTAAAGTGGAAATACCGGCTGAGCCGCCCGAGAAGAACCAGATTGACCGCCTTGGCCGAGCCAGCCTGCAATGCCAGCCCCAGCGCGTCCATGGCGTCGAGCCGGATGGGGAGCGCCGCGAGCTTCTGCTCCAGCGCCTTCGGATACTCCGCTGCGCCGGTGATGACCGGCATGGGGTTGATTTTCTGCGTATTCGTCAGCAGAATACCGCCCTCCTTGAGATATTCTGCCCAGCGGGCGGCCTCCAGCAGCTCAAAGCTCACGATGATGTCCGCTTCGCCCTTGTCGATGATGGGGGAATAGACCTTGTCGCCGCAGCGCACATAGGTGACGACGCTGCCGCCGCGCTGGCTCATGCCGTGTACCTCGCTGACCTTGACGTCATAGCCGTTTTCCAGCAGAATGCGGCCCAGCAGCTTGCTGGCCAGCAGCGTGCCCTGACCGCCGACGCCGACGATCATGATGTTTTTCGATTCCATGACCATACCTCCTTACGCTTCGCCCAGCGCGCCTTTTTTGCACAGCTGGCGGCACAGGCCGCAGCCCGTGCAGAGGGTGTTGTCGATCTGAACCTTCCCGCCCATCACGCTGATGGCGGGACAGCCGAGCTTCATGCAGGCCTTGCAGCCTACGCATTTTTCAGGCTTTGCTTCGATGGGGCCGGGGTGCCTGACATATTTGAGCAGCGCGCACGGGCGGCGGGAGATGATGACCGACGGCTCGCGCGCGGCCAGCTCCTCCTTGACGGCCGTGTCGCACGCGGCAAGATCATACGGGTCGACGACGCGCACGCGGCGGATGCCGACTGCGTGGCACAGCGCTTCCAGATCGATCTTCGTGCAGGGGTCGCCCTTGAGATTGAAGCCCGTGGTCGGGTTCTGCTGGTGGCCGGTCATGCCGGTGATGGAGTTATCGAGAATGATGACGGTCGAGGTCGACTCGTTGTAGGCGATGTTGATAAGGCCGGTCACGCCGGAGTGCATGAACGTCGAATCGCCGATGACGGCGACGGTGTGATCGGCGTTCTGCTCGCCGGAGGCCTTGTTGAAGCCGTGCAGGCCGGAGACGGACGCGCCCATACAGATGGTCGAGTCGATCGACTGCAGCGGCGCAGCCGCGCCCAGCGTATAGCAGCCGATGTCGCCGAGGACGGTCAGCTTGTTCTTTTTGAGCGTGTAGAACAGGCCGCGGTGCGGACAGCCTGCACACATGACAGGCGGCCGGGCCGGGATCGGCTCGTTCAGGGCGTGACCGGTGTGGACGGCCATGCCGAGCTTTTCGGCAATATAATTCTGGCTGAACTCGCCGATGCAGCCAAATAGTTCCTTGCCTGTGACGTTCTGAATGCCGATGGAGCGGCAGTGCGTCTCGATGATCCCGTCCAGCTCCTCTACGACGACGACCTTCTCCACGCTCTTTGCAAATGCACGGAGCTTCTCGACCGGCAGCGGATGGATCATGCCGAGCTTCAGAACGGGGTATCTGTCGCCGCAGACCTCCTTGACGTACTGGTAGCTCGTCGAGGACGCGACAAGACCAATGGAATGGTCGGAGCCGTCCTCCACGCGGTTGATCTCCGCCGTCTCTGCCCACGCCTGCAAGGCGAGCGTGCGCTGCTCGACGATGGGGTGCCGCGCCTTGGCGCAGGCGGGCATCATGACGAACTTGGCGATGTTTTTCTCATAGGGGATGGGCACGTGCGCCTGCCGGTCAGCGGTCTCGACGACGCTCTGCGCGTGCGCCACGCGGGTGCACATCTTGAGGAGCACGGGGGTGTCGAACTGCTCGGAAAGCTCGTAGCCGAGCTTCGCGAACGCCAGCGACTCCGCCGCGTCGGACGGTTCGAGCATCGGCAGCTTCGCCGCGATGGCATAGTGGCGGGAATCCTGCTCGTTCTGGGACGAGTGCATCCCCGCGTCGTCCGCCACGCCGATGAGAAGTCCGCCGCGCACGCCGGTGTAGGACAGCGTAAACAGCGGGTCGGCCGCGACGTTCAGACCGACGTGCTTCATGCCGCAGAAGCTGCGGTAGCCGGCCAGACTCGCACCGAAGGCCGCTTCCATGGCAACCTTTTCGTTGGGCGCCCATTCCGCATAAATTTCGGGATATTTGGCCGCGCATTCCGTGATTTCCGTGCTGGGCGTGCCGGGATAGCTGGAGACAAAGCTGCATCCCGCTTCAAACAGGCCGCGGGCGGCGGCTTCGTTGCCGAGCATCAGAGTTTTCATGGGGGATCCCTCCTGTCCGCGGCAGGGCCGCGTGAAAAATTTACTTTTTATTGTATTCTTTTTGACGCGATTCGTCAAGATTCAGGCGCGCGTCTGCTCTTCAACCAGCCTGCCGCCGCAGTAGATCTGCCGCAGGACGGGCTTTTCGATCTTTCCGGTCGGGTTGCGCGGCACCTTAGCGAAGATGACGCGCCGCGGCCGCTTGTAGCGCGGCAGCTCGCGGCAGAAGGCGTTGATCTCGTCCTCCGTGCATTGGACGCCGTCCTTCAGCTCGATGATGGCGGCTGCGATCTCGCCCAGACGTGCGTCGGGAAGCCCGATGACGGCCACGTCCTTGATCTTGTCGAAGCGGCGCAGGAAATCTTCGATCTGCACCGGATAGAGGTTCTCGCCGCCGGAGATGATGACGTCCTTTTTCCGGTCGACCAGATAGATGAACCCGTCCTCGTCCTCGCGGGCCATGTCGCCCGTCCAGAGCCAGTCGCCGTGCAGGATCTCCGCCGTGGCTTCCGGGTTTTTATAGTAGCACTTCATGACGCCGGGGCCGCTGACGGCCAGCTCGCCGATCTCGCCGGGCGCAACGTCCTGGCCGGTTTCGTCCAGAATGCGTGTTTTCCAGAGATAGCCCGCCTTGCCGATCGCACCGATCTTGTCCAGATGGTCGAGACCAAGGTGCACGCAGCCGGGGCCGATGGACTCGCTCAGACCGTAGTTCGTGTCGTATTTGTGGTGCGGGAAGTATTTGAGCCAGCGCTTGATGAGACTGGGCGGCACCGGCTGCGCGCCGATGTGCATGAGCCGCCACTGCTCCAGTAAATAATGATCGAGATTGACGCGGCCGGATTCGATCGCGTCGAGAATGTCCTGCGCCCACGGCACGAGCAGCCAGACGATCGTGCACTTTTCCTCCGTGACCGTCCGCAGGATCCACTCCGGCTTCACGCCGCGCAGCAGTACAGCCTTGCTGCCCGAGATGAGACTGCCGAACCAGTGCATCTTCGCGCCCGTGTGGTAGAGCGGGGGAATGCAGAGAAAGACGTCGTTTTTCGTCTGCCCGTGGTGGTGCTGCTCCGTCATGCAGGAACAGACGAGCGCCCGGTGCCGGTGCAGAATGGCCTTCGGAAAGCCCGTCGTGCCGGAGGAGAAGTAGATGGCCGCGTCGTCCTCCTCGTCCAGCGCGACAGGGGGCGCGCTGGAGGAACAGAAGCCCATCAGCCGCAGGCAGTTCTCGGCATAGTCAGGCACGTTCCGGCCGACGAACAGCCGGATCTTCACGCGGGTCAGGCTCTCCTGAATGGGATCCAGACGGCTGACGAACTCCGGCCCGAAGACCAACACCTCCACGTCGGCAAGATCGAGACAGTAGGCAATCTCATCCGAAGCGTACCGGAAGTTGAGCGGCACCGCGATGCACCCGGCCTTGAGGATGCCAAAGTAAATGGGCAGCCACTCCAGACAGTTCATGAGAAGAATGCCGACCTTTGTCCCGCGCTGCACGCCGCGGCTGAGAAGAAAATTCGCGAACCGGTTGGCGCGCCGGTCAAAGTCGCGCCAGGACAGCTCCCGCCGGTACGGCGCGTCGGGCTGCGCTTCGGCAATGAGACTCGCTTCGCGCCATGTGACGGCGCTGTCGCGCTCTTCGGACGGATTGACCTCCACCAGCGCCGTATCCGCGCCGTACAGCCGCGCGTTGCGCTCGAGAAAATCGGTAATGACCATGTTTTTCATACTCCTTTTTGCTGCGGGCAAAAGAAAAACGCCCGCTGCACATCGTAAAAGTGCAGAGGACGAGAAGTTCCCGTGGTACCACCTCTATTTACCGCTTGCGCGGCCTCACCGGGCACTGACATGCCCATTGCGCGCTATCGGGCGCACCCGGCTCCGTCTATTGATGGTTCCACGTTCGGGGAGCTGCTCGGAAGGGTATTCGGCCCGTGTTCCTGCGCTGCCTTGCACCAAACGGCAGCTCTCTGGGCAGGAGAATACGGACGTACTTGTCTTCGTCATAGCGTTTTCTTCTTAGACTTTAGCACGTTTTGCTGATGAAGTCAAGCGGCGGCGCGACATTTTTCGCAGGTGCTACAAAAACGGACGGCGGCGGTCATAAAAAACGTAGAAAAAACGCGGGCGGCTTGCGAATATGCGCCGGATGTGGTACACTGAATGCAGATCCAGACAGGAGGGATACCGATGCTTTTCCGACACGTACAGGCAGTTCGCGGCAAGCTGCGCGCGCAGGGAGCACCGGAAGGATCCTGCGCGGAAAAAAGCTGAGATTCAGGGCGCGCCGCACCATGCTGCGGCGCGCCCTGCGTGGTTTCATTCCGCTTGCAATGCAGCGCGGCGGAGGGTATAATACCATATTATAAGCAGGCTGCCCCAAAACAGCATTGCCTGTTTTGATGGTAGCTCTACCAGTTTGCATGTAGGGGGCGATGCCCACATCGCCCCGGCAGGATATGCCGATTTTACGAAGGTTTACGGCAAATTCGTAACCTTTCCGGCGGGCCGATGTGGGCATCGGCCCCTACACGGACGGTTCGGTTTTTGTATTGCCTCGTGAAAATTGGACTTCTGGATATAAACATTATATTAAGCAGGCTCTTTGCCGGTTTATCGGCGCGCGGCCTGAAGGAGAGGATCGCCTATGGATGAACGGCTTACTTCGTTTTTGAAACGGTTCCAGTCGGAGCCGGCACCGGATGCCTTCCGGTATCTCGGCTGCCACCCGGCAGATGGGGAAGGCTATGTCTTCCGCGTCTGGGCGCCCAACGCCGCGTGCGTGCATGTCGTAGGCGAGTTCAACTTCTGGAACCCCGAGGATCTGCCGATGCACAAGATCGGCGCGGGCGTGTGGGAAGCAGTCTCTGTTTACGCGAAGGCCGGACAGGCCTATAAATACTGCGTGACCGGCCGCTCCGGCCGCACGGTCTACAAGACCGACCCCTACGGCCGCCGCTGCTGCGCCCTGCCGGAGACGTCGAGCATCATCTGCCCGCCGTCACAGTTCCGCTGGCACGACGCGGCCTACCGCGCGCGCACGGCGAAGCAGTCCGCCATCTCCCGCCCGGTCAATATCTACGAGGTGCACGCCGGCTCGTGGAAGCGCCGTGAAGACGGCAGCTATCTCAGCTATGAGGAGCTTGCGGCGGAGCTTGTGCCCTATGTCAAGGATATGGGCTATACCCACATCGAGCTGCTGCCCATTATGGAATACCCCTACGACCCGTCGTGGGGCTATCAGGTCACCTGCTACTTTGCCCCGACCCACCGCTACGGCACGCCGGAGCAGCTGATGCAGTTCGTGGACGCCTGCCACAAAGCGGGGCTCGGCGTGATCCTCGACTGGGTGCCCGCGCATTTCCCAAAGGATGAGAACGGCCTTTTCGAGTTTGACGGCAGCTGCTGCTACGAGCTGTCCGACCCGTCCATGAACGAGCATCCCGACTGGACGACCCGTATTTACGACTACGGCAAGCCGGAGGTGCAGTCGTTCCTCATCTCCAACGCCTGCTACTGGATCAGCGAGTTCCACGTCGACGGGATTCGAGTCGATGCAGTTGCATCCATGCTGTATCTGGACTATAATCGGAAGCAATTCAAGCCCAACCGCTACGGCGGCCGGGAAAACCTCGAAGCGATCGACTTTTTGCGCAAGCTCAACGAAGCGGCGTTCAAGGTCAATCCCGCGGTCATGATGATCGCCGAGGAATCCACGGCCTTCCCGATGATCACAAAGCCGGATTATGACGGCGGACTCGGGTTCCTGTTCAAGTGGAACATGGGCTGGATGAACGACATGCTCCAATACATGTCCCTTGACCCCCTGTGGCGCAAGGGCGACCATAACGCGCTGACGTTCTCCATGACCTACGCCTATTCCGAGAACTTCATCCTGCCGCTCAGCCACGACGAGGTCGTGCACGGCAAATGCTCGCTCATCAATAAGATGCCGGGCAACTACGACGATAAATTCAACAATCTCCGCGTCTTCTTCGCCTACCAGATGGCGCACCCCGGCAAGAAGCTCAATTTCATGGGCAACGAATTTGCCCAGTTCATCGAGTGGAACTACAAGCAGGGGCTCGACTGGCTGCTGCTGGACTATGAAAAGCACCGCCAGATGCAGTTCTTTGTCCGCACGCTCAACCATTTCTATCTGTCCAACCGCTGCTTCTGGGAGAACGATTCCGACTGGGACGGCTTCCGCTGGCTCTCCTGCGACGACCGGGACAATTCCGTCATCGCCTTCCGCCGCCGCAGCCGCAAGGGACAGGAGCTGATCGCCGTGTGCAATTTCTGCCCCGTTCTGCGCGAGGATTACCGCCTGCCGCTGCCGAAGGCCGGATGGTACCGTCCGGTTCTCAACACGGACGATGCAAAGTTCGGCGGCTATGACTTCCAGCCCGCAATCGTCCACGCGGAGAAGGAAAAGCAGCCGCAGGGAGAATACGCCTACAGCGGACGCTTCCGCATCCCGCCGATGAGCGTCTGCTTCTATCAGCACACAAGAAACAATCCGGAGACCTTAAAATAAAAGCGAACACGGAAGAAAAACAGGAGGAGATTCAGGTATGCAATTCCAGAAAAAACGCTGCGTCGCCATGCTTCTGGCAGGCGGTCAGGGCAGCCGGCTGATGGTCCTGACGGAAAACACCGCCAAGCCCGCCGTACCGTTCGGCGGAAAATACCGCATCATCGATTTCCCGCTTTCCAACTGCGTAAACTCCAAGATCGACACCGTGGGCATTCTGACCCAGTACCAGCCGCTCGAACTCAATGAGTACATCGGCAACGGCCAGCCGTGGGGACTGAACTCCTCGCACGGCGGCGTGCAGGTGCTGCCGCCCTACGCAAAGAGCAAGAACTCCGAGTGGTACAAGGGCACGGCCAATGCCATCTATCAGAACATCCCGTTTATCGAGCGCTATAACCCCGATAACGTGCTCATCCTCTCCGGCGACCATATCTACAAAATGGACTACGCCGCCATGCTCCGCTTCCACGAGCAGCGCGACTCCGACTGCACCATCGCCGTGCGCGAGGTACCGCTCAAGGAAGCCAGCCGCTTCGGCATCATGAACACCCGCGAGGACGGCTCGATCTACGAATTTGAGGAGAAGCCGAAAAAGCCCAAGAGCACCAACGCGTCCATGGGCATCTACGTGTTCAAGTGGAGCGTCCTCAAGGCTTTCCTCGAAGCGGACGAAGCCGACCATACCAGCGAAAACGACTTCGGCAAGAACATCATCCCCGCCATCCTGAATGCCGGTCACCGGCTCTTTGCCTACCGGTTCGAGGGCTACTGGAAGGACGTCGGCACCATTTCGAGCCTGTGGGAAGCCAATATGGATCTGCTCGGCAAGCATCCGGCCTTCGACATCTACGGCACGGCCGGTCATAAGATCTACGCCAGAAACCAGGCCATGCCGTCGAGCTACATCGCCAAATCCGCCGAGATCCGCGAGAGCTTCGTCGCTGAGGGCTGCAATATCGAGGGCTCCATCAGCCACTCCATCATCTCCACCGGCTGCTCGGTCGGCAAGGGCGCGGAGGTCACGGACAGCGTCATCATGCCGGATGTCGTGATCGAAAACGGCGCTGTGATCCGCAGCGCGATCATCGCCGAGGGCTGCCACATCAAGGCAGGCGCACGCATCGGCGGCTATACCGAGGGCGAAGAGCGCAGGATCAGCGTCATCGGCAAGGACAAGACCATCGCAGAGGGCACCGTGATCGATGCCGGCGCGATCGTATAAGAGAGGGGGACATGCAGCATGGAAGCAATGGGCATTATTTTCTCCAATATCTATGACAACAACATGGGCGAGCTGACGCGCGAGCGAACCTCGGCGTCCATCCCGTTCGGCAGCCGCTACCGCCAGATCGACTTTGCCCTGTCCAACATGGCAAACTCCAAGATCAGCAACATCGGCATCGTCACCAAGTATAATTATCAGTCCCTGATGGATCACCTCGGCACCTGCGAGGAATGGGACCTGAAGCTCGGCGAGGGTGTGCGCTTCCTGCCGCCCTACGCGACCGGCCACACGGGCGCATACCGCGGCAAGCTCGAAGCCATGCAGACCGCCATGCCGGTGCTGAGCCGCTCGGACGCGGAGTATGTCGTTTTGTCGGATACGACCGTCCTGTGCGCGATCAACTTTGCAGCTGTTCTGGAAGAGCATGTCGCGTCCGGCTGTGACATCACCGTCATCGCCAAGGCCGGCTACGCCGACGGCAAGCGCCGCCAGCCGCTGGCCGTCAAGCTCGGCGACGACGGCAGGATCGTCGATCTGGCTGTCGACTACTGCGCGCCGGAGGATTATCTCGTCGGTATGAGCATGTTCATCATGCGCCGCGACAAGCTCGTGCAGGTCATCCGCGAGATGGTTCCGCACGGCAAATATCACTTCGAGCGCGACTTCATCCTCCCGGAGTATAACGCCGGCAACCTGAAGGTCAACGTTTACCCGTTCCACAATGTCGCCCTGTTCAACCAGAGCGTGGACGAGTATTACGCCAACAACATGAAGCTCCTCGACGCCGACGTGCGCAGGAGCCTGTTCCGCAGCGAGATCCCCATTTACACCAAGGTTCGCGACGCAGTGCCGACGCTCTTCGGCTACCATGGACAGGCGGCCAACTGCCTGATCGCCGACGGCTGCCACCTGTTCGGCAAGGCGGAGAACTCCGTCATCTTCCGTGAGGTCGATATTGACGACGGCGCAGAGGTGCGCGACTCCATCATCATGCAGGGCAGCAAGATCGGCGCGGGCGCGTCCGTCCGGTACTGCATCCTCGATAAAAATGTGACCATCCGCCCGGGCACGCAGCTGCTCGGCTCAAAGGACCACCCGCTTGTGGTCGACAAAGGAGATACCGTATGAAAATCGCAGTAGTTGCCTCCGAGGCCGCGCCGTTCGTCAAGACCGGCGGCCTTGGCGACGTGATGCAGGCGCTCCCGCTTGCGCTTTCCAATCAGAAAAATACATATGTCAGCCTGTTCGTGCCGTATTACAGCCAGATCAAGTATTCCGGCAAATGGCAGACAGAGTTTCTGGGCGCGTTTGACGTGCCGCTGGCGTGGCGGCGCGAATACGTCGGCATCTTCCGTCTGAAGACGCGGCGCAAGAAGCTGCAAATCTATTTCATCGACAATGAGCACTATTTTAACCGCGGCGGCGTCTACGGCTTCGCCGATGACGGCGAACGCTACGCCTACTATTCCAAGGCCGTGCTCGCGGCCATGAACTATCTCGAACTGCACCCCGACGTCGTCAGCTGCCATGACTGGCAGGCGGCGCTCGTCCCGCTGCTGCTGAAGACGGAATACCGCGGCTGCTTCCCGGATACGAAGAGCGTGTTTACCATCCACAATATCGAGTATCAGGGCAAATGCAACCTGCAATTCAACTATGACGTGCTGGGTCTCGGCGCGGACTGCGATGAGATTTTGCGCTTTGACGACTGCACGAACTTCATGAAGGCCGCCATCGTCACCGCCGACCGCGTCACGACCGTGTCGGAGACATACGCGCAGGAGCTGCGCTACCCATATTACTCCCACGGCCTTGACGGCGTGCTCCAGAGCCGCGGCAGCAGCTTCTCCGGCATTACCAACGGCATCGACATGCAGGTCTATGACCCGGCGAAGATGGACTCCATCGCCCAGAATTATACGGCCAAAACGCTGCGCGAGGGCAAGATCGCCAACAAGCTTGACCTGCAAAAGCGTGTCGGCCTGCCCGAGGATCGCGACGTGGCCGTCCTCGCCATGGTCACGCGCCTGGTCGGGCACAAGGGCATCGATCTTCTGTGCTACATCGCCGAGCGGCTTTTGCAGCGCCGGGTGCAGCTCGTCATTATCGGCACGGGTGAAGAAAAATACGAATGGTATCTCGGCACGCTCCGCGACCGCTTCGGTGACCGCGTCTCGGTCAACCTCCTCTTTGACGGCGGGCTTGCGAATCTGGTCTATGCGGCGTCGGATCTGTACCTGATGCCGTCGAAATCCGAGCCGTGCGGCCTGTCGCAGCTCATCGCCATGCGCATGGGCTCCGTCCCGGTCGTCAATGCGACGGGCGGACTCAAGGACACGGTCTGGCCGTATAATGAAGCGGACGAGACCGGCCGCGGCTTCACCTTCCAGAGCTACAACGCCGACGATTTCCTCGCCGCGATCGACCGCGCGCTCGCGCTGTATTACAATGAGCCTGACAAGTGGCTGCGGCTGGCCGAAAACGACATGGCCGTGGATTCCAGCTGGGACGTCCCGGCGCAGAAATACATGGCGCTGTTCCAGAGTCTCATCGGCCAATAAATCCAGAAAATAGACAGAAAAAAGGATAACAACGATCAATGACAAAAGAGAAACTTTTGCAGCACCTTCAGGACTGCTGTGACCGCATGTTTGGGTGCTCCCTGGAAATGGCCACGGAAAAGCAGGCCTACCGCGCCGTGTGCGTGACCATCCGCGAGCTTCTGGAGGACGACCGGCGCGCGTTTGCCGAGCAGACCCGCGCCAAAGAGCGCAAGCAGGTCTATTATATGTCGATGGAATTTCTGGTCGGCACCAGCCTGCGCAACAACCTCTATAATATGGGCCTGCTGGAGCCCGTGGACGAGATCCTGCACGAGCTTGGCTTCAGTCTGGAGCACCTGTGCGCGCTGGAGCCGGATGCGGGTCTCGGCAACGGCGGTCTCGGCCGTCTGGCGTCCTGCTATATGGACGCGGCGACCGGCCTGTCCTATCCCGTGACCGGCTTCTCCATCCGCTATGAGTTCGGCATCTTCCGCCAGAAGATCGTCGACGGCTGGCAGATGGAGTTCCCGGACAACTGGCTGGAGATGGGCGACGTGTGGCTCCATCCGCGCAAGGACGACGCCGTCGAGGTCCGCTTCGGCGGGCAGGTTCACGAGTGGATGGACGGCGATAAGTTCAAAACGGCCCAGACCGGCTATCAGTCCGTCATCGCCGTGCCGCATGACCTCTATATCTCCGGCTACGGCTCCAAGGCCGTCAATAAGCTGACGCTCTGGAGCGCCAGCATGCCGCAGAGCTTTGACATGAACGCTTTCTCCCGCGGCGATTATGTCCGCGCGCTCGAGCAGAACACCATGGCGGAGGCCATCTCCAAGGTGCTCTATCCGGCGGACGACCATCTCAACGGCAAGCGCCTGCGCCTGCGCCAGCAGTACCTGCTGGTATCGAGCTCCCTTCAGTCGATCCTGAACGAGCATCTGAAGAATTATCATACGCTTGAAAATCTGGCGGACAAGGTCGCCGTGCATATCAACGATACGCACCCGGCGCTCTGCGTGCCGGAGCTCATGCGCCTGCTCATCGACGAGTACGATTTCGGCTGGGATCGCGCGTGGGAGATCACCTGCGCCACGCTGTCCTATACCAACCACACCGTCATGGCCGAAGCGCTTGAGCGCTGGCCGGTCAGCCTGTTCCAGGAGCAGCTGCCGCGGATCTATTCGATCTGTCTGGAAATTAACCGCCGTCTCATGGAAAAGCTGCGGTATGTCTACCCCAACGACCCCGGCAAGTGGGCGTATATGGCCGTCGTGGAAAACGGCGAGGTGCGCATGGCGAACCTCTGCCTGACCTGCTGCCACAAGATCAACGGCGTATCCCAGCTGCACACGGATATTCTGGAAAAGACCATCTTCCGTGACTATTATAATCTGGATCACAGCCGCTTCCTCAACATCACCAACGGCATCGCCTACCGCCGCTGGCTGTGCCAGTCCAATCCGGCGCTGACCGGCTATCTGCAAACGCTCATCGGCGACGGCTTCCTCCAGGATGCCAACGCCCTCGAAGCACTGCTCAAATACCGCGGCGATCTGGACGTTCTGGAAAATCTGCAAGCCATCAAGCGCAAGAATAAAGTCCGTCTCGCGGCCTACATCGCCGAGCACAACGGCGTCAACGTCGACCCCGACTCGATCTTTGACGTGCAGGTCAAGCGCCTGCATGAGTATAAGCGCCAGCTTCTCAATATCCTCTATATCCTGACGCTCTACAATGAGATCAAGGATCATCCCGAGCGGGAGGTCTATCCGCAGACCTTCATCTTTGCGGCCAAGGCGTCCGCCGGCTATTATCTGGCCAAGCAGATCATTTCCCTGATCGTTGCCGTGTCGAACCTTGTGAACTCCGACCCGAAGGTGCAGAACAAGCTCAAGGTCGTCTTCATCGAGGATTATAAGGTCTCGCTTGCCGAGATCATCATTCCGGCGGCCGACCTGTCCGAGCAGATCTCCGTCGCGGGCAAGGAAGCGTCCGGCACCAGCAACATGAAGCTCATGATCAACGGTGCGGTCACGCTCGGTACGCTCGACGGCGCCAACGTGGAGATCCGCGACCGCGTCGGCGAGGAGAACATGTTCCTCTTCGGCATGACCGCTGACGAGGTGCAGGCGCTGTGGCAGAAGGGCTACGACCCGCGCCAGTTCATGACGCCGGAGCTCGACCGCGTGCTCCAGATGCTGACCTCCGGCGCGCTCGGCCAGCGGTTCGACGACGTCGCGGCTTCGCTGACCACGACCCGCTTCGGCGCAGCCGACAGCTACATGACCGTGGCCGACTTCGAAAGCTACCGCGCCGCCAAGCGCCGCGCCGCCCAGACCTATCAGGATCGCACGCGCTTCACGCAGATGTCCCTGACCAATATCGCAAAGGCCGGCATCTTCTCCTCCGACCGCTCCGTCGAGCAGTACGCAAAAGAAATCTGGAACCTGTAAGCAGGATCAAAACCAAAGGGGCGGACGACTCTGTCCGCCCCTTTTACCTTGAATGTATGGATGGTAACCCGTATGAGAATTTTGTATGACAGCAAGCTTTCCCAGTTCAAAACGCCGTTTGGCACCCTGACGCCCGGACAGGGCTGCACGGTCCATATCCATATCCCGTGCGCCTGCCGGACAACGGCAGTCGCGCTCGTTTTGCAGGCGGAGAACGGCACGGAGCTGCGCCGGTTTCCGCTTTTGAAGCAGTCGGATGATACGCTCTACGATATCTGGGGCGGCGAGCTTGCAATCGCGGAAGCGGGACTGTATTTTTACTACTTCCACATCACCACGCAGGACGGCGCATTCCGCCTGTTCAAGCAGGGCGCGTCCGATACCAACATGGAGGACGGCGGCCTGTGGCAGCTGAGCGTGCTGGAGGAGAAATACCCCGTTCCGGATGCATACGCGGGCGCTGTCATGTATCAGATCTTCCCGGATCGCTTCGCAAAGTCCGGCGTCTGCGACCTGACGGACAAGATCCAGCCCTACTGGATCCATGAGAACACCGACGATATGCCCGTCTACCTGCCGGACGCGAACGGCGAGGTGCTCAATAACGACTTTTACGGCGGCAACCTGAACGGCATCCGCGAAAAGCTGCCGTATTTGCAGTCGCTCGGTGTGGAGATCCTGTATCTGAACCCGATCTTCTACGCCTGGTCGACCCATCGGTACGACACCTGCGATTATAAGCGCATCGATCCGATGCTCGGCACGGAGGATGATTTCCGCGCGCTCTGTGAAGACGCGCACGCGCGCGGCATGAAGGTGATCCTCGACGGCGTGTTCAGCCATGTCGGCAGCCGCAGCGGGTATTTCCAATCGGCCATCCACGACCCGAACTCGCCGTACCGCGGCTGGTTCAAATTCAAGCACTATCCGGACGTCTATGAGAGCTGGTGGGGCATCACCACGCTGCCCTGCATCGAGAAGCTGAACCCGGACTATCTGCGCTATCTGATCGACGAGGACGACAGCGTTGCGGTGCACTGGCTGAAGCTGGGCGCGGACGGCTGGCGGCTGGACGTGGTCGACGAGCTGCCGGACGCATTTCTCGCGCGCCTGCGCGCGCGCATCCGTGCTGTCAAGCCGGACGCCATGCTCATCGGCGAGGTGTGGGAGGACGCATCCAATAAGATCGCCTACGACCAGCGGCGGCGGTATTTTACCGACCGGCAGCTCGACTCCGTCATGAACTACCCGTGGCAGAAGGCCATTTTGCGCTATGTCCGCGGCGAGGATGACGGCGCGGGCCTTGGCGAAGCAATCCGCACGCTTGCGGAGAACTATCCGCCTGACGTGTTGCAGGCTGTCATGAACATCCTCTCCACCCACGATACCCCGCGCGCCATCAACGCGCTTCTTGACCCGCGCGACGGCGACCGCGCGGAGCTGGCCCGGCGGCACTTCACGCCGGAGCAGCTGCAAGAGGGGCATAGGCGGCTCAAAATGGCGGCCTTTTTGCAGTTCATGCTGCCCGGCATGCCGTGCATCTACTACGGCGACGAAGCCGGCATGACCGGCTACCGCGACCCCTTCAACCGCTGCTTCTATCCGTGGGGCAGGGAGGATGAACGTCTCATTTCGTTCTACTGCTCGCTCGCACGCGTCAAAAAGTCGTCCCCGGCTCTGCGCCGCGGCACCGTGCTGGTTCTGGAAGCCGGCGGCGGCCGCCTGATGCTGCTGCGCCAGCACGAGGGAAAAAGCGTTGCGGTCTGCTGCAACCGCTCCGAGACCCCATGGACGCTGCCGCACAGCGGTAAGATCCTCCTCGGCGGCCAGATCGCCGAATACACCGGCGACACCCTGACCCTCGCCCCCGGCGGCTTCTGCGCCATGGAGCGCGAAGGGGAGAGCACCCCGCAGGCGTGAAGCCTGTTATGCCTTCGGCGACCCTATCTTTTCTCTCGCAAGAGAAAAGATAGGGGAGAAAAGAGTGCTGGAGAGTACGGGATGCGTCCTGTGGTGCAGTTTAGGTAAAGACCAACTTGAAAGTATGTTCAATCGCACTAAGCCACCTTACGAGCACTTTGGTACGCGCCGCCCGTTGGAGTAGGCATCAAACTTGCTCGCCGTTGCCTTTGAATAGGTGCAGTCAATAGAAACTGCTCTCAAAATTTGCGAGTTTGTACGTATTCGCACCGCCCCTTGGCTCTCCCTCTGGGAGAGCTGTCGCCGCAGGCGACTGAGAGGGTCTTGGCAGTCATGATTTACCCTCTCCGTCTTCGCTGCGCTCAGCCACCTCTCCCAAAGGGAGAGGCAAGGGGGGATGCAGAGAAAGGCAATTTCTGACGTATATCTATCAAATTTCGCGGGAAAGATCCAAGAAAACCGAAGCGGTTTTCTTGGGCGCTTCAAGGGAGTCTGAGGGAAAATCGAGATCCCCGTATGCTCGTTTTCCTCCTTCAACCCCTTGCTATTTCCCCGCCCATCTGCTAAAATGGCATATAAGCCATCAAACCAAACCAGACGGGAGCTCCCGCCGCTCTGTCTTCCGACAGAGCATAGCCATTGGAAAGGGAAATACGATGAAAAAACGATTGCTGTCACTGTTTTTAGCTGCCTGCCTGCTCGCGGCGCTCCTGCCCGCAGCTGTGCTGGCCGCAGAGCCTGTTATTGAGCTGGATCAGGCAAAGCTCAATGAATATTTAGGGGAAGCGTCTCTGGTAAATGAGGCTAATTTTGCATATTCTTACAAGAATCCGCTTCCCGCAGGCAGCTACCGGCTGACAGGCGATGTTGTGATCAAGGCCTCGATCGTGATCGAGGGCGATGTCACGCTCGATCTGAACGGCAAACATATCAAAAAGCATGTTGACGCGCTGTGCGGCGCGATCCGCGTAATGGGCACGGACGCCAGCCTGACGCTGACGGACAGCAGCGAGGAAAAAAACGGTGCGATCGACTCATTCCAGGCGGGGGATGCCGCCCCGCTGGGCGGCGGCGTTTATGTGGACGGCGGCACGTTCGTCATGACTGGCGGCACGATTTTTTCCTCCGCTGCCAACAGTGACGGCGGCGGTGTGTATCTGACCAACGGCGCCGTCTTCACGATGACCGGCGGTGCGATTCAAGGCTGCAGAGCTACATATAATTCCGGCGGCGGCGTGTATGTCGGCGCAGACTGTACCTTTATGATGCAGGACGGTGTGATTGAAAATTGCAGCGCCGGCACTGGTGATAGCTGCTTTGGCGGCGGCGTTTATGTGGCAGGCAGCTTCCTCATGACCGGCGGCGCGATCCGCGGCTGCAGTGTAATAGAGAAAGAGAACGCCAGCGGCGGCGGTGTCTATGTCACCGCAAATGCAGCCTTCACGATGACCGGCGGCAGCATCGAGAATTGCTTTGTATGGGGCCTTGGCGGCGGTGTCTATGTCGGCGGTACGTTTGAGATGACCGGCGGCCATATCAAGAACTGCTCCGCATGGGGCGAAGGCGGCGGCGTCTACGTCGCAGAAGGCGCTTCCGCGACGCTCATCACGGAGAATATCACCGGCAACAAAAATCAAAGCGGCGAAACCGATGATATTATCGGCGTCTATGAAGAATACGTCCCGTCCGTCGAGCCGGAAGAGCCCGACCTCCCGCTTGCAGCCGTTCTGCCCGCTGTCCTGCCGGAAATGGACTTTGCCGACGTGAGCAAGACCGACTGGTTCTATTCCAATGTGAAATACGTCTATGAAACCGGCCTGATGACCGGCACGGCTGCGAATGCATTCAGCCCGGACGCGCCTGTGACGCGCGGCATGGTCATGACCATCCTCGCCCGCCGCGAGGGCGTCCGCACCGACCGCTATACCCCGTGGTACGCTGCGGGCTGCGAATGGGCAAAGGCCAGCGGCGTCTCCGATGGTACGAACCCCGAAGCCGCCGTCACCCGCGAGCAGCTGGCCGCGATGCTCTACCGCTACGCGAAGCTGAAGGGCTGCGATCTGACCTCCGGCACGCTGGACGCCTTCTCCGACGGTGCAGCTGCCAGCGCCTACGCGCTCGAAGCGCTGCAATGGGCCGCCGCGCAGAATCTCCTCACCGGCTCAAACGGTGCGCTCGCCCCGCAGGGGATCGCCACCCGCGCCCAGCTCGCTGCCATCCTGCACCGATTCTTCGGGTGAAATAAGACTGCCAGAAACATCGCTGTCCGTATTTGGCAAAAAGCTACCTGTTTGGTTGTAGGGGTCGATGCCCACATCGACCCGGCAGAACAGAGCGATTATACGGAAATCTACGGCAAACTCGTGACCTTTACAGCGGGACGATGTAGGCATCGTCCCCTACAAACAAACCAGAACTTCTTCAGCAAAAACGGGCAAGCGTGTTTTTCGAAAGTCTCAGCCCCCGGACGATACCGTCCGGGGGCTGTCTTGTTGTATAAAGAAAACCACCGGCAATGCCGGTGGTTCCAAAAAGCTTTAGCTATGCCCAGAAAAAATATCCGAGCGAAGCGAGGAACAAGTCTGGAAAGCAGTTGATAAGGTGCGATTCAAAAAGGTAGATAATCGAGAGAGGTGAAAAGCAAAATGCGCCAGGCCGCTATTTCAATAGCAGTAGGGCGCATCATGCAGTAGAAAGAAAATTCGATGAGCCTATAGGCTCGGCTGGTAATAGGCCCTAAGGGGGCCTGTGCAAACCACCGGCACGGCCGGTGGTTATGATTTATTCATCCAGAATCGCCATCAGATACTGCCACGTGAGCGTCCCGCGGCGGAAGAGCTTTTGCAGCAGCTGCAAATTGTCCGCCGAATGCTCCACTTCCTTGCTGTAGAGACTGACGATCGCCGCAAACGCCTGCATGCTGTCCGCGTCTGCCGTCAGCTCGCGCAGGCACAGCAGGTGGAACGCGCAGCTGAGGATCCGCGGGGCGAACTGCCGGTCGTTGACGGCCTTGAGTGCATACCGGAACAGGAAATAGACCAGCAGATTCTCATACTGCACGGCGTATTCCATCCGGAATGCCGCGGGCGGCGTGTCCTGATGCACTGCGCCGTCCAGCATCGCTTCAAAGCGTTTTGTCAGATGCTCCATATTGTTGAGCACCATCCAGCACGGGAAAAACCGCCCGCGGCGGCTGCGGATGCGCGCCAGCCGGACAAGACTCCTGTCCTGATAATCCTGAGACTGGAACCGCTTTGCCAGCACCGGGATCAGCTCGTCCCGCCCTTCGTCCAGCAGCCGCTGCACGCGCCGCGCCAGCAGCAGAACGAGCGCCAGCCGGTCCTCAAACGGCCGTTCGCGCTCCTGCGCCAGTCCAATGGCCGCCGTCCGCGCGGACAGAAGCGCCATGTATAAGGTCGGGTCAAGCTCGTTCGGGACGACCGGCCCGCCGTCGTCTGTGGTTTCCAGCCGCAGCGGCGCTTCGTGCTCCAGCAGCAGCCGCGCCGCTTCCGGACAGGAGACCGAGAGCGTCAGCTCCGCCGTCTGTCCGTATTCCTCCGTAAAGCGCGGATGCGTAAAGCACGTGCGGCAGAGAGCCTCCGCGCCGTATGCCGCCTGAATGGGGCAAAGCCCGTCCTCCCGCAGCAGCACGCATTTCCCGTCCTGCTCGCGAAAGCGCGTCTCGCCGTTCTGGGTCAGCATGGCCGCGCGCACCTGCTCGCCAAGCGCGCCGGGCATGGCGCGGTAGCGCGCCATCGCGTCCTCATCCAGGATGATCTGCCAGTCCTTGCAGCAGGTGTCCGGGCAGTCGCCAGCCAGACAGTGAAAACGGTTTACATAATCAAATCGTACGTGCTTCATACAAATACCTCGTTTCTTTTTCGATGATATCAGCTTTCCTGCCGCACGTCAACTTGTCTTTCGCTGCCGGATGTGATACAATCCACAAACAGGCATTTTTAGATTGAAACAAAGAGGATAATTCATGAAAAAACTGAAACGTACCTATTCGCGCTGCGCCATTCTTGCCGCAGCCGTGCTGCTCCTGCTGCTGATCGCAGGCTCGTTTGCCGACCTGCCGATCTCCAGATTCCTGTATCCCGGCCATGAAAGCTCCTTCGGCCAGTTCTTCGCCGCCTTCGGCGAGCTGCCCGCGTTCTCGCTGCTGGCGGGCTGCGGCGTGCTCCTTATCACCCAGCGTGGCCGCTTCCGCGAGGAGCTGCGTATCATCCTGCTCGCCGGCGGCATCTGCCTGACGGCGGCCAGCATCTTCCTTGCCGTGCATGAAGCGACGGACAATGTCCCGGCCATGCCGATGGCGGTCGCGCTGCTGGTGACGGTGTTCGTGGACACGCTGACGGCGTTCGCCCTGCTCATCCTCACGCGCGAGACCCAGACCAAGACGCTTCTGCGCTTTCTGTGCACGGTCATCTTCGTCTGCGTCGGCATTATGCTGCTCATCAACATCATCAAGGTGCCCTGGGGCCGCGTCCGCATGCGCCTGATCGTCTCCACGGGCAACGAATCGTATTTCACAAACTGGTGGCAGGCCGGCACGGCGCTCAAAAAGCGGCTGGTGGCCGACGGTGTTTCGTCCGATGAGTTCCGCTCGTTCCCGTCCGGCCATACGGCCTGTGCATCCTGCGCGATGCTCCTGATCCTCCTGCCGACGCTCTATCGCCGCCTGCACGATAAAGAGCCGCTCTTCATGGCCATCGGCGCAGGTTGGACGCTGCTGGTCGCGTTCTCGCGGCTGCGCATGGGCGCGCACTTTCTGTCCGACGTGTCGGTCTCGGCGCTTCTGACCATCGGCCTTGGCACTGTCGGCGTGTGGCTGTTCTATTTTAACCGCCCGTTCTTCGGCAAGCTCTGGGCCTTCTTCTCCGGCGAAGTCCCGGCAAAGCAGGCCAAAAAGCAGGAAAAGAACCCCGACAGCGAAGCATAACGCCATCCAAAATCCGCGCAGGTGCATTCCGCACCTGCGCGGATTTTATGCAAAGACTGCTTGACAAGCGCGGCACGGTTTCCTATAGTAAAGCAATAAAAAACGAAATGGGGCGAACCTTATGGAATTGGAAGTGCGGGCGTACACACCGGGCGATCTGCCGGCGATGATCCGTATTTGGAATGAGGTCGTGGAGGACGGCGTGGCCTTCCCGCAGGAGGAGCTGCTGGACGAGACCTCCGGCGCGGAGTTTTTCGCCGCGCAGACATACAGCGCAGTCGCCGTCAAAAAAACGAGCGGACAGGTGGTCGGGCTCTATATCCTGCACCCGAACAATGTCGGCCGCTGCGGCCATATCTGCAACGCCAGCTACGCGGTCGAGCGCGCCGCGCGCGGCCTGCACGCGGGCGAAGCGCTCGTGTCTGACTGCCTGCGGCAGGGCAGGGCGCACGGCTTCCGCGTGCTGCAATTCAACGCTGTCGTCGCCAGCAACACGCATGCGCGCCACCTGTATGAGCGTCTGGGCTTCATCCAGCTCGGCACCATTCCCGGCGGCTTCCGCATGAAGGACGGCCATTACGAGGATATCTGCCCATACTATCATACCCTGTAAAAAAGCCTGTCCTTGGCTCTCCCTCCGGGAGAACCAAGGGCGCCGGCATGAGAAATGGAGCGTATCGGTATCGATACGCTCCATAACTGTTTTAATACAGTGCAGGCTGTTTTCAGTTGATCTTTCCGGACGGGGAAACGAACCATGTGAAATCCGGGACGGTGATGCGGCGCGAGACGAAGCTGCGCGGCACCTGATACGGGTCCATGCCCGTCTGGTAGGTCCAGCCGTCCATGCGCAGGGCGAAGCTGTAATAGTCCTTCGCGATATCCATGGTCAGATGGCTGTACTTGCCCTCCGGATAGCACAGCACATATGGGATCTGCCCTGTTGCCGCGGCCAGCGCCGCGTTGGACAGCTCCATCTCCTGCCGGAGCGTAGCTTCGTCCATCGCGCTCAGATTCCCGTGCGTATACGTGTGGCTCTGGATGCTGACAAGACCGGACGCCGCCAGCTCATACACCTGCTCGCGCGTCATCTTGTGGGGATTTCCCATCGCATTGCCGATGACAAAGATCGTCGCCTTGGCCTGATACTGCTCGAGCAGGGGATAGAGAACGGTATAATTGTCGTCATATCCGTCGTCAAACGTCAGGATGACCGGCTTTTCGTAATCCTCGATATGCGCCAGATCGGAAAACCAGATGGTCTCGTATCCGTTTTCCTGCAAATATTGCAGCTGCGCTTCCATCCCGGCAGTGCTGACGAACAGATCAGAATAGCCCCAGATCTCGTCGCCGACGGCGTGATACATGAGGACCGGCACATTCCAGCCCGCCGGAATTTCTCCGAGCTCCTGCCGCTTCGCCAGATACCGGCTTCCGTCCGGCGCCTGGCCCCATTCGAGACCAAGGCGCGCAGCCGCGTCTTCCAGCTTTATATAATCCCGTTCGCCGAAGCTGATAAAATCAAGTCCATCCAGAATGCCCGGCTCCGGTTGCAGCGGCGCAGCGGCTTCCGTTATGTCGTCCGCTGCAATCCACGCTGCTTCTTCTGCCGTATACACCTCCGTCAGCCGCCCCAGCAGCCAGACCGGCTCCGCCGGCAGAAGCGCGGCTTCCGGCTCCGGTTCTTCTGCCATAACGGTTTCCTGCACAGGCTCCGGCTCCGGGAGCGGCTCTGCTTCCGCCGAAACGGCAGGCTCCGGCAGGACTTCAGGCTCCGCTGCCGGTTCGGCGCACGCGCAAAGCCCGAGAAGCAGCAGCACGCACAGGAGAAAACGTGTCGTTCGCATAAAAGACGTCCTCATTTCTTCCGTTTTTTACAGAATATCATGAATTTTCTCCGGAAACAAGTCTGTAAATCCGGTTTTTCTTGACGGCGGTGCGCCTGCTGATTATAATATAGTATATTTCCAAAGGAAGGACAGGCATTCTAAAATGCTTTCATCGTTTTTCCGCCGTCTCGGCCGCCCATTCCGGGCGATGAAGCCCGGGCGGCTGATCGTTCTGGTGTTTCTCGGAATGATCCTGCTTGGCGCAGGTCTTCTGTGCCTGCCTGCCGCATCCAGGAGCGGCCAGCCGACGGACTTTTTGACAAGCCTCTTTACGGCCACCTCTGCAACCTGTGTGACGGGCCTCATCCGCGTCGATACCGGTATGCACTGGTCCATGTTCGGACAGGCCGTGATCCTGCTTCTCATTCAGGTCGGCGGTCTCGGCTTTATGACCATCGCCTGTCTGTTCTTCTTCGCCCTGCGGCGTAAGATCGGCCTGCGGCAGCGCATGGTCATCGCGCAGGCGCTCGGCTCCGACAGCTACAGCGGTCTTGTGAGCCTCGTCCGCAACATCCTGCGCGGCACGGCTGCGGTCGAGGGCGCGGGCGCGCTCATTCTGTTTTTCCGCTTTTTGCCGGAGTTTGGCTTTGGCCGCGCGCTGTGGTACGGCGTGTTCCATTCCGTCTCCGCGTTCTGCAACGCGGGCTTTGACGTTCTGGCGGACGTGGACGCCGGCGGCAGTCTCTGCCGCTATGTATCCGACCCGGTCGTGAATCTGACCATCATGGCGCTTATTATCATCGGCGGTCTCGGTTTTGCAGTCTGGGGCGATATCCGGCATAACCGCCGCTTTTCCCGGATGCAGGTCTATACGCGGCTCGTCATCCTCATTACGCTCGTGCTGCTCTTCGGCGGCGCCGCCATCATCGCCGCGCTCGAGTGGAATAACCCCGGCACCATTGGCGGCATGACGGTTCCGCAGAAGCTGCTGGCCGCCCTGTTCCAGTCGGTGACGCTCCGGACGGCCGGCTTTGCCAGCTTCGACCAGAACGCGCTCAAGGACGTCACCAAGGCCTTCTGCGACATGCTGATGCTCGTCGGCGGCTCGTCCGGCTCCACGGCAGGCGGCGTCAAGACGGTGACGGTCGGCGTCATCCTGCTTGCCGCGTGGTCGACGGCGCGCGGGCGCTCGGATGTGCGCGTCATGCGCCGCACGATCCCGCAAAGGGCCGTGTCGAGTGCGCTGGCCCTGTTTATTCTCGTACTGACGATCTCCATGTTCGGCGCACTCTTCCTGTGCGTGGCCGACGGCGTCAGTCTCGAGAACGCGGTCTATGAGACCATCTCCGCCCTGTGCACGGTCGGCCTGACCACAGGCATCACACCTACGCTCAGCGCCGCGTCGCAGATCGTTCTGATCATCCTTATGTTCTTCGGGCGTCTGGGCATCATGACCATCAGCGTCGGCTTCATGGCGGCGGATCCCGCGGGGGATCGTGTCAAATATGCAGATACAAAAATTATGATCGGCTGATTGAGGAGCGCAAAATGAAAAAAACATATCTGGTAGTTGGTCTTGGACGGTTCGGCAGTGCAGTCGCGCAGCGACTGTACGCGCTTGGCAGCGAGGTCATGGCGATCGACCTGCACCCCGAGCTTGTCCAGAGGATCGAAAATAAAGTCACCTGCGCCGCCGTGTGCGACGCGCGGGACGAAGAAGCGCTGCGCGCCCTCGGCGTGCGCAACTACGACTGCGCCGTGGTCGCCATCGGCAGTGATCTGGCCACGAGCGTCGTCGCCACGCTCAATCTGAAGGAGCTGGGCGTCGCCACCGTCATCTGTAAGGCGACGGACGACACGCAGCGCCGCGCGCTGGAGAAGATCGGCGCGGATCGCGTCATCATCCCGGAGCGCGAGAGCGGCATCAAGCTGGCGCAGTCGCTGACCTCGTCGAGCATTCTGGACTTCATTGAGCTTTCGCCCGACTGCGGCATCGCCGAGATGCAGACGCCGCTTGAGTGGTGCGGCAAGAGCATCCGGGATCTGGATATCCGCGCAAAATACGGTGTGAACGTCATCGCCGTGCGCGAAAACGGAAAGGTGCGCGTCACGCTGGACGCCAACCGCCCGCTGGACGCTTCTATGACGCTCGTCCTGCTGGGCGAGAACGACCGCCTTGCGAGGGTGAAGCCGTGACGGAGGAGCGTATCACAAGCCGCCGGAACCCGCTTCTGGCGCATACGAAAAAGCTTCTGACCTCCCGTGCCTACCGTGAAGCCTGCGGCGAGTTTGCCGCCGACGGCGTCAAGCTTCTGGCTGAAGCCGCCCGGTGGTATCCCGGCCTGCATACCGTGATCGCGGAAGAGAATACTGAATTATGTAAACTTCCGGACGCCGTCCGCGTTGTGCGCGTGCCGAAGGACGTCATGCAGTCCGTGTCTTTGATGGACGCGCCGCAGGGCGCGATCTTCCTCTGCCGCCTGCCGGAGGAAAAGGAACCCCGGCTGACACCCGGCACGCTTCTGCTGGACGGCATTCAGGATCCCGGCAATCTCGGTACGATCCTGCGCACCGCGGATGCGCTGGAGGTGCCGGTCGTCCTGCTGGACGGCTGCGCCGACGCGTATAACCCCAAGACGGTTCGCGCGTCCATGGGCGCGGTGTTCCGCACGCAGCCGCAGCACCTGACGCGCGAAGCCGCCATCAATGCCTGCCGCGAAGCGGGCATTCCGCTGCTCGCCACGGCCATGTCGTCCGACGCGGTCGACCTGCGGAGCGCGGATCTCAGCGCGTCCGCCGTCATCATCGGCAGCGAAGGGCAGGGGATCTGCCGGATGCTCTTTGACGCGGCAGAGCAGAAGATCATCATTCCCATGTCGCCCCGCTGTGAATCGCTCAATGCCGCCGTCGCCGCGACGATCGTCATGTGGCAGATGAAACAATAATTTATGTAAACCAAGAAAAATTCCGAGAAAGACAGAGGGATTTTTTATGCTGGAATACTGGTTGTGGCTGGCGGGCCGCCGCGGGATCGGCGCGCGCGGGCTGTGCGCGCTGCTTGCGCAGTTCGGGACGCCGGAAGCGGTCTTCTGCGCCCAGCAGACGCAGTATCCGGAGGGGCTCCGGGAGAATGGCGTGCAGTCGCTTCTGGACAAGGATCTGACGCCCGCGCGCGAGATCCTGCAGCAGTGCTACCGGAAGAACATCCACATCCTCACCATGCAGGACGCGGCCTATCCGCAGCGCCTGCGCACGATCGACGATGCGCCGCTGGTTCTCTATTATCAGGGCATCCTCCCGGACTTTGACGCCGCGCCGGTCATCGCCATGGTCGGCACACGCAAGGCTTCGGCCTACGGCATGCTGCAAAGCAAGCGTCTTGGGTATGAGCTGGCGCGGTGCGGCGTGATCGTCGTCTCCGGCGGCGCGGGCGGGATCGACACGCTGGCGCTCCGCGGCGCCATTTCGGCGGAGACGCCGCCCGTCGCGGTCTTCGGCTGCGGCGCGGATGTCGATTATCCGGCTGCCAACCATGCGCTTTTTGAGGATCTTCGCACCCGCGGCTGCGTCCTCAGTGAATATCCGCCCGGCACGCCGCCGCTGCCGGAGCATTTTCCCACGCGCAACCGGCTGCTCAGCGCCCTGTCCCTCGGCGTCGTGGTCGTGGAAGCGCCGAAAAAGAGCGGCGCGCTGATCACCGCCAGCCACGCGCTCGAGCAGGGCCGCGACGTGTTTACCCTGCCCGGAAACGTCGGCAACCCCAGCTGCGCGGGCAACATCCAGCTTCTCAAGCAGGGCGCGATCGTCGTGGAGGAGGGCTGGGATATCCTCAAGGAATATACGCACCTTTATCCGGAGCTTCCGCTCCGCCAATCGTCCTCTGCACCCATCACCCTGACCGCGCAGGAGACGCAGCAGAGCCTGATCGTTGCGGAAACTTCCGCTGCTCCGGAAAAAATTGACACAAAAGCCGTTGACAAGCCGGAAATCAGGGCTTATATTGACGTACAGGAAATTTTGCCGCGTCTGTCCGCTGACGAAGCCGCCGTGATCGGCCAGCTGGAGACCGGCAAGGCTCCGGTCGACCGCATCATCGACCAGACGCAGCTGCCTGCCGGCCGCGTGCTTTCCGCACTGACGCTGCTAGAGGTCAAAGGATACGTCAAACGGCTGCCGGCCCGGTATTATGAGCTGGCGAAAAAATAAATTGGAGGCATCTATGCCGAACGCAAAACAGAATCTGGTCATCGTGGAGTCTCCCTCGAAGGCCAAAACCATCGGAAAATATCTCGGCCCCGGCTATCAGGTCAAGGCCAGCATGGGCCACCTGCGCGATCTGCCGAAGAGCACGCTGAGTGTCGATATCGAGCATGACTTTGAGCCGGAATACCAGCCGCTCAAGGGCAAGGAGGAGATCATCGCCGAGCTGCAAAAGGCCGCGAAAAATGCTGACCGCATCTATCTCGCAACCGACCCGGACCGCGAGGGTGAAGCGATCTCGTGGCATCTTAAGTACCTGCTGTCCATCCCGGACGACGCGACCTACCGCGTGACCTTCAACGAGATCACGCGCGGCGTCGTGCAGGAGTCCATCCAGCACCCGCGTCCCATCGACCAGAATCTTGTCGATGCCCAGCAGGCGCGCCGCGTGCTCGACCGTATCGTCGGCTATCAGCTGAGTCCGCTGCTCTGGCGCAAGATCCGCAAGGGCCTGTCCGCCGGCCGCGTGCAGTCGGTCGCAACGCGCCTTGTCGTTGACCGCGAAAATGAGATCCGCGCCTTCCAGCCGCAGGAATACTGGACGCTGGACGTGAACCTCAGCCGCGTCGGCCGTCCCGGCAGCTTCATTGCCCACTATTACGGCGACCCCAAAAAGCGCGAGCTTGCAGGTGAGCAGGACGTGCAGCAGGTGCTTGCGGAGCTGGAGGGCCAGCCGTTCTCGGTCACAGGCGTCAAAAAATCGGAAAAGAAGCGCACGCCCGCGCCCCCGTTCATCACCTCGACCTTGCAGCAGGAAGCGTCCCGGAAGCTGAACCTCACGCCGCGCCGCACCATGATGCTCGCGCAGCAGCTCTATGAGGGCGTTGAAATTACCGGCGAAGGCTCCGTCGGTCTTATCACCTACATGCGTACCGACTCCCTGCGTATCTCCGAAGAAGCGCTCGCCGCCGCCGGAGATGTCATCCGCAGCCGCTACGGCGCGCAGTATTATGACGGCCAGCGCCGCTACAAGCCGAAATCCGGCGCGCAGGACGCGCACGAAGCCATCCGCCCGTCGAACGTCGCTTTGTACCCCGAGCTGGTCGAGCACGACCTGACGAAGGAGCAGTATAAGCTCTATAAGCTCATCTGGTGCCGCTTTGTCGCGTCCCAGATGGCAAATGCCCTCTATGACGTGACCGCCATCGAGGCCGCCTGCGGCAGGCATGTTTTCCGCGCCACGCACCAGAGCATGAAATTCGCGGGCTTTACCGCCATCTATGAAGAGGGCCGCGACGACGAGCAGGAAAAGCTCGATTCTCCGCTGCCCGACCTGTCCGAGGGCGAAGCCCTCAGGGCTGACGGCTATGACAAGCAGCAGCACTTCACTCAGCCGCCCGCGCGCTATACCGAAGCGTCGCTCGTGCGCGCAATGGAGGAGAAGGGCGTCGGCCGTCCGTCGACCTACGCTGCCATCATCGCCACCATTCAGGACCGCGAATACGTCGTCAAGACCGATAAGAAGCTCTCGCCGACCAAGCTGGGCGAGGTCGTGAACGGCCTCATGATGGATCGGTTCCCCAATATCATCAGCGTTGAGTTTACCGCCGGCATGGAAAAGCAGCTCGATCAGGTCGAAGCCGGTCAGATCAACTGGAAGCGCGTGCTGGAGGAGTTCTATAAGGGCTTCCATCAGGAGATGCTCGACGCCGAGGAAGCGCTCAAGGATACGCGCCTGAAGGTGCCGGACGAGATCTCCGACGAAAAGTGCGAGATCTGCGGCCGCAATCTCGTCGTCAAGACGAGCCGCTTCGGCAAATTCCTCGCCTGTCCCGGTTATCCGGAGTGCAAGTTCACCAAGCCCATCACGGAAAAAATGCCGGGCCGCTGCCCGAAGTGCGGCAGCGCGATCCTGAAGCGCAAGAGTAAGCGCGGCTACGCCTATTACGCCTGTGAGCGCGGCGCGGCCTGCGGCTTTATGACCTGGGACGTACCCACGGATCAGGACTGCCCGGTCTGCGGCCAGACGATGTTCAAGCGCTCCGGCAAGGGCGCCATGAAGCCCTTCTGCGCGAACCCCGAGTGCTCCAACTTCCTGCCGGAGGATCAGCGCGGCTACCGCCGCAGATCGACCGCCTCCGGCGAGACCGCCACGGCGGAATCCAACGCCGAAGCCGCCGCGGAAGCCGCCAAGGAGCAGGCCGAAGCCAAAAAGGCTGCGAAAAAGCCCGCAGCCAAAAAGATGGCCGCGTCCGCCGCGGAGAAAAAACCCGCGGCCAGAAAGGCAGCCGCAGAGAAGAAGCCTGCGGCCAAGAAGACCGCAGCCAAAAAAACAGCGGCAAAAAAGCCCGCCGCGAAGAAAACAACGGCAAAAGCCGCCAAAAAGAACGAGCCGGAAGAGGATCTTCCGTTCTGACAAGAGATAGAAAGGAACCCCCTGCATGCTGGAAGTGAAAGTCATCGGCGCGGGACTGGCCGGATGTGAAGCTGCGTGGCAACTGGCCGAGCGCGGCATCCACGTGACGCTTGTCGAGATGAAGCCGAAAAAAATGACGCCCGCGCACCACTGCGCGGATTTTGCCGAGCTTGTCTGCTCCAACTCTCTGCGCGGCGACCGGCTGGAAAACGCGGTCGGCCTGCTGAAGGAGGAGCTGCGCCGTCTCGGCAGCCTGATCCTTACCTGCGCGGAAGCGAACCGCGTGGAAGCTGGCGGCGCGCTGGCGGTCGACCGCTACGGCTTTTCCGGCATGGTCACGGAAAAGATCCGCTCGCACCCTAATATCACCGTCGTGGAGGACGAAGCGGATGAGGTTCCTGCGGGGCCTGTCATCATCGCGACCGGCCCTCTGACCTCCGACGCCATGAGCGCCGCCATCCAGCGCTACTTTGGCGGGCAGGAGTATATGAGCTTCTTTGACGCCGCCGCGCCCCTCGTGACGTTTTCGTCCATCGATATGGACAAGGCGTGGTTCGCGTCCCGCTATGACCGCGGGGATGCGGATTATGTCAACTGTTCAATGGAAAAGGACGAATACCTCGCCTTCGTGGAAGCGCTGAAGACGGCGGAGGAAGCGCCCGTGCACGGCTTCGAGGACAAGCATGTCTTCGAGGGCTGCATGCCCGTCGAGGTCATGGCCCGCCGCGGCGTCGATACGCTGCGCTACGGCCCGCTGAAGCCCGTCGGCCTGAAGGATCCGAAGACCGGCCATGAGCCGTATGCCGTCGTCCAGCTGCGCAAGGATAACGCCGAAGGCTCGGTCTATAACATCGTCGGCTTCCAGACGCACCTCAAATTCCCGGAGCAGAAGCGGGTGTTTTCCATGATCCCCGCCCTGCACGACGCGGAGTTTGTCCGGTACGGCGTCATGCACCGCAATACCTTCCTCGATTCTCCGCGCCTGCTCGACCGCTATTACGCCGACCGCCGCGACCCGCTTGTCGCTTTTGCCGGCCAGATGACCGGCGTGGAGGGCTATGTGGAGTCGACCGCCTCCGGCTATCTTGCCGCCTGCGCCATGGCGGCGAAGATAAAAGGGGAGCCGCTGCCCGATTTCCCGCGCGAGACGGCCATCGGCGCGCTGGCAGCCTATATTTCGGACACGAGCGTCGTCTCGTTCCAGCCCATGAACGTAAATTTCGGCATCCTGACGCCGCTTGACCACCGGGTAAAGGGAAAGGCCAATAAAAATCTCGCCATCGCGAACCGTTCGCTTGCGATCATTGACCGGATGGCGGCACAGGAGGAAGCAGAATGAGAATACTCGTAGACGCCATGGGCGGCGACCACGCCCCCGAGCAGATCGCGCTGGGCGCGATTCAGGCCGCAAAGGACTTTGACTGCGAGGTCGTGCTGGTCGGCCGCGGTGAAGCGATCTTGCAGGCGCTGAAGGATCAGGGCATCGAGACGCTCCCGAAGGGCGTGGAGATCGCCAACGCCGACGAGGTCGTCGACATGCACGACGATCCGGCAACCGTCGTAAAAAAGAAGAAAAATTCCTCCATGGTCGTCGGCCTGACCATGCTCAAGGAGGGCGGCGGCGACGCGTTCGTCTCCGCCGGCTCGACCGGCGCGCTTCTCTCTGCGGCGACGCTCATCGTCCGCCGCGTCAAGGGCATCCGCCGCGCCGCCATGGGGCCGCAGATCCCGACGAAAACCGGCAAAGAAGCTGTCCTCATCGACTGCGGCGCGACCGCCGACTGCACGCCGGAGTTCCTCCTGCAATTCGCCTTCATGGGCTCGTATTACGCCGAGAAGGTGCTTGGCATCGAAAATCCCCGCGTCGCCCTTCTCAATATCGGTGCGGAGGATTCCAAGGGCGGCGAGCTGCAAAAGGCAGTGTATCCGCTTTTGAAGCAGGCAGGCGCGGACGGGAAGATCAATTTTACCGGCAACATTGAAGCGCGCGACGTGCCGCTGGGCGGCGCGGATGTGGTCGTGGCCGACGGCTTCTCGGGCAATGTGCTCCTGAAGGGCATCGAGGGCACGGCTCTGTTCATGGCGTCCATGATGAAGGACATGTTCAAGAAGAATCTCTTTACGAAGCTGGCCGCCCTTCTGTGCATGGACGGCGTCAAGGCATTCAAGAAAAAGATGGACTACCGCGAGACGGGCGGCACCGCCCTCATCGGCCTTAACAAGCCGGTCATCAAGGCGCACGGCTCGTCCGATGCGCTGGCCATCCGCAACGCGATCCGGCAGGCCATCGGCGCAGTCAGGGCCGATGTGGCCGGAACGCTGGCAGCGAATATGGACCATATGGTCGTTCCAAAGGAGTATCAACATGCTGAGTGAACTGGAAGCCGGGCTGGGCTATACGTTCCGGGATCGCTCGATCCTCGAAAACGCGCTGACGCACAGCTCGTATGCCAATGAAAACCGCGAGCGCGGCCTGCGCGACAATGAGCGCTTGGAATTTCTGGGCGACTCCATTCTGGGCTTCGTCGTCGCGGATTATCTCTACCGCAATTTCCCCGATAAGCCGGAGGGCGAGCTGACGCGCATCCGCGCTGATCTCGTCTGCGAAAAGAATCTGGCCCGCGCCGCGGCGACCATCAATCTGGGTGGCTTTCTGCTGCTCGGCCACGGCGAAGAGCACGGCGGCGGCCGCAAGCGCGACTCCATCGTCTCCGACGCCATGGAATCCGTCATTGCCGCAAGCTATATGGACGGCGGCTTTCAGGCGGCCAAGGAGATCATCGACCGCCTGATCCTCTGCGACGTCCCGGCAGGCAAGCCGCATAATTTCGATTATAAGACCGCCTTGCAGGAGCTGGTGCAGCGCAAAAAGGATCAGATCCTGCACTATGAGCTGACCGGCGAGTCCGGCCCCGACCACGACAAGAAATTCGAGGTCGACGTCCTGCTCAACGGTAAGCCCTGCGGCCACGGCACCGGCAGCAGCAAAAAGCGCGCCGAGCAGTCCGCTGCCCGCGCCGCCATCGAAGCCCTCTTCCCGGGCGAAGTGTAAAGGAGCAAAACGCCGCAGCCGCTGGCTGCGGCGTTTTCTGCTTGCAAAAAGCGGAAAGCTCGTGTATCATAACAGATAGAAAACCTGCCGGCAGATTCCTGCCGGCAGGGTCATAACGTGCATCCGATAAGAGGTAACCGGGATTTGCCGCAGCGGCAGACCCCGGTGCAAGAAAAAGGGGAAACCACTCGACCGGAGCTGTGCGCACAAGACCTGTTCCAAAGCAGCCGATGCTGTCTGGGCGAAAGCCAGTCATTGCAGAGCAATCTGTGAGAAGGTAGGAACCGGGCCGGAACTTTGATTTCCGGAGTGCAAGTCAGAAGAACTGCCTCTCAGACACCGCTTTGCGCGGGAACGGATGAATGCATGGGACGGATTCTGCCAGCAGCATTCAGCGTAACGGCTCCGTTTTTCGTGAGAAAACCGGGGCTTTTTGCGCAAAGGGATTCGTCCGCCATTTTCAAAATGGCGGATTTTTTCTGCGATTGGCGGATCCGGAATTAGAATGCGGAGCGAAGAAGCAATGGATCAGAAAAAACAGAAGCATAAAAGCCTTGGCCTGCTTATCCTCGCGCTGGTGTTCATTGCGGCGGCGCTGGGCTATTTTCTGCTTGCAAAGCCCGGCGCAAAGCGCGAGACCGGAGAGCTGACCTGCACGGTCTCCATCTCCTGCGCGAGCATTCTTGACCATATGGAGCTGTGCAAGGCGGAAAAGCAGGCGCTTGTCCCCGCAGACGGCTGGATCCTACAGCCGGTTGAGGTGCCGTTCGCAGAAGGGGAGAGCGCCTTTGACGTTTTGCAGCGCGTGTGCCGGGAGAACAAAATCCACATGGAATTTACCGACACGCCCCTGTACCAGTCCGCATATATCGAGGGTATCGCGAATCTCTATGAATTTGACTGCGGCGACCGCTCCGGCTGGATGTACAAGGTCAACGACTGGTTCCCGAATTACGGATGCAGCCGTTACGAACTCAAAGACGGCGACACGGTAGAATGGGTCTATACCTGCGAGCTGGGCGATGATGTCGGCGGCGGCTACGCGGCGGAGGGCGAATGAGAGAAAAAGACGCCTTTTCGGGCTATCATCCCGTCATCAACTTTTTATATTACCTACTTGTGCTGCTGTTTTCCATGTGCCTGATGCACCCGGTCTATCTGGCGATTTCGCTGACCGGCGCGCTGACCTACGATATTTACCTGAAGGGCCGGAAAGCGGTGCGGTTTGCCGTCATGGGACTTCTCCCCATGGCGGCGCTTGCCGCGCTTGTCAATCCGGCCTTTAACCATGAGGGCGCAACGATCCTGACCTACCTGCCCTCCGGCAATCCCTTGACGCTGGAATCCATGCTCTACGGCGTGGCCGCGGCCGTCATGCTGGCAAGCGTCGTACTCTGGTTTTCCAGCTACAACGAAATCATGTCTTCGGACAAGTTTGTCTACCTGTTTGGACGTGTGATTCCGGCGCTGTCGCTCGTTCTGTCCATGGCGCTGCGCTTTATCCCGAAGTTCAAGGCACAGATGCAGACAGTCAGCGAAGCGCAGGCGTGCATCGGCCGAGATACCAAAAACGGCAGCGTGTTCCGCCGTGTTGGAAACGCCGTCAAAATTTTCTCAATCATGGTCACATGGAGCTTGGAAAATGCAATCGAAACGGCAGATTCCATGCGTTCCCGCGGCTACGGATTGCCGGGGCGCACGGCGTTTTCCATCTATCGTTTTGATGATAGAGACAAAAACGTTCTCGCGTGGCTGATCTTCTGCGGCGCGTACATTCTTTCGGGCTGGATGGCAGGCGGAACGTATTTCCGCTACTATCCAACCGTGAAAACCGCCTCATGGACACCCATGACCGTGAGCTTCATGTGCATCTATCTCGCGCTGGTGCTGACACCGGTGATTCTTGATCGGAAGGAGGACAGACAGTGGAAGTCTTTACAATCAACCATCTGAATTTTGCGTATCCGGAACAGGAAAAGAACGCGATTTCCGACCTCACACTGTCTGTCCGACCGGGGGAGTTTCTGGTGCTCTGCGGCCCCTCCGGATGCGGTAAAAGTACACTGTTGCGGCAGCTCAAAACCGTTCTCGCGCCGCATGGCCGCAGAAGCGGCGAGATCCTGTTCGACGGCAGAAATCTTGATTCCCTTGACCAGCGCGAACAGGCAGAAAAAATAGGCTTTGTGCAGCAAAGTCCGGAGAACCAGATCGCGACCGATAAGGTCTGGCACGAGCTGGCGTTTGGCTTGGAATCCCTCGGCTACGATACGCCGACGATTCGCCGCCGCGTCGCAGAAATGGCATCGTTTTTCGGGATTCAGGAATGGTTTTATAAGCCGGTCACAGAGCTGTCCGGTGGGCAAAAGCAGCTCTTGAATTTGGCTTCTGTTATGGTTTTGCAGCCGAAAGTTCTGATCCTCGACGAACCGACGAGCCAGCTCGATCCGATTGCCGCATCGGATTTTCTTGCCACCCTCGGCAAAATCAACCGCGAGCTTGGCACGACGATCATCCTGACGGAGCATCGGCTGGAAGAAGCGTTCGGCTTCGCATCTCGCGTCGCCGTCATGGACGGCGGCAAGCTCCTTTGCACCGGCACGCCTGCGGACGTGGGCGCAGAGCTGAAAAGCAGTGGGAACGCGATGTTCCTCGCCATGCCCGCCGCCATGCGCATCTGGGCGGCGTCGGATTCTACGGCGGCCTGCCCCATCTCTGTCTGTGACGGGCGAAACTGGCTGCTCGACTATGCCAAGACGCATGACCTACAATCCGTTCCAGAAGAAGATAAAAACGCACCGGACACGGAAACCGTTGTCTCGGCGCGGGAACTCTGGTTCAAGTACGATAAAGACCTGCCCGATGTGGTCAAGGGCCTATCTTTGGAGTTGCACAAGGGTGAATTTCTGGCCCTCCTCGGCGGCAACGGCACGGGCAAAACCACCACGCTCAAGCTGCTGGCAAACCTGAAAAAAGCGTATCGCGGCGATCTGCATATCACCGGCACGGTCGGGATGCTGCCGCAGAATCCGCAGGCAATTTTTGTGAAATCCACCGTCCGCGAGGATTTGTTGGAGATTCTTCCAAAAGCTGAACGCGAATCCGAGCAACTTGCACAGGTCGTTTCCCTCTGCAAGCTGGCAGAGCTGCTTGACCGTCATCCGTATGATCTCTCCGGCGGCGAACAGCAGCGCGCGGCGCTGGCGAAAATTCTGCTTCTGAATCCGGACATTTTGCTCCTTGACGAGCCAACAAAGGGCTTGGACGCGGAGTTCAAGCAGGTTTTCGGTCAGATTCTCCGCACGCTGCAAGCGTCCGGTGTGGCAATTTTAATGGTCAGCCACGACATTGAATTTTGCGCGAGGTACGCCGACCGCTGCGCCCTGTTCTTCGACGGCAGCATCGTCACCGAAGCCGCGCCGAGAACATTCTTCTCCGGCAACAGCTTCTACACGACCGCGGCAAACCGCATTGCCCGCGATGTGCTGCCCGAAGCCGTTACGCCGGAAGATGTCATCGCCGCTTGCAGCGGCACAGTCGAACCAGAACCGGCGCTGCCGGAGTATCAGCGCATTCCGCCCGCACCGGAAAAGGAATCACAAACAATAAAAAAACTCCCGGTCTGGCGAAAGATCCTTGCCGCCGTGTCCGGTATTGCGTCGCTGGTGCTGATCGTGCAGGCCATCGGCGTGACTGACCTGACAAAGCTCGTGGACGCGGGCGGATTGACAGGTCTTGCAGGAGACCAGCTGAAGCTCTATGGAATCCTGATGCTCTCCTTGCTCGTCTTTGCGCTCTCCATCAGCCGAAAAGCTGCCCAGCCGGACTATCTGGTGCAGACGCCGCTCGAAAAGCGCAAGCTCCACAAGCGCACCGTGATTGCAACGCTGCTCATTTTGCTCTTGATCCCGCTGACGCTGTTCATTGGCGTGTACTACTTTGCGGGGCGGAAATACTACTTCATTTCACTGCTCATCCTGCTCGAATGTATGCTGCCGTTCTTCCTGATTTTCGAGGGGCGCAAGCCGCAAGCGCGTGAACTGGTGCTCATCGCCGTGCTCGTCGCGCTGAATGTGGCGGGACGCGCCGCGTTCTTCATGCTGCCGGAGTTCAAGCCCGTCGTCGCCATGACGATTCTGGCGGGCGTGGCCTTTGGCGGAGAAACCGGATTCCTCGTCGGAGCCATGACCATGCTGGTGTCCAACATGCTGTTCTCCCAAGGCCCATGGACGCCGTGGCAGATGTTTGCCATGGGTATCATCGGCTGGCTGGCCGGTGTCCTCTACCGAAAGGGTGTCCTGCGACGAGGAAGACTCAGTCTTTGCATCTATGGCGTGATCGCCTCGACCGTCATCTTCGGCGGCATCATGAACCCCGCGTCGGCACTCATGTGGTCCAACACGATCAACTGGAAGATCATCATGAGCTACTATATCACCGGCATCCCGGTCGATCTGGTGCGCGCTGTCGCCACGTTCTTTTTCCTCTGGCTCGGCAGTGAGCCGCTGCTTGAAAAGCTCGACCGCATCAAAACCAAATACGGTCTTGCGGAATGACCCTTCTGAAGACATTGAAAAATCCGTGGATACCCGAAAAGCAGGGTTCCACGGATTTCTTTTGCAATTTTTTCAGCATTTAAACCGAAATTCGTTCGGTGTGACGCCTTCGTGCTGCTTGAAGCGGCGGATGAAGCTGGAGTCGTTGTAATATCCGACGCTCATGCTGATCTCCTTGACGGTCATATCTGTGGAGTGGAGCAGCTCCTTTGCGCGCTTCATCCGCAGCGCGATCAGATATTCCAGCAGCCCGCTTCCGGTCTGCTCCTTGAAATAGTTCCCGATGTTTGCCGGCAGCATTTCAAAGTGCTCCGCGATCTCCTGAATGGAGAAATCCCCGCGGCAGTAGTTTGCCTGAATATAGGCGATGATCTCGTCGACAACAGTGTCCTGCACCGGCGGCGCGGGGAGCCGTTCGGAGGATGCAATGTGCATGCAGACCTCCTCCACAGCTGCGACCACATTCGTTTTCGTCTTTTCCTGGCTGACCTGCATCAGATATTCCGGCAGGCTGTAGGCCGCGTCCTGCTTCAGATCCGGATTGGACATCAGAATCTTGATGAGGTCAAAGGCGATGCAGCGCGCGTTGATCAGACTGGTGGACGGATCCTTGATCTTCGCGATCAGCTCCGCGAGGATCTTATCCCGCGAGACCGTATTCTGGGCGGTCAATGTGTTCGCAAGCCGGCGAAGCTCCTGACTCGGATACCACGGAGAGTCCGCGTCATGCGCAAGGACTTCGTCATACGTGATCACGGTGCCCGTTCCCTTGATCGCGCGGAAGTCCAGCGCGTTCGTGGCCTGCATGTAGGATTTGCTGATGATCGCCGCGCCGGGATGCAGACGGCCAATGCCGATCGTGGCCTGACAGCCGAGCTGGTCATGCAGAAGTCCCAGAATGCTGTAAAACGGCTCCGTATCGATCGCATCGCCGCGCGGGCAGTGGATGAAGACCAGCTTGTTCTGGTTCGGCATTGCCAGACACTTCGTTTCCAGCTCCGCCAGAAATTCCTGCAAGAGCTGCTCCTCCAGCAGCGGCGCCTGCTCCGGCATGGCGGAAAACAGAATGATGCTGACGTAGAATTGATCGCCGTGAAAGCTCAGTCCGATCTGCTCGCAGTCAATATTAAATTCATCGATATTTTCGTAATAGTTGTTGAGCAGGCGCTGCAGTCGTGCGGACTGGATCTCGCCGATGCTGCGGCTGAGGGTATCATTCAGAGACAGATTCCGGTTCTGCAAAAGCGTCAGCGCATTGGCGATCGTGCCGAGATCGTCTGCCGCTTCGTGCTCGGCCTTTTCCGCGTTGACCATGTGCCGGGCCTTTTCACGCAGCGCAAAGATTGGCTTGTAGTTCATCCACAGGAAGCCGGCAATGACCAGAAGCCCAATGCCGACGGTCAGCAGCAGATACAGCCGGAAGAACCGGTTGATCGAAAACATATTGCGGTAGAGCGCGTTGTTGTTCGGGAGCAGCGTAACGTACTGCCAGCCGTTGAAGGAAGACGTCTGCCGGATGGAAACGTATTCGGTGCCGGTCGCGGCGGAGCGGTACAGGCGCTCCGTCATGCTGCCGGGTTGATACGCCGTCCGGATCTCCTCTGTGAGCGCAGGCTCGCTGCAATCGGAAAACAGATACTGTCCGTCCTTGTCAAAGACAAAGGTCTTCGTCTGGAAGTCCTCGGCTCTGGGCTGGAAATATGCGTTGAATTTCTGCGTCTGGACGCAAAAGACCGCCGTCCCGCCGACGCCGTCCGCATTTTTGGGCAGGGGATAGATGAACGAGAGCGTTTCCGCCGTCCCGTGGTGCGTGGTGATGCTCTCGTCGCAGCGCACCGTGTCCTCCGTGCAGGCCAGCTCCCGCAGAACGTCCTCCGCGCTCTGCGACGGGCGGGCATAGTATTTGCTGAAATAGGACGTGCTGCGGTGCATGCCGGAAGCGGAAAAAACAGTGTCCGCGTCCGGCAGCAGCACAAACAGATCGTCCGCGGTGCCGTTGAGCAGATAGATATAGGAGATGTCGCTCTCCAGCTGCATGTTCGCGGCCACGCCGCTCACATTATAGGAAAAGCCGCGCGTGAGATAAGACTGATACCCGTTGCCCCGTTCAAACATCCCGATCGTATCATTGAGCGTCTGGATATTGGAGTCAATGAGACGCACGCACGCGGACAGGTCGTTGGAGATCATGTCCTCGACCTCCGTGCCGATCGCGGTGACGATCTTCCCGGTATAAAGAAAATAAAGCGTCACGACCGGCAGCAGAAAAACTGCGAAGAATGACAGCGCCATCCGGATGATCGTTTTGTTTTGCAGTCTCTTGCGCATGGAACAGGGCCCTCGTCTCTTTCGTAAATTCAATTAGAATTATACAAATTTTCCGGAAGACACGCAAGTGAACGCCGCCAATCTGTAGGAAAAAACCAAAAAGTGCATATGCGTAAAAAATGTCGATGCCGGAAACCTAGCAGACTGCACAGTTTTTGCGCCTGCACATTGCATGATTTGAACAAATGCACAAAGGATGCTGCATATCGGAAAAAAACTGCCGATTGCGAAGTGCCCGCTTTTTATGCAGAATAAAGATGCTCCGAGCGGGAGCAATGCAAGAAGGAGGGCATCGCAGAAAGCCTATGAAAAAGAAAAAGAGAACACTCAAAAAAGCGGTCGATCCGATCTCGCTGTCGATCACGCTGCTGATCATCGCATCGCTGGTCCTGTTTAATGTGCTGCCCCTTGTCAAGGTGCTGATCCAGAGCTTCACGGATGCAGAAGGAACCTACTCCTTTGGCGGCTATATCCGTGCATTCCAGTTCAAACAGAACCGGGACGCCATGGTACATACGCTGGTCTCCAGCGTCAGTGCCGCCGCCATCGCGACCGTGATCGGCTTCATTTTTGCATACTGCGCCTGCTACATCAAAATGCGCGCAAAGAAGTTCTTTAACGTGATCGCCATTCTGCCGATCATCTCTCCGCCGTTTTCCGTCTCCCTGTCCATCATCCTGCTGTTCGGCAATAAGGGTCTCATCACCCATACGCTGCTCGGCATGGCAAGCAACAATATATATGGCTTCGGCGGGCTCCTGTTCGCGCAGGTCTTTTCGTTCTTTCCGATGGCGTACCTGCTTCTGAACGGCGTTCTGAGCACGATCGACCCGTCCATCGAGGAAGCTGCGCGGGATATGGGCGCTTCCCGGCTGAAGACCTTCTGCAAGGTGACGATCCCGCTGTCCCTGCCCGGCATCATCAATGCGTTCCTGCTGGTCTTCATCAAGTGTGTCGCCGACTTCGGCAACCCCATCACGATCGCCGGCGGATATAACACACTTGCCACCCAGGTCTATTATCAGGCCGTCGGCGGCTATGAGCTGCAGCGCTGCACGGCGCTGGCCATGCTGCTGCTGGTCATGACGATGGTCATTTACCTCCTGTCCCAGATCGTTCTGGAAAAACGCACCTTCGTGACCATCACCGGTAAGGCGACGCGCGAACGCACAATGATCGAAGAGAAGCACATTACCATCCCGCTGACTGTGATCTGCTGCGTGTTTGCCGTCATCGTAGGCATCATCTATATCATGATCCCGGTCGTGTCATTCATCAAGCTCTGGGGCGTCAACTACAGTCTCACGTTCGATAATTACATTCAGGCATGGAAGATCGCCAGGCAGGCGCTCGTCGATACGCTGAAGCTGGCCGTGATCACCACGCCGGTCACGGGTGTGATCGCAATGCTGATGGCATTTTTGATCGTCCGGAAGAAAAATCCCCTGAGCAAGTTCATGGAAGCCTCCGGCATGGTGGGTATGATCATTCCGGGCACCATCCTCGGCTATGCCTACGTTCTGCTGTTCAACCAGAAGCCGCTGTATCTGACCGGCACGTTCCTGATCCTGATTGCGTCCTGCTGCTCGCGCTATCTGCCGGTCGGCCTGCAATCCGGCATCACCTCGCTGCGGCAGATCGACCCGAGCATCGAAGAATCTGCGTCCGACCTCGGCGCAAACAGCTTGCAGGTATTTACAAAGGTCACGCTGCCGCTCATCAAATCGTCCTTCTTCGGCGGTCTTGTCTATACGTTCGTCCGCACGATGACCTCCATGAGCGCGCTGATCTTCCTGATCTCCGCCCGCCATAAGCTTCTGACGATCTCCATTCTCGACCAGGTCGACAGAGGGAAATACGGCCCGGCGTCCGCCATGTCCACCATGCTGATCCTCGTCGTGTATGCCGCGATTTTGCTTCTGTATCAGCTGCTTGGGCTGATCGGTGTCAACAAGAAAGATATCAAACTCATGTAATAAGCGGAGGAAGCTATGAAAAAGCAAACAAAAGAAGTCACACTCAAGCAGATCACGCGGGAATATGTCTCGCCGAGCAAGGAGACGTTCCGCGCGGTCGATCAGATCTCTCTGGAGATCCATGCCGGTGAATTTGTTACGCTGCTCGGGCCCTCCGGCTGCGGAAAAACGACCACCCTGCGCATGATCGCCGGCTTTGAGACGCCGACGGAGGGCGAAATTTACATCGGCGGTGACTGCGTCAACGCGCTCACGCCGGACAAGCGCGATACGGCCATGGTCTTCCAGAGCTATGCGCTGTTCCCGCATTATAATGTCTATAACAACATTTCCTTCGGCCTGCGGCTGAAGAAGCTGCCGGAAAAGGAGATCTCTGAGCGTGTGCACCAGATCATGGAGCTTGTCGGCCTGACGGGCATGGAGGAGCGCTTCCCCAATCAGCTCTCCGGCGGCCAGCAGCAGCGTGTCGCGCTGGCCCGCGCGCTGGTTTCCGAGCCGGGCGTCATGCTCTTCGACGAACCGCTGTCCAACCTCGACGCAAAGCTGCGCACCAGCATGCGCAACGAGATCAAAAAGATCCAGCGCCGGCTTGGCCTGACCAGCATTTACGTAACGCACGACCAGACGGAAGCCATGGCGCTTTCCGACCGGATCATCGTCATGAACCACGGCGTGATCGAACAGATTGGAACGCCGGATGAGATCTATTTCCGCCCCGCATCCAAGTTTGTCGCCGACTTCATCGGCCGTTCGAACTTCGCCGACGGCGTGCTGTGCTCCGTCACGGACGGCGCCGCGGAGGTGGAGCTTCTGGGCAACCGCCTGCGCGTCAAAACCGACGGCGCGCTGCATACTCCGGTCGGCTCGACGATCTGCTGCATGACGCGCCCAGAGTCTATGCTGATCGGAAAAGAGGGCCCGTTCTGCGGCACGGTGCAGACGTCGACGTTCATGGGCGCCATGCAGGAATACTTCGTGGACGTGCAGGGGACGGTCTTCATCATCGAGGACTACAGCTTCCGCCAGCACGGCGTATTCGCCGAGGGCGAAACGGTGCATCTGGACTATAAGCCCGACTCGCTGCACCTGATTGAAAAGTAAGTATGCGGGCGACCGCAGAAATATAAAAATTAAAAGAGAAAGGAATCACACAAATGAAAAAGACACTTGCACTGCTTCTGGCAGTCCTGATGCTTGTCAGCCTGTTCGCGGGCTGCGCAGCCAAGCAGGAACCCGCGCAGACCGAAGACACCGCCGCTGACACCCAGCAGACCGAGCAGCCTACCGAAGCCGAAGAACCGGCTGAAGAAGAGACCGCGGAAGAGCCGGCCGAGGAGCCGAAGGAGCTTTCCGGCGAAGTGAACGTCTATATCGCATCCTCGGAAGACTTTGCACTGGCCTGCAAGGAGAGCTTTGAAGCCGACTATCCCGGCGTGACCCTCAACTACGTCCTGCTCGGCGGCGGCGAGATCCTGACCCGTCTGCGCGCAGAAAAGGAAAACCCGCAGGCTGACGCGCTGATGGGCGGCTCTGTCGACCTCTATATGAACGCCAGCAAGGACGACCTCCTTATGCCGTATGTCCCCGATTTCGTCAGAGAAACGTTTGATCCCGCCTGCATCCCCGCAGACGAGAGCTACGTCATCGGCCTGAAGAGCATCCTCGGCATCTGCTATGACAAGGACTGGTACGATGCAAACGGCGTCGCATATCCCGAGACCTGGGACGATCTGCTGATCCCGGAGCTGGAAGGCAACGTCATTATCACCAACCCCGGCACCTCCACCACCGGCTACATGATGATGTCCTCCCTGATCGCCCTGCGCGGTGAGGAAGCGGGCATGCAGTACATGGTCGATCTGAACAAGAATATCAAGTCCTATGCCAAGGGCGGCTCCGGCCCCGTCAACTCCGTCTCGCTCGGCGAGTGCGCCGCGGGCATGTGCTATCTGCACTTCGGCATCCAGCTTCAGGAACAGGGCTACACCAACATCGGCCTGTGCGTCCCGACGGAAGGCACCGGCGTGGAGGAGTGCTGCTCTGCCGTCATCAACAACTGCAAGAACCCTGAAAACGGCAAGGCGTTCCAGGACTGGTACCTCTCCAAGGGCCTGGCGCTGTACGAGCAGTTCGGCTACTACAACTATCCCTGCAACCCCGAGGTTCACGTGAACGAGACTGCCGAGCAGTATCTGCCGCTTCTCAAGGACGCTGGCATCGACTATCAGTGGGCTGCTGACAACTACGACCGTCTCGTCGAAGAATGGGACGCAAAGATCTCGAATAACTGATTTTTTGAAAGAAGCGGGGGCGTTTCCCGTCCCCGCTTTCTTTTTTTGCACCTTTTTTACCTTGGAGGCAGAAAATGAAGCGAATTTTGTGCTACGGAGACTCCAATACATGGGGCAATATCCCAGCCGATGGCCGGCGCTATCCGGCAAACGTCCGCTGGCCCGGCGTCGCGGCAAGGCTGCTCGGCAGCGGCTATACCATCATCGAAGAGGGCCTGAACGGCAGGACGACGAGCTTTGACGATTACTATGTCGATTGCAGAAATGGCCGCAAGGGGCTTGGCTATGCGCTCTGCGCCCATGCCCCGATCGACCTGATCGTCGTGAGCCTTGGCACCAACGACCTCAAGTACACAGGCGCGGTCGGCTCCTACAAGGGCCTTGACGAGCTGCTGCGCCTGATCGAATACGCGGACGCCTGCTATCCGGCGGCGGGATGCAGCATTTTCCCGAACGGCGTGAAAATGCTCGTTGTCTCGCCGATCCATCTCTACCCGGATATTGCTGCCCTGCGCCCGGAATCGAGCATTTATAACAAATACGAAGAATCCCTGAAATTTGCGGAATATTTCGCGCGGATCGCCGCCGCACACGGCGCGGAGTTTCTGGACGCGGCGCAGTACGCGGAGCCGTCCGCGAAGGACTGCGTGCATATGGAACCGGCGTCCCATCTGGCGCTCGGAACGGAGATCGCGGAGAAGATCCGGGAGATCTTTGAAGGAGAAGCGTCATGAGTCGCACCATCGTCTGCTATGGCGATTCCAATACATGGGGCTATACGCCGGGCAGCGGCGCGCGCTTTGACGAAAAAACGCGCTGGACAGGGCGCTTGCAGCTGCTGCTCGGCGAGGAATACCGCATTGTGGAATGCGGCATGAATGCCCGGACGACCTCGTTTGACGACCCGTTCCGGGACTATTTGAACGGGCGGCACGGCCTTGTGCACGGCATGGTCGCAGCAAAGCCGGTCGATCTGCTGATTATCAGTCTTGGGACGAACGATCTGAAATACGGAACGGTGTATCGTTCTGCCAAAGGGCTGGACGCGCTGCTGGACGTCGCCGTTCACGCAAATATCTATATGCCGGGCAGCTCGCCGGTCTATCGGGATGAGCCGCGGATCCTTGTGCTCTCGCCGATCGCGCTGCACGAAGCGATCGATCAAAAATTTCCCGGCCATGAGATGCACGGGAAGCTGGATGATTCCCGGCAGTTTGCGGAAGTCTATCGGGAGGTCTGCCGGAAGCGGCAGGTGCATTTCCTCGACGCGGCGCAGACGGCGCACGCGTCCGAGATCGATTGCGTCCACATGGATGCCGCGTCCCACGCGGCGCTTGCAAATACCGTTTGTCATGCAGTTCAGGAAATCATGAGGTGATACAGATGAAACAGGCAATTATGATCGGCGCGGGCAATATCGGCCGCGGCTTTATCGGCGCGATTCTGGCCAATGGCGGATATCATGTGACCTTTGCCGATGTGAATATGGAGTTGATCGGCGCGATCAACGAAGCAGGGAAGTACAGCGTCCATGTGCAGGATAAGAACCCGCGCACCTTCTGCGTCGCGGGCGTCGACGGCGTCAGCTCTGCGGGCGACGCGCTCATCGAGCCGATCTGCACCGTGCAGCTGATCACCACGGCCGTCGGTCTGCGGATCCTGCCGGTCATCGCAAAGCCGATCGCGGCGGGTATCCGTGCCCGGATGGCGGCAAAGCAGACGCAGCCGCTCAATATCATCGCGTGCGAAAACGCGATCCGCGCGACCAGCCAGCTGAAGACCGCCGTATATGCCCTTCTGGATGAGGAAACAAAATTGTTTGCCGATGCCAATATCGGCTTCGCCGACTGCGCTGTCGACCGTATCGTGCCGAAGGCGGCCTTTGAAGCGCCGCTGGACGTCGCGGTCGAGGAGTTTTCCGAATGGGACGTGGAGCGCTCCGGCTGGAAAGGGGAACTGCCGCAGATCAGCGGCATGACGCTCGTAGACAATCTGGACGCGTACATCGAGCGTAAGCTCTTTACCCTGAACAGCGGCCACGCCGTCTGCGCCTATCTTGGCTGCCTGCGCGGACATAAGACCATTCTTGAAAGCATTCAGGATCCCGCGATCGGCACGATCGTCTATCAGGCCATGCAGCAGAGCGGCGCGGGGCTTGTGAAGAAATATTCCATGGATGCGCAGGCGCATCAGGCATATATCGACCGTATTTTTGCGCGCTTCCATAATCCGTATCTGCACGACGAGGTCGCACGCGTGGGCCGCGAGCCGATCCGCAAGCTGGCTGCGTCGGATCGCCTGATCAGCCCACTGTGCACGGCATATGGCTACGGCCTGCCGGTCGATGAACTGCTGTTCGGCGCGGCGGCTGCGCTGCGTTATAAAAATGCCGAGGATCCGCAGAGCACAGAGCTGCAAGAGACGATCGCGTCGTCTGGCGCAGCCGCGGCGCTTGCGCAGTATTCCAAGCTTCCGCCGGAGCATCCGCTCAGCGTGCGGATTCTGGACAGTTATCGCGCACTTGGCATTTGATTGATACAGATAAGGGACTCCGGCACAGGCCGGAGTCCCTTTCGAGGAGAGAACCATGAGAAATGCAATCATTTTCGACCTGGACGGAACGCTGTGGGATGCGGCGGAAAGGGCCACAGGGGTCTGGAACCGCGTGCTTCTGGAGCACGGAGTCTCAGTCCTGAAGGTCGATCAGAAAACAATATCGGCAGTGATGGGAAAGCAGTTGCAGGAGATTGTAAAGCTCCTGCTCCCGACGCTGCCGGAAGAGAAGCAGCAGAAAATTCTGGAGGATTACGAGCTCGCGGAGGTAGCGTACCTGCGCGAAAACGGTGCGCCCCTCTACGCGGGCGTCAGGGAAACGCTCGCGGCGCTGTCCCGGAGCTATGACCTGTACATCGTGAGCAACTGCCAGGACGGATACATCCCCGCCTTTCTGCATGCGCACAAGCTGGCGCCTTATTTTCAGGATTTCGCAATGTCAGGAAAGACCGGCCTGTCAAAAGGCGAAAACATCAAAAACCTCATGAAAAAGCATGCAATTCCAAAAGCCGTATATGTCGGCGACACGGAGGGCGACGAACAAGCGTCCAGAGAAGCCGGTATCCCCTTCATCTGGGCCAGATACGGCTTTGGAACAGCCCAGACCCCCGACGCGGTCATAAATTCATTTTCTGAATTAAGCGCCTGCGCCGCACGCTTTTTTCCGCCAGCATAACCCGATCCGGCATCCAATCGCAAACCTTGGAAACCGCGCCGCGAATTGGCAGACATAACAGACAGGGAAGCGGTAAAACTACGGGTGAAGGAAATCGAAAGCGATTTCCGAAAAACAAGTAAGGAGATGCAACAATATGACGAACCGTAGTAATTCCGGTCTCAACATCCCGGAAGCCCGCGACGCAATGGACAAGTTCAAGATGGAAGCTGCCTCTGAGGTCGGCGTCAATCTGAAGAACGGCTACAACGGCGATCTGACCTCCCGCGAAGCCGGCTCCGTCGGCGGCCAGATGGTCAAGAACGTGTGCCCCATACGAACTGCGAGATTTACAAGAAATAACCGGATCATGGAGGGACATATGCAGGCGGTGCGGTACATAGTGCGGATCAGCGTATAAGAAAAAAGCACGAACTCTCGGAAGAAATAACCGGAGTTCGTGCTTTCCTTATGCAGAAATAATTTACAATCTTTAGAGGTCGCCTGAATAGATAACCACACCGTACTGTCGAATCAATTCATTTTCTCCTTTTATTGGAATCTACGTCAATACTGCATCATTTTTATGCGACCTCTTTATAACGCTTATAGACATATTCATAAATTCGCTGAAGATATACGGGAATACTTGGGTCATCGTAGCAGGCAGGCAATTCGCTCCATAGGTCATCACGAATCAAATTGTATACGATCGAGCGAGTCTCTTGCTTGTCTGTCCAATGGTCGAGTTCGGCAATTTTGCTTTTCACTTTTTGCAGAAGTTCAACCGCCACAGCCTTGATTTTTCGAATATCCGGCTTAGAGAGGTTCTCAGAGAACAGCATATCATAAAGAGACAACTCCTCGTCGCTGGAGAAACCCTCACGGACATACCGTCGTTCTTCCTGATCCATGTCTTTTACAATCTGCATCAGTTCATCAAAGGTTTTCTCAATCGTTGCGCGATCCTGCTGGCGGTTATAGTCCTCAATGATCTGCTGATAGCGTTCATGATATATGATGCGATCGGGATTATTTAGCAACATAGCATCCAACCGACTGCGGATCAGTTCTGCGAGGTCTTTCATTACCAGATTCTTTTTCTTTGTCTTGGCAAACTCGCGGCGCAGTAAATCAAAGTCGATCTGGCTGATGTCAAACTGTCTGGAAAGAACCATTCCAGAAGCGGCATCTTCCACATGGACGTACTCGCTGATGATATTGTTGATCTCCACCATCAAATCCACATTAGAGGCTGTTTTTCGTTTTTTCTTCAGTTCGCCGTAGATGGCGGTAATTGCCTCATATCGCGTGTGCACTTCTGGTGCAATATCCCCGCGATCGGTATATTTCATCAGGCGTGACAGTTCTGAGGCATAGGTTAAAAAGGTTTTCTTTTCCTCAATTGTGGCAGAAACTGCATTCGCTGCCGTTTGTATCTGCTGCAGCTTTTCAAAATCTTTTGCATCAATCAGCGATTGTAGAGAAAAGCTGTGTCCCAGAAGGAAACTTTCCGTTGCAGCGACAGTCTCCAAAATCCGGGCAATCAGTTTTTCCTTATCCACCGTCGGGTCAGCACCACCGCTGCCGTTCACATTGGCAGTATAATCGGCCAGCGCCTTCCGAAGCGCCTTGACGATGCCGATGTAGTCAATGATCAGGCCGTTGCTTTTCCCTTCTGCCACGCGGTTGGCACGGGCGATGGTCTGCATCAACGTGTGCGCTTTCAGCGGCTTGTCCAGATACAGGCAGGACAGGCACTTCACATCGAAGCCGGTGAGCCACATGGCGCAGACAAACACGACCCGGAGCGGGTTGGCAGGATCTTTGAATTCCTTGTCCAACTCCCGCTTTTCCATTTTTTCGCGGTGCGTCTTGATATCCAGGCCCCACTTTTGGAAGGTCTGGATCTCATTTTGCTCCTGACTGATGACCACAGCCATTTCCGTTTCCTGCATCCATTGCAGCTTGCGCTCCAGCTCCTGGGTCTCTTGCTGCGTGGCGTGTTTGATCTGAATTTTCAGCGCTTCAATTTCAGCCGCCCAATATTTTTGGACCAAATCATACATGCGAACACAGGTCACCTTGTTCAGGCAGACAAACATAGCCTTGCCGCTTGTCCACAGGTCAGAGTAATGACCGACAAAATCTCGGGCAATGGATTCCAGACGCGGAGTCGCCGTCAGTAGGTGGATTTCTTTTGCAAACTCTGCTTCCAGCTTGTCCTGCTGATCTACATCCAAATCTGCCTGCTCAATGGCATCCAGAATGCGGTCTGTAATTTCCGGGTTGTCTTTCACATCCAGAATTTTCTCGCCGCGATTTTCGTAGTACAGCGGCACAGTTGCACCATCCTCTACAGCTCGCTTGAAGTCATACACAGATATGTAGCCGCCGAAGGTGCGCTCGGTGATGTTATCGCTGGACAGTAGCGGAGTTCCCGTAAAACCGATGCGGGACGCCGTGGGCAGAAGGCGAACCATATTGTCTGCAAAGATGCCGTACTGACTACGGTGGGCTTCGTCCGACATAATGACAATATCGTGGTCGGGATAGATTGGCTCCACATCCGTCTTGTTGAACTTCTGGATCAGCGTAAAGATGAAGCTCGGGTTGCCTTTCAGTTTATCGATCAGGTCGTCGCCGCTGGACGCAATAAACTGGCTTGCTTTTGCTTTTCCAAGAATACCACAGTTTTCGAAGGTGTCGCTGATCTGTGTGTTCAGTTCGTCGCGGTCGGTCAGGATCACGATAGTGGGCGAGCCGGAGAACTTGCGGCGAATCTTCTGCGCCAGAAACACCATGGAATAGCTTTTGCCGCTGCCCTGGGTATGCCAGAACACGCCCAGCTTACCGTTGTTCAGCTTTCGGGCTTCGTAGGCTTTGATTGCCTCGTTCACGCCGAGATACTGGTGGTTCCGGGCCAGTATCTTTGCCGTATGTCCTCCGGAATGGTCAAAGAGGATAAAGTTTTCCAGCAGATCCAGGAAATTTTCCTTTTTGCAAATGCCGCGAAGCATGGTTTCCAGCGCCACGCTGCCCTGTTCCTGCTCAGACAGACGCTTCCATTCATGGAAGAACTCATACTTGCTGCCCAGCGTACCGACCTTGGCTTCCGTTCCATTGGAGAGGATCAGGAAAGCGTTGTAGTAGAACAGATGGGGAATGGTGTCGAGATAATCGGTGTAGTTGTTGGTGTAGGCATCCTGCACGTCCACCGTGTTCTTCTTCAGTTCGATGAACAGCAGAGGAATCCCATTGACGAAACCGACAATATCCGTGCGGCGGCGGTACAGGTCACCGTGGATCTTCAGCTCTTTGATGGCGAGGAAATGGTTGTTATCGGGATTCCGGAAGTCGATGACCGTGGCACATTTGGTTTCTGTCCTGCCGCCGGGCTTCTTCACGGTGACAGGGATACCATCCCGAATGAGGAAATACTTCTCCTCGTTGATCTGCAGCAGGGAGGCGGTGGACAGCCGATATTCCAGAGTGCGCTTGGCCTCGTCCATCTGAGCGGGTGTAATCCACGGATTCAGGCGCAGCAGAGCCTCACGAAAATACCGGGTCAGCAGAATCTCCCTGTAGCTCTTGCGGCCAAACGTGCCGTTGTCGCCCAGCTTCTCCGTGTTGTAGGCAAAGGCGACCTCCCAGCCAAGCTCATTTTCGAGTAGGTGACCGGCACTCTCCTGCAAGAGGATATTTTCGGAATAGTCGTAACTCATGGTGTCATCTCCTGTATAATGCGAATAGAAATCAACCGTTCCAATTCAGAGATATTATCCATACATCACACCCCAGTGATTCTATGGTTATACATACTTGGCAATCGAATACTCGCTATCTTTAAAAAGGTCATCGCGGGAAAGAAGCAAATCAAATCCATAATCATAGGCGGGTGGCGGAAACAAATTGTTCTGCGTCAACAACTCGCCATTACCCATCCACTCATGTACCTTATCAATGCGGATTTTTATAATGCCAATGACTGCGGGTGCCATATCATATGCATCAGTGCCATAATCGGTGGGATGATGTACCTTGCGTCTAAGTACGAGACCATGTTGGGCATGAGGACGCAAAAATGTTGACGGAAGTGCTTGACGCAAATCCACTTCGATGTAGTCAGCAGAGGACTGGATTCCGGTAAATGTCCGACTGTTCGAAAAAGGAACAGCTATCAGCAAAACATATTGAAAGAGTAACTCGTCTGAAACCGGATCGCCCTTTGCGAGTTCAACCAACGGAATGCTTCTCTCTGTGTAGTGGTAGTACTGGTTGTATTGCTTTGGCTTCTCAGTTTTGTTTAATCCCATCCAAAGCGCTATCCAATGATTATCAACCACATCAATGAAGCGTGTAGGCACACCATAATGCTGTAGCATACCTTCAATTTTGCATTTGGATGTTTCAAAATCACCCGGAACGATTTTTAACTCTTTCTGCATATATGTATCATTTACAAATCGCTGAATAAGTTGTGAAATTCGCTCCGTGGCTTTTTCTGTATTCTTTCCTTTGCGGAATAACGAGGGTTTAAGTGATGGATGAAGCGTGCACTCGCCGCGGTAATACACATTACCGTAAGACTGATTATTAAATTTTGCATGTCCAATTACCTGATTCAACGCATGAACCGTGCCAACTTCATAGATAGGCACACTGTTTCCACAAGAGAAGTGATATGTACCAGCACATTTGGAGCCGCTGATAGTTAGAGTGGATGGAAGCATCTTCGGTTTATTCAGTCTCTTGGCTACACTCTTTGGATTATATTGCTTGCTCGGATTTTGCTTTTTAATATTTTTATATGCCATAAAGCAAACCTCGTTTTCTTGGGTTATCTTCTGACCTCGTCCCACTTCTCAATCAGGTAATTTACAAATGCAGAACAGGAAACCAACATATATTTTGCGTCCCCAGCAGGAACGCTTGTGAAGTCAATTCCACCGTGACGTATTCCGTTTTCATCAGAGGTATATCCATATAGAGCTAAGAATGCTCTTTCCATGGCACTGTGAATATGTACACCACTGTCCTTGAGCTTTTTAATAGCCGCGCCAAGTGTTGCCTGCGTTCCAGACATTCCGGTAATAATACAGCACATGGCTTCCACTGCACTGATTGACTCCTTAACAGAGTTTTCATAGTCAGGAGCCTTAATATCTGCGTATAGGGTCAAGGCTTTTTTTACATGCTGATTTACCGACTGATATGGTGTGGTAGCGGCCTGTTCAATCGCATGGATCTCACTTTTATTTGTGATAGGAGTCACTTCTCCAGCTACGATTCGATAACCAGCCTTTTCCTGCTCCAGCAATTCATTGTACTGCTTAATTCTTTCGGCACGGTCAGATCCAGCAAGGAAAGACAAGTGGATATCAATAAAGTCATATACTTCAAACCAGGAAAAGAATCGAAGAATTTTGTTCTTTAACTGAGCTTCAGCACTCAAATCCTTGGTAGTTGGATCAATTAAGAATCCCATCCGATCAACGATTTTTTCCTCAATTGTTGGCTCTCCATTCATCGCTTGACTTAGTCGTTTAGAAGCAAGTCCACCAGCCTTTATTTCCTGCTGAGAAAAAAGGTTCCAGACTCTACAGCGGAGTTCATCAGAAATGCATTCATGTTGAATTGTTTTTTCTGGCTTGTAGCCATATTTTTCTGAAAACATATTTACACCTTGATTTCTGTGTTTATCGGTTTCTAAACCCAATGTTCTTTCTACGTTGGTTATCGTTTCCCACGCTCTTTACGGCTGAAAGCATAATCATTAGCTTTCGGATCATAACGAGATAACATTCCCGCAACATCATCTAATGCAACATAGTCCATATATGTAATCCACGCTTCTAACGGAATACCATAGAGAATTTTATTGCGGTCGAAGTCAGAAGTCACACTGAAACTATAGATTACATTATCCTCATTGAATACCACAAAGAACATATAGGAATGTATCAGCCAATTACACACACTTTTCCCGGTAACAACAACTTTCTTCTCGTTGTCCCAGTCATGACTATCTTCCTCCGGCCAGCGGTGGAGGAAGTCAACTAGCTTGAACGGCTGAACAGCAAGTGCTTCCAGCAAATAGTTTTCTGCTTCATCGCTGAGGTTTCCGTCACAATCGATTAGTTTTCGAATGATGAATGCAGAATAGAAAATGGCCTTTTCGATAACGATGTATGTGGTGTCATCATTTTTTCGAAATATTCTGCTGTATTGTATTTGATAATCAGGTTTTTGCGTCTGTGCAAATCTTATTTCCATGGAATACTTTCACGAATCATGATGACACCTCACTTTCGTGTATCTCGGAGACAAAATCACATCCCCAGCTTCATTTGCATTACCAGAGACAGGATGGCAATAGCCACGTCTGCGCCTTTATCCAGAGCAAATGCGATGATAGGCTTAACTTTTTCCCACTTGGTTTTACAGGAAGATTTCTCTTTTGAGATTTCCTCCAACTCATTGATCTTTTCCAATATTTCATCTGTCTGTTCCCGGCTCAAGGCAGTCATATCCTCAATTTTTGAGCGTACTTCCTCGAATGTTATGCTGACATTAACATTTGTAGTTACGTTGATTTGCTGCGTAGGAGTCTCTGTGTGGACAGCATTCATCTGAAACTTGTATGCTTCGAGCTTTGCTTTCATCATGTCCAGATTCTCACCGATAGATGTAGGCGAATTTTCTAAAAAGCCATACCATACAGATGTTCCGGTGGGATTTGACCCCCAAAGTCCAACATACCAGTCCTTAATACACGCCTGATAGCGACCATCCAGCTCCCGGTGCAATTTCAGTTTATCACCTGTTGAAAGGTTCAGAGAACCGGTTATTCTCTGGATATCAGCACAGACCATATCCATAAATTCTTTTGGTACTTCCATCTTTACACCTCGATTTCTCCGCTCATCAATTTGGGCAACAGGCGGTCACGGGATTCGACTAAAAGGTTGTTTTGCAAATATACCGCTTTGATTTTACAATGAATAGCGTTCAAGACTCTCTCTGCTTTCAAAAGGATATCTTGACTGGGGCAAAGGACTACAAGCCGTTCAATCACATCGCGGTATAGTTCCTGCTGATTTGTAGACCCACGACCCATTCCCATCAAGTATTCCTGTTGACTTTTGACTACATGATAGATATAGTTTGGATTCTCTTTTGCGCGGACAAGCGTAACATGAGAGTCAAATGTCGTATTGGGATAGTCTCCATATACTCGCCCAACGCGTCCGAGCGTTCCTGTCCCTGTGGAACAAATCACAGTATCGCTATCCTGTAAATTTAAGGTAGGTACGTACTCCTTTTCCTGCCGTCTTGATTCGGAAATATCCATAATCGAACTGCGAATACATTTCTGGTTAATTACGGAATACTTCCCGTTGTCAGAATACTTTGGTGATATTCCTCTCTTTAGAATTGAAGTTACTTCAGACAGCACCATTCTTTCCCACCCCTCCGGGACGCCATCCACGATCTTCACATTCTCGTGCCCAGGAAAGCGCAGGTCTATGAACCATTCCTTATACAGCCGCTGCGCCGCTTCTTCCAATAGCTTGATTTGCTTCTGGTTGTTTTCAATCAGGTCGTCATAAGCAGAAAGAATATTAACAATAGGCTCCTGTCTTTCAATTGGAGGAACAGAGATTTCCATTCCAGCCAATTTAGACAATGGAATCAACTTTTGCGCAGAACCATTTGCAATATTATTGGCATTTCCGTAGAATATAGGATTATTTACTGCATAATATAGATATTTTGGAATAACTCTGTTATTGGGGTGTAGCAACGCAATATTTCTTTCAAAGCAAAATGGAATGTTATGATTTACAAAGGCGGGAATCCCATATGATCCAACTACAGTGTACAGCGTATCGCCATATTCTGCCTTTCTGTTTTTGGGCAACCGATTATAGTATTCTTGCGGTACAAAAAGAGCATTATCAAAAGTAAGGCGATTATCTTGTATGTCTTTGATCTTTACAAATAACACACCAGAATCAGATTTTGGTGCTGGTTGATGATCTCCGTCGGTAATATACTCTGTTACTTCAGATAATTTCACTTTCTCCCACTTCATAGCCCCATCTCCTTCAGATTCTTGGAAATGGTCTGCATCAATTCATTGGATTCTGCCTGCAAAGTCAGCAGTTCCTCATGAATCTCCGCCATGCGCTGGGCAAAGTCCACGCCGTCATCCTCCATGGCGGCCACGCCCACATAGGCGCCGGGGGTCAGGGAGTAGTTCTTCTCTGCGATCTCGGTGCGGCTCGCCACCTTGCACAGGCCGGGGATGTCCCGATACTCGCCCTCGCCGAACTTCTCATAGAGCCATTTGGCTTCCTGAATGATCATCACACACTCTCGGATGCTTTGCTCATGCGCAGATACCACACCATTCAGTTCCTTCACATACCAGTTGACTCTTGCGGGGCCTCTTCCTGCCCGGCTGGCCAATAGCTGCTTGATATCGCTTTTCAATTTGTTTTCTTCCAGATATGGCGCAAATTTCGCGACTGCGGCTTTTTGAAGGCGCAGAAATTCCTCCAGCGACTCTTGAATTTCTGCGCAGTGCTTCAACGTCCTCATCTGATTGACTTGTTTCTTCAGGGCATACGCCTTGTTGTTTGCTTCCTGATAGAATTCAGGCAACATTTCCGTGCATAATGTCCCAGTCTGAAAGTCAACAATGGCAGACACAAAACTTTTGATCCGGTCTATGTATTCGTTAAGCAGCCTTTGATATTTCTCTGTCTCACCACGGTACAGCCACACGATGGCGTTCAAATTCTTGAGCTGCCAATCGCTCCACTCATTCAGGGTGCGGTCGACCACGGTATAATAATTCCGGGCGTCGATGAACAGCACTTTGTCCTGTAATTCTTGGGGCTTTCCCTTATCAAAGAACCACAGAGAACAAGGTAGGCTCTTGGTGTAGAAGAAGTTATTTCCCACGCTGACCATCACATCCACATGACCGGTCTCAACCAATTTTTGACGGATGTCCCGATCCTTGCCGGAACTGTCTGTTGCGGAAGATGCCATAACGAAACCCGCTCGACCGTGTTCATTCAGATAGGAGTAGAAATAGGAGATCCACAAATAGTTGGCGTTGCCGAATTCCTTTTTGGCGTTGATAGAGGGCAAGCCGAAAGGCAGACGCCCCGCACTCTGGGCGGACTCGGAATTGACCTTGTCCACATTGAATGGCGGATTGGCCATGACATAGTCGCAGCAGCCGTCCAGATTGTGGGCGTCGTGATAGAAGGTATTTGCTTCGTCGCCGGACTTAATGATACCGTTGAGCCCGTGAACAGCCATGTTCATCAGGCAGAGCTGGGCATTGTACTCCACTTTTTCCTGCCCATAAAAGGTCATGGCGGAATTGGCTTCCATCCCGGCGGCATTGACAAAATCACCAGTCTGAACAAACATTCCGCCGCTGCCGCAGGCGGGGTCCAGAAGGATACCGCCGGATGGTTCCAGCACGTTGACGATCATTTTGACCAGGGATTTAGGCGTGAAGAACACGCCATCGTCCTGAGCGATGTTTTTGGCAAACTTATTGAGGAAGTACTCATAGATGCGGCCAATGACATCGCCGCCCACCTCGTCCAACGCACTGTTGTTGAAGATGCGAAGAAGTTCTGCCAGCAGTTCGTCAGAGAACATGGTGTAATCCTTGGGCAGTACGCCGGTAAGCTGCTCGGACTGGGCCTCCACTAACTCCATGGTGTTGTTGACCACCTCGCCCAGGCTGTTCATGATGTGACCACTTTGGTTGGTTAGCCCCGCGGATGCGATGTCGGCAGGGAGATTGATCAGATACTCATACTGCGCTTCCTTGGGGAGAAACAGTGCGCTCTTAGATGTAAAGTCGCTAGCTTCCACGGGTATGACGCGGCCATTGCGTACCGAGCGGTTCTTCAAAATCTCTGCTTCTACCAGTTTGAAGCGGCTGTATGCGTAACGCAGGAAAATCAGGCCCAGTACGGGCATGCAGTATTGATTTGAGGTCAGCTTGGAGCCTGCACGAAGCAGATCGGCAGACTCCCATAAATCAGATTCCAATTTACGAATGTTAATCACTTGTTTTTCTCCTTTGGCACGGGTTGGTTTCTTTCGTTGCTCTCTATATTTGTATCAGAGTGAAAACTGATGATATAATTTAAGGATTATCAAACTGCATGTAAAATGGACTGCAGAACATGACACCTACAGTTCTTCTGCCTTAAATGTCGTATATCCCTCGTAATAATAGCTGTGGTCGATACCTTTCATAAAGACCTCACGGCTATCCACAGCATCCGTCAGCGCGGCTTTCAGCAGCACTTTAATCTCCACGTCCTTAATCGGGCTGCGCTCCATCGCAAGCAGATAGTCCTCCTTATCGACCTTGCTCCAATCCACGACCTGACCAATACCGTTTTTCAGCATCAAATCAAGCCAGATGCGCATACTGCGCCCGTTGCCCTCGCGGAACGGGTGCGCAACGTTCATTTCCACATACTTTTCGATGATTTCATCGAATGTACCCTGCGGCATTTTTTCGATGTTCGCCAGTGCCGCTTCCAGATACATAAGCGGAGCAAAACGGAAGTTGCCTTTCGCCAGATTCACCGTGCGAAGTTCACCCGCAAAGTCATAAATGTCATCAAAAAGGTACTTATGAATTGCCTTGAGCGACGCGAACGTGCCGACAGGCAGCTTGTCCAGCGTGCCGCTCTCGAACAGCCACACGGCCTTTTTCTTGCTGATCCGTTCCTCCTCCCGCGCAAGGTCAGCAGAACTCATCAGCCCCAATTTATTTTCCAGTGCCATAGCGCACCTCCAAGTTATTTCTGTTTATGAGCATTTTCAAACCGTCGATACTCAAGCTTGGTTCAGTCGAATATAGCATCATCACAATTTCGACAGCTTCCCGTGCTGACTTCGACAAGGTATTTCGAAGTGCCTTATTCTTCGTTCTCAATGCTCTCGTCAGATTCTTCAGACACAATATTGAAAGAAAACTGCGAACGATCAAAACCAAACTCTGAAATCAGATTATCAATAAAGCGAATACAGGACCATGCAGACAAATTCGCTTCCAAATAGATCGTATCGGAAAGCTTCCAAGGCCACCGCATACCAACTCCATCTGTATTAAGGTGGACATGTTTTCGCTTTGTTGAATTGAATGAGTAGTGACGATTCGCAAGTTCCTGCAATTTACCGGGTTTCTTTTTGTCCAGAAGCTTGATAACATCCAACAGCATCAATGCATACTTGTTTTGTCGATAGGTTTCGCCGAAGAGTTTGAAAGAAACCAACTTTTTACCCGTAACTTCGTCATAGTGATCGAGCGTTATCGTTTCGACATACTCAAACTCAATCGAATCGTCCGTGATTCGGTCGATTGCGTATCGGTTTGCTACAATGTTTGCCAGTCGCTTTGCGCGTGCCTGTATCTGCGGAATATCCCATATATCTGCTTCCAAAACGTCCCTGTTTAAAACAACTGCCTTCGAGTTCTCGCGGATAATCTCCTGCTTTTCCTTGAAACTCTTGTTGGAAAGTTCGGAATTATATCCGGTTACGGACAGATTACCAAGCGTATGTAAGTATTCCTCGTGTTTTTCAGGATCAATGTAACTCCAATCGGCGCTCAGTGTTTGCGGCATAATGTGTTCAATCGTCAGATTCTCCACTTGCAATGTTTCTTTATTATCACCATTTTCAATATCAAGGAGCAGGAATCGGCAGAGCGCATTATTGCCATAAATATTGGCTGTCAGCAACGCTCGTTCAAACTCGTTTTCAGATGGAACAGCGTCCTTGGATGAAACTGTACAAAGGAACTTGTTTAATGACTCGTAGTATTTCCGCTTGTTCGCAGTAACTTTAAAGATGCGATTATAAAGGTATATGAACAATCCGCGTAACGTATTGGATGGAACACCGCAAACCAATCTGCGAAGCAGATAGGCGAGGATAAACTGAAGAATGCGCTCCGTTGTTTCCTCATCGATTACTTCGCGGTGGAAATCATCAAACACATGGAACAAAAATGGATAGCACGTTGTCTGTTTCAGAATTCTAATTCGTTGCAGCAGTTGATTGATTCGTACTGAGTAGTCCTTGTTTCCGTAGACAAAGGCACCATAGATTTTTGCATAGTACCTGAGTTCGTCCAGGATGGCCTCCTGTGTATAATTACTGCCTTTAAACAGCTTAACAAAGCTGTGGTAGAGTTGACGGCTATTTACGGGTTTGCCCGTCTTATAAACGATATACTGCATGAAAAAGTCGTCAAGATTGGAATAGTCCATCTTATTCCGAAGTGTCTTTTCGATAATCAGCCAATACTCTTCGTACAGCCGTTCCTGGTCATCGGCGTTCATCAGAAGAAAATTCCGAATCAGGTCTGCGTTTGACAAATCCAGTCCAGTGGAGTTGATGCTTTCGAAGATAACTTGTGGATCATCCTCACCCTTTGTCAAAACAATCTCAACGATCTCAAGTTTTGTAAGCGCATCAAGTACCTGTGATGGACAAATGCCATTTTCAGCCCATCGTTCAAACCGTTCTTTGCAAAGCCGATAGTTCTGGAAAATATGCGTATCCTCATCCATTTCATCAGTTTTATTTGCCAACAAAAGCAAGAACTGATTGTTGTCCGATTTAATCGGCTTTAGCTTCACCTTGTATTTTTCATCGCAGTATTTGTTATGCAGGTATTGTTCGTCAATTTCCTGAAAGCAGGTATCGCCGACTGTTTCGGCAACAACGGCAAGTGCCTTGAGAATAAGCATCATAGTAGTCAATCGCTGTTGACCATCAATAATTGTATATTCCTGCAGCGTAAATCCTCCGCTTTTGGCAGCTATAAATACGATTGTTCCAAGAAAATGCTTGTCCCCGCTGTTGATAATCTCATAGATATCATCAAGCAAGCGGTCACAGTTGGCTTCTGACCAATCGTAATTTCGCTGATACACCGGAATCCGAAACAGGACTTTATTTGTTCCAATAAAATCTCTCAGCATCCAAAGCTTATGCGCGTCCATATCTGCACCTCATTTCAATCTATACGTTTTTTCCGCCCCTCTGCCGACGACCTCGATCAGTCCTTCCTCACTCATCTGGCGGGTCAGCAGATAGGCTCTGGTCTTTTTGATATGCAGCAGCTCCTGCAACTCCTCATCGCGCATTTCGCCGTATTCTTTGAGATATTCGAGAACCGTCTTCATCTGCGGCGTAATGACCGGCGCGGCGGGCTTTGATTCTGCCGCAATTTCTGCGCCCGCAGAAACGGCGTTCATGTTCGGCAGCACGATTCTAAATGCATTTGTCGTTGCCTCGATGCTGGGCTGGACGGGGCAGCTTGCATAGAGCTTGAAAATGCGGCGGATGCCGGTGCCGTAGCTTTCAATCAGGCGCAGGCGGTGAAAAATCTCTGCCAGCTTTTTATTCCTCGGCTGAGAAACGCCGAGGCGGATATCCTCCGTGGAAAGGCCGGGCAGGAGGCCGCCCAGAGAAATAAATTCCATTTTGCTGTCGTTCACGTTGATGATAATGCTGCCGCTGAAGCTGTAGTCCCGATGCACCAGCGCATTGAGCAGCGCTTCGCGGATGGCTTCCTCGGGATAGTCCTGTTTATCCGTGCGGATGACGCCCTTGATGGTAGAGACTGTCCTGTTGCACAGCGCCAGATAGTTGATCGAGTTTTCAAACTGCTTGAAGATCGATCCGCCAAACTCCTTGCTGTCCCGGAACTCTGTGCAGGATTCATCATTGAACACCGCGATTTTCGTTGTGTGCTTGCACTGGTCGGACAGAAGCAGCGCCAGGTTGGTGTACTGATCGTCGTGGATGTTCCGAAGCCCCAGCGCGATGTACTTGTCCTCCGAAAAGTCCACCTTGTACCGTTTGAATGCAGCTGCTGCCTCGTCAAAGGTCAGATCCTGCTGCACGGTGCGCATTTCTTCAAACACGTCGCCGTCTGAGTCCTTGATCATCTGCCGGATCTGCTCCGGCGACGCCTGCACACTCGTCGCGCCCTGCCGGACATAAACGCCGGCGGGCTTCAGTCCCTTGCCCTTCAGGTAATACGGCTTATAGCTGCCCTCACCGACTTCAATGCGAATGACCTTGTTCTCCTGCAGCACATAGCGCACAAACATCGTCACGTCCGGCTGAATGGCGTCGCGGATGCCATTCGTCAGCCGCGTGTATGTCTCGTCCACATTGTCAATACCGGTCACATTGCCCTGATCGTCAATGCCGATATAGATCACACCGCCATCCGTGTTCGTAAAGGCGATGACTTCCTTGTAAATATCATCTGTCAGCTGGGATTTAAATTCCATGCGCTCATTTTCGTACTGCATCGATCACACCTCCGTGTTGGATATTCATATTATAACGCAGTTTTCACATGAAACAAGTGAAATAATGAAAATTCACATAAATCATGTGAATTTCTCTGCGCATCTCTAATAGCACAGAAATGCAGCAGCACGCTTTCGCGAACTGCTGCACCAATTATGCCTGACATAAAAGGTTATAAAATCCTGGATTTGATGTAATCTCCGCAGCGTTTATAGATCGTGAACAGCGCCGGGTCGCACTCCGGATAAATGGCAGCGATCAGTTTGCCCACCTGATTGAGAAGCTGCGCCGGCTGCATGCCGCAGACAGCGGCGATCTGCTCCGCAGTCACGGCGGTCAACTGGTGTGCAAGTGAATTGCGGCAGCTTTCGTTCAGCAGGTTGCAACTTTTTAGCACGGGCATAGCATCTACAGGAACGTCCGGCAGATGCTCCAAAATCCGATAGCATACTTCCATGCTGAC
>CAKUHB010000013.1 GCA_934655875.1 uncultured Oscillospiraceae bacterium
GAACCGAAAGGTTCGCGCACGGTGCTAAGCGGGGGAAAATCCGGAGATTACTTCAAAGAATTACCTATCGCAAAAATGCTGTTCCGGAACTGGTGAATGACCGCCGCAGCCGCCGCCGTCAGGGTCAGCGCCGCAGCAATGATGATTGCAGCCACCGCGAGCTGCGGTAGATGTCTGTTTGTTTTTTTCATGACAGAACCCTCCCGTTCTTCTGCGTGGGAGATGATCGCTGCGCGGATCCGCGTCCGGCTGCCCTCCGGCAGGCGGACAGCGTCCGCAATGTGCTTGAACCTCTGTTCCATGTCAATCCCTCCCGAGTTGTTCGTTCAAAAGCTTTCGCGCCCGGTGCAGGCGCATGGAAACGGCAGAAGCGGTGATGTGCAGGAACCCTGCGATCTCGGAAAAGGAATACCCCTCCAGACAATGCAGCACCACGGCAAGCCGGTATTTTTCCGGCAGCTCCATCACAGCGCGAAGAAGCGCGCGATCCTCCGGCTCCGCCGGCAGAGCGAGCTCGTCCGGCGGCTCCGGCGCGAACCGCTTTGCCGCCGAAAGCTGATTCTTGCAGTGGTTGACCGTCAGCTTTGTCAGAAATGCGCGCTCCCGGCCGGGCCAGATGGTCAGATCCTGCTCCAGCAGCTTGCAGAACACCGCCTGCACCGCGTCCTCCGCATCATGCGTCGACCGCAGATACCCGAGCGCCACCCGGTAAACCCCGTCCGCATACGCATCATAAAGCGCCAGTACCTGTTCTTGTTTCATCCATCCGTTTCTCCATTTCTTTGAGGCCTCATCCATATAACAATTCAGAAACACAGATCAGCACATGTTTGCGGGCACAAATAAGAACCCCCGTTCGGGACACCGGGGAAAGGCCTGCGGGCGGCATGCCTTTCCCAAGTGTCCCTTCCGGGGGCTTGATGCGCTTGGGGTGATAGAATTACTGGAATTTTGTCAGCACGGACATGACCATCTTGTCGGGGTGCAGATAGAACAGGCTGCGGCCGACGGAATGATCCTCCAGATCATAGAGCGTCTCGCGCCAGCACTGCATCGGGCGGTTCGGGTCGATGCTGAAGATCTCCGCAGTCTGCGGATCGATCGTGCAGTGGATCTGCATGGCGCAGAACGCGATCGGGATCTTCAGATACGCTTCGCTGAACTCCGTCAGATCATGGACGCTGAAGTCCAGAGCCGGGATGGTGCGGAACGAGGAGAGCGGGATCTCAAATTTGCCGAGGATGAGTGGATCGCCGTCGCCATAATATGTCCACGTCATGCAGAAGACCTCGCCGCAGACCGGATCGGCAGGGAACAGGCTCTGATAGGTGTGCGTGTCCTGAATGCTGGCGTCGGAGACGTGCAGATCGACATGCTCGCAGCTCTGCGCGATCAGCTTCCGGAAATCGGAGACCAGATCGATCCGGTTTTTCAGCCTGCATGCGGAGGGATGCCCGGACATACCGCGGCCATTGCGCTTGGAGATGCAGCCCTCCATGCGGAGCTGGTTGCACGCTTCGCGGATAATGGCGCGGCTGACCCCATATTTTTTTGCAAGGTCGTCCTCGGACGGCAGACGCGTGCCGTTTTCCGGGAGCTGGCTGATGTAGCTGTAAAGCGCATCATATACCTGCTCGGACAGCGTCTTGCCGCGTTTGATCACATCATCAAACTTGTTCTCCATACTTGTCCCTCTGTAAGCAGTGTCCCGGTGGGAAGCTCCGGCCTGAAAAGCACAGATTCCCGCACCGAATGTGCTAGATTTTCTGTAATTCTATCATTTTTTACCGGCTATGTCAATTAAACAGCCTTTAATTCTGTTTTCCATATATGCCAGGATCTGCTTTCCCTTTTCCGGGGTTGCGCGGGACGCCATGCCCATCTGCCCGTTGCCGGGTGCGATCTCGATCGTGTTCCAGCCGCAGTAGTAATCCTTCAGCTCCACGGGGTTGTCCATCTCCGGCGTTGCCTTCTCCGGGCGGACAGCTTCGGGCATGCCGTATTCCAGAATGGAGGTCTCCATTTCGCCCGCGTGGATCTCCAGCGCCAGCGGCGTCTCGACGTCGAGCTTCGCGCCGCGGAAGAACCACGGGCTCCAGAAGCTGATGGTGTAGACCTTGATCCCGAACTCATGCTCCCACTCCTGCGCATACGCTTCCAGCAGGGCAGTGTTGCCGCCGTGGGAGTTGATCACGGCCAGCCGCGGGATCCCGTGCTCCTTCATGCATTGCAGGATATCGCGGACGATACAGACGATCGTGTCGCAGCGCAGGGAGATCACGCCGCGGTAGCCGATATGCTCGTGGCTGTTTCCATAGTGGATCGCAGGCAGGCAGATCATCTGGTCGGGGATCTCCGCATCCTTGTGCAGCTCGTCCATCACGCAGCGCAGGATAAAATCGTCCGCGCCGAGTGCCAGATGGCGGCCGTGCTGTTCCAGCGCCCCGATGGGGAGCACATAGGTCAGCTCGTGCGGATCCAGCGCGGCAAATTCATCCCATGTAAAGCTGTTCAGATCTCTCAGCATGTCAGACCCTCCTTATTCCGCTTTCTTCAGCATGGTGTCGACCAGCCCGCTTGCGTGTACGCGCACGGCTTCTTCATCAATGCCAAGCAGCCGGCCGTCCTCTACGACGACCTTTCCGTTGACCATGACCATCTTTGCCGGGCGGGAATAGCCGACGGTGCCGAGCAGGCACGCCGGATCCTTCTTTGCGCCGACAAGATCCGGGATATCGACGTCGATCATAAACAGATCCGCCGCCTTGCCGACCTCGAGACTGCCGATCTCCTTCTCGCGGCCAAGCAGCCTTGCGCTGCCCATGGTCGCCATCTTCAGAAGATCATATCCGGTCGGCGCGTTGGCGCTTGCGTGCAGGCGGTGCAGCAGGTACGCGGCGCGGATCTCTGCCATCAGGTTGGAGCAGTCGTTCGAAGCGGAGCCGTCGACGGCCAGACCGATGGGAACGCCGAGCTTCAGCATGTCCGGCACCCGGCATACGCCGGAGGCCAGCTTCATGTTGGAAACAGGGCAGTGCGCAACGCCGGTCCCGGTTCTGGCCAGAAGCTTCAATTCTTCATTGTTAAAGTGGATGCCGTGCGCATACCACACGTCCGGGCCGACCCAGCCGCACGATTCCATATACTCCAGCGGCCGCATGCCGACGGCCTGAAGCGTGAAATTCTCCTCGTCGATGGTCTCGCAGAGGTGCGTATGGAGCCTTACGCCGAGCTGCCGGGCAAGCACGGCGGAATCCTTGAGCAGCTGCGTCGTGACGCTGAACGGCGAACAGGGCGCCAGCGCGACCTGATGCATAGAGAACGGCGTGGTATCGTGGAATTTCTTGACGAGCCGCTCGCTGTCGGACAGGATCGTGTCGACGTCCTGCACCAGATCGTCGGGCGGCAGACCGCCGTCGCTTTTGCCGCGGGACATGCTGCCGCGCGTAGCGTGGAAGCGGACGCCCAGCGTGTCAGCCGCGCGGAACTGCTGGTCAATGAAGTGCTCGGAGCCTGTTCTGGGGAACACATAATGGTGATCCATGCAGGTCGTGCAGCCGTAGCGCATCAGCTCTCCGATGCCGATGAGCGAGCTGTCATAGATGCAGTCCTCGTCCAGGCCGCGCCAGATCTCATATAGTGTGACCAGCCACGGGAACAGCTCCATTTTCTGCACCTGCGGCAGATTGCGGGTGAACGTCTGGTAGAGATGGTGGTGCGTGTTGATCAGGCCCGGATAGACGAAGCAGTGTGACGCGTCAATGACCTGATCGGCGGGCTGCGGCTCCGTGCCGATGTAGCGGATGACGCGATCTTCGATCAGAATGTTGGCGTTATGCAGAACGCGGTCCTCGGCGTCGACGGTGACGACGGCCTGCGCGTTTCGAATCAGCGTTTTCATAGCGGTGCGGTATCCTTTCTGTTTCAATGTTGCAAAATGGAGGAGGAGCGGAGCGAGCCGGGTGGCTCCGGCTCACCCCGCTCCGATGAAAAAGATCATGCAGTCTGGACAGGGGAAGAAAACTCAGTTCTGATGATTGAAGCCAAGACCCTCATAATGACGGCTGACCTGCGGCGGGAAGAACAGATGCTCGGTGATGCCCTCTGCGAAGAACGGCTTGCCGTCAAGCAGGCAGCAGCGGGCGGTCGGACGGGAGTCGCGGCCGCGGAAGGCCATGACACGGCCGTCGACGATCACGAGATCGCAGCCGAACGGGTCGCCGCCCTCGATCGCCTTGAGCGCGTCCTTGCCGCAGGAGCCCGGCGGGCAGTCGATGACCTGGAGGTCAGCCTCGCGGCCAACTTCGATCTTGCCGGTGTTCTGACGGTACAGATCGGCAGAGTTGCCGGTCGCCATGGCGATGCAGAGCTCAGCCGGGATGCCGTTGAGCGCGGAAGCCTTGACGATGGCGCGGTTGATCGCGCCGGGCAGGGATGCCTGACCGGTCGGCGCGTCGGAGCCGAAGACGATACGGTTCAGCTCGCCCTTCTTGCTCATGTGCTGCAGCATCTTGTTGAAGTTCACAAAGTTGCCGTTGACGACCAGCTCGAGCGGAATGTCGCTCTCGTCCATCAGGCGCTCAATGTGGTCGTAGGAGACCGCGGTGGAGCCGCCGTTGGTGTGCGCGACCTTGTTGGGCTTCAGTTTCAGGATCTCCTTGGACGTGACCCAGGAGGAGCCGGGGATGGACGGGGGCGCCAGATGGACGCTGTAGAAGAAGTTGTACTTTCTGGCCCACTCCAGCATCGGCGCGACCTCGGCGGGATCGCTCAGACCGCCGCCGCCGATCTCTGCGATCAGCCAGACGCCTGCGTCGGCCATTTCCTTGAAGTCCTGCTCGGTCAGACCGTGGACGAGAACCAACGCGCCGCCGTGGAACTTCAGGGCACCGCCCGGACGGAACCGCTCAAAGACGCGGTGGGAGAGAATGGCGGCAGCCTTGCAGCCGATCGGATCGTCGTAGAAGCGCGGCCAGCCGGGGCCCTGTTCGCCTTCGGAGAACATGGACGTGGTGCCGTAGTACAGCGCATCCGCGTAGGTGCCGACCGCACCGCGCTGCGGCGCATAGTCGTCAAGGGTGTTGTGGATATGGCAGTCGATGAGACCGGGGCAGACCATCTGGCCGTCGACGTCGATCACGAGCTCAATGCCGGAGGTGTCAACTTCCTTTTCGTAGCCGACAGCGGCGATCAGGCCGTTGCGCACAACAACTGTGTCGCCGGCAGCAATGGGGTGGTTCAGGTCGCCAGTGATGATTTTGTCAATGTTCTTCAGGACGAGATCTCGCATGATAAATGCCTCCTTCAAAATTTGTAAGTCTGTATGGATTTGAATGCCTGCAAATCTGTTTTTCCCAAGGCGCGGGCGCAGTGGGTTTTGTCACCTCCAAGCAATGCAGACGTTTCAGAGTTTTTCTCTTTCGTAGTTCTCACCCAAAGCAGCCGGACTGTGCGAGCGCTTTGCGGTGGCAACCATCACGAAGATCGTCAGCAGGTACGGCAGCATCGTCAGAAGCTGATAGGGAACGTCCACACCGACGGCCTGCAGCCGCAGCTGCAAAGCGTCGATCGTTCCGAACAGCAGCGAAGCGAAAAATACCTGCCACGGCTTCCACTTGCCGAAAATCACGATCGCCAGCGCGATGAAGCCTCTGGACGCGGTGATATTATCGACGAACCGGTTGAGCGAGATGAGAGACAGGAAGCTGCCGCCGAGTCCTGCCAGCGAGCCGCAGATCAGCATGGAAACATAGCGCCGTCTCTTTACGGGCACGCCCATCGTCTCCGCCGCACGCGGATTTTCGCCCGATGCGCGGATCTGTAAGCCGAACTGCGTCCGGTTCAGGACGAAATAGGTCGCTGCAACGACGAGGATGGACAGATAGAACAGGAAATTCTGCTTGAACAGGATATCGCCCAGATACGGGATCTTTGCAAGCAGCGGGATCTCCAGCATGCCGACGTTGACGTCCGCCTTCGGGGGCGAGGTCGTCACGCCGAAAACCACGCGGTACCAGAAGCTTGTGAAGCCGAGTGCGAACATATTGAGCGTGATGCCCATGACGCAGTGGTTGCTGCCCCAGCGGATGCAGCACAGCGCCATCAGCATGGCCATGAGGATCCCGGCCGCAGCGCCCGCGAGAAGCGAGAGCGCGAGACTGTGCGTATAATATCCGGCCATAAAGGCCGCGAACGCGCCGCAGAGCATCTGGCCCTCCAGATTGATATTCAGAATGCCGGAGCGCTCCGCGTAAATTTCACCGATCGCCGGCAGAAGGATCGGAATGGACATGCGCACGCCTGCGGCGAGCAGGGCGACGATAAAGGTCGCGGAAAAAACAGCCGTCATGACCTCTGCACCTCCTTCTGCTCGAGCTTTCGGGTATGCCGCGCCTGCACGTGCGCGGTCATGCTCGGCATAATGAGAACGAAAACGATGATCAGACTCTGGATGACGTTGACGATGGACGTCGGAACGTTCAGCGAGATCTGCATGGAATTCGCGCCGACCGTCAGAATGCTGATGAACAGACTGCCCGCGATCACCGCGAACGGGTTGAGACGCGCAAGCAGCGCGATCAGCATGGCGGTGAAGCCGAAGCTTGTCGTGATGCCGTCCAGCACGCGGTAGTAGGTGCCATAGACCTCCGCCATGCCGGCAAGGCCGCAGAACGCGCCGCTGATGCCGAGAATCAGGATGGTATAGCGGTTTTTGCGGATGCCGCCGTAGACGGCTGCCTCCGGCGCTTCGCCGACGGCTTCGATGCGGTAGCCGAGCGCGGTCTTTTTGAACAGGAACCATACGCCGAACGCCAAAAGGATCGCAATGACAAAGCCCCAATGTGCGCGCGTGCCCTGCATCAGCTTCGGCAGACAGTACGACGGCTGCAGCGCCCGCGTCTGCGGGATGCCGCCCGGCGCCTGCAAAGGCCCGGAGACGAGCCAGGACGTGACATACTGCGCAACATAGTTGAGCATGATGGTGATGATGACTTCATTCGTGTTGAATTTGGCCTTCAGGAATCCGGCCAGCGCGCCGTACAGCATGCCGGATACAATCGCGGCAGCTGCGCCGAGCAGCCAGATGAGGGGCGCGGGAAGCGTCTGCGGCAGGTAAATGCCGACGATCACGGAACAGACCGCGCCGACATAAAACTGACCGTCACCGCCCAGATTGGACAATCCGCCGCGGATACCGATGGAAATTCCAAGACCCATGATGATGAGCGGCGTGGATTTTGCAAGGATCTCAAAGATGCTGCTTGTTTTTCCGAACGCGCCGGACAGCAGCTTTCCGAACGCGAAGAAGGGATTGACGCCGAGCGCGGCGATGAAGATGATGCTCACAAGGAACGCCGCAAGAATCGCGATCAAAAAGACAAGCGGCGTTTTCAGCATGCCTGCGCGCAGCCGGGGCGTGTTATGCTTCATTCTCATCGCCTCCCTGTATGTCAGATCCGCCCATCAGCAGACCGAGATTTTCCATCGTAAGCGCGTCCCCGCGCAGCGGCTTGGAGAGCCTGCCGCCGGAAATTACAGCGACGGTGTCGGACAGGGACATGATCTCCTCAAGCTCCGTCGATACCAGCAGCACGGACAGCCCTGCGCTGGCTGCTTCCAGGATCCGCCGGTGGATGGATTCGATCGCACCGACGTCCAGACCGCGGGTCGGATGCATGGCAACGAGCAGCTTGGGCTGCGCGCCGATCTCGCGGGCGAGGATGACCTTCTGCAAATTGCCGCCGGACAGATGGCTGACAGGGGCTGAGCGGTGGGAAAGCCGGATATCGTATTGGGCTATGACGTCGTCCGTGTCTCTGGCGAGCCGTCCGTAGTCGATCAAACCGTGCTTACAGTACGGCGTGTGCGTCAGACTGCGCAGGATCATGTTCCGGTCGACCGAGAAGCTGTGGACAGAGCCGACCTTTTTGCGGTCCTCCGGTACAAGACTGACGCCGCTGCCGATGATCTCGCCCGGCGTCGCGTTTGTAATGTCTGTCCCGGACAGACAGATCGTTCCGGCGTCCACATGACGCATGCCCGTGACCGCTTCGACCAGCTCCGACTGGCCGTTGCCGTCGACGCCGGCAATGCCGTAGATCTCGCCCTTGCGGATCGTCAGATCGATATGTTTAAGACAGGAAGCCAGCCGGTTTCCGGTGACGCACAGATCATGGATCTGTAGAACCGGCTCCGGCGTGATCTGCGGGTTCATTCGCTTGACGGTCAGCACAACGTCGCGGCCGACCATCATCCGCGCCAGATCCTCCTTCGTGACCTCGGCAGTGTTGACGGTGCACACGTTCTTTCCGCGGCACAGGACGGCAACGCGGTCGCTGATCTCCAGAACCTCGTCAAGCTTGTGCGAGATGAAGATGACGGAAAAGCCTTTTTTCGTCAGGTGCCGGAGCGTGGCAAAGAGCTTTTCCTTTTCGAGCGGGGTCAGAACGCCGGTCGGCTCATCCAGGATCAGCAGCCGGCATCCGCGGTAGAGAACCTTTGCGATCTCGACCTGCTGCTGTAGACCGACGGACATCGTACTGATCGGTGCGTCCGGGTCGATCTGCAAGCGGTAGTTTTTCGCAAGCTCTGTGATTTTCTTTTTTGCCTCGGCGGGCTTCAGGATCCGTCTTTGCTCATCCTGTAGGCCGAGGACGATATTTTCCCAGGTTTTGAACGCCTGCACGAGCATGAAATGCTGATGCACCATGCCGATGCCGAGCGAAATGGCGGTCAGCGGACTGTCAATTTCCACTTCCTTGCCGTCAAAAAGGATTTTTCCGCTTGTGGGGCGGTAAAGTCCATATAGAATATTCATCAACGTGCTTTTGCCGGCGCCGTTTTCGCCGAGCAGCGCGAGGATCTCGCCCTGCCGCACATCGATGGAAATGTTGTCGTTTGCTTTGAAGTCGCCAAATTTCTTGGTGATCTGCACCATATTCAAGCTATCTGGCAAAGCATACACCTCCGAACCACATACTGCGTGCTGGATCTGCCCGGCGGCCTGCGGGAGCAGGCCGCCGGAGCCTGTAAGAGACCCTGCGCGGCTTTAGCCGATCTTTTCGTCGATTCGATCGAGAATGTACTCAACGACAAGCTCACCGCTGCAAATTTTATCCTTCGCGTCTGTGACCATGTCCTTGATCTCCTGCGGGATCTTGTCCTCAAAGCTGTGGTAGTCGGTGATGTAGCAGACGCCGTCTGCCAGACCCGGCTCCCAGAGACCGCCGAACTGATTGTTTTCGATCAGAGCGGCCTGCCGGATGATGACGTTCTTGTTGTCCGTCACGAAGCAGGTCATGATGAGGTCAGGGGCCATCTCATTCTGGTCGCCGCCGTAGCCGATCATCTTGATGTTTTTCTCAAGACATGCTTCGATCGCGCCGACACCGGTGGAGTCGGCCGACTGCGCGATGATATCGCAGCCCATGTCGATGAGCGCCAGCGCGGATTCCTTGCCCTTGGCCGGATCCTCATACGTGCCGGTCACAACGCCATAGACCTTTGCGTCGGGATTGACATAGGCAACGCCCTGCACGAAGCCGGCCATGTCGGACAGCTGGGAGGGGATCTCAAGACCGGCAATGTAGCCGATCATCTTGCTTTCCGTCATGCCGCCTGCGACGATACCGGCCAGGAATGCGCCTTCATACTCCTTCATATCCATGAAGCCGATGTTGGCGGGCAGACTGTCGACCGTGACGCCGTCGGGCATCTTGCCGCTGACGAAGAATTTCACGTTTTCAAATTCGGGTGCGACGCGCATGGCAGGCTCGCCAAATTCGAAGCCGTGGCCGATGACCAGATCGTAGCCCTCGTTTGCGTAGTTGCGGAGCGTCTGCTCAATGTCGGCGATCGCGACGCTCTCAGTGAAAGCAACCGTGTAGCCCTGCGACTGCAGCTCCATCAGACCTGCATACGCAGCAGCGTTCCAGCCGCCGTCATTCATGGAACCAGGTAAGACAAGTGCGATTTTCAGCTTTTCTGTGTCTGCGGATGTGCTTGGACTTGATGCTGAGGAATTGTCGGCGTCCGGTGCGGCAGAATTGCTGCATCCAGCTAACATGCCAATGAGTAAGACGAGTGCCAGTATAAGTGCGAGCTTTTTCATTGTTACATCCTCCTGTTTCTCCGTTTTATATTCCGAAAACAGTCGACCGTCGACGGCTTTCATAACTCAATCTTAATAGCTCTTGTCGAAATTTGCAATACTTTTCGAAGAAAATCTGAAATTTATATATGTTGTACAAAATACCAACCACCCAGTGCATCTTCTCGTCAATAGAGAAAGGCGCAGAGGGATCGGCTGCGATATAGAAAAGCAGAGAAGCTCCGTTTTCCTAAGATGGAAATGGAGCTTTTCTGCAAATGAAAAAGAATAAGATAATATTTCAATCCACGCACGAAGCGATAAACAGATACTAGCACATGACATTCGAAAAGTAAATAAAAATAAAAAAATAATAAAGATATTGATAATATTAGGAATGTATGATATAAAATGGATAAGCGATGATGCAAATAGAACAAAAATAATAAAGGAAAGCTTTGCCTGGAGGTGAAAATGTGACAAATCATAAGTGCTATCCGGTCTCCATGGAGATCGCAGGACACACCGCGATCTGGACGCGGCCGGACAGCGGCGACTGTCCGTGCAGCTATCCTGCACCGACGTATTCAGCTGTGCGCGGCATGTTTGAAAGCGTTCTCTGGGGGCCTGCTGTCCTTGTGATCCCAACGAAGGTGGAGCTCTGCGCGCCGATCCAATACCATTCCTACGCAACAAATTACGGCGGGCCGCTCCGCAGCGGGACGTCCGTCAAGGGCGGCAACAATTATCAGCTCTTTGCAACGGTGCTGACGGACGTCTGCTACCGTCTGTACGCGGACGTGATACCGAACCCTGACAAACCGGCGCTGCCGCCGCGTGCGCTGGCGTGGGACAGCAAAACGACCTCGCCGGGACATGCATATCAGGAAATCTTCAACAGGCGGCTCCGGCGCGGACAATCCTACGCAACGCTTGCGCTGGGCTGGTCAGAGTTCACACCGTCGTATTTTGGCCCCTTCCGGGAAGCGACACGCGTCTTTGAAGCGCTGCCGGATATCCAGATCCCGTCCATGCTGCGCGGCGTTTTTCAGACAGGATATCGTGCGCCCTTCCGTGCGGTTTTTGACACAGATCTGTGCATCCACCACGGGGTGCTGATCTATCCGGAAAGGGGGGACTGCCTGTGATCAACGAACTGTATAAGCTGTCGGCAGCGATGGACGAAGCCGGGATCCGGACGCGGAGCTGGCACCGGAAGTATAAGCCCATCCCCAATATCCGCGCGAACGCGCCGTGTGTACGGCTTGTACTTGCAGAGGGCGTGATCACCGATTTTTCCGAGGTTTCCGCCGATCTTGGCCCGGGTCTTCGCAAATACGGAAGCAATCAGGGCTCCTATCCCTGCATGAACCTTGCACCCCTTTACCGTGTCACGGAGGAGCCGATCAAAAAGCAGCTCGCGTCGCTGCGGCCGGAGGAGCTGACTGCAGAGAAGCTGCAAGAACTCAAAAGCTGGTGCAGCGTCGACAACTGGAACAGAAAGTTCCTTGGAAAGTACAAAATCTCCATGGTGAATACATCGGCGGAGCTGCGTGCTGCGGCGGCAGAATACGAACCGCTCCGCATCCTGATTGAGCAGAGCGATCTGCTTGCGGATCCGGCTGCGTTCCGGCAAGCACTTGAAACGGCTGTTTGGAAAAAACTTGGACGCAGGGAGGACACGGAGCTTGCGCTGCGGATCCTGTTTTATCAGGGAAAGGCGAATCAGACCGCGGAGGATGACTACGGTTCTCTTTCTGTGGCGCTGGAAGCGGAAAAGCTGATTGACGCGGGGAAGCCCGCGGTCAATAGGGTATTTGTTGCGGAACTCAATCAGACGCTCCTGCACGTCGATGCGGCGGAACAGACCGCCGATGAGACAGCCATGCCGGATGCATTCGGCACGCGGTTCGATCCGCTGGAAGAGCCGATGCCGAGCGTCAAGCTTGCGGGCGGCTTTGACGTTACGCTCCGGACCATGTTCAAAGAGCAGCGCTGCCAGACCCGGTACGGGACGATAGAAAACGCCAGCTATCCGATCGCACCGGGAAACCGGAAAAAATTACAGGCGTCACTGGACTGGCTGGGAAGCGGAGAACGCAGGGGGATCACGTGGATCAATTCCGATAAAAACGAGATCCTTTTTGCATACCCGGGCCATATGCCCAAGCAGCCAATCTCCTTTACAAGAATGTTCCGGCGGCCGGAGGGCGAGCTGGAGACCCCGTTCAAGAAACAGGCCAGTCGCTTTCTTGCAGAGCTGCACGAGACGAAAAAAGCCGGGACAGACGCCCGCGCGGAGCAAATCCAGATCTTCATTCTCCGAAAGATCGACAAGGCGCGCACAAAGATCGTCTATACCCGGCAGACCGACGCGCGGGAACTGGAAGCGTGCAGCGAAGCATGGACGAGCGGCTGCATGAACCTGCCTCCTTTTGACTTCGGCCAGCCGGGCGTTCCGTTCCCGCTGGACACGGCGGATATTCTCAACCGCTTCTGGAAACAGAACGGCGAATCTGCAACGGAGAAATGTAAGCCGGTGCCGAAATATCACGGCATGGAGCTGCTGATGGAGCCTGCGTGGCCGGTGGAAGCAGATCTGCACCTGCTGGCACAGCAGGAGATGATGCTCGGCTGTTTCCTTGGCAGCAGGCTTGCACAGGGAGATCGGTATCATCTTATATGGAAAAAGGTCAGGCCCATGCTCGCACTCACAGCGCTTCTGCTTGACCGGGCCGGGATCAGAAAGGAAGGTTATATGGAAAATCTGCCGTATCTGTATGGACAGCTGCTGAAAACATCGGATGAACTGCATGTGCTGTACTGCAAGGCCGTCCGCAATGGGGACGTTCCGCCGCAGCTGGTCGGCGGGAGCCTGTTTCAGGCTGCCGCGGAAACGCCGCTGCGGACACTGAATCTGCTCAGCCAGCGCATCATGCCGTATTATACCTGGGCAAAAAGCTATCGTTATAAGAATGCCATGGAAGCCGGAAAAGAGAGCTGGCGCGCAGGCTGGCTGTATGGGCTGTACGAAAAGATCGTGGGACAGCTGCGGGCGGTATGGACGCCGCAGACGCGGTTCAACGAGGAAGAAAGGGCGCAGCTGTTCATCGGCTATCTGGCCGCGTTCCCACAGAAGGAAAAAACAGAACCGGATCTGAATGAGAATGAGGAGGAAAAAGAGCATGGATAACGAAATCAGACGTGCAACAGGGCTTCTTGTCATTGAAGTTGTCAATTCCAATCCGAATGGCGACCCCGACCGCGAAAGCGATCCGCGGCAGCGGCCGAACGGCTGCGGAGAGATCTCTCCTGTTTCGTTCAAGCGCAAGCTGCGGGATCTGCTGGATGACCATGATACGCCATTTTTCAGATCTCTGCCGGAGAAGTTCCGCGCAGACGCAGACCGGTACTGCATTCTGGAGCATCGCGGACGGGACAGAAAGCAGATCACAGCGGAAATGGGAAAAGAACCGGAAAAATTCCTGCAAAGCGAATTTGTCCGCAAATACTGGGACGCACGCGTATTCGGCAATACATTCCTGGAAGACGGCGGCAATAAGGGCTTTATCAAGACCGGCGTCGTGCAGTTCGGCATGGGGCTTTCCCTCGCGCCGGTCGACATTCTCCGCCAGACGAATACAAACAAAGCGGGCGTGCAGGAGGGAAAAAACGCAGGCATGGCGCCGCTGGCCTATCGGATTGTGGAGCATGGCGTCTACTGTATGCCGTTTTTCGTAAATCCCAACTACGCACAGAAGAGCGGCTGCACAGCGGAGGACATTGAGCTTTTGAAGCTGCTCATCCCGCATGCGTATGAGCTGAACCGTTCGGCAATCCGGCCGGACGTCCGCATCCGCCACGCATGGTATCTGGAGCATAAGAGCCTGCTTGGCAGCTGCCCGGATTATCAGCTGCTGGAAGCGCTGACGCCGGAGAAGCTGGGAGACCGGAATGAGCCGACCTCCTCGTGGGCGGATTATCAGGATAAAACGCAGCTGCCGGAGACGCTGAGCGCGCGCATGGCGAGCTGCGTCGATCTGATCAACCCGTGACGGCCGGCTATCTGGCGCACAGCGCAAAGGACGACTGTCCGGCGCAGAGCTATGCTGCGCACATCACCGGCGTATGGAACAGAGCAGCGCGTTATGCTGCGGAAGCGGAACAGTTTGGGAAATACCCGGGACATCTGCTGCGTCTGGCAAAGCAAAGCGCGCTGCGCCACGATCTGGGCAAGCTGGACGACGCAAATCAGGCGGTTCTGCATGGCAATGTGCATCGCCGCAGCCTGCCGGTCAATCACGTTGACGCGGGCTGCGCGGCAATGATGGCGGAGGAAAACCTGTATGCCGCGCTGCTGATCTTTTCCCATCATAAAGGTCTTCCGAATCTTGCGGAGCAGGGGAACAGAATGGAGCTGATGTTCCGTGACGAAGAGACTGCCAGCCGAAAGCACACAGAGCAGACACTTGCAGAGCTGCTGAAGCGGCACAGAGCGTGCGTTTCTGATCTGGTGCCGCCGGAGCTGATCGAGGCCTATCCGGGGGATCAGAGCGTGTTCCTTCGCATGGCACTGTCCTGCCTTGCGGACGCCGACCATACGGATACGGCAGCTGCCTATAAGCAGGCGCCGGAGCAGGAGCAGATGCCGCCGCTCCGGGCGGAAGAGCGCCTGGCTGCGCTGGATCGGTATGTTTCGGCGCTTGGCGGCGATGACGCGCGAAGCGTACTGCGCAGGCAGATGTATGCAGCCTGTCGTGACGCAAAGATCACAGACGGCTTTGCTGCCTGTGACAGCCCGGTCGGCTCCGGCAAGACGACGGCTGTCATGGCGCACCTGCTGCGGCAGGCGGTCAGGCGGAAGTCCAGACGGATCTTTGTGATCCTGCCGTATACCAGTATCATTCAGCAGTCTGTGGATGTTTACCGCAAAGCGCTGGTTCTGCCGGGAGAAGACCCGGCTAAAGTCGTTGCCGAGCTGCATTGCCGGGCAGACTTTGAGGACATGGATACCCGGTATCTGACCGCGCTCTGGCGCGCGCCGATCGTTGTGACAACGGCGGTTGCCTTCTTTGAAACAATGGCGTCCAACCGTCCGTCTGCACTCCGGAGACTCCATGAACTGCCGGGGAGTGTGGTTTTTGTGGACGAAGCGCACAATGCGCTCCCAATCGATCTGCTTCCGTTGGCATGGGGCTGGATGAACGCGCTGGCGGAGGAGTGGGGCTGCTATTGGGTGCTGGCGTCCGGCTCGCTGGTGCGGTATTGGGCGCTGCCGCGTCTCATGGCGCTCCGGATCCCGCGGCCCAATGTTTGCGAGCTCGTACCGGAGCATCTTCGGGCAGAACTCATGCAGTATGAAACGGGGCGGATCCGCTTCCAATGGGAGCCGGAGCCTCTGTCAAGGCAGGCGCTGTGCCAGCGCGTGCAGGCATCCCCCGGCCCAAGGCTGCTGATCCTCAATACGGTGCAGAGCGCGGCGGTGTTCGCGTCGGATCTGTGCGACGCATACGGCCGGGAAGCTGTGGAGCATCTGTCAACGGCGCTCACAGCGGCCGATCGTGCCGCGGCGATCGAACGGATCAAGAAGCGTTTGCAGGATCAGACGGATACCGATTGGACGCTTGTTGCGACCTCGTGCGTGGAAGCCGGCGTGGATTTTTCATTCCGAACAGGGTTCCGCGAGGTATCGTCGCTGCTGTCTCTTTTACAGGCAGCCGGCCGCGTCAACCGGCATGGCACAGAGTCTGAAGCCGAGATGTGGAGCTTCCGCCTGAAGGATGATTCCATGCTGCGGCCGAACAAGGCACTGCGCACAGAGCAGGAGGTTTTGCAGCGGTACTTCATGAAGCGTATGGAGATCACGCCGGACCTGAGTACGGGTTTTTTAAACGATGTCCTTGCACAGGATGGCAGCTGCCTGCAAAAAATCAGCAGTCTCCTCCAGGAAGAGGAGAATCTGGAGTTTGCTGATATAGAAGAGAAGTTTAAGGTGATTGAAGAAAACACGGTGCCTGTCGTTGTGGATGAAGCGCTTGCAAAAAGGATCCTTTTTGGAAAGGCGGATTGGACAGAGCTGCAAAAGAACTCGGTATCTGTCCGCAAGTCGAACATACGGGCGTGGAACCTCAAAGAGATCGGCGATGGTCTTTATCAGTGGACGCTGCGGTATGATCCGTTTCTGGGCTATATGCGCGGCGTTCTGGATATGGAAAGAGCAAAACATGGCTTTTTGAACTGCTGACACGAAAGGAGACCGTAATGTACACCCCCGACGATTGTCTGATGATCTCCGGCCTGCAGCATTTTCAGTTCTGCCGGCGGCAGTGGGCGATCATTCACATTGAGCAGCAATGGGCGGAGAACGTGCGCACGGTGGAAGGAAATTTTCTCCACGAGCGGGCGCACAACGAGCAGCTGCGCGAGTCGAGGGGCGATCTGCTGACTGTCCGCGGGCTGCGCGTGCAGTCGCTGACGCTGGGGCTGACCGGGCAGTGCGACGTGGTGGAGTTCCGCCGCGACGACGCGCACGGCGTACCGCTGGCCGGAAAGCGCGGTCTGTGGCTGCCGTATCCCGTGGAGTATAAGCGCGGCGCGCCGAAGCAGGACAGCTGCGACGAATTGCAGCTGTGTGCGCAGGCCATGTGTCTGGAGGAGATGCTCTGCTGTGAGGTGCCGGATGGCGCGCTCTTTTACGGCGAGCCGCGCCGCCGTCTGGCTGTGTCGTTTACGCCGGAGCTGCGCGAGGAAGTCCGCACGAGCGCCGCACAGATGCATGACCTGTACCGCCGCGGATATACGCCGCGCGTGAAGCCGACAAAGGCCTGCAATGCGTGCTCGCTCAGAGAGCTGTGCCTGCCGCGCCTGCAAAAAAGCGGCTCCGTGCAGGCATATCTTCAAAGAAGCATGGAGGAAACGCTATGAGAAAGCTTCTCAATACGCTCTTTGTCACCAGTGAGAACGCATATCTGACACTCGACGGGGAAAATGTCGTCGTGAACCGGGAAAAGCAGGAGATCGCGCGCTTTCCCCTGCATACGCTTTCGGGGATCATCGCGTTCAGCTATGCAGGCGCGTCACCTGCGCTCATGGGCGGCTGCGCGAAGCGCGGCGTCAGCCTGACCTTCTGCACGCCGACCGGTCGGTTCCTTGCCAGAAGCGTCGGCGAGGAGAACGGAAACGTCCTGCTGCGCCGGATGCAGTACCGCGCGGCGGACGATCCGGCGCAGAGCTGCCGCATCGCGCGCAATATGATCTTTGGCAAGCTCTATAACGCCCGCTGGAGCATTGAGCGCACGAAGCGCGACCATGCGCTGCGTGTCGATCCCACGCGGCTGCAAACTGCCATCGATCAGATCAAGGCACTCTATCCGCTCGTCGCCGACGAAATATCCATGGAGTCTCTGCGCGGCAGTGAGGGCATTGGCGCAAAGGCGTATTTTGATGTCTTTGATGAGATGATCCTGCAAAACAAGGCGGACTTTTTCTTCCGCGAACGAAACCGCCGTCCGCCGCTCGATAACGTAAACGCCATGCTGTCGTTTGCCTACGGCCTGCTTGCCAATGACTGCGCCGCCGCGCTCGAAGCGGTCGGGCTGGACGCCTTTGTCGGTTTTCTGCACCGCGACCGCCCGGGCCGCACATCGCTGGCCCTTGATCTCATGGAGGAGCTGCGCCCATGTCTTGCCGACCGCTTTGTGCTGTCGCTCATCAATAACCGCGTCATGCAGAAGGGTGATTTTGAGCATACGGACAGCGGTGCCGTCCTGTTGACCGCCGATGGAAGGAAGAAATTTCTGCAAGCGTGGCAGGAACGCAAGCGCGAGACGATCACGCATCCGTATTTAAAGGAAAAGCTTGCGTGGGGCCTTGTGCCATACGTGCAGGCGCTGCTGCTGGCGCGGTATCTGCGGGACGATCTGGACGCATACCCGCCGTTTTTGTGGAAATGAGGTGCCGCGTATGATGGTGCTCATCACTTATGACGTCAATACCGAGGACGCCGGCGGCCGGAAACGCCTGCGTCAGATCGCAAAGCAGTGCGTGAACTACGGCCAGCGCGTGCAGAACTCCGTATTTGAATGCCTGGTCGACGCTGCGCAGTGCAAGCAGCTCCAGCAGAAGCTGCGCGCCATTATGGACGAAGAAAAAGACAGCCTGCGCTTTTATTACCTCGGCAACAAATACGAGACCCGCATCGAGCACTTCGGCGCAAAAGCCGGCTATGCCCCGGAAGGCGCGCTGATCATCTGATGCGAACCGGAAGCAATCATCCTTTCCCCAGCCGGTTCGCACCCCAAAAACAGGAGAAGCCGCACGAAAATGCCGCATCCCTCCGCCCAAGCAGAGAAGGGATACGGGATAGATTGCTTTTCTTTGTATCATTTGCGCAAATCTGCCGGTGAAAATTCGTCAGATTTGCTGTCGCGCCCCGCAAGGGGCGCGTGGATTGAAACAACGACCAGCTTGCCGCCGAAGCGGTACGAAAAGTCGTCGCGCCCCGCAAGGGGCGCGTGGATTGAAACAATGGGACGCCGGTTGATAACGTATCCGTGCAGTGTCGCGCCCCGCAAGGGGCGCGTGGATTGAAACTCCTTTCGTAGATTTTTAATTTATCTCAATCGTGGTCGCGCCCCGCAAGGGGCGCGTGGATTGAAACAATTCCGTACTGCACCGCAGCGGCGTACTCGAGTGTCGCGCCCCGCAAGGGGCGCGTGGATTGAAACGCGCTCCTCGTCGACCTTTGTAATCCCAATATCGTCGCGCCCCGCAAGGGGCGCGTGGATTGAAACGTGATATCCTGGCAGGCGTCACATACGAACCTCGTCGCGCCCCGCAAGGGGCGCGTGGATTGAAACACCTCCGCCATAAATGCATCGTAGTTGGATTGCGTCGCGCCCCGCAAGGGGCGCGTGGATTGAAACAAGCGCTGATCGGCGACCTGAGCGACCTGACGACCGTCGCGCCCCGCAAGGGGCGCGTGGATTGAAACCGTTTTTATCCAGATAGTAATTGTGCTTCCGCAGCGGTCGCGCCCCGCAAGGGGCGCGTGGATTGAAACGGATTCAGGCCGACCACCCTGCTTTCCTGCCTCGCGTCGCGCCCCGCAAGGGGCGCGTGGATTGAAACCGTCGACGGCCGCAACGCCCGTGCCGTTGGAGACGTCGCGCCCCGCAAGGGGCGCGTGGATTGAAACTGGATGAGCGCCATGCCGGAAGCCCACGCGATCGGTCGCGCCCCGCAAGGGGCGCGTGGATTGAAACTGCAGCTGCGCCCAGACGGGCAGGGACGGGTCTGTGTCGCGCCCCGCAAGGGGCGCGTGGATTGAAACGCCAGCACGTCGCCGGGCGCGGCTGTTGTCGCGGACGTCGCGCCCCGCAAGGGGCGCGTGGATTGAAGCAAAACCGTCTCTTGATCTGTCCAAAGCATCATGGTCGTGCCCCCGCAAGGGGCATGTGGATTGAAACTCCGGCTGGCGGTCAATGACGTTGCCGACGATGGTCACGCCCCGCAAGGGGCGCGTGGATTGAAACCCGATGATGACTGAAATGCCGAGCGGCAGTCTCAGGTCGCGCTCCGCGAGGGGCGCGTATAATCGCCCTCGCAAATAAAAAAGCGCCGAAGAGGATCGTGCAGATTCCTCTTCGGCGCTTTTTGGGCTCAGATCACGCGGAACTCGCAGTGGGTGATCGGCAGCTTCTGGTCATGCGCCTTGAAAAAGTCCAGCAGCAGATCGGACATTTCCGTGCCGATCTCCCGCAGCACCGGGCAGCCGACGTAGCAGTCGTATCCGCCAGTGCCGCTGGCGCGGTAGCTGCTCAGGCAGGCGGTGAAGACGTCACCGTCCGCGACGGGGCGGCCATTCACGGAAAGCTCTGTGACGCGGCTGCCGACCGGGCGGGAGCAGTCAAAGACATAGTGTACCCCGGCATAATAGTCGTAATTGTAGTGCTCGACCTTCGGCTTCAAAAATGCATCGGAGATGTCGAGAGTCCCGTCCGCGTGCCGGGTAAAATACTCCGCGCTGCGCTCCATCGCCCGGCGCAGAACCGCGCCAGTGATTTGCAGCACCGTCAGCGTATTCGTGTACGGGTACGCGTTCAGGATATCCCTGCGCCGCACGGTCTGCGGCAGTCCGGCTGCGTCGTTGGCAAGGCTCGTGACGGAGATCTGCGCGCCGCTTGCCGCCAGCTGCACGGTATTGAACAGATCCGCAAGCGGACTTCCGTTTGCTGCCATGCGCAGCGGCGTATCCGGCGTCATCGGCGCTTCCAGATGTCCGACGACCTGATCGAGCCAATCCTGTGCGCCGCGCTCCATCTCCGAAAACTCCCGGAGCCATTCCGACCGGCACGGGCCGCCCGCGTGGATCGTCTGGCTGGAAAATCGCGTGCCGCTGTCCGACACGGCAGCTTCCACGCGCAGAAATTCCTGTCCCTTGTCCGCGGGCTGCACGACGAAGGTATTGCGCACCATCTGACCGGGGACGGACATATGCTGATGTCCGGTCAGGAGGATGTCAAAGTCCAGCTCATGGCAGATGCGGTACGCGACGTTCTCATCCGTCGTGGAGAGTGTCCGGCCGCTGGCAAGATCGCGCTCAAATCCGCCGTGATAGACGCATACGGTCAGATCGACCTTGCCCTTCAGCTTCACGAGCGCGGCGGCTGCCGCCGTGATGGGATCCTTGATCCGGATTCCGGACAGATGCTCCGGCCGCTCCCAGATATTCACGTAATCAGTGACAATGCCGACAATGCCGACGCGCAGCCCGTTTTCCAGCACGTGCACACGCGCGGGGAAGCGGACGCTGCCGCCGGCCCAGCGGACGTTTTCACAGACGCACCGGGCGCGGAGCGCATCGAGATAACTGTCCAGATACGGCATGCCGTAATTGAAATCATGGTTTCCGAGCGTCACGTAATCATACCCGCACCGGTTCATGATCTCCGCAAACTGCGCCGCACTGCCGACTGTATCGTGGCAGAAGGCGCCGAGCGGAGAGCCCTGCAAAAGATCGCCGCCGTCAATGATGAGCGTATTGCCGTCCTTCTGGAACTGGCTGGCGCATTTGAACAGGCCAAGCTCCTTTTCTGCCTGACTGCGGTAATCCGTGGGATAGATATAGCTGTGCAGATCGGAGGTAAAGAAGATCGTCAGTTTTCGTTCCTGCATAGCCTTACCCCCGAGCCAGCTTGACGCGGATCCTTGCAGAGATCCACTCGATGATGAGCACCAGCACGATCAGACCCAGCAAAATCGCGCCGACCTCGTTCCAGCGGTAGGAGCTCATGGCGAAGATCAGCGGCGCGCCGATGCCGCCCGCGCCGACAAGACCGAGGACGGTCGCGTCACGCAGGTTCATATCAAAGCGGTAGATGATCGTGGAGGTGAAGTCTGCGGTCAGCTGCGGCAGGATGCCATAGCGGATCTTCTGGAAGGTCGTGCAGCCCGCGGCATCCAGCGATTCCAGGATCCGCTTGTCCAGATCCTCGATGCTCTCGATGAACATTTTGGACACCATGCCGATCGAGCAAAGCGACATCGTGAGAAGACCCGCGAACGGCCCGGGACCGGTCACGCGAATGAACATCAGGCCGTAGACAAAGGCCGGAATGGTGCGGATCGCCGCAATGAGCACGCGCCCGACAAGCGCCACGCCCTTCGGCACCAGATTGCTCGCCGACAGGAACGACAGCGGCAGCGAAATGACCGCGCCGACGATCGTGCCGAGGAACGCAATGCAGAACGTCTCCAGCAGCAGATACGGCACGCCGTCCGTGCCGAGCGTAAACAGAAGCTTCGCGGACGGATGGAAGATGCCGGAGAGAATGTTCCCCGCAACCTCCAGACCGTTGCCGGTCGGATTGCTGACCTTGACGGCCGAGCCGGACCATGCCAGCAGGCAGGCGACGCCAAAGGCTGCCAGCAGCTTCCAGATCCATGTTTTCGGCGCGGAGGAATAGGCTTTGAGAATTTTTTCGTTCATGGCCGTCTCCTCCTTATGTCAGGCGCTTGCGCAGCGCGTGGCTGACGCCTTCGATGATCATAACGGTGATAAACAGGACGATCAGGATCATGCCCAGACTGTCATACTCGCGCCAGCCGATCTTTTCATTCATGATAAGACCAAGGCCGCCCGCGCCGACATAGCCGAGGATCGACGCATAGCGCACATTGCCCTCGAGACAGAACAGGGAAACGGATAGATACGTCGGCAGCACCTGCGGGAAGATGGCCGTGACGAACGCGCGCAGACGCGTCGCGCCGAGTGCCTCCAGCGCTTCATACGGCCCCATGTCGACGGTCTCGATGATCTCAAAGAGCTGCTTGCCGACATAGGCGAATGTAAAGACAGCGATGGCGCACGTGCCTGCCATGGTACCGAGACCGAAAATATACGTCGCGATCAGCGCGCAGACGAGCGTCGGCAGCGTCCGGACAAGGCTCAGGAACAGGCGCACCAGAAAGACCACCACGCGGTTGGTCACAATGTTGCTGGCCGCCGCGATGGCGAACGGGATCGCCAGCACCGCGCCGATAAACGAGCCGAGGAAGGACATTTTGATCGTGTCCCACAGCGGCTGCCAGATCTTGCCCAGATACGCGGTGTTGGGCGGGAACATCGCCTTGAGAATATCAAAGAATTTGCTGCCCTTTTTCACCAGAACGGAGAAATTGAAGCCGGTCACGCGGACGGAAACCACCGTCAGCGCAACCAGAATCAGAATCACCAGCGGCGCGCGGCTGCGCTTCTCCTCGACGACGGTGCCGTCGGAAAGCGTATAGCAGCGGGGCCGGAAGATGCGGTCATACAGACTCATACGGCGGCCTCCGCCGGGGCATCTTCCCCGTAGATCTCGTCCAGAACCGTCTGATCGACCTGCTTCGACGGGCCATCGTAGACGATCTTACCGGCGCGAATGCCGATCACGCGATCCGCGTATTCCAGCGCCAGCTCGACGTGATGGATGTTCAGCAGAATCGAGATCCCCAGCTCCTGATTGATGTGCACGAAGTCCTCCATGACCTGCTTGGCCGTCACGGGGTCGAGCGCGGCGACCGGCTCGTCGGCCAGAATGATGTGCGGATCCTGCGTCAGCGTGCGCGCCAGCGCAACGCGCTGCTGCTGGCCGCCGGAGAGCTGATCCGCGCGCATATACGCCTTGTCCAGAATGCCGACCTTGTCCAGCGACTCCAGCGCCTTGAGCTTGTCCTCCTTGCGGAACGCGCCCAGCAGGACGCGCCAGAACGGCATGTCCGGTACGCAGGCGGCAAGCACGTTTTTGATGACGCTCGTGCGCGTGACGAGGTTGAACGACTGGAAGACCATGCCGATCCCGCGGCGGAACTGCCGCAGGCGCTTGCCCGAAAGGGCCGTAACATCCGTGCCATTGACCGTCAGCGTCCCGGATGTGATCTGATGCATGCGGTTGACGGCGCGCAGCAGCGTGGATTTGCCTGCGCCGGAGCGGCCGATGATGGCGACAAACTCGCCGTCGGCAATGCGCAGACAGACATCGTCCAGTCCGACGGTGCCGTTGGGGTATACCTTGGATACGTGGTCAAATACGATCATAAAGCGTCCTCATTTCTAATAGGAAGCGCGGGGAGGGCCCGCACAGCGGAAGGTTTCTGCCGTGCAAGTCCTCCCCGCGTTGGGAAAGTTCCGTATATCAGCCTGCTGCGGTCAGCTCCTGAATGAGCTTCTGTGCGGCACGCTCGTTGTCATAGTCGGAAGCCTGCGCCTTCTGGTAGCCGTTGTGGCTGTAGATGGCGATGACGGCCTTGCCTTCCTCGGTGTTGCCGATGTTGATGAAAGCGTCCTGCAGAGCGGCGATCAGGTCAGCGTCCATGATCTCGGAGTTTTTGCTGACGGAGATCGTGTCGTTGTAGATCGGAGCAGTCACGCCGATGACGTTGGTCTCTTCCCAGATGGAGCCTTCACGGCCAAACTCGGTGTTCCAGCGCTCGGCATAGTCGCGGCGGGCGTCGGCATAGGTCACGAGAACGTCGACCTGACCGGAAGCCAGACGGGCGAATGCGCTTGCGTAGGAATCAGACTGTACGGCGCTGCTCAGATCGGAGATGCCCTTGCCGTAGTGATCCTGGAGCCACAGAGCCGGGTAAATGTAGCCGGCCGGGGAAGACGTGCCCATGATGCTCCAGTTTGCGCTGTTGAGATCGTCCCAGGTCAGCTCTTCACCGGCGTTGACCTTGGCGGCCAGCTCCTGACCCTTTTCGGACGGGCCGGCGATGAACAGTGCGCGGTAGGAGACCGCCTGCTTGTCGGAAGCCTCGGTGGGCTGGCCGTCGTTCCAGTCCTTCGCGTTGTCGGAATCCTTGCTCAGACCGTCGCGGGTCGCAGTCAGGATGACCTCTGCGCCGTCGTCATACAGAACATAGGTGCCGCCGGGGATCAGACCGACGTCGATGGTGCCGGCTTCGAGACCTTCGCCGACGGCTTCATAGGTGGTGCCGACCGTGATCTCAACGTCCTTGACGTCGTAGCCTTCCTTGGCCAGCTCTGCTTTCAGCAGTTCCTTCAGCGGCTCGGTCGCAGTGATGATCTCCTGCGGCTCGCGGGAGGGAACGAAGGCAACCTTCAGTGTTTCGATGGTCTTGGCAGCCGTGTCGGCAGTGTCTGCTGTGTCTGCGGTGTCGGTGTTGTCAGTGGATTCGGCGGGCGCCTGCGCGTCCTGTGCGGTCTGGTCGCTGCTGTCGGCAGCGTCCGTGCTCTTTGCGGTGCAGCCGGCCAGAACGCCGAGCAGCATCACGAGCGCAAGCAAAAGTGCAAGAACTTTTTTCATTGATACTTCCTCCATTAAACCTGTCTGTTTCTGTTTCATGCCGCCCGTTCGGCATTCGTCTTGGGGCGATGGACTGCGGCAGAGGGCAACCCCTCCTACCGCACTGTAATTATAACACATACACGGAGGAAAAAATTTTCCGCTTTCGTAAAAAAAGTATTTATTGCGCGGCAGGCTCCGGCGAGAAGAACCGCGCCATCAGTTCCTCAAAGATCAGGATGATATGCCCGAAAAACAGATTCGGCAGACTGCCCGCCAGCGTCTGCTTCGCAGCGTCCACGACGAAGACAAGGTCGGAGAGCTGTGCGAGCGTGGAGTCGCTCCGGCGCGTGAAGGAAATGATCTTCTGGCCGTGCTGCTTGGCGTGCCGGACGTCGTTGAGCACCGGCTCCGTCTCGCCGCTCTGGCTGACGGCAAACATGATCGCGCTCTCGTCCGTGTCCGCGCTCTGATGCGCTTCCTGAAAGATCATATAGTCATAGAAATGCACGTTGCTGAAGGCCATAAAGCCGCAGATCGACATACGCTGGACGATATACGTCCCGACAATGTTGGAAAAGCCCTCGCCGGTCGTAAAGATCTTTCCTCTTCGCCGCGCATGCAGCAGCGCGCAGAAGCTGTCGGCCAGATCTTCGGAGTAATTGTCGATCAGCCGCCGGAGCGTCTCCTCTGTCGGCTTCTCCGAAGCGGCAAGCTGGCGGCTGAGATGGTAGTAGAGTTCACTGTAGCCGTCAAAGCCCAGCCGCTTGCACATCTTCACGATGCTCGCCGTGGACAGATAGTTCTCCGCAGCGATCTGCTGGATGCCCACGCGCTTCTCGCCGCGCTCGATGTGCGCCGTGATGCTGGTGATCACCTTGCGCTCATCCTCCGACAGCAGATTCGTCAGCAGAAAATAATTGTCGCCCATGCGCAGTCCTCCTGTCCGCCCGCGTTTCCCGGACCGCCGTTTGCCCGATCCGCTTCCTATATTATAAAGCAGCCCCCGCATATGTCAAGAATTTGCGGTACTGCTTCCGGCTCCTGCGGAAGAAGCCGCAGATGGTCACCAGCGCGACCGCGTTCAGACCATACATGGGATATGCACCTCAATTCCGGAACCAGCCCCACACGTGCCAGAACTGGACGCTTCCGGCGGACAGCGCGCAGGCCGCATAGCCAAGCACAAAGCAGACCGCGAACAGAAGCAGCGCGACCAGCATGACCGTGCGCAGCCGGCGCTTTTTCTTCGGTGCGAACTGCGGCGCGAGCGGCAGAGCGGGCAGGGCAGCGCCGCCGCGGCCCTGCGCCAGCGCGTTCTGATGGAACCGCCCATACGAGCGGAAGATCTGGCGGCAGAACGCAAAATACCAGATGCAGCCGACGACGGACAGCGCACAGAGCGCCAGCAAACTCAGACCGAGGATCGCGCCGCACCAGTACGGCATTGCCGGCAGCATGACAAACGGCAGCCGACCGAGATTCCCGACCAGGCACACGCCCGTCAGGCCGAAGCTCACCACGCACGCAGCCAGAACCACACCGAAGGAGATCAACAGGACAGCAAAGATCCCGAAAAACAGATCGGCCCACACGAGCCACAGCCACGTCAGCACAGCCGGATGCTTCGCGCCTGTCTGGGGCGCGGGTTCAAACTGCGCCGCCAGCTCCTCCGGGTTTCCCAGCTTTGCGGCGATTTCCTCTTCCGAATATCCATCCGCCAGCTTGAATGCGAAATGCTGTTCATATTCCTCAATCACATCGGCGCTGTCGGCGATGTTTCTCTTATGCAGCTCATTTGCGAGCCGCGTGATAAATTCATGCTTTGTCATGGCCCTCATCCTCCAATAAAGTCCTGACCGACTGTGCAAAGTTCAGATATTCCGCACGGTCGTTCTGATACGTTACCCGTCCAAGCTCCGTGAGCCTGTAGTACTTGCGCGGCGGCCCGCCGCTCTCCTCCTGCAAATAGGTGGTGAGTAATCCGTCCGCCTTCAGCTTCCGCAGGATCGGATAGACCGTGCCGTCTGCAATGTCAATGTGCTGCGAGAGAAAATCAGAGATCTCGTATCCATAGCAGTCGCGCCTGTGCAGCAGCGCCAGCACACACAGCTCCAGCACGCCCTTTTTGTATTGCGTATTCATGGGCAGCTCCTTTCATATCTCGTCCTTACACTAGTGTATTATATTCACTAGTTTAAAAATATCAATACTAAATTTTAAAAAATTTTCGCCGCGCAATGGGAAAGCAGCAACTGACAAAAATGGGCTGGCGCGGCCGTTCCGTCTTGAAAAACGAACCTGCGGATGCTACAATGCACCTATAATAAATATCCCGGCCGCAGCGGCCGGTTTTTGACGGCTCTGCGGTTAGATACAACTAACCGAAAGATGCGGAAAGGGAAATGGGAGGAAGAGCAATGGAATTGTATTCGGAAAAACTGGGGCGCTTCGCGGCGGCGCATCCGTGCCGGACAGTGACGGTGGATGGCGCGTCGTTCCGCTATGTGCTGAGCGGGAAGGAGGGCGGCAGGACGCTTGTCCTGCTGAACGGCGGCATGAATACGCTGGAGATGTGGATGGACTATGTGGATCCCCTCTCCGAGGACGGCCGCGTCCTGCTCTTTGACTATCCGCAGGAGCTGCGCACCAATCAGGCGCTCGTCACAGGCATGCACGCGTTCTTCCGCGCGCTCGGCATCGAAGCGCCGATTTTTGTCGGCGCCAGCGACGGCGGCATGGTCGCGCAGATCTACGTGCAGAAATATCCGGGCGAGACCGGCGGACTGGTGCTGATCTCCTCCGGCGGCATGGACGCGGAGACGCTCCGGAGTCTCAAAAAGCAATACTTCTTCGCGCCCCTGATGCTCTGGTACATGAAGCACTGCAACTATGAAAAGCTGAAGCCGACGCTCATCAAGGCCGGCATGCGCCACGTCCGCGACGAGAGTGCCGAAGAGATCGCCTATGCGCAGGACATGTTTGAGACGATCTTCAAGGACTTCAAGCAGGAGAAGGACGTGCATATCTCCGGCCTGCTCGCCGACCTGATGCACCAGACGCCCGTGACGGCGGAGAATTTCGCGGATCTCAAGGGCAAGATCCTTCTCATCCTGCCCAATCAGGATTTCTTCTCCGGGAACATGCAGCAGGCTCTGATCCGGCTCATGCACGAGCCGAAGATCGCCTATGTCTCCGGCGGCCACCTGTCCACGGTCTTGAAGACGGACGATTATATCCGGACGATCCGCAGCTTTCTGGGGGAGCTTCAGCCATGAAGGAATGCTATCTGACAAGGGATTTCCGGAAAACCGCCGCGCAGCGCTTTCCTGCGCAGGCGGCGCAGCTGAACGCCGCGTTTGACGCGCGCCTGCGATCGCTCTGGGTGGAGAATGCCGGCGCGAGCAAAGAAAAGAAGCAGCACCTGGCGCACCAGATCCTGCCGGGCATCGCGGCCTATGAAGTGCTGCAAACCGTCATGCCGAAGGGCGAAGCCCTGCAAACCATCCACGGCTACGTGGAGCAGCTGGCGCGAACCACCCATAAATATCTTGCTGCCATGCTGCGCCTTCCGGGGCTGTACCGCGTGGTGCCCGGCCTTTTCGTCAAGTCCACGCGGACGAACTTCGGCCCCGCGGCAGGCTTTGCCCTGACTGAGTGGCGGACGGACCGCAATACATGGTGCGTCGATATGACAAAATGCCCGTATCACGACACCTGCGTACAGTGCGGCTGCCCGGAGCTGTGCCGCTGCTTCTGTGACAGCGACGATATCACCTATGCCGGTCTGCACCCGAAGCTTCTCTGGCATCGCACAAAGACGCTGGGCCGCGGCAATGACTGCTGCGATTTCTGCATAAAGATCGCAGAATGACTCGAAACGGAGATGCGTCAAAATGGAGATCAAACATTTTGGAAATATACAGGGGAGAAGCATCCTCCTGCTGCACGGGAATCTCATGTGCTGGCGGCAGTTTGAGGATCTCATTCCGCTGCTGGAGCCGGAATTTTCCGTCCACGCCGTCAGCTTTGACGGCTTCGACGGCACAGGCGCCACGACCTATACGACGGCGCAGGCACAGGCAGATAAGCTGGCGGACTATCTCTGCCGTGTGCTTGGCGGCCATCTGGATCTGCTCTTCGCCGAGTCCCTCGGCTGCGGCCCGGCGGTTCTTTTGAAGTCCTCGCCGCGCGTGCAGATCGATCATATGATCCTCAGCGGGCCGGAATACCTTGATTACGGCGTGCTGAACGGCCTTATTCTCAAGCTCATGCCGCCCAAGCAGTACCGGACGGCCCGCGATAAGACCATGCCCAAATGGGCGCTGCGCTTCATGGGCCAGACGGAGCAGGGCATGCAGACCATGCTGAACCGCATCCCGGACAACATCAGTCTGGAATCCGTCCACGCCACCTGGGCAGCGGGGCTGTATCTCTACCGCACGCCGTTTGCGGTGCAGCCGGACGCCGACGTCGCCTGCTGGTACGGCGAAAAGGAGGGCCACATGAAAAAAGCGATCGAAAAGCTCCGGGCCGCCTATCCCAGGCTGACCGTTCGCGCCTTCCCCGGCTTCGGCCATGGCGACATCATCAACCATCCGTCGCTGTTGGCAGACGAACTGAGACAGATCTTGCGCTGCGGGGACAACGGGAGAAAGGAAGGATAAGGCTCAAAATGCTGATTCTGCAACTGGCTTTGTACTGCCTGCTGTTTACTGCCCTTGTCCGGCTGTCCGTCCTCGGCGGCGCGGTGAACGGCCTGTTTTTCTATCCCAAAAACGTGCAGGAACGCGCAGTCGCCCTCGGCCTGAGCGACTGGCAGACCATCCGGCAGCGCAAGGGGCGCTTCATGACGCCCTTTTTCATCCTCATGGCCGCGGCGCTGGTGCTGATCCTCGGCCTTTGGAACTGCGTCACGGATTTTTGGCCCGCGTATCGGCAGGCGCTTCTTTTTCTGGAGGTCATGAACTGGTACGACGGACTTGTCATCGACAAGCTGTGGGTCGGACATAGTAAATTCTGGCAGATCCCGGCGCTCGCCGGCCTGCCCTACGTGCAGACATGGCCGCAGATGCTGAAAAAGCGGCTCCTTCTGTCCCTTATCTGGCTCGCTGCCGCAGCTCTGCCTGCCGGTATCGCTGTTCTGCTCTTCTGAACCAAAAAGAATCCCGGCTGGCCAATCGGCCGGCCGGATCGTTGAATGCTGCCCAAATATAAACGGAAGCCGCAGGATCCTGCGGCTTCCGCTTTGCTATTTAATCCTTTAATACTTTGCGGCCTTGTCTCCCTTGTACGGGTCGGGCAGCAGCATCTTGCGCACCTTGTTCAGGCCGATCTCATAGATGTCCATGAAGATATTGACCGTGCGGCAGAAGCCCTCAAACGAGGAAAATTCTTCCGGCTGCATGGCGTCTTCTTCATAGGCCTTGGCATAGAACGGCACGTTGTCCAGCAGCGCTTGCAGATGCGCGGGCTCGATGTCGACATCGATACGCGCTTCCGGGAGCTGCTCCAGTGCGTCGAGCTTCCGGATCAGCTCGACCGGCATGGTCAGCATCATGCGGCCGCCGATGAACTCCGTCCAGTGCAGATCCGTCTCAAAGTTCGACAGTACGAACGTGACCAGCGGATACCGCTCGAGCAGCAGCCGGTACGCCTTTTTTGCCACCGCGACAGAGGAATACGCAAGCGCTTCCGCCGGGACGTCAAGACCGTGCATGCGGCAGTAATTGGTGTAGCACATTTCGGGCAGGCCGAGCTGCATGGCGCAGGCCAGCGCGATCCCCTCGGTCGACAGACCGGCAGCCTTCCGGCGCGCAAGACCTCTGTAAAGCGCAGCGCCTGCGGCGAGCACCTGCGAGACGGTCGAGGTCGCCGTTGCCATGACGCTGCCGCCGCGGTAGACGATCTCCTCCATCGCGATGATACCGGCCGCAGTGGTCGGGATCTTCATGACGAGGTTCTTGCCGACAGCCATGATACGGGCGGACTGCGCAAGGATCTTGTCCACGTTCATATAATCATAGACGTTGCCCTGAATGCAGAAACGGCCGTCGATGCTGGCGTCGGCGTGGTACAGCGGCAGCAGAAGCTGGGAGCGCTCCGCGGCCAGCGCGTACATGACTTCCCACAAAAGCTCGTTCTGGTTCTTTTCCGGGAAACGCTTCCGCATGGCAAGAATGCGTTCGTTCCACAGCTCCGGTTCGGCTACGATCGAATCGGACATGACGGTCGGGGAGGTGGTAACGCCGCGGTTTGCGTGCGAAAGGCCGTATTCAATATTATCCACGACCATGGAATCCATCCAGAACGCGGTGTCCGGATAACGGGAATGCAGCTGATTCAGCATATTTGGCATGATTTAAGATCCACCCTTTCTGATGAAACTATGAAATTGTTTTTGAATCCAATAAGAAATACGGAGATATTGAAATCCAATGCGCTTTAATATTATCACTATTAGCCTAACGTGTCAATAATGGAATCATGCGGAATGCATGGGCAGGAAAAACGCACGGAAAAACAAGATTTCTGGAAACTCGCACAATCAACAGGATATTTTAGAAGAAAACAACAAAACAATCGATGATTTCAAGACTATCATAGATGAAATCAATAAATGGACGCAGACGCGTTTTTTAAAAAAACTGTCGAAATTGCCAAAAACAAAAAGCGAAAACTGTAAGAAGTGAACGTTGACAAGGATATGACTTTGTGGTAACTTGAAAATACGATTTGAAACGCTTTAAATTTTGAAAAATCAAGAAAACACGAAAAACAGCGGGAGAGAAAATTAGGAAAACCCTGCTCATGTTCAATAACGCGGATCTCCGCGTTATGATAAAACACAAAACAATATAAGGAGGAAAACAATGAAAACCGCAAAGAGACTTCTCGCAATCCTGCTCAGCGTGCTGCTGATTGTTGCCATGACGGCATGCAGCAGCAAGGACACGACGCCCCCTGCGGCACAGACCGACAGCACAGGCGAAACCACGCAGACCGCACCCGCGACCGAAGCGTCCGGCGACGCTGTTGAGCTGACCTTCTGGGCCGGCCTGACCGGTGCAGACCTGAACGCCATGCAGGGCATGGTCGATGCGTTCAACGCATCGCAGAGCGCCATCAAGGTCAACTTCTACTCCATCAGCTGGTCCGAAATTTTCTCCAAGTTTGAAGCGTCCTTCAATACGGACAACGGCCCCGACGTCATGCTGATGCACGTGACTGACGTTCCGAACTTCGGCGGCCGCGACATGCTCTCCGATGTCTCCGAAATCGCTGCTGCTGCCGGCGTCAAGGGCGAGGATTATCCCGCTTCCGTCTGGAACGGCGCGTTCTACAACGGCACCCAGTACGCGATCCCCTGGGATTATCACAATATGTGCATCTATGTCAACAACAGCCTGTTCGAAGCAGCCGGCCTGGATCCCGCAGCTGAGATCACCAGCGAAGAGCAGTTCCTTGCCATCTGCGACGCACTGAAGGCTTCCGGCGTGTACCCCATGTCCATGAGCGCTTCCCATGCACACACCTACCGCTATTGGTACGGCCTTCTGTACCAGTTCGGCGGCTCCTTCTGCGACGATGCATTCACGACCGCTTCCTTCAACTCTGAAGCCGGTGTGAAGGCCATGGAGTTCCTCGCAAAGATCGTTGACAACGAATACTGCCCGACCAACGAGACTGACATCGACGCCGACTGGCTGTCCGGTCAGACCGCAATGGTCATCGAAGGCCCGTGGTTCACGCCGACGGCTATTCAGGCCGGCTTTGAGTTCACGACCGTTGCCTTCCCGACCATCGGCGACTCCGCCGCAGTTTGGGGCTCCTCCCACACGCTGACTGTCCCGCGCTTTGACAACCGCAGCGCTGAAAAGACGGAAGCCATCAACACCTTCCTGTCCTACTTCGTCGAGCACTCCTATGAATGGGGCGCAACCTCCGGTCAGATCCCGGCCAACAACGCAGTCTCCGCAAGCGACGCGTACAAGGCCTGTGACTTCTATCCGTATCAGGTTTCGTTCATCGAGTCCTCCACCGGCGTTCACTATGAGCCGCTGTGCGTGGCCGACTCCGAGTTCGGCGCGGACAACGCCCTGTCCCCGGTCATGGCTGCGATCACCAACTGCCTGTCCGATACCTCTGTCGATTTCATGGCGGAGCTTGACGCGGCAGCCGCGAGCGTCAATGACATCTTCAGCGAATATCAATAAGCTGTAGGCGCAGCAAACTGCTCCTTCCCGTGTGAAGCAGCAGGCTTGCAAAAAGGAAACAAGGGGGGACGGCGCAGGCATCCCATGCTTCACCGTTCCCCTTTTTCCCAAACAGAAAAAGCCCCTTGACCGCAGCGGCTCGAGGCTGCTGCGGTTCAACAATGATAAACAGGGAGGGCGCCGGCCGCTGAAACCGGAGCTGTTCCAAGTTCCCGCCTGTGAGGAGGCTGCTGAAATGAATCGAAATCTTCGGTCGGAAAGACAGCGGAAGAAGATCATCTCGCTGATCTGCATGGTCGGCCCGTTTTTCTTTATGCTGCTCCTTTTTAAGATCATTCCGATATTTGCAAATATCAACTATAGCTTTTTGAATACCAGCATCAGCTCCGACGGTACGTTCGTCGGCCTGAAAAACTGGAAAAAGCTTTTGAACGATAAGCTGTTCTGGACGGCGACAAAAAATACCTTCCAGTATCTTCTGTACGTCGGCCCGGCCAACATCATCCTTGGTTTCCTGTTTGCCCTGCTTCTGAACCAGAAGCTCCACGGCAGAATCGTCGTGCGCGGCCTGATCTTCTTCCCGTATGTGCTCATGACCACGGTCGTCGGCGTTATCTGGCGCTGGATCCTGGACGGCGGCAATATGGGCGTTCTGAACTACTATCTGGGGAAGCTCGGCATCGACACCATCTATTTTCTGACTGACAAATCTACGGCCATGCTGGGCGTCGCGATCGCGTCGATCTGGTGGACCGTTGGATATAATACCGTGATCTACCTTGCGGCGCTGCAGGATGTGCCGCGCGATATCATCGAAGCTGCCGCCATCGACGGCGCGACCGGCTTTGCGCGCGTGATCCATATTTATCTGCCGCTGGTCAAGGGTTCGACCTTCTTCGTCGTCCTGACGACCGTCATTTACTCCATGCAGATGTTTGGCCAGGTCTATGTCATGACCAACGGCGGCCCCAGCTACAGTACGCTCACCATCGTGCAGTATCTGTACATCAAAGCTTTCAAGGAAGCGAAGCTGGGCTATGCGTCTGCGATCGGCGTGGCGCTGCTTCTGCTGCTGATCGTCCTGTCCGCGATCATCTTCTGGCTGTTCCGCGACAAGGATACAGTAAAAACAAGAAAGGCGGTGAAGCTGCATGGTTGATAAGAGCGCATCGGCAAAGATCGGAAAAGTGATCGAGTATCTGCTGCTGGTTATTCTGGCGGTGCTGTTCCTTGCGCCGCTGCTGTGGGTCATTCTGACGTCCTTCAAGACCTTCAACGAGATCTTCACCGGCACCGTGAAGTGGTTCCCCACAACCTGGACGCTGGAAAACTATCAAATGGCCATCCAGGACTATCCGCTCTGGACGTGGACAAAGAACAGCGCGATCGTGACGCTTGCCGTCCTGCTGCTGTCGTCCGTGTTCTGCATCATGCCGGCCTACGGCCTTGCCGTAACGGATTTCAGGGGCAAGACTGCTCTCGTGTTCATCATGATGGCCAGTATTATGATCCCCAAGGAGCTCAGCGCGATCTATTCCTATAAGATCATCTCCAAGCTCGGCCTGCTCGATACGTATGCCTCCATGATCCTGCCCCAGCTGGGCGAAGCGATCGGCGTGTTCCTGCTTTATAATTTCTTCTGTACCATTCCGAAGGAATTTCGCGAATCGTGCGAGCTGGACGGCGGCGGCCACATGACGGCGCTCTGGCGGATCTACCTGCCGATGGCCGGCCCTGTGATCTCCGTCATGATGATCCTGTCGTTCGTCTCCACGTGGAACAACTTCTTCTGGCCCTTGATCGTGACCTTCACCAACAAATCCATGACGCTGCCGGTCGGCCTTGCGACGATCATGAACAGCGTGAGTGAAAACTCCGCCGCGCGGCAGTACGGCCTGCTCATGGCGATCTCGGTGCTCGTTTCGATCCCGGTTCTTGTTCTGTTCATCAGTCTGCAAAAGCAATTTGTTGAGTCTGTCGCGTCGAGCGGCATCAAGGGATGACCCGCGACCGGACAGCCCGGCGTTAAGCGAATTTATCTTGACAGTTTTATGAAAGAGAGGATATAATAATGTCAAAAAGAGACGTTATTTTAAATTTTATCCAGGAAAATGACGGCGTTCTGCGCCTTCGTCCGGCATGGGTCGCGCATGACTTCCTTGCCGGCGGTCATCGTCTGAACCTCAAGGAGGAGGAGTATGACTGCGGCGAGCGCGGCGAGATCATGGAGCGCTGGTTCTGCTCGGAGACGCATGCGGTGAACCGCATCGATATCCCGACCGAGGGCATTTCCTTCCTGGAGATCCCGGGCGAGGATATCACGATCCCGGAAGCGCTCAAGGAATGCCGGATGGAGATTCTGGGCGAAGAATACGGCAAAACGCACGACTGCCTTGGCCGTCTTGTGAAGATCTACGACTTCAAGACCCGTCTGTTCCTGCATATCCACCAGAAGCAGGAGGATCTTGACAGCCAGGGTAAGGTCTCGAAGGACGAAGCGTATCACTATCTGGACGCGCCCCTGGGCGATCATCCCGAGAGCTTCTTCGGCGTCCACCGCTATATCGTCGAGAAGGGCCTGCAATACAAGATCTATCTGCCGCTTCTGCAGGCGTGGAACTGCAAGGAGGAGGAGCTTCTGCGGTATTCCTTCGCCCTTCAGAACGTTCCCGGCGAGGGCTTCTATCTTGATTCCGGTATCCTCCATGCGCCGGGCACCGCGCTGACCATGGAGATCCAGGAGCCGTCCGACGTCGGTGCGATCTATCAGCCCAATGTCAACGGATATCCGATCGGCAAGAACATGCTCGGCAAGGACGTCGCGCCCGAAGCAGTCGAGAAATACGGCAGCGTCGAGATGGCCGCCCTCCATCAGATCGACTGGGAAGCCAGCGCGGATCCTGATTTCTTTGAAAAGCGTCATCTGTATCCGAAGCCCTGCGAGCAGACCCGGCAGGGAACGGTCTGCGAAGAGTGGATCTATTACGGCACGCCGAAGTTCAGCGGCAAGCGCCTGATCCTGCATCCCGGCGAGAAGTTCTTCAGCAAGGAAGCAGGCGTCCACAATATCTTCGTCTGGCACGGCACGGGTCTGGTCAACGGGAAGCGTGTGACCGGCGCGAAGTGCGATCTGCACAGCTGCGAGGACGAGCTGCTTGTCGTCTGCAAAAAGGCGCAGGAAGGCTACTGGATCGAAAACGACGGCGACACGGATCTGTACCTCTATAAATATTTCGGTCGTGACATCTACACGGAGGCGGATACGCCCGCCATGGGTCACAGCGCCGATTAAAACAGGAAACGAAAGGTCATAAGTATGGTCAATGTTACACTGAAGGACATCGCTCAAAAGCTGAATATCTCGGAAGCGACGGTATCACTGGCGCTCAATAACTACCCAAGCGTCAGCAAAAAAACGAAAGAGCGTGTCCTGCGGTGTGCAGAGGAAATGGATTATGTACCGAATCCCATTGCACGGGGGCTCGCGACAAGGCGCACCATGACGATCGGACTCGTCTGCCCCGACTCCGAGAACCCGTGCTATGGGAAGATCATCAAGCGCATCACCTATTACTGCGAGCAGTGCGGTTATTCCGTCCTGCTCGGCGTTTCCGACGGCGATGTAAAGCGGGAAGCGTCCGTCATCCGGCAGTTTATCAGCTGCCATGTCGACGGCATCGTTATTCTCCCGCTGGATATCCTGAATAATGACGCGCCGGTGTTCAATACGCTGCGGCAGCACGAGCTTCCGTGCGTGTTCACGTTTTCCTATTACACCGGCTTTGAGGATGACTGCGTCCTGACGGATTATGCAGCCGGCAGCTACGAGCTGACGAAGCGCATGCTGAAGGCCGGCCACCGCACGATCTGGTACTTTGTCACAAAGGAGCTGGAGCTGCCGGTCACAAAGCTGCGTCTGGAAGGCTGGAAGCGTGCCTACGAGGAAATGGGGCTGGAATGGAAGCAGGAGTGGATCATTCCCTGCGACTATACCGACAGCGGCTTTGCCTACTATATCGCCGGCCGCGTTCTGAACGAACGTGTTGCGCCGGATGCCATCTGCACCCTGAACGACTATATGGCCAGCGGCGTCCGCAAGGCCATTCTTGACGCCGGCTTCCGCATTCCGGAGGATATCTCCCTCGCCGGCTATGACGACACGATGGATATTTTCTACATGGACATGCCCATGACCTCCGTCCGGCAGGATCTGGACAGCCTTGCAAAGGAGAGCGTGCGCCTGCTCATACAGAAGATCAATCACACGGACGACGAAAAGGATCCCGTCCAGCGCGTGATCCTGCCCGAGCTGGCCATCCGGAAGACGACGCGCCTGTAAGACGATATGAGCTTTAAATTCTGGAAATTTCAATACCCGGAAGAGCCGGATCCGTCCCCGCGCGGGAGCAGGAAGCGGCTCCTTGGCAATCTTCTGCACCGGGCGCTGCCGCTGATGCTCTCCGGCCTTGCCGCGCTGCTCGCGGCTGTGCCGGGGATCCTTGCGTTTTTTCTGTTTCACGAGACGGTACCGCTTTTGTCCATGGCCGGCCTTGCACTGGCCGGAATGATGGCCGCGCCGCTCTATGCGGCAATGACGCATCTGATCTTGCTGTGTCTGGCGGACGAGCCCGGCTATTTCGGCCCGCGCTACCGCGCCTTTCTGCGGCGCAGCTGGAAGCACTGCCTGCCTGCGGGTGCGCTGTTCGGCTTCCTTCTGGCTGTCATTTTGCTTGCGCTGCGGCTGTTCTCGTTCGCGGAGCAGTGGAAGCTCGTCTTTTTTACCGCCGCAGTCATTGATCTCGGCCTGTTCTTCGCTATCCTGACGGCAGCCGTTTCGATCGCCGCCGCGCCGGATCGGGAGGAGGACGATGACCGGGTGCAGCTCCGGCAGATCCTTGCCCGGCTCGCGCAGCGTCCGCAGAAAGCGGCCCTGAGCGCGATCGTCCAGGCGGTCTATTGGCTGCTCGTCTATCTGTTTTTCCCGTATTCCGGGTATCTGCTCCCGTTTTTCAGCGCATGGGTACCCGCTTTCCTCGGGCTCTGGCTGCTCAGAACGTAAAAAGAATAAAAACGATCGCCCCTGTCATGCAAATGACAGGGGCGCTTTTATCGTTTCTCAGAAGCTCAGCTGGAGCTTTTTCTTCAGATACTCCGTCAGTGCAGCCTGTACGGTGCGCGGCAGCTGGGTGATATCCGGCGCGTCGTAGGACTTGATGGTCTGATAATACAGCCAGAAGAACTCGGTGCCGACGTTCAGCTTGTTGATGCCGCGCTGGAACGCGAGCAGGAGCTGATCATCCGGGATGCCGGTGCCGCCGTGCAGCACCAGCGGCGTGCTGGTTGCCGCGTCGATCGCGGCCAGACGCTCCAGATCCAGATGCGGCGTCTGCTTGTAGAAGCCGTGCGCGCTGCCGATCGCAACGGCGACGCTGTCGCAGCCCGTGCGCTCGCAGAACTCTGCGGCGAACTCCGGCTGCGTGTACAGATCCAGATTGCTCTGATCCGTCACGGTCGCCGCGACGCCGACGTGGCCAAGCTCCGCTTCGACCGTCGCGCCCATCGCGTGCGCGACCTTTGTGATCTCGCGCGTGTTTTTGACGTTTTCCTCAAACGGCAGCATGGAGCCGTCGTACATGACAGAGGTAAAGCCCGCCTTTAACGCACGAACCATATAGTCAAAATCGGAGCAGTGATCCAGATGCATCGCCATGGGGACGGAAACGGCAGCCGCTTCGTCCGCGACCAGCTTCGCGAACAGCTCCGGCGTGATCCAGTTCTCGATCCTGTGGTGATCCGGGTGCAGCATGCAGATGACCGGCTTCTGGACGGCCTCCGCCGCAACAGCAACGGAGTGGACCATGTTATAGTCCGCACAGTTGAAGGCAAGCGCAGCCGTATGCTTGCTGTCCGCCAGCTTCAGAATGTCAATCGCTTTGTAAAGTGCCATAGTTAAACCTCCTGATTTGATTGTTCTGAAAGTCCTTCCCGCAGCCCTCGGAAGAAGAGCGCGGTGGAAACAGCGCCTGCGTCCGGATACCCAAGCGCCTGATCCCTGAAATTTTTCGACCGGCCGAACCGCGGCAGCATGTGCCGGGTCGCTTCGGCGCCTGTCTCGGCGCCTGTCTGCGCGGCCTGTAAAACGGCTTCGATGTCGCCGCCCTCTGCGGCCTGCATCGCGTCGACGGCGCCGAGCAGCGCGTCGAGCATGGTCTTGTCGCCGCGCTTTGCGCCGCCGCGCCGGGAGATGGATTCTGCCGCGTCCGCGAATACGGCGGTAAGCGCCTGCGCGTCCAGCGCCGTTTTCTCTGCGCACGCGGCGCAGCCGCCGATGAGAAGCGAGCCGAAGATCACGCCGGACGCGCCGCCCATCGTTTTGACCAGCTCCAGACCGGAGCTGCGCAGAAGCGTCTGCATGTCGCAGAAGCTGTTCTGCCGCAGCATGGCGTCGAGCCGGGAGAAGCCGAGCTTCATGCCTGTCCCATGGTCGCCGTCGCCGATCACAGTGTCGATGGCCGTCAGCTCCGGCTCGTGGGATACGATCTGCGCGCATGCATGGCGAAGGCAGACCGCCATCTGAGATACGCTGATTTCCTTCATTTCTGTACCTTCCTTCAGAGCACGAAGCCGTCGCCGGAAACCGGCTGCTGCCACATGAGGATATGATCTGCCGGAACGCGCAGCAGGCTGAAATCCCAGCCGTAGCGATCGGCAATGTTGGAATACGCGCCCACGCAGAGCCGGAACACCGGATAGCTGCGGCGCAGCCAGGTCTCTGCCGCGCCCGCCATGGCGTATCCATCCGGATATGCCGTCAGACGCAGCCGGTTGACGAGCAGCAGCAGCTGTTCGCCCGGCTCCGGCGCAAGATCCTCCAGCAGCTGCTGCATGGCCTGTGCGGCCAGCTCCTCGCGGCTGAGACCGGCGCGTGTAAACAGGCCCGGCTCGCCGGAAAATCCGGCGCCGAAATCCGCCGTGCCGGTGGTGCAGTCAAGATGTACGCTGAGCGTGTTGAGCCGCTCGTTTGTGCGCCGCAGCAGCGCCGCCGTTTCGTGCAGCCCCATGCCCATATTGCGGCAGACGGCTGCCAGCCGGATCAGCAGCGCGATCCCGCAGCGGCCGTTCCGGCTGCTGCGCGCTTCGCCCACGGCGCTGGCAAGATCGTCCGTCGCCCGGACGGACTCGACCGGGATCTGATCCAGCTCCAGAAGCTCCTGCGCCAGATCATTGTTCAGATAATCGCCCGCAAAGTTGTTGTAGAGCAGCAAAATGCCGCGGTTCCCGCCCGCAAGATACGTTCCGGCTTCATAGAGCGCGTAGGCGTTCGGCGCGGCAAACGCACCGCCCGCGACAACGGCGTCGGCCAGCGCGGAGCCGCAGTAGCCCGCGAACAGGGGGCCGTTCGCGGCGCCGCCACTGACGAGCACGGCAAACTGCGCGGGCGGAACGTTCTTCGCCAGCAAAATGCCGCTCGTGGTATCGGTTTTTAACGTATCCCAGTTTTCCGGCCGTGTACGGGCCATGGCGGCAAAGCAGTCCTTTGCGCAGTGCGTGGATGCAGACTCGCTGAAAAACCAGTTCACACGGAACCTCCTTTCGATCAGTCCTTTGCCTTCGGATACTCGGTGCAGAGCAGACGGTAGGGCGGCTCGTCCTCCTCAATGGTGGGGAAGCGTCCGAGCGGCTTCAAGAAGCGGTTGTCCGTGTTGTCGTCGTTGCACATGGACACCTCGCCGATCAGAACGGGACCCTTGCCGTTCTTGGGGATCACAAACTCGTGATAGTAGTACGGATACAGAGACAAACTCTCGCCCGGGCGCAGCACGATCGTCTCGCCCGCCTTGACAAAGTAGCGGCGGCCGTCGCGGCAGATCTCCACGTCCGTGTCGGCGAGCTGCTCGTCCTTATCCGCGTTATAAAGCGTGAAATGAATGTCGTTTCCGCCGCGGTTGATGATGTCCTCCATCTTGTTCCAGTGGAAGTGCATCGGAGAGACCTGGCCCTCGTCACACATGATGACCTTTTCGGCGTAGCATTTGGTGTATTTGGGGTTGTGGACGTTGCCGTTGCGGAGCGTGATGAGCGCCAGACCCAGCGTGTCGAAATCGCCCATGCCGTAGTCGGTCACATCCCAGCCGAGCATGTTGTCCCGGATCTCATCGTATTCCTTGCCCTTGTCGGCCCACTCCTCCGGGGTCCACGACAGATAGGGAGGAACGGCAAAGCGGTACTGCTCCAGCAGCGCCTCGAACTTTTTGATGATCGCATTGATTTCAGACCGTTTCATACTGAAAAAACTCCTTTACCTTTTATTCTGACAGGGTATTGATCGCATCCGCTTCGGCTCCCTCCAGGATCCGAAAGCAAAGGTGATACGTGGTTTGCTGCTGCGCAGCGAGCATGGGGAGCGTCCCGGCCTGCTCGTGGAACCGGCGGCCATAGACGCAGACGTTTCCGGGCTCAAGACCCATCACATAATCGCCGCTGGCCGTGGATTTCCACTGGCCGAAATACGGAAATTCAGCCGTATTGAAGCAAAGCTGAAGCGCAAGACGGCGGTTTTGATTATAGATCGCGGCAGACGTATTCCCGTCCGGATCACCGCGGAGCGTATGCAGATAGACATATTCCGGCGCATTGTCCGTGGGCGGATCCATGACGCTCCACCGGCCAATATTTGCCGCGGAAACCTCGTCGCGCGGCTGAACCTGATCAGTCGGCAGCAGGACGCGGCAGCTCTCGTCGAGGAACGGATAGCCCGCGTTGCAGTGGTACATCAGCATCAGCGGTTCATCGCGGAACGCTTCGTTGCGGATCTCATCGCAGATCTCGATCGACGCGGAGCCGTAGACGGTCGTGATGGTGCGGTGCAGCAGTAGATTTTCGCCGAACAGCTCCGCTTCGCGGATATCGCCGCTGACGCGGATCACATACCGGCCATCCTCCCAGCGCGCGCTCACGCTCACATGCTCGGCGGGACTGGTACGCATTCTGCCGTGCATGGGGTAGCGACGCCCGGTCTCGCTGTCTTCATACGGCGCGCAGATATTCTCATATCCGCAGGTGAAGAACAGCCCGCCCATAATGCTGCGCTGCGCTTCCGCGCCGTTCGTGTCAAAGGGATTGCGGCCGTTCAGGCCGGGCTTGGACAAAAACGTCATCTGCTCGCCGCGCCAGGAAAGCTCGGAAATGTCCATGCACTTGTCGAGCATGATCACGAACCGCATCGGGCCGTTGCAGACCTCGACGGCGTGTAGGCCGCGCGCGCGGCCCTCGTCATAGCAGATCCGGCGTGCATAGGCCAGCTGTTGGATGCTGCCGGTATACCGGTAAAGATCAGAAGTTTCTTTCATGGCGTTACTCCAGATTTGCGTGGTATTTCCACAGCGACCGCATATCCAGCTGCTGCCGCTCGATCATCAGCTTTGCAACGCTGTCGCCCAGAAGCAGCAGCGACTGCTCAAAAAGCGAGGTCATGGGCTGCTGAGAATCGATCTCATCATCCAGATAGTACTTTGTCCGAACCGGGATGCGAACCATGAAGGCACAGATCTCATGCAGCGGGCTGTTGGGGTTGGAGCCGATATGCACGACTTTTGCGCCGATCTGGTGCGCCTTCTGCGCGATCGCGGCGGGGAAGAGCGTCGTTCCGCTTCCGGAGCCGACGATCAGAAGGTCGTTCTGCGTGATGGCAGGCTCCGTGATCTCGCCGACAAGATGTGTCTTGATGCCGAGGTGCGCCCAGCGCTTGGCGATGGCCTCCAGCGCCAGCATGACACGGCCGACGCCGACAAAGAAGACCTGATCGGCCTGCTGCACGGCGTCAAGCAGCTGCTCAACGCTGGCAGGATCGACAGCGTCGAGCGCCGTCTTCAGCTCCGCAAGGATCATCTGTGTGGTCTGCGCGTAGGATTGTTCGTTCATTGCAAGTTCTCCTTTACAGCAGTGTGTCCCGGTATTGCACCAGCGCAGCCGCGCTGGCGGCAAGCTCCTGCCTGTTCAGGCATGTGCTTCCGGCAACAAAGATATCGGCAAGCCCATCCGGGATATATGCGGCAAGATCCTGCCGGGAAATGCGGCCGTCAAGAATGATCTTCGTCGAAAGACCGCGTTCGCGGATCATGGCGCGCAGCTCGCGCACCTTTCGCGCCGCATACGGAACCTGACCCTCGCTGCGGCACTGCGCGTAGCCGGGATTGATCAGCATGAGCAGCACCGCGTCGCATTTTTCCAGTACATATTCCAGGACGGACAGCGGTGTCGCCGGCCGCAGCGCAATGCCCGCGCGCACGCCGGCTGCGTGGATCTGGTTGAGCCGGTAGTCCAGGTTCGGCTCGGTCTCCGCGTGGAAGACGATCTGATCCGCGCCTGCGCGCAGCAGCTCGTCCACAAAAAAGTCATTTTCCGTGGCCATCAGATGCACGTCGAACGGAAGCGACGTCCGCGAACGCAGCTGCGCGACCGTGTCAAGCCCAAGCGGCATGCTCGGGCTGAAGTGGCCGTCGAGAATATCCACGTGCAGCATGTCGATCCCGGCTGTCTCAAGCGTCTGGACGCAGCGCTCCAGATTGCACAGGTCGCAGCAGGAGATCAGCGAGGGGGAGAGGATCCCTCTCCGGCTCCAAACGTCGTTCATGCGTAAAACTCCTTTCGATACTGCTCGGTCTGCTTCGCCGTCGGAAGCGATTCGATCGCGCCCTTTTTCTGGACGCACAGCCATCCGGCGATGTTGCCGCGCTGCATGGCCGCGCGGATGATCTCAGCGGACAGATCCTCCGGCTTTCGGACGCCGGCCTGCAAAAGCCCTGTCAAAAACGCGCCCCAGAACGCGTCACCTGCGCCGCAGGTGTCGACGCAGGAAGCGGGCAGACCGTCAATGGCAAGCTTCTGGCCGTTCCAGAAGCACACGGCTCCGTTTCCGCCGAGCGTTTCCATCAGAAGCGAAATGCCGTATTTCTGCATGCATGCCGGCAGCGCTTCCGGGCCGCCCAGCATGTCGGCTTCCTCCTCGGAGATCTTCAGCAGATCCACAAAGGGAAGAACCGACTGCACAGCCGCTGCTGCGGCGGCGCGGTCGTCGTTCCAAATCAGATTGCGGTAGTTGACGTCAAAGGAAACGAGCTTTCCCATCGCGTGCCCGGCGGAAAGCGCATATGCCGTCGCTCCGGCGGCAGGCTCCTTTGATAAGGAGCAGGAACCGGCGTGGATGATATCTGTCTTCTCCAGCATGTCCGGCCGAATATGCTCCTTCGTCAAAAGCATGTCGGCGCCGGGCTTTCTGGCGAAGGTGAAGCTGCGGTCGCCGCTCGCGTCGAGCGTGACGAAGGCCATGGTGGTGGTCGCTTCGCTGGTGCCGTGCGGAATGCAGGGCTCTACATGGTTTTCGCGAAGCGTGTCCAGCAGAAACCGGCCAAAATCGTCGTCTCCCACCATCCCGCAGAACGCCGCGTCACAGCCCTGCCGCCGCACCGCGATCGCGACGTTGGCCGGCGCGCCGCCAGCCTTTCGGATATAGCTCGCAGGCTCCGAGCCGGGCAGAAAATCGATCACCATTTCACCGATCGTAAGAACTCTAGGCATGTTACAGTCTCCTTAAACCGCTTGAAATATGAGGGAAAATAAAAAATCAGCAAAGTAAAACTTGCATGATCTGACATGAATATTGATCTTTTTCACCAGTCTAACAAAATAAAATCAAAATGTCAATTGAACACTGCTAATAATAGTGCACAAATTAAAGCGTTTAAAATAGTTCATAGTGAAGAAAATAAAATGTTTCGCCGGAAATCAGAAAGAATCGCTTGACATCCCGGCGCACGTTTGTATAGACTCGAATTAAAATTATGAAAAAGGAGATTGCGGGATGGAAACGATGCATCTGGATGTTGAGGAAGTGCTGCATCCGCTTGACGCGGGATATCAGCGCTGCCAGCGGCTGCGCGAGCGCGTGATCGGCGTCAGACCGTATTTGTGTACGGAGCGGGCGCTGCTTGCGACAAAGGCCTATCAGGCGACGGAGAGCGAGCCGTATATCATTCGCCGCGCGAAGGTTCTGGCGCATATCCTGCAAAATATGTCGATCTATATTCTGGATGACGAGCTGATCGTCGGCCATCAGGCGACGCGCCAGCGCGGCGGCAATCTGTTTCCGGAATTTGCGGTCGAGTGGATCGCGCAGGAATTTGACCGCTTTGCCGTGCGCGACGGCGACCGGTTTATCACGACGCCGGAGGATCGCGCGGTCTTTTTTGAGCAGATCTATCCGTACTGGAAGGGCCGCACCCTACAGGATCATCTGCTGCCGCTCCTGCCGGAGCAGACGGCCCGCAGCCGCTTCGATGCAATGATCTACGCGGTCGGGCACCACGAGACCGGCGGCTTCGGCCATGTGGTCATCGACCATGAGCGGATCCTGAAAAAGGGCTATGCCGGGATCCGGTGCGAGGTCGAGCAGGCCCTTCAGGCGCTGCCGCTGCATGCGCCGGACGCATGGAAGAAAAAGCTGTTCTATGACGCCTGCCTGATCATCTGCGACGCGGTGATCGCGTTCGCGAACCGCTACGCGGCGCTGGCAGATGAAATGGCGGAGCGGGAAGCGGAGCCTGTGCGCAGACAGGAGCTGCGGCAGATCGCGGAGAATTGCCGCCGCGTGCCAGAGCATCCGGCGCAGAATTTCTGGCAGGCCTGTCAGGTCGTCTGGTTCAACCAGCTGATCCTGCAGATCCACGATAACGGAACCTCCTACACGCCGGGGCGGCTGGATCAGTTCCTGTATCCATATTATGAAGCCGATCTGCGCCGCGGCGTTCCCAAGGCGGCTTTGCAGGAGCAGCTGGAGACGCTCTGGATCAAATTCACGGAGCCGGTAAAGCTCTTCTGCGAAGCGGACGCCGTCATCAACGTCGGCCAGCCGACCGGACAGAACGTGCAGGCGGGCGGGATCGACCGGACGGGCGCCGACGCGACGAACGATCTGTCATACCGCATGCTGGAAGCGCATATCCACCTGCGCCTGCTCCAGCCGAACTTTACGGTGCGCCTGCACCGCAGCACGCCGGAGCCCTTCCTGCGCCGCACCGTGCAGGCGATCAAAACAGGGACGGGCATGCCGCAGCTCACAACGGACGAGACGTTTGTGCAGGCGATGATGCAGCAGGGTGTTTCCCTGACGGACGCGCGCGATTATGTGCCGGTCGGCTGTATGGAGACGATGCCCAAAAACACGTGGGGCCGCGCGAACGGCGGCTTCTTTAACCTTGCAAAGGCGCTGGAGCTGGCGCTCAGCGACGGCGTCTGTCAGATCACGGGCAAGCAGGTCGGGCCGAAAACGGGCGACGCGCGGCAGTTTACCAGCATGGACGACGTCAAGCGCGCCTATGAGACGCAGGTGGCCTACGGCGTGCGGCAGGCGGTCATTGAAAACAATCTGATCGATCTGATCCACGAGACGCTCTGCCCGCTTCCGCTTGTCTCCATGTTCCTCGATCCCTGCGTGCAGACCGGCACGGACGTGACCTCCGGCGGCGCAAAGTACAACTGGACGGCGCTGCTGGGCATCGGCGTGGCGAATGTCGGTGATGCGCTGACCGGGATCGAGCAGGTGGTCTTCCAGGAAAATCGTGTCACAATGGCAGAGCTGGTCGACGCGCTGCACAGCAACTACAAAGGAAACGAGCCGCTGCGGCAGTATCTGATCCACCGCGTTCCCAAATACGGGAACGACTGTGAGGAAGCGGACGCGTGGGTGCGCTATGCGACGGATGTCTTTTTTGACGCATTGCAGGGGCATAAGACCTATCACGGCGGAAACTTTGTCGGTTCGCTGATCTCGATTTCCGCGTATGTGCCGTTCGGAGAAAAGACGGGCGCGACGCCGGATGGGCGGCTGTCCGGGTCGATCCTCTCCGACAGCATTTCTCCGGCCGTGGGCTGTGACCAGAACGGCCCGACAGCCGCGATGCGCTCTGCGGTAAAGATCGACCAGACCCGCTGCACGAACGGGCTGATCTTCAATCTGCGGCTCAATCCGGGGCAGGTGCAGTCCGAAGCCGGCGAACGGCGGTTTGCCGCGCTTCTGCGCAGCTATGTCGCCCTGGGCGGCGCGCAGGTGCAGTTCAATCTGATCTCCAGCGACACTCTGCGCAAGGCCAAGGCAGATCCGGAGCAGTATCGCGGGCTGGTGGTCCGCGTGGCGGGCTACAGTGCGTTTTTCAATGAGCTGGCGGAGGAGATTCAGGACAGCATCATCGCGCGCACGGCCCATATGCTGTGAGGAGCGGGCGCGATGGAAAAAACGCAGGAAGGTCTGATCTTCAACATTCAGAAATTCAGCGTCAATGACGGCGGCGGGATCCGTACCATTGTTTTTTTGAACGGCTGTCCGCTGCGCTGTCAATGGTGCGCAAATCCGGAGTCGCAGCAGCTCACGCCGCAGCTGATGTACCGGGAGAACCTTTGTATCTCCTGCGGCACCTGCGCGAAGGGCTGCGCGGCGGGCGTGTTTTCCGCCGGCGGTCTGCACCGGGAGCGGTGTGTCCGCTGCGGCAGCTGCGAAAAAAACTGCCCGACCGGCGCGCTTCAGTTTTCCGGCCATCGCCGGAAGCTCGCGGACGTGGAGCGGGAGCTTTTGAAGGATCGCGTCTTTTATGAGCATTCGGGCGGCGGCGTGACGCTCTCCGGAGGAGAGCCGCTGGTGCAGCACGCATTTGCAGCCGCGCTGCTGTGCCGCATGCAGCAGGCCGGGATCCATACTGCCATCGAGACGACAGCCTATGCAGACTGGGCGCACATGCAGAGCGTTCTGGCGCATACGGATCTTGTCCTGTGCGATCTGAAGCACATGGACGCGCAGAAGCATCTGCAATTTACCGGCGTCTCCAACGAGCGGATCCTGGAGAATATCGTTCGCACATGCATGCTGGGAAAGCCGGTCATCCTTCGGGTCCCGCTGATCGTCGGCGTGAACTGCGATGAGGAGAATCTGCGCAGGACGGCGGCCTTTGCCGCGGAGCACGGCGCGAAGGAAGTGCATCTGCTGCCGTACCACCGGCTCGGCGAGGTCAAGTACCACCGTCTGGGACGAACGTATCTGTTTGACGGCCGCACGCCTGACGAAGCGGAGCTGCACTGGGTGGCTTCGCTGATCGAGGGGTACGGGCTGCCGGTGCAGATCGGAGGATAAAGAAAGGGGAGAGAGAAATGGAGCTACAGCTGGCGATGGATCTGTTTTCTCTGGAGGACGCCGTTGCGATGGCGCAGAGATTACAGGCAGACGCCGATATTATTGAGATCGGAACGCCGCTTCTGATGCGGGAGGGGATCCGCGCGATCCGGATCATGCAGGAGCGCTGCCCGGAGTGCCGGATCCTTGCGGACTGCAAGATCATGGATGCCGGCGGGCTGGAAGCGGAAATGGCCTTTTCCGCGGGCGCGGATATCGTGACCGTATGCGGCGCGGCAAGCGACGCGACGATCGAAGCGGCACTGGGCGCAGCGCGGCAGGCGGGAAAGCAGATCCTTGTGGATCTGATCGCGGTGAAGGATCTGGAGACGCGCGCGGCATGGGCCGATCAGGCAGGCGCGGATTATATTCAGGTACACACGGCCTTCGATGGCCGGAGCGGAGGATCGCCGCTGGCGGAGCTTCTGCGGATCCAGCCGGTCGTCACGCGCGGAAAGCTTGCCGCCGCAGGCGGGATCGGGCTTTCCAGCATGGAGCAGCTCGCGGCGGCGCGGCCGTCGCTGATCGTGCTTGGCTCCAAGCTGTTCGGCGCGCCGGATCCGGTGGAGGAGCTGAAAAAAATCCGCGCGGCGGCAGGAGGAAAAGCATGAAAAAACTGCAATACGCAGATACCGTGCTGGCAGAACTGACGAGCGTGCTTGCGCAGGTGGATGACGCGCAGGCCGAACAGCTCATAGAGAAGATCTGTCAGGCACAAACCGTATTTCTGGCAGGCAGCGGCCGGTCGGGTCTGGCAGGAAAGGCCTTTGCAATGCGCCTTGGACATCTGGGGAAGCAGGCGGCTGTGATCGGCGAGACCATGACGCCGCCGTTCTGCCCGGGCGATCTGCTTCTGGTCTGCTCCGGCTCCGGCGAGAGCGGCGCGCAGCTCGTTCTGGCACAGAAGGCCAAGCGCCTGCAAGGAAATGTTGCGCTTGTCACGATCGCGCCGGATTCCAGCATCGGCAGGATCGCGGACTGCATCCTCGAGATCCCCGCGCCGTCACCCAAGGTGACGGCGGAGCGGAGCGCGTCCATACAGCCGATGGCATCCCTGTTTGAACAGAGCCTGCTGCTGACGCTGGACGTGTTGATCCTGAAGCTGATGGACCGGTATGGAATGGATACGGACGAGATGTATCGCCGCCACGTCAATCTGGAATAAGACAGACACGGCCGGGATAGAAAAGAAAGGATGGAAGCGGAATGAAATACGGAATCTATAACGCCTACTGGACGCATGAGTGGTCTGCAAATTATGAATACTACATCCCGAAGGTCAAGCGGCTTGGCTTTGACGTTCTGGAGATCTCCTGCGCCGCGCTGACGTGCGACTATGCGTCGGAGGAAAAGCTGCGGGATCTGAAAAAATGCGCAGAGGATCATGGGATCCAGCTCACGGCTGGCTATGGCCCGACAAAGGAGCAGAATCTGAGCGCGGCGGATCCGGCCATTGTGGAAAAGGCCATGCAGTTCTTTTCCATGATCCTGCCAAAGCTGCAACTGCTGGATATCCGCATTCTCGGCGGCGGCCTGTATTCCTACTGGCCGCTCGATCCGACGCTGCCGGTCGATAAGGAAGGCGATCTGGAGCGGGCAGTCCGGAATATGAAGCGGCTGGCCGTGATTGCGGAGGACTGCGGCGTGACGCTCGGCATGGAGGTTCTGAACCGGTTTGAGGGCTATATGCTCAATACCTGCCAGGAGGGGCTGGAATTTATCCGGGCGGTCGACAGCCCGAATGTCAAGGTGATGCTGGACACGTTCCATATGAACATTGAAGAGCGGAACATCGGCGCCGCGATCCGTCTGGCCGGGAGGGATCTGTGCCATCTGCATCTGGGCGAGCAGAACAGAATGGTGCCGGGCAAGGGGAGCCTGCCGTGGCAGGAGATCGGACAGGCGCTGCGCGATATCGAATATCAGGGCGTGGCCGTCATGGAGCCGTTCGTCATGACCGGTGGAACCATCGGAGAGCAGATCAAGGTCTGGAGAAACCTGTGCCCGGATGTGTCCGAGGAAGCGCTCGACCGCGACGCAATGGGCGCAGTCAACTTCGTCAGACACGTATTTGAAGGATAAGTGTACGCAACAAAAAAGGCTGTATTCCCGTGTGGGAATACGGCCTTTCTCGGTTTGCGCTTCTCAGAGAAACAGCAGCACGGCGCAGACGGCGGCGAGGACAGCGCCGGTCGCGCCGGCGATGGTGTAGATCTTTCTGGATTCCGGATCGTGCTTTTCCTTTACAAGATAATAGATCCCTGCGCAAAGAATAAGAATACCGATGATGAGCCCGATAATTTTGATAGCCATGATTATTTCCTCCATTTTAATAAGAATGCCGAGTTTACGATGACAAGCACGGAGCCTGCGTTATGAACCAGCGCACCCACGACCGGGTTCAGCATTCCGATGATCGCCAGAGCGATCGCGATGAAATTCAGCGTCATGGAAAAGATCATGTTGCACTTGATGGTCGTCATCATCCGCTTGGACAGCGCCACCAGGTGCGGCAGCTCCCTGACCTCGTCATCGACCAGCGCAATATCCGCCGCGTCCACGGCAATGTCGCTGCCGACACCGCCCATGGCGATGCCCACGTCCGCTTTTTTGAGCGCGGGCGCGTCGTTGACCCCGTCGCCGATCATGCAGACCGGCATGGCTTTGCGCTGATATGCGTCGATGCAGTTCAGTTTATCCTCCGGCAGGCAGCCTGACCGGACTTCCCGGATATGCAGCTTTTCCGCAATTGCTCTGGCGGCGTTTTCATGGTCGCCGGTAAGTAAAACGGGCTGCACGCCCAGCGCGGACAGCGCTGCGATCGTTGCGGCGCTTTCTGCCCGCAGCGTGTCGGACAGCGCAAGGAACCCGGCGAATCTGCCGTCCACGGCAAGATAGATCACGGTGCAGCCCTGCCGGAGCTGCGCTTCCGCGCCCGGCACGGAGCCAACTTCAATACCGTGCTCGCGCAGCAGCGTGGGATTTCCCGCAAGAATGCGTTTTCCCTCCACACGTGCACATACGCCGCGTCCGGGGAGCATCTGAAATTCTGCGGCTTCGGCCGGCACCGCGCCTGTCTTTTTGCAGCAGCGCACGATCGCCTTTCCCAGCGGATGCTCAGAGAACTGCTCCGCGGAAGCCGCCAGCCGGTAGATCTCGCTTTCATCAAAAGCTTCTGAAACGCTCTCCACCGCAACGACCTCCGGCGTTCCATAGGTCAGCGTACCGGTTTTGTCAAAGGCGATGACGCTGGCCTTGGACAGCCGCTCCAGCGCGTCGCCCTCGCGGACAAGAAAGCCGTGTCTGGTCGCGTTGCCGATGGCCGCCATGATCGCGGTGGGCGTTGCCAGCACCAGCGCGCAGGGACAGAACACGACGAGGATCGTGACGGCCCGGATGATCTGCCCACTGATGATCCAGGTCAGGGCGGCGGCAGTCAGGGCAATGACCACGATCCACGTTGCCCAGCGATCCGCAAGACCGACGATTTTCGCTTTTCCGGCGTCCGCCGACCGCACCAGGCGGATCATCCGCTGGATGGAGCTGTCTTCGCCGACTCTGGTAGCTTCCATCTCAAAGACACCGAACTGATTGACTGTGCCGCTGGATACGGTGTCGCCCACGGTTTTGTCCACCGGGAGGGATTCACCGGTCATGACGGCCTGATTGATCGAGGTCTGGCCGGAAAGAATCACGCCGTCCACGGGGACGCTCTCGCCGGGGAGCACGCGGATATGATCGCCGATCCGAACCTGCTCGGCGGGAAGGAGCGTCTCCTTGCCGTTTCGCAGCACCCGCGCCGTCTGCGGCGTCAGATGCACCAGCTTTTCGATGCCGGCTCTTGCCTTTGCAACGGTCAGCTCCTCCAGAAGACCGCCGAGCTGCATAATGAAGGCCACTTCACCGGCAGCGAAGGTCTCTCCGATGCAGACGGACGCGATCAGCGCCAGCGAAACCAGCACATCCGCCTTGATGTCAAAGGCTGTGACCAGACCAATGATCGCTTCCAGAATGATGGGCAGACCGCACAGAACGATCGCGAACCATGCCAGATCAAAGGGGAGCGGCTGGAGCTTCAGCAGGCTGCAAAGAACGGCAGCGCCGGAGATCACGAGCAGGATAATATCCTTCCGGATCCCGCCAAGCGCCAGAAGCTGTTCCAACTGTTTCATAATTCGTTTCATGGGTATCTCTCCTTATACCGTATGGGGTATATGTATATTGTACATATAGGGGTATAGGTTGTCAAGCGCAAAATCAAAAAGTCAGTCCCGTGGGACTGACTTTTTGCGGCTGTACCGGTTACTGCATATTCGCAAAGCGCTCCACGGCTTTGGTGAAGCTCTCGATGGTCTTGTCGGCGTCGCCGTGCTGAATGCCATCGCGGACGCAATGCTGGATATGGCCCTCCAGCACGACCTTTCCGCAGCCGTTCAGGGCAGACTTGGCTGCGTTGATCTGGGAGAGGATATCCTCGCAGGGCACGTCCTCGTCCACCATCCGGTCGATCGCCTGTACCTGCCCGATGATTTTTCTCAGCCTGCGGTGCAGATTCTCCGCATCCATGCACTGTTTCATGGGGTGCACCTCCATACATATAGATGTATATGTTCATTATACCGCCGGGCCGGATCCTTGTCAAGAAATGCCCGCTTTATGCAGGCAGCAGGCGCACGCTTCCATCAGAAGCAGGATGTGGGAAAAGACTGTTTGTTTTGCACAAAGTTTTCTTGCGGATTATGTGAAAAAAATGAATGGACAGGATAGGGGCGCGATGCTAAAATCTTAATATCTGATATATCACATATCAACGAAACGGTGATGATCAGAAATACAAAATAAGGGGAAACCAAAATGAAAAAGCTCGTAGGACTCTTTTTAGCTGTTGTGATGCTGCTGTCTGTTTTAGCAGGCTGTGCATCCGAAACCAAAACTGACGCGGCCAACGATGCCGCTGCGACTCCCGCAACGAGCACCACGGACACTGCGGCGGACAGCACGGAAACGCCCGCAGAGCCGGCCAAGACCTCTGGCTGGAAGATCGGCGTCTGCACGCCGAACAATGCCGTTCCGTTCTTTGCAAGACTGGATGCCGGTCTGGAGGACGCCGCTGCTGAGCTCGGCTGCACGGTCGAGATCCAGGACGCGAACGATGACACCGCAACGCAGATCAACCAGGTGCAGACCTTCATCGCACAGGGCGTTGACCTGATCATCCTGATGCCGACGCAGCTTGAATCCCTGATCCCGGTCTGCAAGGAAGCAAACGAAGCTGGGATCCCCATTATGACGGTCAACCGTCAGCTGACCTCTGAAAGCTCCGCCGACGCTGTTGGCGTCGACCTGGTCACTTATGTTGGCGCCGACGACTATGAAGGCGGCAAGAAGCAGGGCGAACTGCTTGTGAAGCTGATCGGCACCTCCGGCAATGTCCTTCTGATGCAGGGCACGCTCGGCGCTTCCTCCTGCGTTTACAGACAGAAGGGTCTGGAAGACTACCTGGCTGAAAACGCGCCCGACATCAAGATCGTTGCGATGCAGCCCTCCGATCAGGAGCAGGCCCAGGCCCAGACGGTCATGGACAACTGGCTGACGATGTACGCGGAAGGCGAGATCGACGCGATCGTCACGCAGGATCCGTATTCCAGCATTGGCTGCGTTGACGCAATGAAGGCTGCCGGCCGCACCGACCTGATCTGCAAGATCATCACGTTCGACCTGCCCAGCGAAGTTCTCGACGCGATCCGCGCGAACGAGGTTTACGGCACTGTCGTGCAGGCACCTTATGATCAGGGCCTTCTCGGCATGCAGACGGCTGTCAAGTATCTGACGGAAGGCGGCGACAACATCGACGACTTCACCTACACGGATCTGCCCCTGTGCTACATTGATAATGTAAGCGAATTTGATACGCCTGCATGGTAAGGCAAGCGGTTCTTTGATGTAAGAATACCCGGTCTGTCTCCGGCCTGCATTCCGGAGGCCGGAGACAGACTGTACCTTAGAAAAACCGGGAAAGAAGGAACTCTATTTCATGAACACAAAGACAAACAAGGCCGGGATCTTATTGAAGGGTAAAAACAAGAAAGCCTGGACGATGGTGCTTATCCTAATCGGAATGATCATTTTGAGCTCCATTCTGTCCCCTTCTTTCCGATCCGCGCGTAATTTGCTCAATATTTTAAATCAGAACTCCATTTATGGCATCATGGCGCTCGGCATGGGCTGCGTGATCCTGACCGGCGCGATCGACCTGTCCGCAGGCTCCACGGCAGCGCTGGCTGCGGTCGTCGCAACGCCGCTGTTCCGGGATTATGGATTTGCGGCTGGTATGCTTGGCGGTCTGTGCATCGGCGTGCTGGTTGGACTGATCAACGGCATTTTGATCACAAAGTGCAAAATCACCTATTTCGTTACGACACTTGGTACCATGCAGATCGGACGTGGTATCGTCTATATCATCACGAGCGGCATTCCCATCCAGGGTGTTCCGGCCCAGTACAATGTGATTGGCATGGGCAAGCTGTTTGGAACGATCCCCATTGCGGCACTGATCTGGTTCGGCTGCGTGGTCGTAATGCATTTTATCCTGAAGTACACTCAATTTGGACAGCATCTTTACGCCATTGGCGGCAGCGAAAACGCTGCATGGCTCTCCGGCGTGAATACAAATAAAATCAAAGTTCTTTCCTTTATTCTGTGCGGCTTCTTCTGCGCACTGTCCGGCCTGATCCTGAACCTCCGCGTGCTGATGGCAACGGCAGATGCGTGCCAGAGCTACGAAATGAACGCGATCGCGTCCTGCGTGGTCGGCGGTCTGTCGATGGACGGCGGCCGCGGCGATATTCTCAGTTCGATCACGGGCACCCTGATCATGGGCCTGATCCTGAATATCCTCCAGCTGCTCGGTGTTTCGAGCTACTGGCAGATGGCTGTCACGGGCGCCATCATCATCGGCACCGTTGCCATCGACAGCATTTCCAGCAGGAAGCGCGACTAAGGGTGTGAAGCAATGGAACAAACGACAGTTCTTTCGATGAATCATATCACCAAAGCATTCAGCGGGGTCAAGGTTTTGCAGGACGTAGACTTTTCACTGCGAAAGGGCGAGGTTCATGCATTGATCGGCGCGAATGGTGCGGGAAAGTCCACGTTGATGAAGGTTCTCAACGGCATCTACATCAATTATGAGGGCGAGATCGTTTTGAATGGCCAGCCGGTTCAGTTTGAGAATCCATGGGATGCGCAGCAGAAGGGAATCTCCATGATCCATCAGGAGCTGGATCTGGTCATGACGATGGACGTGGCAAGCAACATCTATCTCGGCCGCGAGATCGTCAATTCGGGTGTCAAGGGGCTGAAGCTGAAGGAGATGCGTGCCAAGGCGCAGGCACTTCTGGATGAGCTCAATTTTGACATCCGCGCGGATGAGATCGCAGGGGAGCTTTCCCCGGCAAAGCAGCAGCTGGTGCTGATTGCCCGCAGCGTCTCTACGGATGCAAGCGTCATCGTCATGGACGAGCCGACGTCCTCTCTGTCCCATCAGGAGACCCTGATGCTGTTTGACGTGATCCAGCGGCTGAAATCGCTTGGAAAGAGCATCATCTATATTTCGCATTTTCTGGACGAGGTCTTTTCTGTCTCGGATCGGATCACGGTTCTGCGCAATGGCAAAACGGTCGTAACGACGGATACAAGCGCCGCAACGGTCGATATGCTGGTGGAATGGATGATCGGCCGGAGAACGGAATTTGATAAAAAGCGTGAGCGCGCAGAGGCCAGAGAAAAGGTCATCCTGTCTGTGCAGGATCTGACGCAGAAGAAGGGCATCGTTGAAGGCGTGACCTTTGACCTGCATGAGGGCGAGGTTCTTGGAATCGCAGGCGTTGTCGGCTCCGGCCGTACAGAGCTTGCAAAGATGATCTTTGGTGCGGAGCCGATCCGCCGCGGTACGGTCGCGCTCAACGGCTCAACGGTGCGGATCCACTCTCCGGCAAAGGCTGTCAGCATGGAAATGGCGCTCGTTCCCGAAGAACGGAAAAAAGAGGGCCTGATCACCAAGCGCAGCATTGCAGACAATATTTCGGTCATCGACTATAAGAATCACAAGCGCCTCTGCTTTATCTCCTATCCGGAATCCAAGGCAAGAGTGAAGGAAATGATCGACTACATGCAGGTCGTCTGCACCAGCATGGAGCAGGAGATCACGGCGCTGTCCGGCGGCAACCAGCAGAAGGTCGTCATCGGCCGCTGCCTGGCAGTCGGCCCGAAGATCCTGATTCTCGACCAGCCGACCCGCGGTGTCGATGTCGGTGCGAAGAAAGAGATCTATGATCTGATCGTGCGTCTGGCAGATGAGGGAATGGCGATCCTGCTGATCTCCGACGAATTGGAAGAGATCCTGAATCTCAGCGACCGCATTCTGATCATGCGCCGCGGCAAGATCACGGATTCTTTTGATAATCACGAAGCAAACCTGACAAAAAATGATTTACTTACCGCTATGGTAGGCTGAAATGAAAGGAGCAAATCATATGCATAAGCTGGACATTTCAAAAAAGTTCTTCTTCTATCAGGAAAGCAACGAGCCGGTGCTGCACATTGATCCCGGTGAGACCGTTGAATTTTCGAGCGAAGACTGCTTCCAGAACCTGCTGACAGGTCCCGAGGTTGTGAAGAGCGAGCTTCTCCAGAAGGGCGTTATCATCAACCCGTCCACAGGCCCTGTGTATGTAAACGGCGCTGAGCCGGGCGACACGCTGAAGGTTCACATCGATGATATCCGCATGCTGGACGGCTGTGGCACCATGGCGCTGATCGCAGAGGAATTTGGCGTTCTCGGGAAATACTTCGACAAAGAAGAAACCGTGAAGGTTCCGGTGATCGACGGCTATGCGCATTTCTTCGGCGGCCGCGTCAAGCTCCCGATCCGACTGATGGTCGGCGTTCTGGCTGTAACGCCGAAGGGCTATGCCGCTCCGACCAGCACGCCCGGCACTTACGGCGGAAACATGGACTGCAAGCTTCTGAATAAGGGCACAGACCTGTATCTTCCGGTCGCGGTAGACGGCGCGCTGCTTGGCATGGGCGACGTACACGCATTGCAGGGCGACGGCGAGATCCTTGCGTCCGTTGAGGTTCCGGCAGCGATCACCGTTACCGTAGAGCTCATCAAGGGCCGTCAGGAGAAGTGGCCGGTTCTTGAGACGGAGGACGCGTGGTATGTTCTGGCATCCGGAGAGGATCTGAACTCCGCGAACCCCGAAGCGCTGGACGGCATGGCACAGTTCCTGATCAAGCGCGGCGGCGGCTTTACGAAGGAAGAGTGGCTGATGCTGATGGGCGTTGCCGGCAATCTGGAGATCTGCCAGATTGCGGATCCCTGGATGACTGCACGCTTCAAGATGCCGAAGTCTCTCACCGGCGATCTGAAGTTCTGATTTCAAGGACTGTTTCTCCTGCAACCCGGTTGCAGGAGAAACAGGAGAGGATGTACAGATATGAAATTTGTTGAAGAAAACGGCGTTGTCCGGCAGCTGCTTGCGGATGCGAAGATCCCGCGTATGGCGCTGGTGCGCCAGAACTTCCCGCGGCCGACAGTCGCAGACGTTCCGGCCCGCGTCCGGGAGCTGGTCATGCAGGAGAAATATGCTTCGACCATCCAGCCGGGCATGCGGATCGCAATTACCTGCGGCAGCCGTGGGATCGCAAACATCAAATACATCATCCGTGAGGTCTGCCGCTGCGTGAAGGAGCTCGGAGCGACTCCGTACATCATTCCGTCCATGGGTTCCCATGGCGGAGCGACGGCCGAAGGGCAGCGTCAGATCATCGAGGGATACGGCGTGACAGAAGAATTTTGCGGCGCGCAGATCCTCTCTGACATGCACGTCGTGAAGATCGGACAGACAGAAGACGGACGGGACGTTTTCATCGACCGCAACGCCGCAAATGCAGACGGGATTATTGTTGTTGGCCGGATCAAGCCGCATACGGATTTCCGCGGGCCCTATGAGAGCGGGATCATGAAAATGATGGTCATTGGTCTTGGAAAGCAGCATGGCGCAGAAGTATTCCATGCAGACGGGCCGAAGTACATGGCGAAGAACATTCCGATGTTCGGAAAAGCGATCATCCGGAACGCAAAGGTCAAGTTTGCCCTCGCGATCCTGGAGAACGCCTATGACGAGACCGCCAGAATTGAAGCGATGCTCAGTTCGGAGATCGAGTCCGCCGAACCGCCGCTGCTGGAGGAAGCAAAGCGTCTGATGGCGCAGTCGTATATTCAGGATGTCGACCTGCTGATCGTTGATCAGGTCGGAAAGGATATTTCCGGCGATGGCATGGATCCGAATATCACGGGCCGGTTCTGCAATCCCTATGTAAGCGGCGGAATGAATGCGAAAAAGATGACGGTACTGGATCTGAGTCCGGACAGCCACGGCCAGATGGTCGGCATCGGCTACGGAGATACGACAACGATGCGCTGCTTCGAAAAATGTGATCTGGAAGCGTCCTATCCGAATGCGATGACGTCGACGACGTTCACGCCGTTCAGGATCCCGATGATCCTCCCGAGCGACTGCGAAGCGATCGGCGCCTGCCTGAAATATTGTGGAGACTGCGATCCTGAGAACCCGCGGGTCATTCGGATCCACGATACCCTCCATATGGGCGAGATCTGGGTCTCTGAGGCACTGCTGCCGGAGGTCGAAGCACATCCGTACATGGAAGTGCTGGAACCTGCCGCTCCAATGCCGTTTGATGAAAAAGGAAATTTGTGGTAAAATTAGTAAGGAGTTAATACCATGTCGAAAGGCGAACAGTTTGACCTGACACCGAAAACAGTGCCGCAGGTACATACAAAATACAGAACCATCCAGACCCAGATCCCCAATCTGGAATCTGTTGCGGTGATCGAGCGGCTGCGGAAATACGAGCCGCGCTCCATGAGCGGCCAGCCGCCTGTGGTCTGGGATCGCGCGCAGGGGATCAACGTATACGACGCGGAAGGGAACAAATGGATCGACTTCAGCTCCTGCGTTGTTGTGGCCAATGCAGGCCACTGCAACCCGGACGTTCAGAAGGCCATTCTGGATATGGTTCAGCACGGACTTTTGAACAACTACGTGTTCCCGTCGGATATCCGTTCCAGATTGGTTGAAAAAATCGTGTCGGTCGCGCCGGAAGGACTCGACAAGGTCTTCCTGCTGACAACGGGCGCAGAGTCTACGGAGTGCGCCATCAAGCTCGCCAGAACCTTTACGCGCCGTCAGAATCCTGAAAAGAACATCGTTGTTACCTTCAAGGATGCCTTCCATGGACGCACGCTCGGCTCGCAGATGGCCGGCGGTTCGCCCGCTGACAAGGTCTGGATCAAGAACCTTGACCCGGATACCGTGCAGATCCCGTTCCCGAACTCCTTCAAGTATGAATGGGCGGATCAGAGCCGTGCGGATTATTCCGATGAGCGCTGCTTTGAAAAGCTGATCGAGGCCATGCGCGAGGTCGGCATTCAGGACTTCGACAAGGTCTCCGCGATCATGACCGAAACCTTCCAGGGCGGTTGGTGCGAGCTTGTTCCGAACGGCGTGCTGCAGAGACTGCGCGAGTTCTGCACGGCGCACAACATCGTGCTGATCTATGACGAAGTACAGGGCGGCTTCGGCCGTACCGGCAAGCTGTTTGGCTTCATGCATGCAGGGATCGTACCGGATCTCGTCTGCTGCGGTAAGGGCATCAGCTCTTCAATGCCGCTGTCCTGCGTGATCGGCCGCGAGGAGATCATGGATACCTATGGGCCGGGCGAAATGACCTCGACGCATACCGGCAACCCGGTCTCCTGCGCCGCAGCACTGGCCAGCATCAACTATATCATGGAGCATCATGTGATCGAGCATTGCGCGCAGATGGAAAAGGTCGTTGCAAAACGAGTTGCTGCGCTTCAGGAAAAGTACCCGGATCGGATCGGCTTCGCAAAGGGCGTCGGTCTTGCCTGGGCAGTGATCCCTGTAGTTCCCGGCACGAAGGAACTGGACTGCAAGTTCGCGCACGACGTCGTGCGGATCTGCATGGAGAAGGGCCTTCTGATGTTTGCCCCGGTCGGCTCTGGTGCAACGCTGAAAATCGTCCCGCCGCTTATCATCGAAGAGGATGCGCTGAACGAAGCCATGGACGTGCTGGATGAAGCCTTTGCACAGGCGATCGAGGAACACAAAACAAACAACTGATCGTGCAGTGCAAAAATGCGCAGCGTGCTGCGTATTGGAAAACGGCTGTAATTTCTGAAAAATATTCCAAAGAAATCATTGCACAACTCAGGTAATGGTGGTATGATTATACAAAAAAGTATGTTATATCAGATGTGATATAACACAAATTTCGTGAGGTGTGCTTTGAAGATACATACTGATAGCGTCAGCAAGCAGCTGTATGAGATGCTGAAGGAAGAGATCCTCAGCCGGCATCTGCTGCCCGGCGATAAGATCGGAACCAGAGAGATCGCAGAACAGAATAACGTCAGCATCATGCCGGTTCGGGATGCATTGCTGCAGCTGACCTCGGATGGTCTGCTGCAAAACCGGGAGCGTGTCGGATTCTTTGTTCGGCGGTTTACGGCAGAGGAGATCCACGAGATCATTGAGGTTCGATCCATGTTCGAGCTCTACTGTCTCCAGAATCATCTGTCCAACCGCGACGATGCCGTCTGGCTGAAGATCAGGGAGCATCTGTTTGCTGCGACGTCGATTCAGGAGCTGGATCGGGTCGATCACGAATTGCACAGGTCGATCGTCTATATGTCTGGGAACCAGATATTGGTCGGGGAATACAACCGGTTGTATTCGCTGTTCTCCATTGGCATGTCCAGCGGAGAGGGAAGCCCCTATGATCTGGCAAGAAAAGAACATGCGGAGATCCTTGCATGTATCCTGAGAGGGGATCCAGACGCAGCGTGCCACGCGCTGAAGGGGCACCTGGAGCGCGTGTGTTCGGAAATCGTCAGCCTGTATCGCGACTGAGTCCTTCTTTGGAATCGTTCAAAACAGAAAGCAGCCTGCACACGAAACCGTGTTGTGGGCTGCTTTTTCCACACCAACTGGACGGGCCGCGGCGGAAATACCGCCGCGAGCACATATAACGCGTAAGGAGGTCTTTTTATGAA
>CAKUHB010000014.1 GCA_934655875.1 uncultured Oscillospiraceae bacterium
CTGAACGCCGACGGCACGGCGCAGAAGCGCACGATGCTGGCGCAGGCGGGCGAGTATACGCTCTATGTGCGCACGGAGGCGGCCGACTGCCCGTATGGCGACGAGAGCTGCCATCTGCACACGAAGGCACTCCTGTCCTGCGAGACGGCGGACGGAACAGAGAAGATGCTGGACGGGCCGATAGCCGACGCGGTCTACTGGTTCATGTACTATGATGCCGGCGGCGGGTATATGCGCGTCGGCTGTCTGTCGCAGGATCCGGCGCACGGACAGCGCTTTTCGACGTGGTCTGAGGACATCTTTGTGCCGGCGTTCCGTGTCAGCTACGCCAGCGCTTACACAAACGTGACTCTCTCCGGCGAAAATCCCGCCGCGCCGGAGGCAGTCGCGGCCGACAGCACCATGCCCATCCAGCCGTGCGAGCTGATGCTGCCGAACGGCGTGTATCTGGGACTTGATTACGCGACAACCATGCAGCTGGCGCAGGCGTACCGCGGCAGCCGCGTGTATCGCGGGCAGACGCCGGGGGATAACTTCACCGTCGACGGCGTGAGCTATTATTTCTCCGCGGACAGTTCGGGCGTTCTGCGGCTGGATTCCTTTACCTTCAACACCGCAGAACTGGCGGCGCCAAGCTTCCTGCGCGGCGTTACGCTCGGAGCCAGTCTGCAAGACGTGCTGGACACGATCCCCACGGCGGACTGGCAGCCGGAGGCGCTGTATTCCCAGCTTCTCTACGGAGAGGATCTGGTCAGCGGCGACCGGGCGGTGCTGGACTGGCGCAGCTCGATCTACCATCCCAGCTATTACACCCTGATCATCAAGGCCGATGAGGATTCGGCCAACATCGAGTTTGATCATGACGGGTCCGTTTCCCGCATTTCCGTTTCCGGCAGGTACTAAGCAGGCGATAAAGCAGAAAGAGAGGTCAGCATGGACGATTTTTGCGAGCAGGAGCATCAGGCGTGGCTCGACGAGCAGAACGCCGTGGTTTCGTTCCACGAGATTCCGGGGAGCCGGTGCTTCTGCGCGCCGGACGGGACGTTCTGGGTGTACATTTTATCGCTGCTCGACCGCGGCTACCGCGTGCAGTGATGGATTTCGCTTGCAATCCGGCGCTTCCGCGGTATAATAGAGAAAAAACCGCAGGAGGAATCCATTATGATCGCACTTGCATGTGACCACGGCGCGCTCGACCTCAAAAATGCCATTCTGGCGCATCTCGAGAAGCGCGGCCTTGCCTGTAAGGACTTCGGCTGCTTCACCAAGGACAGCTGTGACTATCCCGACTTTGCCGCCGCGGCGGCCAGAGCCGTCGCCAGCGGAGAATGCGACCGCGGCATCGTCTGCTGCACGACCGGCATCGGCGTGTCCATCACGGCCAACAAGGTCAAGGGCATCCGCTGCGCGCTGCTGGACAATCCCATGTCCGCAAGGCTCACGCGCGAGCACAACGACACCAACATGATGGCCCTCGGCGCAGCCGTGACGGGCGAGATGCTGGCGCTGGAGATCGTGGACGTGTGGCTGGATACGGAATTTTCCCACGGCGAACGCCACCAGCGGCGCATCGACAAGATGATGGCGCTGGAGCATGACTGACGGCCCGCGCCTGCGGGCGCAGATCGAAGCGTTCTGCCCGTATAACGAGCAGGAGGACGCCGACCGGCGGCAGATCCTCTGTGATATGGACACGTTCCCGGTGCTTCTGACGCGGGACAACGCGACCGCGCACTTCACCGCGTCCTGCTGGATTGTGAACCCGGATCGGACGAAGGTCCTCATGGCTTATCACAATCTCTATCGGTCGTGGGCATGGCTCGGCGGGCATGCAGATGGAGAAGAGGATCTTCTGGCCGTGGCGCTGCGCGAAGCGAACGAGGAATCCGGCATTGAAGCGGCGCCTGTCTCGCCCGAGATCTTCTCGTTGGAGATTTTGCACGTCGCGCCGCATGTAAAGCGCGGGAAATTTGTCTGCGCGCACCTGCATCTGAACGCGACGTATCTTCTGCAAGCCGACGACCGCGCGCCCATCCGCTGCAAGCCCGACGAAAACAGCGCCGTGCGCTGGCTGGACGCGGACGAAGTGCTGACCGCCGTCTCGGAGCCGAACATGCTGCCGATCTATCGGAAGCTGCTGGAAAAGACAAACTGATATAACCGTGGCCCCGGCAGAGCCGGGGCCACGGTTGTTCTTTATCAAAGACGTCTGCTTTTCAAGAAACAGCGTTCGGACAGTCAAAAGAGCAATGCCTGCGGCATTGCTCTTTTTGTCCTTCTGGTGTTTCAGTCTGCGTAATCCGCCATTTCTGCGCGGCGGGCGCGGCAGGCTGCGAGCTTGTGGGCGCATTCGCGGAGCTCATCCAGGCAGCCGACCACGACCAGCACTGCGCCGATCACGGCCATAACGACGCCGGCGATCTTCAGGATCGATTTCAGGGATTTCATATGCAAGCCTCCTGTGCTTTTTTTCTAGGGTGTATCTGAAAACTCCAAATGTGACCGGCAGCAAGGAATTTTTATGCTGAGCAAGACATTTTTTCGCAGGAATACTGACGTATTTCAAGGAAAAATGGCGCGGCGCAGCGTGAAAAGGCCCGCTGTCCGGGTGCGTTGGGAGTTTTCAGATACACCCTAGTATAGACCAATTTTTTGCCGGATGCAAGCGCCTTATGCGCGGATGATGAAGTCCGCCTTGCGCGGCTTTGCGGGCGCGGGCTCCGCGGCGGCGTAGCCGAGGATGCAGTGGCCGACGCCGGCATACTGCGCACCGACGCCCCATTTCTCCATGAGCGCCTTGCCCTCCGCGCAGGAAAACTCCTCTCTGGCGCGGTGGATCCAGCAGCTGTCTACGCCGAGACTGTGCGCGGCCGTCATCAGATTGCCGAGGACAAGACTGCCGTCCTCCACCCACGTGCCGATGCTCGTGTCCGCGAAGACGACGCAGACGGTCGGTGCGCCGTAGAACGGGTGGCCGTCGGGATTGCCGAAAAACGCGGCGTTCATCCGCTCCAGCTGGGCGATCTCCGCCGGATCCTGCAAAACGACGATCTTGGCCGACTGCCGGCCCATACCGCTGGCGGCGTAGGTGCCGGCCAGAAGAATTTCCTGTAGCTTTTCCTCTTCCACCCGCTTCGGCAGATAGCTTCTGACGCTTCTGCGGGTCAGAAGACACTGAATGACTTCGTTCATGGGAGTTCCTCCTTCATAAAAATCAGGTATATCCATACATGCCGCGCACCGAGACCTCGCCGGACGAGACCACGCCGCGCGAGCCGTCCTGATACGTGACGCACAGCCCAGCTTCCTCGTCGATGCCGTCCGCGTGCGCAAGCTGCACCTCGTCGCCGCGGACAAGCTTCACGTCCTGCCCGATGGTGATGCAGTGAGCGGCAAATTCCCGCAGCCAGTCGGTCTTGCCGGCAAACAGTGCCTGCTCCATTTCGTAAAGGGAGCCGATCAGCGCGGCGGCCAGCCGGTTGCGGTCGATCCTTTGGCCGGTCTCGGCTTCCAGGCTGGTCGACATTGCGGCGACCTCCGGCGGGAGCGAGACCCTGTCGCAGTTGATGCCGATACCGACGACGGTATAGTCGACCTCGCGCGACTCCGCTTCGATGCCAAGCTCCGTCAGAATGCCGCAGAGCTTTTTCTTCCCGATGACAAGATCGTTCGTCCACTTGATATCGGGATAGATCCCGCTGGCGGCCTGCACCGCCCGCGCGGCGGCAACAGCCACCATCGCCGTCAGGTGCAGAAGCGCCTCCGGCTTGGCGTGCGGCCGCAGAATGATGCTGAAATACAGGCCGCCGGGCGGCGAGACGAACGTGCGCCCGCGCCGTCCGCGTCCGGCCGTTTGCAGGCCGGTCATGACAACGGTCCCGTCCGGCGCGCCCTCGGCGGCCAGCTTTTTGCAGGCATTGTTGGTGGAATCGACGCTCGGCAGAACGGTCATGCGATCCCGCCACGGGTGCTCCGGCAGGAAGCTGCGCACCAGCGCGGCGTCCAGCCGGTCGGGCCGGGCCGTGAGCGTATAGCCGCGGCGCGGCGCGGCGTCAATGGTATAGCCCTCCTGCCGCAGCTGGTCGATGGTCTTCCAGACAGCCGCGCGCGTCACGCCGAGCTGCCGGCAGAGCTGCTCGCCGGAGACCGGCTCCTGCGCGGCAAGCAGAAGGGAAATGACTTCTTCTTTGATCATAGTTGCAGATTCGTCCTTGATTTTTGAATGGAAATGCTGTATTGTAAACCAAGAAATAAATTTGGTTTACAAAGGAGACCTCATTATGCAGCACAGAAAGACCCTGATGCTTGTCCTGACCGCGCTTTTCGCCGCTCTGACGGCGGTCGGCGCGTTCTTTAAGATCCCGTTCGCGCTCGCGGCAATCTCTCTGCAATTCCTGTTTACGGCCATGGCCGGGATTTTGCTTGGCGCGGGCTATGGCGCGCTGTCGCAGCTGGTGTATGTGCTCATCGGCCTTGTCGGCGTGCCGATCTTTGCGCTGGGCGGCGGCTTTTCCTATGTGCTCCAGCCGACGTTCGGGTTCCTTCTGGGGCTTATCCCGTCGGCGTTCGTCATCGGTAAGCTGGCAAAGCGGCCGCTGACGTTCTGGCGCGCGGCGCTCGCGATGCTGGCCGGACTGGCCGTGCTCTATGCCATCGGCGTGCCCTATATGGCGCTGATCGCCAACGCGTATCTCGGCAAGGGGCTGACGTTCTGGCAGGTCATCAAGAACGGCATGCTCATCTACCTGCCGGGCGATCTTCTGAAGATCGCGTTCGGAAGCTTCCTGTGCGTGGCCATCACGCGGCGGCTGCCGCAGCTGTTTGCCGCGCCGGCGGCAAAGGCCTGAGCTGTGCTTTTCTTTATGAAACCACACTTTTTCCCGCTTGTCAACCGCTTTTGCCGGCCCGGCGTCAGTGCTTGTTGACAAAAGCATTCAGAACGAACCTCCGCGTTTGTGCATTTTTCCGAATTGCGCCTTGACACGAAAGCTGCAAAACGGTACAATGTAGGGTAGGATTTGTATGGCTGTAATGGGACTTGGGGAAGCCCATTGCGCTTTATGATTCAATTCGCCGGTTCGCCGGCGTACCCAATACTGAGAAACAGGAGGTGTCATTCGCAGTTTATGGAATTTAATACGCTATGCCTCATCCTTAGCATCGCGGCAGTCGTGCTTTGCGCGGTGTTCTTCGCAGCCGGCATTCTGTACCGCAAAAAGGTCGCAGAAAAGCAGATCGGCAGCGCCGAAGAAGAAGCCAAGCGCATCATCAACGAAGCCATCAAGGGCGGCGAGAGCAAAAAGCGCGAAATGCTGCTCGAAGCGAAGGAAGAGATCCATAAATCACGCAGCGAATACGAACAGGAAGTCAAGGAGCGCCGGGCAGAGGTCTCCAAGCAGGAGCGCCGTCTGCAGCAGAAGGAAGAAGCCCTTGACAAGAAGATCAATCTTCACGAGAAGAAAGAGGACGAGCTGGCCAAGAAGATCGCGGCCATCGACAAGAAGCAGGAAGAGGTCGATTCTCTCAAGCGCAGCCAGATGGAGGTTCTGGAAAAAATCTCCGGCCTGACGCAGGAAGAGGCCAAGGCCTATATCCTCAAGGGCGTCGAAGAGGATGTCCGTCACGAGACGGCCATGAAGATCAAAGAGATCGAAGCCCAGATGAAGGACGAAGCCGACCAGACCGCCCGCGAGATCATCGCCACCGCCATCCAGCGCTGCGCGGCTGACCACGCAGCCGAAACCACCGTCTCCGTCGTTCCGCTGCCCAACGATGAAATGAAGGGCCGCATCATCGGCCGCGAGGGCCGCAACATCCGCACGCTCGAGACCATCACCGGCGTCGATCTCATCATCGACGACACGCCGGAGGCCATCACCGTCTCCTCGTTCGATCCGGTCCGCCGTGAGGTCGCCCGGCTGGCGCTGGAAAAGCTCATCGCCGACGGCCGTATCCACCCGACCCGCATCGAAGACATGGTCGAAAAGGCCCGCCGCGAGGTCGACCACACCATCAAGGTCGAGGGCGAGCGCGCCACGTTTGAAACGGGCGTCCACAACCTGCATCCCGAGCTCATCAAGCTCCTTGGCCGCCAGAAGTACCGCACGTCCTACGGCCAGAACGTCCTGAACCACTCCATCGAGGTCGCGCACATCGCCGGTCTCATGGCCGCCGAGCTTGGCGTCGACGTGACGCTGGCCAAGCGCGCAGGACTTCTGCATGACCTCGGCAAATCCGTCGACCATGAGATGGAAGGCAGCCATGTCCAGCTGGGCGTGGAGCTTGCCAAGAAGTACAAGGAAAATCCCGTCGTCATCAACGCCATCGAAGCGCACCATGGCGACGTTGAGCCGCAGACGGTCATCGCCTGTCTCGTACAGGCTGCCGACGCCATCTCCGCTGCACGCCCCGGTGCACGCCGCGAGAACGTCGAGAACTATATCCGCCGTCTGGAGAAGCTCGAGGATCTGACCAATTCCTTCCCCGGTGTCGAAAAGGCCTATGCCATCCAGGCTGGCCGCGAGGTTCGCGTCATGGTCAAGCCCGAGGAGGTCACCGAGGACAACATGATCCTGCTGGCCCACGATCTTGCCAAGAAGATCGAGTCCGAGCTCGAATACCCCGGCCAGATCAAGGTCAACGTCATCCGCGAAACCAAGGCTGTCGAATACGCGAAATAATGATCTGTCAAACCTCCCGTGCCAACCGGCGCGGGAGGTTTTTTGTCCCCGAAGGGCTTGCCCAAAAATCAATGTTCGTTCTACGCGGAAAGCTTTCTGGTTTATTCGTAGGGGTCGATGCCCATCTTCGGCGCTAAGAGCCGCGCTGCGCGCGGTTACGCCTCGAAACTAGCCTGCGGGCGTCGCATCGACCCGGCAGAATACGCCGACTTTTCGAAAGTTTTCGGCAAATTCGCAGCCGTTCTCGGGACGATGCAGGCATCGTCCCCTACAAATCAAATCCGGAAGATCCCGGACAAAAACCAAAAAAGGCTATTGACAAACGCATAATTTGCGTTTATAGTTACCTACGTTAATTATCAATGATAATTATATGGAGGACAAACAGATGACCATTGCATCGATCAAAGCGCTGCTTGACGCATGTTATCAGGCCAAGCGGGTGCGGGAGCTGCTTCCGGCGCTGCCGAAGGGCGTCGCACCGTCGTATATCCAGTATCTTGACACGATCGAAGCGCTCGAGCGCCGCGGCGTTCAGGTAAAGATCTCCGACATCAGCAGCGCCCTGAACCTGCCGCGCCCCGGTGTGACGCGAACCGTGCGGGAGATGGAGGATCGCGGGTACCTGAGAAAGACCGCGTCCGATGCGGACGGCCGCATCACCTATCTCTCGATCACCGACGCCGGAAAGGCGCTGTCGCAGACGTATAACGAGCGCTTCTTTTCCCGGCTCGCGCCGCTGCTGACCGATATTTCCGAGGAAGACGCCGCCTGCACGATCCGCACAATCGAGCGGCTGTATCAGATCATGTCTGAAAGGAGGATTCCCCTTGCATAACGATTTCACGCAGGGCAGCATCCTGAAAAAGCTGTCTTTGTTCATGCTCCCGGTGCTGGGCGCACTGATTTTGCAGGCGGCCTATGGCGCGGTCGACCTGCTGGTCGTGGGGCAGTTCGGCTCGACCGCCGGGCTTTCCGCTGTCTCGACCGGCAGCCAGGTTCTGAATCTTGTGACCTTCGTGGTCACGCAGCTCGCCATGGGCGTGACCGTCCTGATCGCGCGGTATCTCGGCGAAAAGAGGCCGGATCGGATCGGCGCCGTCCTTGGCGGGGCCGCCGTGGTGTTTACGATCCTTGCAGCTGTGATGTTCGTGCTGCTGGTGGGCTTCGCCCGCCCCATCGCGGTTCTGATGCAGGCGCCGGAGGAAGCCGTCGGGCTGACGGCAAGCTATGTGCGCATCTGCGGCGGCGGGATTTTGTTCATCGTGGCCTATAACCTGCTCTCCGCCGTATTCCGCGGGCTTGGCGACAGCCGGTCGCCGCTGCTTTTCGTGCTGGTGGCATGCGTGGTCAATATCGCGGGGGATCTCATTCTGGTCGCGGTCTGCAAGATGGACGCCGCTGGCGCGGCGATCGCGACGGTCTTTGCGCAGGCTGTCAGCGTGGTCTTTGCCGTTTTGCTGCTGGTCAAAAAGAAGCTGCCGTTTACCGTCACGCGGAAGGCTCTCCGGTTCAATCCCGAATGCAGAAAATTTCTCGGCATTGGCCTGCCGCTGGCCTTGCAGGAATGCCTGACGCAGCTTTCGTTTCTGGCGCTCTGCGCGTTCATCAACCGGCTGGGGCTGACGGCGTCGTCCGGCTATGGCGTTGCAAGCAAGATCGTGAGTTTCGCCATGCTGATCCCGAGCGCGCTGATGCAGTCCATGGCGTCCTTCGTCGCGCAGAACGTGGGCGCGAACAACCAGAAGCGCGCCAGGCAGTCCATGCTGACCGGCATCGCCATCGGACTGGTCTTTGGCTGCGTGATGTTTGCGCTCGTCTGGTTCAGGGGCGACGCGCTGGCCGGGATCTTCTCGCCGGATCCGGAGGTCGTGCAGAAGGGCTTTGCCTATCTGAAGGGCTTCGCGCCGGAGACGATCCTGACCGCGATCCTGTTCAGCATGGTCGGCTATTTCAACGGCAACGATCAGACGGTCTGGGTCATGATCCAGAGCCTTGCGCAGACGCTTCTGGTGCGTCTGCCGCTGGCGTATTTCATGAGCATCCAGCCGGACGCCAGTCTGACGAAGATCGGCCTTTCCGCTCCGATCTCCACGGCGGTCGGGATCATTCTGAATCTTGCGTTCTATCTCCACTGGATCCGGAAGCTGCACCGCCGCGCACAGCCGGTCTGATAAAGGCGGAAACGTTCATGCCGGCTTTCCCGGCCCTGAAGAAACAGAACAGCCGCGGAGCATTGTGCTCCGCGGCTGATTTTTCTGATTTAGCCCGCGTCCTCGCTGACCGGGGCAGTTTCAAACGTTTCCACGCGCCGGATCCTTGCGCCCAGCGCGGTCAGCTTGCCGACGATATCCTCGTAGCCGCGCTCGATGAAGTGCGCGTCCTCGATGAGCGTCGTGCCCTCGGCGCACATGGCGGCGATGACCATGGCCGCGCCCGCGCGCAGATCGCAAGCGCGAACCTCGCAGCCGTGCAGCTGCTGCACGCCGTCGATGATGGCGGTCTTGCCCTCGACCTGGATATTCGCGCCCATGCGGCCAAGCTCCGCCGTGTAGCGGAAGCGGTTATCATAGACGCCCTCGGTCACAAGGCTCGTGCCGACGGCCGTGGCCAGACAGACGGTGATCTGCGGCTGCATGTCGGTCGGGAAGCCGGGGTAGGGCATGGTCTTGACGTTGGCCCGGTGGAGCCGGTAGGCGGATTCGACGCGGATGGCGTCGTCATATTCGGTGATATCCGCGCCGATCTCGCGCAGCTTGGCGGTGATGCAGTCGAGATGCTTCGGGATGACGTTCTCGATGAGCACGTCGCCGCCGACGGCGGCGGCTGCCGCCATATAGGTGCCGGCCTCGATCTGGTCGGGGATGATCGTATACGTGCCGCCGTGCATGGCCGGCACGCCGCGGACCTTGATGACGTCCGTGCCCGCGCCGGAGACCTTCGCGCCCATGGCGTTCAGGAAGTTGGCAAGGTCAACGATATGCGGCTCCTTGGCGCAGTTCTCGATCACGGTCAGACCGCTGCTGAGAACGGCGGCGAGCAGAATGTTCATCGTCGCACCGACGGAGACGATATCCAGATACACGTGGCCGCCGCGCAGACCGCCCTTCGGCGCGTCGGCGCAGACATAGCCGCCGGACTGCTCGACCATGGCGCCCATGGCCTCGAAGCCCTTGATGTGCTGGTCGATGGGGCGGACGCCGAAGTTGCAGCCGCCCGGCATGGCGACATGGGCATGGCCGAAGCGGCCAAGCTCTGCGCCGATCAGATAATAGGAGGCACGGATGCGGCGCACCAGCTCGATGGGAGCCGTGGCGTTGCGCGCGTGCGTGCAGTCGATCTCGAGTGTGTTGCGGCCATAGCGGTGGATCTCCGCGCCCATGTCGCGCAGGATCTCGAGCAGCAGCCGCACGTCAGAGATATCCGGTACGTTTTCAATCCGGCATGGGCCGCTCACCAGCAGAGTTGCCGGCAGGATCGCGACCGCCGCATTCTTCGCTCCGGAGATGGTTACGGAGCCGGAAAGCTTTTCGCCGCCTTGAACAATGTATTGAATCAAAATAGAATCCCTCTTTGGTAAGAGTATTTCCCGATCTGTCGTAAATCACGAAGCCAAATTCGGCCACTGCTAGAATAGCACACCACGGGAGGAATGTAAAGGAAAAATGACAATTCAGAAACAGCTTTTCTTCATATTTTCTTAAGATTTCGACGATCGCAGACAAAAGCTGTCTATGCAGCCGTCAGCTCGCGGGTGATGCCGTTCACGAAGAAGCTGCCCGTGTCCGTCTCGATCAGCCAGACCGGGACAAGACGGACGCCGCCGCCCGCGTTATCCGCGGGCAGATAGCCCTGCGTCAGCCCCGTGACGCTGCTGCCGACCCAGCCAAGCGCGTCGCGCCCGGCCAGCAGCTGCGCCAGCGCGTCCGCCGCGGTGATGGACTGCTGCTCGGAGACGCGGGTGATGGACTCGCTGCCGGTATAGAACGTGCCTTCGATCGACGCAAGGCGCGCGTCCAGATAGGTCAGCGTCAGACTGCCGCCGAAAATCGGCACGCCTAGCAGGCTCTGGCTGGCCGTCAGGACGACCGCCCCGTCCGCCGGTTTTTCCTGCTGGAGCTGCTGCACCTGATAGCCCATGCTGCGCAGCAGCTTTTCTGCCGATTTTTCATAGTTTTTCACCTGCGCAGAGCCGGTCAGCGCGGCGGAGAACGCGCCGCTTCTTGCCGCCGTCAGCGTGCCAAGCTCGGACGCGTAGCTGGTTTCAAACCGATCCGCGTCGCCCGCGGGCGCGGCCTTGGCGCCGAGGAGCGCCTGCGCCGCCGTCTGGATGCCGGTGTCGGAAAGCTCCACGCTGTAAAGCGTCGCGCTGGCCGGAAGCTCGTCAAGCGCAACGGAAAGGCCGTAGCCGTCGTACAGCGTCTTCAGCTCCGCGAGCATCCGGCGCTGCTCGTGCGGCTGGGACAGGCGGTTGGGAATGGCGATCGCAAGAAGACTCAGCGCGCAGATGGTCAGAACCAGAAGGATCATGTTTTTCAGCCTTGATACGCTCATGCCGTCCCTCCTTCGTTCAGCTGCCAGCCGACGCTCAGCTGTCCCGCCGCGTCCTCCGCGTACAGAAGCCGCAGCGTGCCGCCCTTCGGCAGGCAGGCCGCCGCCTGCGCCGCGGGAAGCAGCGCCGCTGTCTGCGACTGCAGACTGTAGCTGCGGCAGAGGACGGACGCGCGTGTGATCCGGCTGCCGGTAAAGCGGATCTCGATGCCGCCCTCCTGCGCGCGCACGGCAATGCCGGACAGGTAATAGCCGAAGGTGCAGACGGCTTCGCCGTCCTGCTCGGTATAGCTTTGCAGATAGACGCGCGCTTCGCCGTACTGGTCGCCGGTCAGCTCGCTCAGAAGGCTCCGCGCGGCTTCGATCCGGTCGCTGGCGGAGGAGGAAGCGCTCTGGAAGCGCGCGTCCTCCTGCTGGATCTGCAAAAGGATGTTGCCCTGCGCGCTCACGCGCAGGCTGAGACCGGTCTCGGTGAAGGAGGTCGTGCCGTCGTTATCCACAAAGCGCGCGTCGCCATAGGGATTGATCCCGATTTTGGTGGCGAGCGTGGAGATAAAGCGCGCGTCGCAGGGATTGCTGCCGGTCGCGTCATGGACGGCTGCCGGAGACGCGCTGATGAGACTCAGCGCGTCAAGCGACGCATACGGCCCGTCCTCCGCTTCGAGCGCGAAGAAGCTGCCGTCGGGGATGGCTGTTTGCAGCTGCTGGAGCAGCGCGTCGGCGGGCAGGCCGGTGTGCATGACCTGGCACTCCTCGCCCAGAAGATACAGGGTGATCCCGTCCGGCTCCGCCGCGAGCAGATACCACTGTGCCGCCGCGCCGGACGGCGCACGGACATTCAGCCAAGCGCCGACGACCTCCGGTGAGATGGCGCCGGGATAGCAGAAGACTGCGCTCTGCCCGGTCAGCGCCCGACGGAATGCCGTGCGGCTGCTCGTTTGCAGCGCCGCGCCGCTCTCGAGTGCCTGGGCAAGAAGACTTCCGTACTGACTGTAGAGCGCATCGAGGGCGTCGAAGCTGTACTGCGCGCTCTGCCGGCCGGTCTCGGTGTTGAGACTGATAAGGATCGGCTGCGCCGCGCCGGTGATCGTGCTGCCGCTGGACGGCCGCGTATAGGTCAGCTCCGCTTCATTCAGGCCGAACAGCCCCGCGAACGGGCGCAGTGCGCTGGCCAGCCATTTTGTTTCGGTCAGGGTCTTTCTGGGCAGGCACATGATCGCCAGCACCAGATTGACCAGCACCAGCAAAACGATGAGAAGATCCTTGCCGATCTCAAGAAGCCGGTGTTTCATGCCCGCCCTCCTTTCAGGTTTCTTTTTGCTCATGCCTGCGGCAGCGCCGCGGGCATGGTGATGGTCACGCTCGTTCCTTTGCCGTAGACAGACGAAATTTCGATCTTGCCCTTATGCTGGTTCAGGATCTCCTGCGCAATGGACAGGCCAAGGCCGGTGCCGCCAGACTCGCGCGAGCGCGCCTTGTCCACGCGGTAGAACCGGTCAAACAGGCGCGGCAGATCCTTTTCGGGGATGCCGATGCCGTTATCGGTCACGCGGACGAAGACGTTCGGCCCGTCCGTGCCGACGGTCATGTCGATCTGGCCGCCGTCCGGCGTGTATTTGACCGCGTTCGAAACGATATTCGTGATGACCTGCTCGATACGCTCGCGGTCGCCGTTGACGTCGGGGATCTGGCCCTCGCAGTGCAGGGTCATGGTGTGATGGTGGTTCTGCTCGGCGTTGAGCTTTGCCGCGTCGTAGACGTTCTGCACGGCCTTGAGGAACGGGAAACGGGAGATATTCATTTCCATCTTGCCGTAGTCGATCTTGCTGAGCGTCAGAAGATCCTGCACGATGCGCGTCATGCGGTCGGTCTCGCTGATGATGACATTCATGAAATTGCTCTTCAGCTCCGGCGGCAGCTCATCTCCGGCGTCGACGATCGTCTCGGCATAGGATTTGATGTTGGTCAGCGGCGTGCGCAGCTCGTGCGAGACATTTGCGACAAACTCGCGCTTGAGCTGCTCGCTGCGTCGCTGCTCGGTCACGTCGTGGATGACAACGAGCACGCCGCCCTGCGTATGGTCGGACGAGAACGGCGCCATGAACAGCTCCAGCTCGCGGTCGCCGGCGGTCTTCTGCGTTTCGATATACTGCGGCCGCCGCAGCGTCAGGAGGGTGTCCAGCTCCGCCTCTTTGGAGAAGATCTCGTCAAAGGTCGTCTCATTCGTCAGGTTCCGCGCCAGCATCTGCGTGGCTGCGGGGTTATAGTGGATGACCGTCCCCGCCGCATTGAAGGCGACGACGCCGTCCGTCATGTGCAGGAACAGGGTCGAGAGCTTGTTGCGCTCGTTTTCCGCTTCGGAGATGGTATCCTGCAAAACCTTTGCCATGTGGTTGAAGTTCTGCGTCAGATCGCCGATCTCATCGCGGCTGTCGACCGTGACGCGGCCTGCAAAGTCGCCTGCGGCGACGCGCTTGGTGCCGACGGTCAGCGCGCGGATAGGCGTAATGAGGATCTGCGAGAGTAAGAATGCCAAAATCACGCAGATCACAAGGCCAAGCCCCAGCGCGCGCAGGATGATCGCCAGCAGTTCGCTTGTCAGCGCGTCGACCGTGGCGCGGTTGTCACGGATGTAGGCGATATAGCTGCTGTCCTGCGTGACGATGGGTACAGCCAGATCCATATAGTTGTTCGTGACTGCGCTGCTCTGGCCGACGTCTCCGTTCATGGCGGTCAGAATATTCTGGGTCACGGTGACGCTCTGGTTCTGGTCTGAGCCGTCAAGGACGCTGCCGGTCTCGTCCAGAATATAGACGTTCCGGCCCGTAATATCGATGCCCAGCCCTGCCTGCGCCATGAGAAGCGCCTTCATCTGCGCGGGCGCATTGTCCTCCGCGGAGAGCTTTTGCAGCTGGACGATGAACTCCGGGGTGAACGTGGTCTCCATCTGCTCATAGAACTGGGACACGTAGAAGTTGCCGACGCCGCTCATCAGAAACGCGCCGGTGGTCAGCATGAGGGCCAGGATCAGAATGACCATGATCATGACCATCTTCATGCGCAAGGATCGCATGGAAGCCGCCTCCTTTCCGCGTGATTCGGGCCGTTATCCGGCGAAATAATAGCCGACGCCGCGCCGGGTCAGGATATAGGCGGGCTTGCCGGGGTCGTCCTCGATCTTTTCGCGCAGGCGGCGCACCGTCACGTCGACCGTGCGCATATCGCCGTAATATTCATAGTTCCACACGCGCTGCATCAGATCCTCGCGGGAGAAGACCTTGCCGCGCTCGCGGATGAGATAGGACAGAAGATCATATTCCTTCTGCGTCAGGTCGACCGGTCTGCCGTTTTTCGTGACCTGATACGTGTCCTGATTGAGAAGCAGGCCGCCTGCTTCGACGGTGTTGCCGCCTGCGGCGGGCGCTTCCGGGGCATATTCCATGCTGCGGCGGCGGATGTTCGCCTTGACGCGCGCCATCAGCTCCTTCATGGAGAAGGGCTTTGTCATATAGTCGTCCGCGCCGGTCTCAAGACCGAAGACCTTGTCCATTTCCTCCTCGCGGGCGGTCAGCATGATGATGGGCGTGGTACGGCGCTCCGCGCGGAGCGTTTTGCAGATATCAAAGCCGTTCATTTTCGGGAGCATCACGTCGAGCAGGATCAGATCCGGATCCTTCGTCTGCGCCAGCTGCAACCCCGTCTCGCCGTCGAGTGCTTCGAGCGTCTCATAGCCCTCGCGCTTGAGATTGAATTTCAGGATCTCCACGATCGCGCGTTCATCCTCCACGATCAGGACTGTTTTTGCCATATTGCTTCCTCCCAATTTACACGGGGCGCCGCAGCGCCTTTGGATAGTGATTTTTGAGCTGTGCGCCGTCTCCCTTCGCCCAGCCGAGCGAAACGCCGTCCGCGCGGATGAGCGTCCAGCCGCGAAGCGGCGACGGGAGCACGTCTCCCGCCAGATACCGCGAAAGCTGCGGATCGTCCGACGGCAGCGAAATGCTGTTTTCCAGCTCCGGCAGCCAGAGCGCCCACGCGTGCGCGGGCTCCAGCCGGTTCTTCAGAACCGTACCAAGCTCCAGCCCGGCCCGCAGGACGCGAAGGCCCTTCAAGCCCGGCAGCTCCTGCGGGACGAGATACGCCACCTGCCCAAACAGCAGAAGCTTTCCCTCCGGCAGCTGCGCGCCCGTCTGGCGGCAGAACTGCGTCAGCTCCGCAGGCGTCTTGGCCGCGGGCTCCGGCGGAAGCTCCGCGCGCGGGCCGTCTCCGGCTTTTTTCAGGACTGCGGCATAGTGCCCCTCGCCAAGAAGCCTATGCGGCCAGAGCCGGAACGTGTGCTCCAAGCCCGGCGCAGGATTTTCCACCCAATCGGGACGGCCGGGGGAAAAGAACGGACAATCGATTTCTTCCACAGAAAAGTCCGGGGTTTTCCACAAAAAGTCCGAGATCACGCCCTCGTTTTCCACAGGTGAGAAGGTGCATGTGGAATAAACCAGCCGTCCGCCCGGGCGGAGCATGGCCGCCGCAGACGTGAGAATTTCCGCCTGCCGGTTGGCGCAGATGGCGTTGGTGTCCTCGGTCCAGTCGGTCACGGCGGCGGCTTCCTTTCGGAACATGCCCTCGCCGGAGCAGGGCGCGTCGACCAGAATTTTATCGAACCAGCCTGCGAAGCGCTCCGCGAGCCGCTTCGGATGCTCGTTCAGGACGAGCGCGTTGGCGATGCCGAGACGCTCGATGTTGCCGGAAAGAATTTTGGCGCGCTTGGCGTTTATCTCGTTGCAGACGAGGATCCCGCGGCCGCGCAGCTTGCCTGCCAGCTGCGTGGACTTCCCGCCGGGCGCGGCGCAGAGATCCAGCACGCGCTCGCCCGGCTGCGGGGCCAGCAGCTCCGCCGGTGCCATGGCGCTCGGCTCCTGCATATAATAAAGGCCCGCCGCGTGCAGGGGAGACAGGCCCGGCCGCGCAGCCGCGTCATAATAGAAGCCCGTCGGGCACCACGGGACAGGGGACAGCGCAAAGCGCGAAAGATCGCCGGTAAAGCCGGTCTTCAGCGGGTTTTTCCGCAGGCCGGTGCAGAGCGGCCGGTCGAAGGTCGAAAGAAATTCGTCGTATTCCTCGCCCAGAAGCTTTTTCATCCGGGTCTCAAAGCCCTCCGGCAGCATCGCGCACACCTCCACCTTTACATAGTTATGGACATTATATTGCATTTCCGCGGAAAAAGAAAGAGGCGCGCCGCATTTTTGCGGCGCGCCATGGGTTTCCGGCTTACTTGTTCTTGAGCAGATCGCGGATCTCGGTGAGAAGGAGCTCTTCCTTCGTGGGTTCCGGCTCCTTTTCGGGTTCGGGCTCGGCGGGCTTTTCGAGCTTGGCCTTGGCCATGTTCATGGCCTTGACGACGAGGAAGACGACGAAGGCGATCAGGATAAAATCGATGATCGTTGTGAGGAAGGTTCCAAGCCCCAGCACGACAGCTTCCGACACGACCGTTTCGCCGTCCATGACGGCGGGCTTCAGCGTGATATTGAGCGTCGCCAGATCGACGCCGCCGATGAGGCAGCCGATGAGCGGCATGATGATATCCGCGACCAGACTGGCGCTGATCTTACCGAACGCCGTGGCGATCACAACGCCGATGGCCATGTCCATGACATTGCCGCGGGAGATGAAGGTCTTAAACTCATTGAAGAATTTTTTCATTGCTTTCTTCCTCTCTTCATTTCTTGTTATATACTTGATCTCAAACCGCAAACCAGCAAAGCGTTTGCGGTTTGAAAAGGAGGAAATGAGCTCAGAGGATAAGAGGCTCCGCAAACAGCGGGGACTCGTTCCGGCGAGGTCATTTCCGACGCGTCTCCGACGGCCCTATCTTTTCTCTCGCAAGAGAAAAGATAGGGGAGAAAAGAGTGCGTGGGGTACGGGGCTTGTGCCGCAGTGCGATTCAGGCAGAACGCCAATTTGGCAGCTTCTTCATTCGCATTTAGTCACCTTACGGGCGCTATAGTACGCGCCGCCCGTTGATGTGGGTATCAGATTTGATACTTTGTGTCTTTGAATGGGTGCAGTCAATAGAAGGTGCTATCAAAATTAGCAAAATTGTACGTATTCGCACAAGCCCTTGGCTCTCCCTTTGGGAGAGCCAAGGGATGCAGGAGAGTACCAGCCTTCTGCCGCGCTCAATGCTTCGGGATCAAAACTTCCTTGCCGCCCATATACGGCTGCAGGCACTTCGGGATGGTGACGGAGCCGTCCTTCTGGAGGTGGTTCTCAAGGAACGCGATGAGCATGCGCGGGGGCGCGACGCAGGTATTGTTGAGCGTGTGGGCCAGATACATCTTGCCGTCGGCGCCCTTGATGCGGATGCCGAGACGGCGCGCCTGTGCATCGCCGAGGTTCGAGCAGGAGCAGACCTCAAAATACTTCTTCTGCCGCGGGCTCCACGCTTCAATGTCGCAGGATTTGACCTTGAGATCGGCCAGATCGCCGGAGCAGCACTCCAGCTGGCGCACGGGGATCTCCATGTTCCGGAACAGCTCAACCGAGTAGCTCCAGAGCTTGTTGTACCAGTCCATCGACTCCTCCGGGCGGCAGACGACGATCATTTCCTGCTTTTCAAACTGGTGGATGCGGTACACGCCGCGCTCCTCCAGTCCGTGACTGCCGACCTCCTTGCGGAAGCAGGGAGAATAGGACGTGAGCGTCAGCGGGAGCTTGGCTTCGGGGATGATCTGGTCGATGAAGCGGCCGATCATGGTGTGCTCGCTCGTGCCGATCAGATAGAGGTCTTCGCCCTCGATCTTGTACATCATGGCTTCCATCTCCGGGAAGGACATGACGCCCTTGACCACGTTGCCGTGCATCATAAAGGGCGGGATGACATAGGTAAAGCCCTTCTGGTCGATCATGAAATCACGCGCGTAGGCCAGAACTGCCTCGTGCAGACGGGCGATATCGCCCAGCAGATAATAAAAGCCCATACCGGCGACGCGGCCGGCGGAATCCTTGTCGATGCCGTCGAAGGACTGCATGATATCGACGTGGTGCGGCACCTCAAAATCCGGCACGACCGGCTCGCCGAAGCGCTGCACCTCGACGTTATGGCTGTCGTCCGGGCCGATGGGGACGGACGGATCAATGATGTTCGGGATCATATACATGATCTCGCGCAGCTTGTCCTCGGCCTCGGCCTGCTTCTTTTCCAGCTCCGCGCGGCGGTCATCGTCGGCCTTGACCTTGGCATTATTTTCCTCGATCTGCTTCTGGATCTCGGCCTTCTGCGCCTCGTCGGCCTTTTTGAGCTGGCCGTAGAGCGGCCCGTTGGCCTTCGAAAGCTTGTTGCGGGCGGCCTTCAGCTGCTCGCATTCCTGCTGCGCCGCGCGCTTTTCCGCGTCGAGACGGATGGCTTCGTCGACAAGCGGCAGCTTGGCGTCCTGAAACTTTTTCCGGATATTTTCGCGGACTGCGTCCGGATTTTCCCGCAAAAACTTAATGTCGATCATACTTTTCTCTTCCTCCTGTTATTCTCCGCCCAGCGCGTGATACTCTTCCAGCGCCGTCGGGCCGAGATAATCCTTCAATCGTTCCAGCGTCTGCATGGCGCGCGAGAAGGTCACATTGCCCTCCTGCATGTCGCAGCTTTTGGCTTCCAGCAGGGCTTCATAGGCTTCCTTCGTCCGGTCAAGCTCGGTGCGCAGGTTTTTGACCACTTCGTTCTCCGCGGTCTGGGAATCCTCTTCGGCCTGTGCGGCTTCTTCCAGCTGCTTGGTCAGCTCGTCGAGCTTTGCCTGAAGCTCCTCGTTTTTCTTTTCCAGCGCGATCTTTTCATCCTGCAAGGCGCGGTTTTCCGTTTGCAGCGCTTCCGCGTTGGAAAGTGCGCTCGTGCTGGCCGCGTTCAGCTCGGAAATCTTTGCTTCCGAGGAATGCATCTGCAAAATGAGAGAGATCAGCACCAGAATAAAGGCTGCGCAGAATAAAACCGCCATATACCGCAGAAGCGCGGCCTTGCGCTTTTCGCTCAGGGGCTTTGCGGTCTTCTGTGCGCCGCTGTTTTCCGGCTGCGGCTGTTTCTTTTCGTCCATCAGTGATGCTCCTTCCGGATGCTTTGCAGCGCGTCATACAGCTGCTGCAAATCGTCCTGTCCGTAATATTCCAGCTCGATCCGGCCCTTGCGTTTGCCGGAGACGATCTTGACCTTGCGGCCAAGGCCGGCGGAAAGCTCCTTTTCGCATTCCGCCAGATAATCCACCTGCGGCGGCTGGGGCTTGGCCGGCTGCGCTTGCCTGCACAGCTTTTTGCAGAGCGCTTCCGTCTGCCGGACGGACAGGCCGAGCGCCATGACCTTCTGCGCAAGCGAGAGCTGCTGTGCTTCGTCCTTGATGGGAAGCATGGCCCGCGCGTGACCGGCGGAAAGGGAACCGTTCTTTACAAGCTCCAGAACTGCCGGGCTGAGACTCAGCAGGCGCAGAGCGTTTGCAACGGCCGGGCGGGATTTGCCCACGCGGGCGGCCGCCTGCTCCTGTGTCATTTCATAGGTACCCATCAGCTCCTGATAGCCCAGCGCTTCTTCGATGGGGTTCAGATCCGCGCGCTGCAAATTCTCGATGAGCGCCAGCTCCATGGCCTTCTTGTCGTCGGCTTCCATGATGACGACCGGCACATCCGACAGCCCGGCCAGCCGGGCCGCGCGCCAGCGGCGTTCACCGGCGATGATCTGATAAAAGCCGGACGGCAGCTTCCGCACCGTCAGCGGCTGGATGATGCCGTGCATCCGGATAGATTCCGCGAGGGACGCCAACTCCTCCTGATCGAAGGTTTTTCGCGGCTGTAAGGGATTGGGCTCTATTTTTTGCAGGGGCAGTGTGACCGTACCCTCGGACGGCTGCTCCGCCTGCTCGTTGAAGTCTCCAAACAGGGCGCCGAGACCCTTGCCGAGACCTTTTTGTGTTGCCATATCGTTTCCACTCCTTATTCGTCTTTTGCAAGGATCTCCTGCGCGACGGCGTCGTAGGCTGCCGCGCCGCGGCTGTATTTATCGTAGGCGCAGACCGGCATGCCGTGGCTGGGTGCCTCGGACAGGCGGACGTTGCGCGGGATGGCGGCGGCAAAGACCTTGCCGGGGAAGTGGCGGCGCACCTCCTCCGCGACCTGCGCGGAGAAATTCGTCCGGCCGTCAAACATGGTCAGAAGGACGCCGAAGATGGAGATGGTGGGATTCAGCCGCCGCTTGACGGCGCGGAGCGTCACCATAAGGTCGGACAGGCCCTCCAGCGCATAGTATTCGCACTGCACGGGAATCAGCACCTGATCGGCTGCGCAGAGCGCGTTGAGCGTCAGCAGCTCCAGAGACGGCGGGCAGTCGATGAAAATATAATCGTATTTGTCCCGCAGCGGCTCGAGCGCGTGCTTGAGCGCGTACTCGCGTCCCTCCCTGCCGACCAGCTCCACACCCGCGCCGGAAAGCGCCACGTTGGACGCCAGCGCGTCGCACCACTCGGTATGCACGATGGCATCGGCAGCAGGGAAGTTGTCGATCACAAGATCGTAGGTACTGTGTGCAGGTGCGTTTTTCTCGATGCCGAGACCGGAGGTCGCGTTGGCCTGCGGGTCAAAATCGCACAGCAGGACGCGGCGGCCCGCCTTTTGCAGCGCTGCCGCCAGATTGACCGCCGACGTCGTTTTGCCGACGCCGCCCTTCTGGTTGACGAACGCCAGAATTTTGCCCATAGCCTGTCCACGCTCCTTCTTCTCCATTTTGTAACCTATATTATACCGGGCCGGTTTCAAAAATGCAACAGAGCATCTGCTGATTTTATTTTTTCTTATGTTTCACGTGAAACAAAGCCGCCGCAGCTTGCGGCGGCTTTGTTTTATGCTCCGGCTTGCAGCCGGTGCATCCACTTTTTTCTGCGGAAGACTGCCATCGAGATGCCGAAGCGGAGCCCTTCCTCCAGTGACAGGAGGAAATAGACCCATGCGGCAGGCAGCTTCAGAACGAATGCGCCCAGCAGCCCCAGCGGAACGCCGAAGCACCACGTTCCGATCGCATCAATGAACATGACATATTTCGTCTGGCCGCCGCTGCGCAGGATGCCGCCGCCGAGGATCATATTCAGTACCTTAAATGGGGCGACCAGCGCATATACGAAAAGGATCTGCCGGGTCATGGTCTTGACCGCTTCCTCCCCCTGATAGAGCTCCACATAGACGCCGCTGCACAAAACCACCGCAGCCGAGAGGAGCACCGACCCGGCAGCGCCATAAGCCAGCAGCTTTTTTGACGCCCAAAATGCGCCCTCCGGTTCTCCGCTGCCCAGCCGCTTTCCGACGATCACACCGGCGGCCTGCGACAGGCCGCACAGTGTGCCGATCACGAGCCCCTGAACGGGATTCGTCAGCGTCATGGCGGCGCTGGCGTCGGTGCTCATGTGTCCGTAAATCGCTGCATAGACGTTTTCGCCCAGACTCCACAGCACCTCACAGCCCAGCAGCGGCAGCAGCATGGATAAATACTGTCTCCAATTGAAGTTTGTCTCCGCCGTCCTTTCTGCTTCTTTTTCTTTCCGGGGAAGCAGCAACAGCATCAGCAGGAAATTGGCGCACTGGGAAATGACCGTGGCGATCGCCGCGCCCTTTACGCCCATGGGTGCAAGCCCCAGCTTTCCAAAGATCAGAATGTAATTGAGTCCCGTATTCAAAAGGGCCGCCGCAATGCTGGCATACAGGGGCAGCTGCGGCTTTTCCCGGCAGCGCAGCAGCGTGGAAAGAAGCGTTGCTCCAGCCATGGGAACAAACGTGCCGGCGAGCAGCGTCAGATAGTCCGCCGCGGTCTGCCGGGTCTGTGCGTCTTTGGTATACGCCCCCATGATCTCTGCGGGGAACAGGAGACAAAGCAGCGAAAAAATGCCCGCGATCCCGGCCCCCAGCAGCAGATTCACAGTGAAGCTCCGCCGGACCTCGCCCCTGTTTTTCTGCCCCAGATACTGCGAGATCATAATTCCGGCCGCCGCGCCGATGGCGGCGATCACCACGGAGTAAATCGACGCGAACTTTCCCGCCAGACCCACGCCCGCCACCTGGATCTCTCCCAGCTGTCCGATCATGATTTGATCCACCATGCTGAATGAGGATTGCAGCATAGCCTGCAGGGCCACAGGAATGGCCAGCGCGCATATCTTCCGAAAGAAACTGTCCGTTTTTTTCATCCCGCACCTCCCGGTTTCTTTGTCCCTATTGTAAATCCCGAAAGGCAGAAATGCGAAGGTTAAGCGCGTAACTGTTCACAAAATATAGGAAACAGTTTTGTATGATTTCACGGTTTTCGCCTGCCTGTGCTCTTCCGCACCACCAGTGAGACCGGCAGACGGAGCTCTGTGTGGATGGGCTTGCCCTCCCGCAGCTCCCGCAGCTTTTCAAGGGTGATCTTTGCCCGCAGCGCGCCGTCCTGCCTGACCGTGGTCAGAGCCGGATCTACCAGTTCGCACACCGGCGTATCGTCAAAGCCCGCTATGGAAAGCTCCCCCGGCACGGAAAGCCCCTGCTCCTTTACCACGTGCATCAGCTCTATGGCGTAATAATCCGATACTGCAAAGACGGCAGAGACCTGCCGGAAGCGTTCCAGCTGCTCCTGATAAAAGGCCAGCCGCTGCTCCTTCTGCATGGGGATCACCAGCAGCTCTGCCTTCCCAGGGGCAAAGCCCGCACAGAAGCCCCGGTAGCGCTCCATGTCCATGCAGACGGTGTTGTCGGAGATGCAAAGAGCGGTCTCATGCCCCAGATCCCGGAGATGGCAGCCGACCTGCCGTCCGCCGTCAAAGTTATCAATGGTGAGATTCAAAATCCGCTCCGGCTGCTCGCAGCAGCCATCGTAAACGGCAAACGGAATCCGCATGTGATTGCGCAGATCTGTATAATCCTGCTCGCAGAACCCGATGACCACAATCCCGTCCATGTTCCACATGGACGCGAACTGGAGGATCTCGCCGGCGCACTTTGCTTTTTTCACCATCATGAATTGCCCGGCAGCTTCAATTTCTGCAGAAAGGCAACTCAGCGAGGAAGCGATAAAAAAGTCCTCCAGCGTGTGGCCCCCATATTTTTCATGGTCGTTGATAAACACGCCGATGATCCGGGAGCGATTCTGCGCCAGCAGGATCCCCGCCATGCTGGGGATATACTGCCGCTGCTCCAGCAGCGCCATTACCCGCCGGACAGTCTCGTCAGAGACCTTGTTTGTTTTCCCGTGGATCACATTGGAGACCGTCGCCGTACTGAGCCCCAGCTCCTCCGCAATATCACAGATCCGTACCCGCTGCGCCATCGTCATCCCTCCTGTTTCTGCACATAGTATAGTTCAAAGCAGCACGCTCCGTCAAAGGTTATCCGCGTAACCTGTGTAAAAACCGCCGCCCGCAGGAACTCTCCAGCGGGCGGCGGTTCGGGGATGAGATTATTCAAATCAGCGGCAGATCGGCATGAGCGCGAACTCCGCGGTTCTCCGTGTCAGGAAACAAACTGTCTCAAATGCTGATACGTTATTTCTTCACAACGATCCATTTCTCATTTTCAACGATATACTGAAATTCTGTCAGGCTGTCGCTGTGCATGACTTCAATCAGATCATCGAAGTCATCCACCAACTTTACATTTTTAAGTTCTGATTTTTTGACCCACTGCATCCTGCCTTCCTCGGAATCGACGACCTTCCCTTCAAACTGGTCTATTTCAAAAAGAAATACGAGATAGCGGCCGCCTTCGATCGGAAACTGCTTTATGCCGCAAAGGCGCGGGGCTTTGATCACAAGCCCGGTTTCTTCCTTCATTTCTCTGATGACAGCATCTACGACAGACTCTCCCTGTTCGATATGCCCGCCCGGAAGGGTATACCCCTTCCAATCCTTCTTTACTCTGTCCTGCAGCAAATAGCTGTCTTCGTTGTGGATCAGGCATAATACTGTAAGCTCTGCTTGTTCCGTTCTCATTCCTTCTTCCTTTCTTCATCACGTTTGGAAAGAAGGGCCACGGTCTCCACATGGGCGCAGCGCGGGAAGAGGTCAAAGGCTTCCGCGTGGGTGAGGGAATAGCCCTCTGCGGTCAGAAGCTTCACGTCGCGCGCGAGCGTCGCCGGGTCACAGGAGACATAGACGACACGCTGCGGGCGCATGCCGGAAATTGCATTGATCACGTCCTGACTGACGCCCTTGCGCGGCGGATCGACGACGATGACGTCCGGCTTTGTACCGGATGCTTCGAGCATTTTTGCCGCGGAGCCGGCGTCCATGCAGTAAAATTCCGCGTTTTCCATTTGGTTCTGCGCAGCGTTAAACTTAGCGTCCTCGATGGCCTGCGGGATGATCTCCACGCCGACGGCCTGCTTCGCGTGCCGGGCAAGGCAGAGCGTGATGGTGCCCGTGCCGCAGTAGAGATCGAGCACGGTCTCCTTGCCCGTCAGTCCGGCAAGGCTGACCGCCTTTTCATACAGCCGTTCGGCCTGCGCGTGGTTGACCTGATAAAAGGCCGGTACGGACAGGCGGAATTGCAGACCGCAGAGCGTATCGGTCATGGTGCCGTCGCCGTAGAGCGGTTCAAAGGATGTGCCGAGGATCGTGTTGCCCTTTTTGCAGTTTGGGGAGAAGACAATGCTCGTGACGCCCGGTTCCGCGGCCAGAAGGGCCTGCACAAGCTGCTTTTTCTTCGGCAGCTGCTCCGTATTTGCCACAATGCAGACAAGGATCTGCCCGCTTTCCGCGCCGGTGCGGATATAAAGATGACGGATATAGCCGGTATGTGTTTTTTCGTCGTAGGCGCGGATATGGTAAGTCTGCATCCAGTCAAGCAGGGCGCGGCGGATGCGGCCGGCGCAGGGCGGCTGGATGCGGCAGTCGTCGATGGGAATGACGGTATGCGTCCGCGCACTGAAAAAACCGATCACGGGCTTGCCGTTCTGCTCCTGCACAGGGAACTGCACCTTATTCCGGTAGCCGTCCAGCTCCGGCGCACTGGTGATGGGCAGTGCATCGATCGTCTGCCCGCCGATGCGGGTCAGGCAGCTCTGCACATGCGCGCGCTTGAGCTCCAGCTCCTGCGCGTAGTCCATATGCCGCAGGCTGCATCCGCCGCAGCGGCTGGTATAGGGGCAGTCCGGCCGAATCCGGTGCTGGGATGGGGTCAGAATGGAAACGAGATCCGCAAACAGCGCGCGATTGCCGATGTGCGCGATCCGAACGGTGCACTGCTCGCCGGGCAGCGCGCCCGCGACAAACAGCACCTGCCCGTCCACACGGGCGACGCCCGCGCCCTCAATGGTGGCGGATTCGATCGTAACAGTCAGACTGTCTCCTCGTTTGAAATCAGACATGGCTCTGTTTTGAATGTTTCACGTGAAACATTCACTCCTCCTTCAGAAGCTCGCCGGTGGAAAGGCTGATCGTGTAGGTGTGCCGGAACTGCTGGTCTCCGGACTCGGTCGAATAGGAGACGGAGAGCGTGTAGTCGACGATCAGTCCTCCCGCGCCTTCCGAGATGCTGTAGCCGCCGTTGACGTAGCCGATGGCCTGCTTTTCCTGTGCGGCGGGGTATACCGTCTCCTGCGCATAGGACAGGACGGTCTGGGAAAGGTCGTCAAAGACGGCGTTGGCCGCCGCGGACGCGTCGTCGGACGAAAGCGTCAGATGGGGCAGGGTATAGGTACAGGTGACGATCTCCTCAAGGTCGGTCTGGATGGTCTCCGGCTCGTCCAGCCAGCTCCAGTCGCTGTTGTCGACGGGTGTTTGCTGCTGGTTCGGCGTGATCTGGATGACGTTGTCCTGCGGCTGCTCCGGAATCTGCTCCTCAGGCTGCTGCGTCTGTGCGTCCGGCTCAACCGGCGCGGCCAGATCCTGTGTCTGCGGCTTCTGGGCGCAGCCCGCTGCGGTGAATAAGAAAAAAGCAGCTAAGGAAGCTGCAAGCAGTTTCTTCATTGTATATTCCTCCTTTTTCGGTATTTTAGCACACGGAAAAGCTTGTGTAAAGACGGGGAACGCGCTATACTTGGCGCAGAATGTCTTTTATCGGAGGAATCTGAAATGCTGGATTACCGCCATTGCACGCTCTGTCCGCGCCGGTGCGGCGTCGACCGGACTGCGGGGCAGCTTGGCTTCTGCCGGATGCCGGATCATATTCTTGCGGCGCGGGCCGCGCTTCATTATTGGGAGGAGCCGGTGATCTCCGGCAGCTTCGGCAGCGGCGCAGTCTTTTTTTCCGGCTGCACGCTGCAATGTGCGTTCTGCCAGAACGTGGTGATCTCGCAGGAGAACTTTGGAAAGGAGATTTCCTCCGCGCAGCTGCGCGAAGCGTTCGAGCGGCTGATCGACGAGGGATGTCAGAACATCAACCTTGTCACGCCGACGCATTTTCTGCCGTCGATCCTCCCGGCACTGACGCCGAAGCTGCCCGTCCCGGTCGTCTATAACTGCGGCGGCTATGAATCCGTCGAGACGCTGCGCGAGCTGGAGGGCCTGATTGACATTTATCTGCCGGACTTCAAGTACAGCGACAATGCCCTCGCTGCAAAGCTTTCCCACGCGCCGGATTATGTGGAGACAGCCGCGGCGGCCATTCAGGAAATGTACCGGCAGGTCGGCAGTGCAGTGATTGAAGACGAGCAGATGATGCAGGGCATCATCATCCGGCATCTGGTTCTGCCGGGCTGCATCGATAATTCCCTTGGCGTACTCGATTGGATCGCAGAGACATTTCCGAAAAAGGACGTGCTCGTCAGCCTGATGAGCCAGTACGTCCCCATGGGCCGGGCAAAAGCCATGCCGCCCTTTGACCGGCGGATCACGGAGGAGGAATACGACGCGGTTTTGTCGTATCTGTATCTGCTGGAGCTGGATCACGGCTATACGCAGGATTTTTCTGCGGCGTCTACAGATTATATCCCGGACTTTAATTTAGAGGGATTATAAACAAACGTTTGCTTTTCTGGGCAGGATATGCTATACTGGGTGCACCACCAGAAAAGGGGCTGTCAAAATGGCACGAACAAGCAAGAAACGGGAAGAAATTCTGCAATTTCTGACGCAGTTTGTCGGGGAAAACGGATACGCGCCCTCTGTGCGCGAGATCTGCACCGCCGTTGGCCTGCAATCTACGGCAACCGTCCATTATCACCTCAGCGCGCTGCGCGACGCTGGTCTTATCGAAATGGACGACATGAAAAAACGTGCCATCTCCCTGCCGGAGAGCCGCCGGGCCGACCGGATCCCGGTCGTGGGCGTGGTCACGGCCGGCGTGCCGATCCTGGCCGTTGAAAATATCGAGGGTTATCTCCCGTGGGACGGCGAGCGCGGCTGCTATGCGCTGCGCGTGCGCGGCGATTCCATGATCAATGCCGGGATTCTGGACGGGGATAAGGTTGTCGTCCGACCGCAGCAGACGGCGGACAACGGCGAGATCGTCGTGGCGCTGCTGGATGATTCCGCCACAGTCAAGCGCTTCCACAAAGACGGTTCGACCGTCTGGCTGATGCCGGAGAATCCGGCCTATGATCCGATCGACGGAACGCAGGCGCAGATCCTCGGCAAGGTCAAGGCTGTCATCCGGACATATTGACGAAAATATTGTATTTCCCCGCGGACGATTTCTGCATCGTCCGCGGGGCTTTTGCATGGAAAGGGACTTTTCTTTTTCCGACAAATCTGCTAGACTATAGAACGCAAAAGGGAAGGAGACTGCCGTTTATGCCGGATCTTTGTCAGAAAATTGAACTTACAACCTGGCCGCGGGCGGAGAGCTTCCGGTTTTTTTCCTCGCTCGACCAGCCGTTTTACAGTGTCTGCTTCCGCGTGGACGTGACGAAGCTGCATGCATATGCAAAATCGCATAACCTGTCCTTTTATCACGCCATGATCTACTTCGTCACGCAGGCCGTAAACGAAACGGAGAATTTCCGCTATACCATCCGGGATGGTGAGGTTTACCTTCTCCCGGCGCGCACGCCGAGCTTTACCGTGCTGAAGCCCGGCAGCGAGCAGTTCCAGATCGTCACCGCGCCCTGCACCGGAATTCTGGAAGCCTTTTGCCGCGCGGCAAAGGAAAAAACAGAAGCGCAGACCGCATTTCTGGATCCGGCTTCGGAGACGGACGATCTCATTTACATCTCCTGCCTGCCGTGGTTCGATCTGACATGCTGCACGAACGAGCGAAAGGTGGATATTGACGACGCCATCCCGCGCATCACGTGGGGCAAATACGTCAAGGAGGGCGACCGCGAGGTGCTCGGCCTTTCCGTGGAAGTCAATCACCGGCTGATTGACGGCGTGCATCTGGGCCGGTTTTATGAGCGGCTGCAGGAATCGCTGTCCGCACTGGAGGGATAAGCAAAACCCATGCAGAAGAATCTCAAATGGAACGCACTGAAGGCGGCGTTCCCGTATACCATTCCCATTTTCGCGGGCTTCTGGTTCCTTGCGCTGGCCTATGGCATTTACATGAATGTCTCCGGCTTCAGCTTCTGGTACCCGATGGCGATGAGCGCCATTATCTACGGCGGAAGTCTGGAATTTGTCGCGGTCAGCATGCTGCTTTCGCCCTTCGCGCCGGTGCAGACGTTTCTGATGACGCTGATGATCCAGGCGCGGCACCTGTTCTATGGTATTTCCATGCTGGATAAATACAAGCATCTGGGCGCAAAGAAGCTATATATCATCTACGCCATGTGCGACGAAACCTTCAGCGTCAACTACACGGCAAAGATCCCGGACGGCGTGGATCGCGGCTGGTTTTATTTCTTCGTTTCGCTCCTGAATCAGATCTACTGGGTCAGCGGCGCAACGATCGGCGGGCTTCTCGGAAGTCTTATCCATTTTGACACGACCGGGCTGGATTTTGTGATGACGGCCATGTTTGTCGTCATCTTCATGGAACAGTGGAGGAAGGAAAATCACCATTTCAGCGAACTGATCGGGCTGATTGCCGCGGTCGGGTGTCTGCTCCTCTTCGGCGCGGATAATTTTATGAATCCGACCATGGTCTGTATTCTGGCCGCCCTGTCCTTCTTCAAAAAACCGATCGAATCAAAGTTTGGAGACCTGTCATGACACTCACGCAGCAGATCATTACCATCGGCCTTTGCGCGCTCGGCACGATGCTCACGCGCTTTCTGCCATTTCTTATCTTCAGCGAAAACAAAAAAACGCCATCCTTTGTCCAGTATCTCGGCAAGGTCCTGCCTGGGGCGATCTTTGCGATGCTGGTCGTCTACTGCCTGAAATCCGTCTCGCTTCGGCAGTACAGCTACGGACTGCCGGAGTTTCTGGCCATTTTTGTGACGGCCGGCCTGCATCTGTGGAAGCGGCAGATGCTTCTTTCGATCGCGGGCGGCACGCTCGTCTATATGCTTCTCATCCGTCTTGTTTTCTGAATCAAATCTTCTCCGGCAGTGCGCTGCCGGAGAAGATTTTTTATATTATATTAAAGTGTGTACCTGTACTCCCCTTGAAAACTGTCCACAATTGTGTTATGATTATTGTGTATAAATTTGTGATTTTTTTGCCCGCGCGGCATGGAAGTTGGAAAGGAGCTGCGCATGTATTCTACCGCTTACGTCTGGGCGAAGGTGCTCGGCCATATGGAGGCCAGATTGACGCCGCAGGTGGTCTCCACCTGGTTTGACGATACCGAAATTCTCGAGCTGACCGACAATCAGCTGGTTCTCTATTCCCCGTCGTCGTTCCGCAAGGATATTATCCTTCGCCGCTGCCAGGGTTATATCAAGGAAGCGATGCAGGAGATCTTCCAGATGGACGTCACCATCACCGTTCTGGATGAGACGGAGATCGAAGCCTATCGCGGCCGGCAGCAGAAGCCGGAGTTTATCGAATTTAACCCGCAGTTCACGTTCGATAATTTCGTCGTCGGCTCCTCCAACCGCTTTGCGCACGCCGCGGCCATTTCCGTCGCCAACAATCCGGCGGAAACGTATAACCCCCTCTTCATCTACGGCCCATCCGGCCTTGGCAAGACGCATCTGCTTTACGCCATTGCCAGCGTCGTCCATAAAAACCATCCCAGCTATAATATCGTCTACATCAAGGGTGATCAGTTTACCAATGAGCTGATCGCCGCCCTGCAGGAGGGCCGCAACAACGAGTTCCGCAACAAATACCGCAATGCGGATCTGTTTCTCGTCGACGATATCCAGTTTATTGCCGGCAAGGAATCCACGCAGGAGGAATTTTTCCATACATTCAATAACCTCTACGAGAACCACCACCAGATCGTCCTGACCGCCGACCGGCCGCCCAATGAGATGCTCCGGCTGGAGGATCGTCTGAAAACGCGGTTCGAATGGGGTCTGATCGCGGATATTCAGCCGCCGGATTATGAGACGCGTATGGCGATCATCAAGAATAAATCCGTCTCGCTTGGCTTTGAGCTGCCGGATGATGTCTGCTCGTTCATCGCGGAAAACGTCACCTCCAATGTCCGGCTTCTTGAGGGCACGGTCAAAAAGATCCGCGCCTATCACGATCTTGACAATATGGAGCTGACCGTCCCGAACGTGGCCCGCGCCATCAAGGACATGTACAACAAGGAAAAGGCCGAAAGCCTGCCGACGCCGAATCTCATCATCGGCGAGGTCTCCCGCTTCTATAACATTGAGGAAGCCGTCATCCGCGGCACGCTCAAAAATAAAAACACCGCCGAAGCGCGGCAGGTCGCCATGTATCTCATGCGGAAGCTTACAAATCTCTCGCTTCCCGACATCGGCAAGGAATTTGGCCGCGACCATTCGACTGTTATCCACTCCATCAAAAAGGTCGAGCAGCAGCTCACGTCCGGATCCGGCGGATTGCAGGATAACATCCGCGACATTACGGCAAATATCAACAGCAAGCTCTGATTTTCTCCACACCCGGCTGTGGAATCCACAGCGCAGGTCTGTTGAAAGCTGTGAAACGCGTGTTTCACAAAAACGGGTGTGGATAACAATTTGAATCCTCCACAAGAGGGTGTGGAGAAAAAAGCATTGCCGCGTCAGGCTCTGCACCACTTTTCCACATAACTTTTCCCTACTGCTACGTACTTCTAAAAAAAATCCTTTCTTTCTCTTGAAAGAAGAAACGGAGGAGCTTTCATGAAATTTACCTGTGAAAAAAACGCACTCGTCGCCGCGATCTCCATTGCGTCCCGCACCGTCGCGCAGAAGAGCACCATTCCCGCGCTCGAGGGGATCTATATTAGAGCAGGTGTCAAGCTGACGCTTTCCGGTTATAATCTCGAAACGGGCATCACCATTTCCGTCGACGCTGACATTGCGGAAACTGGCGCCTGCATCATGCCGTCCCGCCTGTTTTTCGATATCGTCCGCAAGCTGCCGGACGATACGGTCTCCATCAGCGTGGATGACGCGTTCAAAGTCTCCATCCGCGGCGGCATTTCTTCGTTCTCCATCACAGCCATGTCTTCCGAGGATTATCCGGAGCTGCCGGAGGTCGATTCGGAAAAGGGAATCCAGCTGCCGCAGAATGAACTAAAGGCCATGATCGGCGGCACGAGCTTTGCCGTCAGCGAAAATCAGGCGCGCCCCATCCATACCGGCTGCCTGTTTGAGGTAGACGACACGTCCATCACCGTCGTCGCCGTCGACGGCTACCGCCTGGCGCTGCGCCGGTGGACGACGGAAGAGCCAATCGGCCGCAAGCTCAAATTTGTCGTTCCGGCTGCCGCGCTGAAGGAAACGGAAAAGATCCTCGGCGATACGGATGAAAACTGCACGTTCTATCTTGGCTCCAAGCATATTCTCTTCTCCATCGGAGAAGCCACGCTCGTCTGCCGTCTGCTTGAGGGTGAGTTCCTTGACTGGCGGCGCGTGCTGCCGCAGAACCAGCCGATCAAGCTGGCGGTCAACGTGGCAAAGATGACAGACTCTATCGAGCGTGTCGGTCTGATCATTTCGGAAAAGCTCAAAAGCCCGGTTCGCTGCCGCTTTGGCGAAAATACCGCGGATTTCCGCTCTGTCTCCACGATCGGCGAAGCGCATGACGTCTGCCAGATCGCAGGCGACGGGCAGGACATGGAGATCGGCTTCAACTGCCGGTATCTGCTCGACGCGCTGCGCGCGATCCCGGATGCGGAATGCTCGCTCGAGCTGGTCAACGGACTGAGTCCCATCGTCATGAATCCGTGCGACGGCTCCGGCCGGTACAGCTATATGGTTCTGCCGGTGCGTCTGAAAGCGGGGGAATAACATGAAGGTACGCGTTACAAAAAAGCTGGCGGACAGCCCCATTGAGATCCCCATTCATACGGAGTTTATCAAGCTTCAGGATTTTCTGAAGTTTGCCAACGCCATTGAGTCCGGCGGCATGGCCAAGACCTTCATTCAGGAGGGCGATGTGCTGGTCAACGGCGAGGTCTGCACCATGCGCGGCAAAAAGCTGCATCCCGGCGACAAGGTCACATTTATGGCAAATACCTGGCTCGTCACGCAGGAGCAGGCATGAGGATCGACGCGTTACAGCTCTATGACTTCCGCAATTACACGTCTGCCGCTGTCCAGCTGCACCCCGGCGTCAATCTCATTGTAGGGGAAAACGCGCAGGGAAAGACGAATCTTCTGGAATCGGTCTTTTATCTGTCGACCGGCCGGAGCTTCCGGACGGCGCGCGGGCAGGAGCTGATCCGCTTCGGAGCGGAATTTGCAGATCTCAGCTGCCGCCTGCAATCCGGCGGGCGCGAGCAGTCGCTGCGCGCCGTGTTGTTTTCCGGCCGCAGGCCGCGGCAGCTCTATATTGGGGGCGTCAAGCAGCGCTCGGCTGCCAATCTGCCGGGCGTTCTGACGACGGTTCTGTTCTGCCCGGACGATCTTCTGATTTTAAAAAGCGGCGCTGCCGGGAGAAGAAAGCTCATCGACACTGCGCTTTGCCAGCTGCGGCCCGGCTATGCGCAGGCGCTTGGCGAGTATCAGAAGCTGCTGGACAGCAAGGCTAGAATATTAAAGGACTATCACGACCGGCCGTCTCTTCTCGAGCCGTTGCCGGAGTTTAATCTGCGCATGGCGCAGGTCGGCGCGATCCTTATTTCCTACCGCGCCAGATACCTGCGCGGGCTGTCGCAGCAGGCGCAGCTGTATCACGAGGAATTTTCCGGCGGGCGCGAAGCGCTGACACTGGAATATCAGACCGTTTCGACCGTGACGGATCCGTTCGCGGAAAAGGCCGTCCTCTTTGACCAGCTGACTGAGCACCAGAAGCAGCACGCGCGTGCGGAGCTGGAATCCGGACAGTGCCTGTCCGGCCCGCACAAGGACGATTTCGAAGCGAAGCTCGGCGGGCTGTCCGTCAAGTCCTTCGGCTCGCAGGGACAGACGCGGACGGCGGCCATCAGTCTGAAGCTCGCCGAACGCGAGCTGTTCCGCAGGGACACCGGAGAAGAGCCGGTGCTTTTATTGGACGACGTGCTTTCCGAGCTGGACGCAAAGAGGCAGGATTTTGTGCTCAATCAGATCAGAACGGGGCAGGTGCTCATCACCTGCTGCGAGCCGGAACGGCTGACAGACGTCGGAAAGAAAATCTTGATCGAGCACGGACAGATCCGGGAGGACGCAGCATGTATCTGAACATCGGCGGAGATTTTTCCGTCCGCAGCGAGACCATTGTCGGCGTCTTTGATCTGGATAACACCACCTGCTCCAAATGGACGCGGAAATTCCTCACGGAAGCGCAGAGGTCCGGCGCCGTCGTCGAAGCGACGGACGAGCTGCCGAAGTCCTTCCTCGTGACGAGCGAATATGGCCAGAGCCGCGTCTACCTGACGAAATATAACGCTGCCATTCTGGAAAAACGCATCCAGGAGGCCGGCGAAACCCTATCCCGGCAAAAGGAGAAACAGTATGAGTGAAGAAATCAGGAACATCACCGAAGCGGAAAAGGAATACGACGCCAGTCAGATCCAGGTTCTTGAGGGTCTGGAAGCCGTGCGCAAGCGCCCCGGTATGTACATCGGCTCGACGAGCAGCTCGGGCCTGCACCATCTGGTCTATGAGATCGTGGACAACGCCATCGACGAAGCGCTCGCGGGCTACTGCAAGCATGTCGTCGTGACCATCAACGAGGGCAACACCATCACCGTCACCGACGATGGCCGCGGCATCCCGGTCGATATCCAGCCGCAGACCGGAAGGCCGGCACTGGAGGTCGTCTATACTGTCCTGCATGCCGGCGGAAAGTTCGGCGGCGGGGGATACAAGGTCTCCGGCGGTCTGCACGGCGTCGGCGCGTCGGTCGTCAACGCCCTGTCCGAATGGCTGGAGGTCGAGGTCAGCCGTGACGGGAAGATCTATCAGATGAAGTTCTCCCGCGGCCATATTACCCAGGAAATGCGCGTGATCGGCACGACGGAGGATCACGGCACGAAGGTCACCTTCAAGCCGGATCCCGAGATGTTCGACACGCTGGAATATGATTACGAGACGCTCCATACCCGCATGCGCGAGCAGGCATTTCTGAACGCCGGCCTGCACATCACGATCAAAGACGAGCGTATTGAATCCGCCGACAAGCCCGAAAAGGAGCGCGTGGACGCCATGTGCTACGAGGGCGGCATCCGCGAATTTGTCCAGTGGTACAACCGCCACAAAACGCCCCTGCACGAGCAGGTCATCTACATGTCCGGCACCAAGGGCGACGACACGGCGGAGGTTGCGCTGCAATACAACGACTCGTTCAACGCGACGATCGTTTCCTTTGCAAACGACATCCATACGCCGGAGGGCGGCATGCACGAAGAGGGCTTCAAGCGCGCGCTCACCAATGTCCTCAATGCCTACGGCGTCAAGAAGGGCTATATCAAGGGCGACGACAAGGTCTCCGGCGACGACGTGCGCGAGGGGCTGACCGCCATCGTCTCCGTCAAGCTGACCGAGGCGCAGTTTGAGGGCCAGACGAAGGCCAAGCTCGGCAATGCCTCCATGCGCACGCTCGTCAGCAATATCGTCACGCAGCAGCTGACAGAGTTCCTCGAAGAGAACCCGGCCATCGGCAAGATCATCCTCGATAAGGCCATGATGGCCAACCGCGCGCGCGAAGCCGCGCGCAAGGCGCGCGAGGCCATCCGCCGCAAGACAGGCCTCGAATCCGGCCAGATGCCGGATAAGCTGCGCGACTGCAACGACACCGACCCGGCTCTCACCGAGATCTACATCGTCGAGGGCGATTCCGCAGGCGGCTCGGCCACGCAGGGCCGCGATTCCCGCTTCCAGGCGATCCTGCCGCTCTGGGGCAAGATGCTGAACGTGGAAAAGGCCAGAGCCGATAAGGTCTACGGCAACGACAAACTCCAGCCCGTCATCACGGCGCTGGGCGCGGGGATCGGCGATGAATTTAATCTTGAGAAGCTCCGCTATCACAAGGTCATCATCATGGCCGATGCCGATGTCGACGGCAGCCACATCCGAACGCTCCTTCTGACATTCTTCTTCCGCTTCATGCGGCCGCTCATCGAGCATGGCTATGTCTATTCCGCCGTGCCGCCCCTTTACAAGCTCTCGCGCGGCAAGACGCAGCGCGTCGCGTATTCAGACCCCGAGCGCGACCAGATCTCCGCGGAAATGCGCGCCGATAACCCGAATGCAAAGATCGACATTTCCCGCTACAAAGGTCTTGGTGAAATGAACCCGCACGAGCTGTGGGAGACGACCATGGATCCCACCACGCGCACGCTCCGCCGCATCACGCTCGAGGATGCCGTGCAGGCCGACCAGATCTTTACCGTCCTGATGGGCGAAGAGGTCGAGCCGCGTAAGGAATTTATCGAGGAAAACGCAAAGTATGTCGTAAATCTCGACATCTGAGCATAAAAAAGCCTTCCCCTGGGGGAAGCCGAACTCCTACCCTGAAAAGGAGAACCATATTTTATGGCACATAAAAAAGATTACAAGCCCGAGGACATTCTGTTCCCGGAGCAGCATATCGTGCAGTCCGAGCTTGTCCATGAGATGAAAAGCTCATATATCGACTACGCCATGTCCGTCATCGTCGGGCGTGCGCTGCCGGACGTGCGCGACGGTCTGAAGCCAGTCCACCGGCGCATTCTCTACGCCATGTACGAGGATGGACTGACCTCCGATAAACCGTTCAAGAAATCGGCGACCTGCGTCGGCGACGTGCTGGGCCGGTACCATCCGCACGGCGACGCATCGGTCTATGACGCGATGGTGCGTCTGGCGCAGGACTTTTCCATGCGCTATCCGCTGGTCGACGGCCACGGCAACTTCGGCTCTGTCGACGGCGATCCTCCCGCGGCCTACCGTTACACCGAAGCGAGAATGTCGAAGCTCTGCAACGAAATGCTGCGCGACATCGACAAGGACACCGTCGACTGGGACCCGAACTTCGACGAATCGAGAAAAGAGCCGCGCGTCCTGCCGTCCCGCTTCCCGAATCTTCTCGTCAACGGCTCGTCGGGCATCGCCGTCGGCATGGCGACGAATATCCCGCCGCACAACCTGCGCGAGGTCATCGACGCCTGCGTCTGCATTCTGGACAATCCGGAAGCGGAGCTGGCCGACCTCATGGAGTACATCAAGGGGCCGGATTTCCCGACAAAGGGCATGATCATGGGCCGCAGCGGTATCCGGGCCGCGTATGCCACCGGCCGCGGCAAAATCACCATCCGCGCCAGAACGGAGTTTGAGGAGTTCGGCCAGAACCGCGAGCGCATCATCGTCACCGAGCTTCCGTATCAGGTCAACAAGCGCCAGCTCATCGCCGCCATGGCAGAGCAGGTGCGCGACAAGCGGCTCGAGGGCATTTCCGACATCCGCGACGAAACCGACCGCAACGGCATGCGCATTGTCATCGAGCTCAAAAAGGACGCGAACCCGCAGGTCGTTCTGAACCGGCTCTTTGCCCAGACGCAGATGCAGACCACCTTCGGCGTGACGATGCTGGCGCTGGTCAATAACCAGAAGCAGCCGAAGATTTTGTCTCTTCGTCACATGCTGGACGAGTATCTGGCGTTCCAGGAGGAGATCATCACCCGCCGGACGCAGTACGATCTCAAAAAAGCGCTCGAACGGCAGCACGTGTTACAGGGTCTGCTCATCGCCGAGGATAATATCGACGAGGTCATCAAGACCATCCGCGAAAGCTACGACAACGCAAAGGAGCGCCTGATGGCGCGCTTTGACCTGTCTGAAATTCAGGCGCAGGTCGTCCTTGACATGCAGCTCAAGCGCCTGCAGGGCCTCGAGCGAGAAAAGCTCGAAGCGGAATATGAGGAGCTGGAAAAGCGCATCGCGTATTACCGCGAGCTTCTGTCCAACGAGGAGATGCTCAAGGGCGTGCTCAAGGACGAGCTAATCGCCATTCGCGATAAATTCGGCGACGACCGGAAGACGGAGATCCAGGACGTCGAGGATGAGATCGACATTGAGGATCTCATCGAGGAGGAGCAGTGCGTCTTCACGCTCTCCCACGCGGGCTACTGCAAGCGTGTTCCGGCTTCGACCTATCGCAGCCAGAAGCGCGGCGGCCGCGGCGTCACGGGTATGACGACGAAGGAAGAGGACTTCGTCGAGGGCGTTTTCTCCGCGTCTACGCATGACTATATCCTTTTCTTTACGAACCTCGGCAAGGTGCACCGCCGCAAGGGCTATCAGATCCCGGAAGCGGGCCGCACGGCCAAGGGCACGAATCTTGTCAATATCCTCCCATTCGAGCCGGGCGAAAAGGTCACGGCCGGCATTACCGTCCACGAATTTGACGAGGATAATCTCGTCTTCGTCACGAAAAACGGCGTCGTCAAGCGCCTGACGCTCTCAAGCCTGAATACGGCCCGTAAGGCCGGCATCCGCGCACTGACGCTGACCGAGGGCGACGAGCTGATCGCCGTCATGAAGACCGACGGCAATCAGGATATCATGCTCGCAACGGCGAACGGCATGGCCATCTGCTTTAACGAGAACGATGTGCGCGTCATGGGGCGTGACGCCGCAGGCGTGCGCGGGATCGCGCTGGACGCAGGCGACTATGTCATCGGCGCAGGCATTGCCGAAAAGGGCAAGCAGCTTTTGACCGTCACCGAGTTCGGCTACGGCAAGCGCACGCAGATCGAGGAGTATATGCGCCTTGCCGAGGACGGCCAGCGCCGTCCGCAGCAGCGCGGCGGCAAGGGTCTGAAGAACTACAACATCACCGCCAAGACCGGCCGCATCGCGGGCGTCGCCATCGTGGATGACAGCGACGACGTTATGATGATCGAGAGCGGCGGCGTGCTCATCCGTATGGCGGCAGCCGATATCAACGTCTACAAGCGCGATACGCAGGGCGTCATCCTCATGCGCATCGAGCAGGGCAGCCGCGTGATCTCCGTGGAGCGTCTGGCCCCGGAGACGGACGAGGAAACGGCGGAGCAGGAAGGCGTATGAAGACCGTTACCGTCTACACCGACGGCGCCTGCTCCGGCAATCCCGGCCCCGGCGGCTGGTGCGCGATCCTGGAGTATCAGGGCCGCGAAAAAATGATCTCCGGCGGCGAGCCGTCCACGACCAACAACCGCATGGAGCTGACAGCCGTCATCGAGGCGCTGCTGGCTCTGCGGGAGCCGTGCGTCGTGGAGCTGTATTCCGATTCCAAATACGTCATTGACGCGCTGGAAAAAGGCTGGGCGTGGGGCTGGCGGAAAAAGGGCTGGATCAAATCCGACAAAAAGCCTGCCCTCAACCCGGATCTGTGGGAAATGCTCCTCGGCCTTGTGAGCCAGCACGAGCTGCATTACCACTGGGTCAAGGGCCACGAATCAAACGAAAAAAATAACCGCTGCGACGAGCAGGCGGTTATCGAGAGCCGGAAGTTCAAATAATCGCAAAAACAGGATTTTTTGACATGCTGAAACGGTGTGACCGCGAAGGTCACACCGTTTTTCTGCGCTATGGATGGATCCTACAGTGGCGCAGTCAATCAGAGAAAAATTTTTTCGGAATTTTTGCGACCAAAGCAAATAAAACCGTACGTATTGGATGAAAGGGAGTGCGAGTCCTTTTGTGGTTATACTGATAGACGGCACAAACTTCAAAATACCAATATAGGGGTGGTGAATTAGCTGCTATGCTGGCGTACAAAACGCAGTACGGATTTATGCGCTGTTTTTCTTGTTTTGCTCGTTGTTTCTGGAGGTTGCGATTGAAAATCAACAATTTTAGCGCATAGTCCATACTAAAAAGAGTTGGCTATGCGTATTTCAGGCATTATATTATGAAGAAGTACTAAGGAACACATATTGAATGGGAGGTAAAAATGAAACGACGCAAACCATTACTGAACGTGAAAACTGCGTCAGTCAACTTTCTGCCAATTCTTTACCAAGAGCAGTCGAGACAGAAAAAGTGGTTTCTGGAGGTTATGATGAAAATTTAGTATACAGCTCGGGAAACTATTCTGGAACCTATTCTACTGATTGTGGTATCAATGCAATTGCCATGTATCTTCGACACCTTGACGAGTACTTCGGCGGCGGATATCTTTTAAGCACATTAACAACAAAAGAAAAATTGAAGATCTCACTTGCTACATACACGAACCGGACCTTGGGACAGAGTACAAATTTAACTACAGCACAGTTGGCTACTATCAGTAATGGATATACTGGTGAGTATGGGACATCCCATACTGATATCAGCTCCAGCTCATATACTTGGACAAAGTTCAAGAATACCATCAATAGCGGCTACGGTGTGCCTTGCTACTTGCGTATCGGCGCTGGCGAAACAAGCTATTGGGATTCCGCACATTTCGTGATTGGTGTTGGCCATACTGCTGGGGCTACATCGACCTCTGGTTCAATCCGCGTGAATAGCGGATGGGTGACCTTGGGATATGTATACATCGGGACATCTATTCCGTCGAATATTGCAAAGTAAGTTTCATACAAAAAAGGCAGCGGATATGATTCCACTGCCTTTTTATATTACATTTTTATATCCGGAAGCAGTGTTTGGCGTTTTCGGCGGTTGCGGCGGCGACGGCTTCTGGGGAGAGACCGCGCAGCTCTGCAATTTTTTTTGCGACGTACGGGACAAGGCTCGGGTCGCAGCGGCGGCCGCGGAAGGGCTCCGGGGCCATGTAGGGGCAGTCGGTCTCGATGAGAATGCGGTCCAGCGGGATATTTGCGGCGGTCTCCACGGCCTTGCGCGCATTTTTGAACGTTACGACGCCTGTGAAGCCGATATACCAGCCTCGCTTTACAAGATCCTTCGCCATCTCATAGCTGCCGGAGAAGCAGTGGAACACGCCCCGGACGGCCGGAAACTCCTCAAGGATGCGCAGCCCGTCCTCGTGCGCTTCGCGCTCGTGGATGACAACGGGCATGAAAAGCTCCTGCGCCAGCGCGAGCTGCATGCGGAAGGCGCGCTTCTGCACCTCACGGCCGGGCTCTTCATAATGATAGTCCAGACCGATCTCGCCGATGGCCTTGACGCGTGGATTCTTGCAAAGCTCGCGATAGACGGCGATCCGCGCTTCGTCTACCTGCTCCGCGTCGTCCGGGTGGCTGCCGACGGCAGCGTGGACCCAGTCAAAGCGCTCCGCCAGCTGCACGGCCTTTTCCGACGACGCCAGATCATAGCCAATCTCCATCATGCCGGTGACGGACGCGGCCTTCATGTTTTCCACAATAGCGTCAAAGTCCTGTGCAAAACAGTCCTCGGTCAGATGTGTGTGTGAATCGAAATACATGTGTTACTCCTTATTCTGCTCCAGCCAGATGAGAAGCACCGCGATATCCGCGGGCGAGACGCCGGAGATGCGGCTGGCCTGACCGATGGAGAGCGGGCGGATCTCGCTGAGCTTCTGCCGCGCTTCGACGCGCAGGCCCTGAATGGAAAGATAGTCGATCGTTTCGGGCAGCAGGCGGGATTCCTCGCGGGCAAATTCCTCGACCTGCTTCTGCTGGCGGGCGATGTAGCCCGCGTATTTCATGCGGATCTCGACGGCCTCGCGGATGACGGGCGGCAGCGCCGGCCGTTCCGGGTCAAAGGGAGCCAGATCGTCATAGCCCAGCTGCGGCCGCCGGACAAGATCGGACAGGCGGGCAGAGCCTTCGACCGGCGCGGTATCGTGCGCACGCAGCATCTCATTGAGCGCTTCACTTTCTGCCACGCCGGTGGCTTCCAGCCGACGGATCTCGGCGGCGACGGTGCGGTATTTTGCGAGTACGGCTTCATACTGCTCGTCGGAAATGAGCCCGATACGGTGGCCGATGGGGCTCAGGCGCTCGTCGGCGTTGTCCTGCCGGTGCAGGAGCCGGTATTCTGAGCGCGAGGTCATAATGCGGTACGGCTCGTTCGTGCCCTTGGTGACAAGATCGTCGATGAGCGTGCCGATATAGCCGTCGGAGCGTCTGAGAATCATCGGGTCTTCGCCCTTGAGCTTCAGCGCCGCGTTGACGCCCGCGACAAAGCCCTGCACGGCGGCCTCTTCATAGCCGGAGGAGCCGTTGAACTGCCCCGCGCCGTAAAGGCCGGGGATCTTTTTGCTTTCGAGCGTCGGCAGGAGCTCCGTCGGGTCGACGCAGGCATATTCGATGGCATAGGCCGGGCGCATCATCTCGGCGTGCTCCAGACCCTTGATAGAGTGGAGCATGTCGAGCTGCACATCCTCGGGAAGCGAGGAGGAAAGGCCCTGAATATATAATTCGTCCGTATACAGGCCGCACGGCTCGACAAACAGCTGGTGCCGGGGCTTGTCCGGGAAGCGGTCGATCTTTGTCTCGATCGACGGGCAGTAGCGCGGGCCGACGGATTCGATCATGCCGTTGAACAGCGGCGACCGGTCGTGGTTGGCCTTGATGATCTCGTGCGTTTTTTCGTTCGTGTAGGTGAGATAGCAGACCGCCTTGTTTTCCGGCGGCGTTTTTGTGGAAAACGAGAAGGGGACAGGGTGTGCATCGCCCGGCTGCAGCTCCATCTGCGACACGTCGACCGAGCGGCGGTTGACGCGCGGCGGCGTGCCGGTCTTGAAGCGGCGCATGCGAAGGCCGAGAGAGGAAAGCTGCTCTGCAAGGCCGATGCCGGCCTGCATGCCGTCCGGGCCGGAGGAATAGGCGCAGTCGCCGGTGATGACGCGGGCGTCGAGGTACGTGCCGGAGGCGATGACGCAGGCGCTGACCTGATAGATAGCGCCGAGCCGCGTCACGACGGCGGAGACATGTCCATCCGTCAGGCGGATGGAGGTGACCATGGCCTGCTTGAGGTCAAGGTTCTCCTGCCGCTCGAGCGTCCGTTTCATATCCTCCTGATAGCGGCGGCGGTCGGCCTGCGCGCGGAGCGAGTGCACCGCCGGGCCTTTGCCGAGGTTCAGCATCCGGTACTGGATGCACGAGCGGTCGGCCGCTTTGGCCATTTCGCCGCCCAGCGCGTCCAGCTCGCGCACCAGATGGCCCTTGCCGGTGCCGCCGATGGCGGGGTTGCAGGGCATATTGCCGACGGCGTCCAGATTGATCGTAAATACAACGGTCCGCAGACCCATCCGCGCGCAGGCAAGACCGGCTTCAATGCCGGCGTGGCCCGCGCCGATGACGGCCACGTCATACCGGCCAGCGTCAAATTCCATGGGGATCCCTCCAATTCGGGTCATTCAGCCTTTTATTTTAGCAAGAAAGGCTTCTCTTTGCAAGAAAATCGGCCTGCGCGGGAAAAATTTTCCGGCGCGACAGCGTTCGGCAGACTTTTCGGCGTGCCTGCGGTATGGTATGGATACAGCTTATCCAATGCGAGCGCACTTCATATCCCGGACTGCGGCGGCAAGCGCCGCAGTCAAAATCCCACGACCCCAATCTTCCTCCGGCCAGACGCTCTGACCGGAGGTCTTTTTTGCTCCGTGCCGGAGGATAGTGTTGACGAATCTGTAGTTTTCAGGTATTATGGTACAAATCCTGCCGTGGAGGTGTGTGAACGGTTTTGGATGAAACAATGATGCGCAGGGCGCTCTGTCTTGCGCAGGAAGCGGCCGAGGAGGGCGAGGTCCCGGTGGGGTGTGTGATAACACTGGGAGACCGCATCGTCGGCCATGGCCGGAATCGCCGGGAGCGGGACAAGACCGCGCTGGCGCACGCGGAGCTGGAAGCGATCGCCGAGGCCTGCCGGACGCTTGGCGGATGGCGGCTGTGGCAGTGCACGCTGTATGTGACGCTGGAGCCGTGCCCGATGTGTGCGGGCGCGATCCTGAACGCGCATCTGCCGCGTGTCGTCTACGGGGCGAAGGATCCGAAGGCCGGTGCGGCCGGGAGTCTCATTGATCTTCTGCATCTGCCGGGCTGCTTTCAGCCGCAGGTGCAGGGCGGCGTTCTGGAGGAGGACTGCGCGCAGGCGCTGCGGGACTTTTTCCGGGCGCTGCGCAAACGGAAGACGGCGCCGTTCGCGGAGCCGGACTTAGGGTGAATCTGAAAACTGCCAACGCACCCGGACAGCGGGCCTTTTCACGCTGCGCTGCGTCATTTTTTCTTGAAATACGTCAGTATTCCTGCAAAAAAATGTCTTGCTCAGCGCAAAAAATCCTCGCTGCCGGTCACATCGCCAGTTTTCAGCTTCACCCCGACAGGCGCGCCTATGGAGGGCGCAGATGATTAAAGGATGGTATACGTATGCAATATCAGATCACGTCAGATTCTACCTGTGATCTCAGCCCGGAGCAGCTGGAACAATACAACATCCGACTGCTTCCTCTGTACGTGGATATGGACGGCAGGACGCTGCACGACGGCGTGGACGTCAAGCCGGACGATATCTACGCCCATGTCGCCGCCGGCGGCGGGCTTCCGAAAACGGCGGCGGTGAACATGGCGGACTATGTCCGCACGTTCACCGAGCTTTCGGCGAAGAACGATTTTGTGATTCACGTGTGCATTTCTCTGGATTTCTCCTGCTGCTACCAGAATGCAAAGCTGGCCGCGGCGGACTTTGACAATGTATATGTGGTCGATTCCAGAAATTTATCCACAGGCCACGGCCTTGTCGTGCTGGAAGCGGAGCGCATGGCGCGCGAGGGCATGGAGCCGCAGGCCATCGTGGCCGCGCTCGAGGAGCTGACGGCCCGCGTGGAAGCCAGCTTCATTCTTGACCGGCTGGATTACATGAAAATGGGCGGCCGCTGCTCGGCTGTGACGCTTTTGGGCGCGAATCTTCTGCGTCTGCGCCCGTGCATCGAGGTCAGGGACGGCAAAATGGGCGTCGGGAAAAAATACCGCGGCAGCTTTGAAAAGTGTCTGGTTCAGTATATCACCGACAAGATCGGCGGCCGGACGGATCTGGAGCTGCGCCGCGTGTTCATCACTCACTCCGGCCTGCCGGAGCAAACGGTGCAAAAGGCTGTGGAAACTGTGCAAAGTTTACAGAAGTTTGAGGAGATCGACGTCACCCGTGCCGGCTGCACGGTCAGCAGTCACTGCGGCCCCGGCACGATCGGCGTGCTGTTCATCCGGAAGGCAAATGCATGAGACAGACACTGGAAGAGCGCTCCGGCCTTTCGCCGGAGAAGATCGACACGCTCTGCGCGTTCGGGCAGGCGCTGATCGAAAAAAACAAGGTGATGAACCTCACAGCCATCACCGAGCCGCAGGCCGTGGCGGAGCTGCATTTTCTGGACTCCATCGCGCTTTTGCAGGCGGCGGACTTTCAGGGCAAGCACGTCATTGATGTCGGCTGCGGCGCGGGCTTCCCAGGCGTACCGCTGAAGATCGCGGAGCCGTCCATGCAGCTGACGCTTCTCGACTCGCTGGCCAAGCGTATGAACTGGTTACAGGAGCTGCTGCCGCAGCTCGGCGTGGAAGCAGAGGTCATCACGGCGCGCGCGGAGGAATACGTGCAGACCTGCCGGGAGCAGTATGACCTTGCGGTCTCCCGCGCGGTGGCGCGGCTGCCGATCCTTGCGGAGCTGTGTCTGCCGTATGTAAAGGTGGGCGGCGCATTTCTCGCGATGAAGGGCGCGCTGGCCGACGAAGAGATGGCCGAGGCCAGGCGCGGCATCGCGCTGCTCGGCGGAACGATCGAGCGGGTCTATGAATACCCCATTCAGAACGCCGTCCACAAGGTCGTCATCATCCGCAAGCAAAAGCCTACCCCACCCAAATACCCCCGCGCATTCGCGAAGATCAAGAAGAGCCCACTGTAAAACAAGCGCCCCGCACCGGATGGTGCGGGGCGTTGCAGGTAAAAAGGAATAGTGAAGAGTGAAAAAGTATGGTGCTGGCCGTGCCAGCGATTTTAATTGTGCCGCGCTGCGGCACACATCACCTCTTCACTTTTCACTATTAGCTGTTACTTAACGCCCCGCAGAGTGAACTGCGGGGCGCTGTTCATTATACGGGGATCTCTCCGACGCCGTTCAGGATGTAGGTCGGGCGATAGGGGTAGTTGTCTACGTCTGCGCGGCTGGTGCAGCCGGACAGGACGAGGACGGTGGCAAGGCCGGATTCCATACCGGCGATGATGTCGGTGTCCATCCGGTCGCCGACCATGGCGGCTTCCTCTGAGTGGACGCCCAGCAGGTGCAGGCCGGTGCGCATCATGAGGGGATTGGGCTTGCCCATGAAATAGGCCTTTTTGCCGGTGGCAAGCTCGACCGGCGCGACGAGCGAGCGGCAGGCGGGCGTAATGCCAAATTCCGTCGGCCCGGTCAGATCGGAGTTCGTCGCGATCAGACGCGCGCCGCCGAGCACGAGCCGGACGGCCTTGGTGATCATTTCAAAGTTATAGGTCGCCGTCTCGCCGATGATGACGTAATCGGGATCCACGTCGTTCATGGAGATGCCGACGTCGTACAGGGCGTTCAGAAGGCCCGGCGCGCCGATCACATACGCGGTGCAGCCCGGCGCCTGCTTGTGAAGAAACGCCGCGGTGGCAAGGGCGCTGGTGTAGAAATGCTCTTCGCCGATATCCAGCCCCATGCGCAGCAGCTTCTGCCGCAGCTCGCGGGGCGAGCGCTCGGACGAGTTGGTCAGGAACAAAAACTGCTTGCCGTTTTCGTTCAGCCAGCGGACAAACTCCGGCACGCCCGGCAGCAGCTGGTTGCCGAGATAGATCACGCCGTCCATGTCGCAGATAAAGCCCTTACGGTCTCTTAAATTTTCCAGATTCATCTTCTTTGACTCCTCTCTTCCTGCTCCTATGGCAGGGTATCTTTTATTCTTTTGATTACAGGTACAGTATAGGGGAGAAAATCTGGAAAAGCAAGGCATTTTACACAAATTTAACGCGAAAAAATGTGAATTTTACCGAAGGAAGCCCTCCAGGATCTTTTCCTCCGCTTCCTCCGGCGTCAGGCCGAGCGTCTCGAGCTTCAGCAGCTGCTCGCCCGCGATGCGGCCGATGGCGGCTTCGTGCATCAGAGTCGCGTCCACGTGGTTGCAGGAGATCTCGGGGATGGAACGGACCTTGGCTGCGCCCATGATGATCGAGTCGCAGGACACGTGGCCGAAGCAGGGCGCGTTGCCCTGCACGCGGGGATAGAAGACCTGCGTGGACGATTCCTTTGCGACCGAACGGGAGACCACGCGCGTGCGCGAGCCTGCGCCGTTCAGAATGACGTCCATCTCGCTGACGGCGTGCTGCGTGCCCTCGGTCAGGAGCTTTTCGTTGATCTGTACTTCGGAATTTGCGCCGTTGGCTTCGCATTTTGTATAGCGCTTCGTGTCGTCGACGCCGCCGATCTGGCTGGTGTCCATGACGATGGACGCGCCCTCCTCCAGATAGACGATGGTCTGCGGGTTCAGAACGCGCTTGCCGGTGCCGGGGCCCTCGCCGTAGTGCTTTTCGATGTAGTGCACCTTTGCGTTTTTGCCGATATAGAACGTGTGGATGCCGTCATGCTCGGAGTCGCAGTCGCCGCAGTTGTGGATACCGCAGCCGGCGACGATGGTGACGTCCGCGCCCTCGCCGACGAAGAAGTCGTTATAGACCATGTCGTGGAAGCCGGATTTGCTCAGAATGACCGGGATGTGAACGTTTTCGCTCTTGGTGAAGGGCGCGATTTTGATATCGATACCGTCCTTGTCGGTTTTGGAGACGATCTGGATGTGCTCGGAGTTCTGGCGGAACTCCTTCTGGCCGTCGAGACGGATATTGACGGCGCCGTCCGGAATGCCGACCATGTCCGAAACGGTCTTCAGGATGTTTTTCTGGATCTCGTTCAGCATGTTCCGTTCACCTCCAGCAGATTGCAGCCCGCGACTGTCTGGGACAGCAGGCGCGGATAAAGCTCGTCCGCGGTGCCGCGGCCGGCGATCTCGCCGTTGGCCAGCAGGACGATCTCGTCGGCCAGACGGATGATGCGCTCCTGATGGGAAATGATGATGATGGTGTGGCCGCCCTTTTCGTGCAGATCGCGGAACGTCTCGGTCAGACGGGCGAAGGACCAGAGGTCGATGCCGGCTTCCGGCTCATCAAAGATCATGAGCCTGGAGTTTTTGGCCAGCAGCGTGGCGATCTCGATACGCTTGACCTCGCCGCCGGAGAGACTGGTGTCGACGTCGCGGCCAAGATAGTCGCGCGCACACAGGCCGACCTGCGTCAGATAGGAACATGCCTCGTCGTGCGAAAGCGTCTTGCCGGCCGCGATGGTCAGCAGGTCGGAGACCTTCATGCCCTTGAAGCGCGGCGGCTGCTGGAAGGAATAGCTGATGCCGAGACGGGCGCGCTCGGTGATGGAGCGGGCGGTGATGTCCTCGCCGTCAAAGAAGATCTGTCCGGCAGTCGGCGTCATAAGACCCATGATGAGCTTGGCGAGCGTGGTCTTGCCGCCGCCGTTCGGGCCGGTGACGACAAGGAACCGGCCATCCGCGACGTCCAGACTGACGTTTTTCAGGATGTCCGCGCGGCCCTGTGCATCCGGGGCTGTGAGACTGATATTTTTCAGTGTCAGCATGTTGAATCCTCTTTTTTTAATAATTACGCTGAATCAGTATAGCATAGTTTGTTCATTTGTGCAATTATTACCCGATTTTTCCACAAAACTTTCTTTGTTTTTTCTGAAAAATTTTGGTTTGCTTCCTATACAAACGCGGGAAGGTCTGCTATAATATAAGCGGAATGTCCAGCGGACGGCGGCACGGATGCTCGCCGGAAGCTGAGGAAAGGGGTGTATGCAGCGTGTCCGGATTATCTGCCGTTGTCTTTGTGCCGGATGATACTGTCAAAACCGGATATGCCCGTCCAATGATGCTGCAGGCAATTATGGGGACGCCGCTGCTGTCGTGGCTGGCGCGCTCGCTGTCCGCAGGCGGCGTTGGGCGATTCTTTTTGGTCTGCCACGAACGGTTTTTGTCGGAGGCGAAGGGCTGCTTCCCAGAGGATGCGGAGCTCCTCTGCGCGCGTCTCGAGGAGACGGCCGACCAGCTGCACGTGTTTTTATCCACTGCGGATGAGCAGGAGGAGGACGTCATCGTCGTCACCGGCCCCGCGATCATCGACCCGTTTGAGACGCACGAGGAGGATTTCTCCGGCGCGCCGGTCGTCAGCAACGTGACCTCGGTCAGCCGGCAGGCGCTCATGGACGCGCTCGACGAGACGTTTATCTTTACCGATTTTCTGAAGGATCACGGCGTGCCGTATACCGACCGCGACGGCGTCTACAGTGTCAGCAGCATGCAGCAGCTGGCCGAGTGGCAGCCGGTCCTGAGCCGCGGGATCCTCTATAACCTCGCCGCCGCCGGCGTCTCGATCTGGGACTATGACAACACCTACATCGAGCCGACCGTCTTTGTCGGCGCAGGCACGACCATCCTGCCCGGCACCATCCTGCGCGGCACGACGTCGATCGCCGACGGCTGCACCATCGGGCCGAACAGCTACCTGGAAAATGTCAAGGTCGGCGAGGGGACGAAGGTCAACGCGTCGCAGGTCTATGACTCCGAGATTGGCAGCGACACGACCGTCGGGCCGTTCGCCTATGTCCGTCCCGGCTCGCGCATCGGCAATCATGTCCGCTGCGGCGACTTTGTCGAGGTTAAAAACTCCACCATCGGCGACGGGACGAAGATCTCCCACCTGACCTACGTCGGCGACAGCGACGTGGGCAAGAACATCAACTTCGGCTGCGGCACCGTGACCGTCAACTATGACCGGGCGCGGAAATTCCGCACCGTCATTGACGACAATGCCTTCATCGGCTGCAATACGAACCTCATCGCCCCGGTGCACGTGGGCGAGGGCGCGTATATTGCCGCCGGCTCCACCATCACCGACGATGTGCAGGCCAATGCCCTCGCTATCGCCCGCGCCCGCCAGCAGAGCAAGCGCGACTGGGCGCTGAAGCACAAGCTGAAGGAAAACAAGTGATCGCAAACCCCCATGTATCCCCGGCGGCGCGTGCCGCCTGCAAATAAAAAACGACCATCATCAGAACAGAGAATATACACAAGAGAGAGGGTAATTTCATATGATTTCTCATGGTAAGAACGTCAAGGTCTTCTGCGCGAACGCGAACCGTCCGTTTGCCGAGGGTGTCTGCCGCAAGCTGTGGCTTCCTCTGGGCGACTGCACCGTGACCACGTTTGCCGACGGCGAGGTCTCCGTGACCATCAATGAATCTGTCCGCGGCAGCGACGTTTTCCTTGTTCAGTCCACCTGCAAGCCGGTCAACAACAACCTGATGGAGCTGCTCATCATGATCGACGCCTGCCGCCGCGCTTCCGCCGGCCGCATCACCGCCGTCATCCCGTATTTCGGCTATGCCCGTCAGGATCGCAAGGCCAAGGGCCGCGACCCCATCTCCGCAAAGCTCGTCGCCAACATGATCGAAGCCGCGGGCGCTGACCGCGTGCTGACCATGGACCTGCACGCAGCCCAGATCCAGGGCTTCTTTGACATCCCGGTCGACAACCTGTTCTCCAACCCGATCTTTGTCAAGTATTACATGTCCAAGTTCGAGCATCCGGAAGAGATGGTCGTTGTCTCCCCGGACGTCGGCTCCGTCGCCCGCAGCCGTTCGTTTGCCAACAAGATGGGCATGAATCTTGCCATCGTTGACAAGCGCCGCGAAAAGGCCAACCAGTGCGAGGTCATGAACGTCATCGGCGACGTCAAGGGCAAGAAGTGCATCCTCTTTGACGACATGGTCGACACAGCCGGTTCCCTCTGCAATGCAGCCAAGGCTATCGTTGAGATCGGCGGCGCGACCGAGGTCTACGCCTGCGCGACCCACGGCGTTCTGTCCGGCCCGGCCAATGAGCGCATTGCAAACAGCTGCATCAAGGAGCTGACCTTCCTCAACACCATCCCGCCGCTCGAGGGCGCATGCAGCAAGATCAAGTATCTGGACGTTTCCCCGATCTTCGCGGACGCTATTCAGAGAATTTACGAAGAAAACTCGATGTCTGTTCTGTTCTGATTTTTATTTATGCTGTTTCAGAGATCCAATTATGACTGGATGATCGTCGGTCTCGGCAATCCGGGGCAGCAGTACGCATCCACCAGACACAATACCGGATTCATGACCCTTGACCTGCTGGCCCAGCGCCTGCAGGTCAAGGTTTCCAAAGAGCGCTTTCAGGCGCTGACGGCGCAGGCCGTCTATGAGGGGCAGAAGCTGCTGCTCGTCAAGCCGCAGACGTATATGAACGCGTCCGGTTTGTCTGTCGAGCCTGCGGCGCATTATTATAAGCTCCCGCCGGAGCGGATCCTCGTCCTGTTTGATGACATTTCGCTTCCCGTCGGCAAGCTCCGTATCCGGAAAAACGGCTCCGCAGGCGGGCACAACGGCCTGAAGTCCCTTATCTCCAGTCTCGGCTCCGACCAGTTCCCGCGGGTCAAGATCGGCGTCGGCGCCAAGCCGCACCCGGACTATGATCTGGCCGACTGGGTGCTGTCCACCGTGTCGAAGACCGAATGGCCGGATTACCAGTCTGCCATGGAGCATGCGGCGGACGCGGCGCTCTGTATCGTAAAGAACGGCTGCGAAAAGGCAGCCGCGGAATATAACGGAAAGCTGTTCTGAAGGCGCTTTCCGGGGAAACGTGACGCATAGGAGAAACGTCTCCTATGCGCGTTGCCTGTTTGTCTGAAACTTCTGAGGCAGCACCGCGCAATTGCGTCTGCGCGCTTCGACGGATCTTTTCCGCCAATTCTGCGGTTTGAAAAGCTTGAAATATTGCGCAGCCGTTGGCGACAAAGGAGCCTTACGGATGCGGCATGCCCCTTGCGGGTACATACAGTATTCCTGCGCTTCTCAAACCTTGCCTTGACGAAAAATCTCTCGTCGAATCTGCTTGCCGAATTGCGCGGTGCTGCCTTGATTTTTTGTTTTTTAGGAGAAAACCATGAACGTTCTGCTTCAGTTCCTGCAAAAAAGCCCGGATTATATGCAGCTGCTCCAGACGGTGGAGTCGCGGCAGGCCGCGGCGGTCTCGGGGCTCAGTCAGGCGCCGCGCAGCCATGTGCTTGCGGCGCTGCACGAGCATTCGGGCCGGCCGCTTGTGGCCGTGTGCCAGGATGATCTGGCGGCCGGACGGCTGGCGGCGGAGCTGGGCGCGTTCCTTGGCGAACAGCCGCCGATCCTGCCGTCGCGCGAGCTGACGCTCGCGGGCGCGATCGGCGTGTCGCGCCAGTGGGAGCAGAAGCGGCTGCGGCTTCTATACGATCTGGCGCAGGGCCGCGTGCCGGTGCTGGTCGCGAGCCTTGACGCGCTGCTTCTGCGCACGATGCCGCGGGAGGTATTGTTCAAGGCGTCCGTGACGCTCAAGTGCGGGGCGGAATACCGCATGGAGGAGCTGATCGACCGGCTGACGCGCGCGGGCTATACGCGGGCGAGTCTTGTCGAGGGCGTGGGACAGTTCGCGCTGCGCGGCGGCATTCTGGACGTCTATTCGCCCGCGCAGGAAAAGCCGCTGCGTGCGGAGTTTTTCGGCGACGAGCTGGACACCATGGGCTATTTTGACCCCATCACCCAGCGGCGCACGGAAAACGTGGACGAAGCGATCCTTCTGCCCGTGGCGGAGACGGAAGCACACCTGCACCCGCAGGGCATAGAGGGCCTGTGCGGCGACCTGCGCGCGCTCATCCAGCGCCAGCAGCGCCGGAAAACGCCCAATCAGGCGCTCATCCAGACCTTGCAGAAGGACTGCGAAGCGCTGGAAAACGAGACGCTTTTCGCGAGCGCCGACCGCTATATGGCGCTCATTTACCCGGACTTCACGACGGCTGCCGACTATCTGTCGCAGGACGCCGTGGTCGCGTTCTGCGACCATGGCAATTTGCAGCGCGCGGAAAAGGACCGGTCGGAGGAATTTGGCCTGCTGCTCGATTCGTTCTTGACCAGCGGCACGCTCTGCGGCGAGCTGTGTGATTTCTACTGCTCGTTTGAGGAGCTGGCCGCCCGCCTGCGCGACCGGGCCGTCATCTACTGCGACGGCTTCCTCGCCGCGAGGTACCCCGAGAGCCTGCCGCCCAAAAAGCTCCTGTCCTTCACGGCGCGGCAGCTGCCGGGCTACGGCGGAAGTCTGGAGACGGCGGCAGCCGACCTCAAGAGCTACAGCTCCAACGGCTATGGCTCGATCGTCCTGTGCGGCGGCCAGCGGCGCGGCGAGATCCTAAAGGATCTGCTGGCGCGGAGCGGCCTGAACGCCCTGCTGGCGTTCCCGCTGACGAAGCTGCCGCAGGAAGGGCAGATCCTGATTGCGGGCGGGTCGCTGCCTGCGGGACTGGAATACCCGACCCTGAAATTTGCCATCTTAACAGAGGGGCAGATCGCCGTCCGGCAGGAGCGCAAAAAGGTGCGCGTGCCGAAAAAGGCCACGAACCGCAAAAAGCTCGATTCGTTCACCGATCTCACGCCCGGCGATCTTGTTGTACACGAGCATCACGGCATTGGCCGCTATGTCGGCATGGAGCAGCTGAAGGTCGGCGGCGTGACGAAGGACTATGTCAAGATCGCCTATCAGGGGACGGACTGCCTGTATGTCCCGGCCACGCAGCTCGATCTTGTCAGCAAGTATATTGGCGCGGGCGAGGATACGCCCGTGCGGCTCAATAAGCTCGGCGGCGACCAGTGGCAGAAGACAAAGGCGAAGGCCAAGGCCGCAGCCAAGGATCTGGCCGCGGGTCTTATCAAGCTCTACGCCGAACGCAAGCGGCTGCCGGGCTTCGCCTTCGCGGCGGATTCGCCGTGGCAGCAGGAGTTTGAGGAGAGCTTTGAATACGCGGAGACTGACGATCAGCTGCGCTGCATCGATGAGATCAAGCGCGACATGGAGTCGCCCGCGCCCATGGATCGGCTGCTCTGCGGCGACGTCGGCTTCGGCAAGACGGAGGTCGCGCTGCGCGCGGCCATGAAGTGCATCCTGGACGGCAAGCAGGTGGCGATTTTAGTCCCGACGACCGTCCTGGCGCAGCAGCACTATCTGACGGCCATGCGCCGCTTCGCGACGTTCCCGGTCACGATCGACGTGCTCTCGCGCTTCCGCACGCCCGCGCAGATCAAAAAGACGCTCTTTGATCTGCAATCCGGCAAGATCGATCTCATCGTCGGCACGCACAAGCTTTTGCAGAAGGAGATCCACTTCAAGGATCTGGGCCTTCTCATCGTCGATGAGGAGCAGCGCTTCGGCGTGACGCACAAGGAGCGGCTGAAGGAACTTTCCCGCGGCGTGGACGTCTTAACATTATCGGCAACGCCGATCCCGCGCACGCTCAATATGGCCCTGTCCGGCCTTCGTGACATGTCCACCATCGAGCAGCCGCCGCAGGACCGCTATCCCGTGCAGACGTTCGTTCTGGAGCATCAGGACGGCATTCTGGACGAAGCCATGCGGCGCGAGCTGTCCCGCGGCGGGCAGGTCTATTATCTCCACAACCGCGTGGAATCCATCGACCAGTGCGCGGCGAAGATCAAGCAGCGAATCCCCGAAGCGGAGATCGCCGTCGCCCACGGCAAGATGAACGAGGAGCAGCTGGGTGACGTCATGCAGTCGATGTCGAACGGCGAAATTCAGATTCTTGTCTGCACGACGATCATCGAGACGGGCATCGACATTCCGAACGTCAATACCCTCATCATCGAGGACGCCGACAAACTCGGCCTTGCCCAGCTGCACCAGATCCGCGGCCGCGTGGGCCGCTCCAGCCGCCACGCGTATGCGTATCTCACGTTCCGCAAGGGGAAGGTTCTCTCCGAGATCGCGGAAAAGCGGCTCGACACCATCCGCGAATACGCGGAGTTCGGCTCCGGTTTCAAGATCGCCATGCGCGATCTGGAGATCCGCGGCGCGGGCGATCTGCTCGGCGCGGAGCAGTCCGGCCACATGATGACCGTGGGCTATGACATGTATCTGAAGCTTCTCGAGGACGCGGTGCTCGAAGAGCGCGGCGAGGAAGCACAGAAGGAGCCGGAATGCACCGCCGATCTCACCGTCACGGCCAACATCAACAAGGACTACGTCTCCTCCGGCGAGCAGCGCATGGATCTTTACCGCCGCATGGCGGCCATCCGCACGCAGGAGGATGCCGACGAGCTGCTCGACGAGATCGTCGACCGCTTTGGCGATCCCCCAAAGGGCGTCATGAACCTCATCGCCATCGCGCTTCTGCGCGCGCGGGCGGCTGCCGCCGGTATCACCGAGATCGCGCAGAAGGATGGCGCGATCCTGCTCTCGCTTGCGACGATGGACTTCGCGGCCATCTCCGGCTGCTGCGCGGAAGCGGCGTTCAAGGGGCGGATATTCTTCTCGGCCGGGAAGGTGCCGATGCTGTCTGTGAAGCTCAAAAAGGGCGAGGACCCCCTGAAGCTTGCGACGCAGCTTGTCGGCGTATATGCGGCTTTGCGGGCGCAGACGGCGGGAAACTGAAATTATTAATAGAAAATTCAGAATTATCCGGCCTGTTCCTGTCTGCTATGCCGTTGCAAAAAACCGACGTTTTATGTATAATACAGACACTCAACAGATTATGTCGCCCTGTGGCTTTTGAATAGGAGGGATTCTTATTAGAAAGAAAGGCAGATTCGAGGCCAGCCGCCCCGCGGTGCATCGGACCTCGGCAGAAAAAGCGGCCAGCGCGCCGAAAAAGCACAGCTCCGGCCCGTCCGGCAAAAAGATCGGCATTATCATCGGCTGTGTGGCGCTGCTGGCGGTGCTCGGCGTATGTACCTATGGCTTTATCCTGAAGGGAAGCAGTGAGATCTTCCCGAATGTCTATGTCGCGGGCGTGGACGTCGGCGGACTGAAGCGCGACGCGGCCATCAACGCGGTCAAGACTGCGGTCGAGCAGCAGACGGCCAGCGACACGCTGACGGTCGTCCTGCCGGATCGGACGATCGAGTTTACACCGGAGATCACGAACGTCGCCCTCAATCCGGAGGAAGCGGCGGACGCGGCCATGAGCTATGGCCGCGACGGCGGCCCCATCAAGGCGCTTATCACGTATCAGAAGGCAAAGAAGAACCGGCAGGATATCTCGCTGGAATCCGGCAAGAATCTGGATACAACGTATATCCGCGATCTCATCGACCAGACGGCCCGCGCCTGCGCGTCCGAGAAGATCGACCCGATCGTCACCGTGGATGCCGACGCGAAGACCGTCACAGTCGTGACCGGCTCGCCGGAGATCCGGCTGGACGCCGACAAGCTCTATGACGAGGTCGTCGCCCGGTTTGAAAACGGCGATTTCTCCGAGCTGAAATTCGACTATGACACCGTCCCCTGTGAGCCGGTTGATCTGCAAAAGTATTACGACCAGTTCGCGACCGAGATGAAGGACGCGTACTACGACGAGGAGAAGAAGGAGCTTGTGGCCGAAAAGGTCGGCTTCGGCTTTGACGTGTCGTATTACACGCAGCAGATCGCCATGGCGGACGCCGGCACGACGATCACCATTCAGGCCGAGGAGATGCAGCCGGAGGTCACGCTGGCGGATCTGGAAAAGGAATACTTCGCCGACGTGCTCGGCTCCTGCGACAGCCCGCATACCGCGCAGGCCGGCCGCACCAAGAACCTGGAGCTCGCCTGCAAGGCCATCGATGGCACCATCCTGAACCCCGGCGACGAATTCTCGTTCAACAAGATCGTCGGCGAGCGCACGGCCGAGAAGGGCTACCAGAAGGCCATCGTCTACCAGACCGGCGGCAAGAGCGAGGCCGAGGAGGGCGGCGGCGTCTGCCAGGTCGCCTCGACCATCTACACCGCCTGCCTCTACGCCGACCTCAAGGTCACCGAGCGGGCCCCGCACATGTTCACCGTCACCTATGTCCAGCTGGGCATGGACGCGACGATCTACTGGGGCAACCTCGACTATAAGTTCGTCAACAGCACCGACCATCCGCTGCGCATCGACGCGTCGGTCTCCGGTGGCTACGTCCACATCAAGCTCATGGGCACCACGCCGAAGGATAAGAGCTACGACCACATCGTCCTGCACAACGAGGTCATCGCCACCCGCCAGCCGAAGACCGTCATCGACGGCACGGAGACCGAGATCACTGACGCCGGGACCGGCGTGGACGAGAACGGCAATACTGTCAATCTCGTCGTCGACAAGCAGGGAAACAAGTACGTCAAGGGCGAGATGGTCAACTACGCCTACACCGGCAAGACCGTCAAGGCCTACCGCGACTACGTGGACGCGAGCGGCAAGGTCCTGAAGACCGAGCTGCTGCACACGGATACGTACAAGCACCGCGATACGTCGTACAAATGCACGCCGTACGTCGAGCCGGAGATCCCGGAGGAACCCGATATTCCGACCGATCCCGACGATCCGACGATCCCCACCGAGCCGACAGAGCCGACTGACCCCATCGACCCGATCAACCCGTGGGATTAACATGCAAACCCAACACAAAGCGGCAGCCCGGATATCCGGACTGCCGCTTGCTGCTATATTTTGTTTTGTATCGAAACTCAGGCAATCCATTCAGGATAGATGGAAGCTGAAATATAGCTGAGAGAAACTCAGATCGTGACGCCGGCCTTGTCGAGGATGGCGGGGACGTTCTTTTCTGCGCCGATGGCCATGATATGCACGCCGT
>CAKUHB010000015.1 GCA_934655875.1 uncultured Oscillospiraceae bacterium
AAAACCGTTCTGAATCTTCTGGAGAAGGATTCATTTTCCGGAATCCGCATTGATCGTGTGAAGCAATCCGATGCAAAAGTATGGCTGATTGACCTGCAAAAAGGCGGCAAGAGTTATAGCAGTATTCATTCCATTCGTGGCGTCCTGCGTCCGGCTTTCCAAATGGCAGTTGATGATGACCTGCTTCGTAAGAATCCATTCGGTTTTGAATTGGCAAGTGTGATCGTTGATGACAGCGTGACCAGAGAAGCGATATCTCGAAAAGATGAACGCACTTTTCTGGATTTCATCCGGAATGATAAGCATTACTCGCAGTATTACGACGGTATGTGTATCCTATTCAAAACCGGATTACGCATTTCCGAATTTGCCGGCTTGACACTCAACGATGTCGATTTGCACGCCCGCGTGATCCACGTTGACCATCAACTGCAGCGCACAGCGCAGATGGAATACATTATCGAAGGCCCAAAGACAGAGAGTGGTATCCGTGATATTCCAATGACCGATGAGGTGTACGATTGTTTTTCCAGAATCATTGCCGAAAGGCCAAAGCCAAAAGTCGAACCGCTTGTAGGTGGAAAGGCAGGTTTTCTGTTTTTGGACAAAAACGGGAAACCGAAAGTAGCGCTTCACTGGGAAAAGTATTTTCACTATGCGTTGGAGAAGTATAATCGGACTTATAAGGCGCAGCTTCCCAAAATCACACCTCATGTTTGCCGGCACACATTTTGCTCCAACATGGCAAAGAGCGGCATGAACCCGAAAACGCTGCAATACCTGATGGGCCATTCCGACATCAGTATTACAATGAACACTTATACGCACATCAAATTTGAAGATGCGCGTGATGAAGTCATTCGCGTGTGCTCGGAACAACCGGCTATAAAAAACCATATGCAGCGGGGCAAGGTGCAGGCAATCGGCTGATTTTTCAAGCAGCTGCTCGAAAATGCCTTGTTGCGTCAGGCTGTTTCCCACCACTCGGCCATGGGATATTGTTTATATGTCACACGCGCGGTTCAAAGCAGCTTTCGGTAGTAAACTCCAGTATATGGACTCGTTTTACTACTTTTGTACTACTTTTGCCGGATACAAGGTGCCACGATACGCCACAATATACCAAGAAAGCATATTCTGTAAATTCAAAAAGCTACGAAGAAGCAACGAAATACCAAGATAATCGAGGAAAAACCAAGATGGTAAAGATTTTGTTTCTCTGCCATGGAAATATCTGCCGCAGTCCGATGGCGGAGTTTATTATGAAGGATCTGGTGCAGAAGGCGGGGCTTTCGGCGCAGGTTCAGGTCGATTCGGCCGCCACCAGCCGGGAGGAGCTTGGCAATTCCATCTATCCGCCCGCGCAGCGGCAGCTGCGCGCGTATGGCGTTGCATTCGGCGACCGCCGCGCGCGGCAGATGACGCGGCAGGACTACGCAGACTATGATCTGCTGGTCGGCATGGATGCGCAGAACCTGCGGAGCATGCAGCGCATCTGCGGCGGCGACCCGGACGGCAAGCTCCGGCTTTTGCTTGGCTATACCGGACAGGCACGCGACGTGGCGGATCCGTGGTACACCGATGATTTTGACGCCGCGTGGCGGGACATTGCTGTCGGCTGCCGCGCCCTTCTGGACGCGCTCCGGTCTTCTCTGTCATAAAACAAACCGGAGAAGCTTCACGCTTCTCCGGCTGTTTTTATGCTTCCAATAAGTAACTCAGTCCAAGCAGGATATACAACGGGCCGAAGCAGAACGCCATGAACAGCTCCCTCTTCGGCACCTTCCGGGTCAGGCCGTCGGTGACGACCAGAATCTCCGCAAAATATGCGCCCGCGCCGCAGAAATAGGCAATGGCGCGCAGCGCCTTATGGATCTCCGGCAGCAAAAACGACGCCAGAAACAGGGCCGCCGCCACACCGACGGCGATATTGCGCGCAAGCAGCATGACATGCTCCACATACGACGCTTCGGGCTTCTTTTCTTCCGTGATGGTATACGCAGTTTGCTTCTCTTTCATGCGGTTCCTCCCGGCTTTTATTTATAGTATACCAGAGGATCGTCCGCCCGCCTAGTCTTTTTTGAAAAAAACTTCCTGTTCTGAGCAAATTTCCATCCGTTTTCCCGTCATCGGGTGCGGAAAAACCAGCTTTGCCGCGCAGAGCTGCTGCGCGCTGAGTCCCAGCGCGTCCGAATACTGCTTTGCCGCTTCCGTCGTGTACTGCGGGTCGCCCAGAATGGGGAAGCCGGAAGCCAGACAGTGCAGCCGCAGCTGATGCGTCCGGCCCGTATGCGGATGCAGCTGCAAAAGCGCCGTCTGCGCCGCGCGCGCCAGCACGCGATACCCGGTCACGGCCTTCTGCCCGCGCGCATCCACGATCCGGATGAGACTGCCGCCGCCGACCTTATAGACCGGCAGATCGATCGTCCCCTCGTCCTGTTCCGGTGCGCCGAACACGGACGCCAGATATGTCTTTTCCAGCTGCCGCTCCCGCAGCATCCGGCAGAACTGGTCGTGCACGTTCGCGGTCTTCGCCAGCAGCACGACGCCGAAGGTATCGCGGTCGAGCCGCGTCACGGGATGGATCCCGGCGGCTTCTCCCTGCTGCCGCAGATGATACAGAACACCGTTCGCCAGCGTCCCGCTGTTGCGCTGCGGCGACGGATGCACCAGAAGACCTGCTGGCTTGTCCACGGCGAGAAACGCTTCGTCCTCATACAGGATGGACAACGCCATCGGCTCCGGCGGGAAGCCCTCCGGCTCCTCCTCGACCACGACGCACACCCGGTCGCCGGGGAAGACCCGGCAGTTCGTATGCGCCGGCAGATCATTCACAAACAGGGCATTCTGCCACTTGAGCCGCTTGACCAGCCCCGCCGACAGGTCAAATTCCCGCCGCAGAATCGACAGAAGCTCTGCCTGCCGTTCGGCTGTTTTTTCGAGGATCATTGCCCCGGCCCCCTTTCCTCCGGGACTATTATAAGAAATTACACGTCTCTCTGCAAGCCGGAATGATCCCAGATCTGCTTGAGCAGCATTGCGGAGATCGGAAACAGGATCATCCCCGCCACGCCGAGCAGCCGGTAGCCCGCATACAGGGCCAGCAGCGTCAGAACCGGGTTCAGCCCCACCTGCCGCCCGACCAGCCGCGGCTCGAGCGCCTGACGGCTAAGGGCCGCCGTGCCGTAGAGAATGACGAGCCCCACGCCCTTTTTCGTCTCGCCGCGCAGGAACATGACGATCGACCACGGGATGAGCACCGTCCCTGTCCCAAAGACCGGCAGGGCGTCAACGATGGTGATAAGCAGGGCGTCCAGCACCGGATACTGCACCCGCAGCAGCATCAGCCCGATATTCAGGATCAGAAACGTGACGCCCATCAGCTTCAGCTGCGCCTGGAGCCAGCCGCCGAATGTCGTGCGGACATGGCCGAGAAGCGAGAGCGCCTTCTGCCGCCATTCGGGGCGGATGACGCGTGAAAGCCAGCTGCGGATCGCGGGCAGCTCGCCGGAGAGCATGAAGCTGGATAAAATCGCGGTCACGGTAAAAAGCACCGCATCCGGGAGCTTCCCGATCACGCCGGAAGCCCAGGAAAAGAGCGTCTCATAGAGCTTCGTCCCGAAGCCCGCGCCGCTTTTGAAAAACGACTCCACACCGGCGCGAAGGCCGCTCCCAAGCCCGTCCGGGAGCTGCGCCGCCATGGCGATGAGCCGCGCCTTGACGCGGCTGACGGGCGCCTGCAGGCCCTGCGCCAGCTCCGGAAGCTCGCGCACCAGCCCGGCCGCTTCCCCGCACAGAAGCCTGCACAAAAGAAACATCCCGCCGAACAGCGCCGCAAACAGCCCCAGCACGCACACGCCCGACGCCAGCCAGCGCGGCATATGCGCGCGCGTCTGCAAAAGCTTCACCGGCTTTTCCGCGATCTGGCTGACGGCAAGCCCGATCAGAAACGGTAGCAGAACCGGCAGCAGCAGCGCGCCGAACACCCACGCGCCGGCCAGAATCCCCAGTATGAGCAACACGGTTCTCCAGATTTTGCGGCTTTTCATATTTTCCGGCCCTCCTGTATTTTTGTGCTTGCATTTTGCGGCTTTGTGGTGTATATTGAAGTCTGCCTATAGACATTTGCTTTTCTGTTGCGGACAAATATGAGGTGAACAAAATGGAACAGAGTCCTAAATATTACATTGTTGAGGCGTCCGCCTTACCGGAAATTTTCCAGAAGGTCGCCGAAGCCAAGCGGATGCTGGAGACCGGCGAGACCGACAAGGTCAACGTCGCCGCGCAGGCCGTCGGCATCAGCCGCAGCGCCTTTTATAAGTACCGCGATTCCATCGCACCGTTTCAGAACCTGATGGCCGGCCGGATCATCACCTTCCAGATGATGCTCAAGGACAAGGCCGGCGTTCTGTCCGAGATATTAGCTATTTTTGCCAACTGCGGCGCGAATATACTGACCATCAATCAGTCCATCCCGACCGGCGGCCGCGCCATGGTCACCATTTCGGCGGAGACCAGCAATCTGAACTGCACCATCGAAGCGCTGACACAAAAAATTGCAGAAAGGAAAGGCGTGGTCAAGGCTGACTGCGTCGCAGGGTGATCCATATGCATGCATTCCAATATTACGTCCCGACCGAGATCGTGTTTGGCTCCGGAATCGTCGACAAGCTGCCCAGTCTTCTCGCCAGGCGGCAGATCTCCCGCATTCTCGTCGTCTACGGCGGCGCGAGCGCGAGAAAGAGCGGCCTTCTTGACCGCATCTTCGCCATGCTCCAGTCCGCAGGCGTCAGCTATCAGACGCTCGGCGGCGTGCAGCCCAATCCGCGCGTCGCGCTCGCGCGCGAGGGTGTCCGGCTGGCCATCGAATCGGAAGCACAGCTGATCCTCGCCGTCGGCGGCGGCAGCGTCATCGACACCTGCAAGGCCATCGCGCACGGCGCGGCCAATCCCGGCACGGACATCTGGGCGTTCTGGAAAAAGCGTGCGGCGCTGACGCGCACCATGCCCGTCGGCGTCGTGCTGACCATCCCGGCAGCCGGCAGCGAGACGAGCGACTCCGCCGTTCTCACGAACGCGGAATCCGGTGAAAAGCGCGGTCTGAATACCGACCTGAACCGCCCCGTCTTTGCCATTCTCGATCCCACGCTGGCTGCGACGCTCCCGAGGCATCAGGTCGCCTGCGGTGTGAGCGATATCATGATGCACACCATGGAGCGCTATTTTAACCCCGTTACCGACAACGATCTGACCGACGAGCTGGCGGAAGCGCTGCTGCGCGTCGTCATCCGCAACGGCCCGGCTGCCGTGCGCGACCCGCACGACGAAAAGGCCATGAGCGAGATCATGTGGGCCGGTTCCCTGTCGCACAACGGTCTGACGGGCCTTGGCGGCAATAAGGACTTCGCAACGCATCAGCTGGGACACGGCATCAGCGAGAAGTTCGACATTACCCACGGTGACAGTCTGACGGCTGTCTGGGGCAGCTGGGCGCGCTATGTCCTCGACACCGACGTTTCGCGCTTTGCCCGGTTTGCCCGGAACGTCTGGGGTGTGGAGCAGGCCGACGACCGGGAAGCCGCACTCGCCGGGATCGCGGCGCAGGAGACGTTCTTCCGCTCGCTCGACATGCCGGTGTGCATCCCCGCGCTTTCCTGCGGCAAGCAGGACGAGGACGGTCTGGCCGATCTTGCCAGCCGGTGCAGCTACGGCAAGACCCGCACCATCGGCACGTTCCGTACTTTGAGCTACGAAGATATGCTCGCCATCTATCACAAAGCAAACAACGCGTAAGGAGACAACTATGAAAAAGCTTGCAATTCTGGGCGCCGGCACTGTTGGCGGCAGCTGCGCGGAAATTCTGCTGCGCGACGCAGCCGTTCTTGAGAAAAACGCCGGGGAAGCCCTCGAGCTGGCCTATGTCGTCGATCTGCGCGACATGCCGGACGCTCCCTTCCACGATAAAATGGTCAAGGATTTTTCTGTCGTCGAGCAGGATCCGGAGGTCTTTCTCGTCATCGAAGCCATCGGCGGCTGCGGCGCGGCGCTGAACTTTGTCCGGCGCTCGCTGGAGGCCGGCAAGCATGTCGTGACCTCCAACAAGCAGCTCGTCGCCGAGCACGGCACTGAGCTGCTGGCGCTTGCCAAGGCGCATGGCGTGAGCTTCCTGTTTGAAGCTTCCGTCGGCGGCGGCATCCCGGTTCTGCACCCGCTGAGCCAGTGCCTTGGTGCCAATGAGATCCTTGAGGTCCGCGGTATTCTCAACGGCACGACAAATTTCATTCTCACCCAGATGCTCGAATGCGGCCAGAGCTACGACACGGCGCTGCGTGACGCGCAGGCGCGCGGCTATGCCGAGCAGAACCCCGCTGCCGACGTCGACGGCATCGATGCAGGCCGCAAGATCTGCATTCTGGCCGACATGATGTTCGGCAAGAACGTCGACCCGTCCCGCATCTCCATGACCGGCATCTCCACCATCACGGCGGAGGACGCCGCCTTTGCCGAAGCTGCCGGCATGAAGCTGAAGCTGCTCGGCCGCGCCGTCCGGCAGGGCGAGAAGATCGCTGTGTTCGTCTCTCCGCATTTTGTCTCCGGCTCGCAGCCGCTCGCGCCCGTCTCCGGCGTTCTGAACGCGATCGAGGTGCTGGGCAATAACATCGGCAACGCCATGTTCTTTGGCCCCGGTGCAGGCGGCCCGGCGACGGCCAGCGCCGTACTCGGCGACGTGGTCGATATCGTCCGCAATCCCGGCCGGAAGCAGCCGGTCGACTGGTCCGACGCACCCGCCGATCTGACCGACCCGGACGAATTTGAAGCCTCATTCTTCATCCGCACCAGGCAGGACAAGGCCGCCTGCGAAGCGGCGCTGGGCGAGATCCGCTGGCTGCCCGATCAGGCGGGCTTCCACGGCGGCTTTACCGGCAAGACCTGCAAAAAGGCCATTGCTGCCGCTCTCGCACTGGACGCCGTCTGGCCGGTATTGGCATAAGTTCGGTTCTGAATCCATTCCCCCCTGTCATAGGCTATGACAGGGGGGATCTTTTATGAAACGCAGATGGCTGTTCGTCTTTTTTCTGACCGCCGCGGCAGGGGCTGCGCTCCATTTTCTGTACGATCTGTGGCCGAACGCGCTGACTGCCGTTCTCGCGCCGGTCAATGAAAGCGTGTGGGAGCATCTGAAACTTCTCTACTGGCCGTTTCTTGCCGCAGCATTCTGTCTCACGCGCGGCGCGGCAGACAGCAGGCAGGGCTGGTGCGCGCTGCTGATCGGACTGCTGGCCGCACCGGTTTTGCTGCTGGGTGCGTATTATCCGCTCGTCTGCGGGTTTTCGCTGCATGGGCTCTGGCTGGATATTCTTCTGTATATGCTTGCGCTGGCAGGCGGATTTTTTCTGGCGTACCGGCTGCGGCTGCGGGCGCTTCCTGGCGCTCTCTGCGGCCCGGTCGTGATCGCAGCCGGGCTTTACGGCGCGGCGCTGGCGCTTTTCTCCTTCGCGCCGCCGGAGCTGCCCATTTTCCTGCCGCCTGCTTGAATTTTTCTGCATTTTTGTGTTGACAAGTCCGGTTTTCTCCGCTATAATATCCCGGAGAAAACAAAGAAGGAGCGGCGAGCACCGCAACTCACCTCAAGCTTTGCGAAGAGGTTCATAATTTCCTCCGCTTTTGGCGGAAGTATGGATTTTATGTGCGGGTGCTTTGCGGCATCCGCACTTTGCATTTGGAGGTGCTTTACAATCGGTAAATTAGAACATCAGATCAACGAGGAGATCCGCGACAAGGAGCTTCGCGTGATCGGAGCTGACGGCAGCCAGCTTGGTATTATGACCTCGTCCGACGCCCTGGCGCTTGCCGAGGAGAAGGACCTTGACCTTGTCAAGATCGCGCCGAACGCCGTTCCGCCGGTCTGCAAGATCATGGACTACGGAAAGTTCCGCTTCGAACAGCTGAAGAAGGAAAAGGAAGCCAAGAAAAACCAGAAGGTTGTCGAGATCAAGGAGATCCGCATGTCCCCCAGCATTGATACCAACGACTTCAATACCAAGGTCAAAAGCGCTGTCAAGTTCCTGAACGATGGCAACCGGGTAAAGGTCACCGTACGTTTCCGCGGCCGTGAAATGGCGCATACGTCGCTCGGGCAGGAGCTTCTGAAGAAGTTCGGCGCCGATTGCAGCGAGATCGCCACCATCGCCAAGGACGCCAAGCTTGAGGGACGCAATATGTCCATGTTCCTCAGTCCCAAAAATTCCAAATAACAAAACAATAGCAATTACACGGAAGGAGAACCACTATGCCTAAGCTGAAGTCCCATAGCGGCGCCAAAAAAAGATTCAACCTCACCAAGAACGGTAAGGTCAAGAGAGCGCACGCGTTCAAGAGCCATATCCTCACCAAGAAGACCACCAAGCGTACCCGCAACCTGCGCAAGAACGGCTACGCCGACGTGACCGTGGAAGATATCGTGAAGAAGATGATTCCTTACAAATAATCGGTAAGGATTGACGACACATAGGAGGATAATATAATGGCAAGAGTAAAAGGCGCAATGATGACGCGCAAAAGAAGAAATAAGACCCTGAAGCTCGCGAAGTCCTACTGGGGTTCCAAGTCCCGCCACTTTAAGATGGCCAAGCAGGCCGTTGCCAAGTCCGGCGTGTACGCATATGTCAGCCGCAAGCGCAAGAAGAGAGATTTCCGTCAGCTGTGGATCGCCCGCATCTCCGCGGCAGTCGCTCCCTACGGCATCAACTACAGCCGCTTCATGTACGGTCTGAAGAAGGCCGGCATCGAGATGAACCGCAAGGCTCTGAGCGAGCTGGCGATCGCCGACGCCGAAGCTTTCAAGGCTCTCGTTGAGACCGCAAAGAAGGCTCTGTAAGCAAGCTTTTTCTGGCCGCCATAGTTCTATGGCGGCCATTTTTCTGTTATAAAGGAGGAATCCCATGCGCTGGAGGGCAGTTTTATTTGATATGGACGGCGTTCTGATCGAGTCGGAAGCGCTCATGGCCAAGACAGGCGTGAAAGCTCTGAAAAAGTTCGGCATCAACGCCAAAGAATCTGACTTTGCCGACTTTGTCGGCTGCGGCGAGGTTCGGTACGTCGGCGGCGTCGCCGAAAAATACGGTGTGCCGTACCGGCCGGAAATGAAGGACTATCTCTACACCTGCTATGATGAGCTGGTCCGGCAGGAAGCTGTCATCCCCGACGGCGTGCTGGACGTTCTGCACACGCTGCGCGAAAAGGGCTATCGCCTTGCTGTCTGCTCCTCCGCCGACCGGTGCAAGGTTCTCATGAATCTGTCCGCCATCGGCGCAGAGGAAACACTCTTTGACGCCCTTATCACCGGTTCGGACATTCAAAAGCCCAAGCCTGACCCCGAAATCTACCGGACCGGTGCGGCCAGTCTCGGCTTTGCCCCCGCGGAGTGCATCGTCGTGGAGGACGCGCCCAGCGGCATCACCGCCGCCCACGCTGCCGGCATCGAGACCATCGCTCTCTCCACCAGCTTCCCCGCCGACTATCTCCGCGCCCAGTCCGCCCCCGAATACCTGCTGCCGGATCTCAGATCGATCCTGACGATCCTGTAAGACAAGCAAACGCCCGCCGGGTCTGACCTGGCGGGCGTTCTTTATTCTGCGTGATACTGCGTATAGCGCACGACGTGATCCAGAAGATACTCCTGAAACGTTCGGCACTGCTCCGGGGTGACGGGGCGGTTGGCCATGATAACAAGCGGCAGGATGGGGCCGCCGCCCTGAAACGGCAGCTGCACATGCGCATACGGCTGCGCCTGCAAGCCGTGCCGCTCATAAAACCGCTTGCGGCGGCAGGTCAGCGGAGACTCGGGCGGCTCGATCTCCAGAAGGAACAGCTGCTGCGTGTCAAGGAGCTGCTCCAGAATTTTTCCGCCGGTGCCATGGCTGCGCAGCTCGGGCTGGACGGCAAAATGCTCCAGATAGACGAAGCCGTCCGTTTTCCACAGGAACACGTCGGCCAGCAGCCGCCCGTCCTCCACCGCGCCCAGCGGAACAAAGTCCGCGTCTTGCAGTGCGCGCAGATGATCGTCCCGCGTGCGCCGCTCGTTGGGCGGGAAGCTCGTCTCATACAGGGCAAGCGACGCGTCAAAGAGCGGATGGGCCGCGTCAATTCGTTCAAGGTTCATTTCTGATAAAAGTCTGCGACCAGCTGCCGGTCATATAATACGCGCGCGCGAAGCGCTTCCACGCTTTCAAAGCGCAGCTCGCCGCGCAGGTGCGCCTGCAGCCAGATCACGAGCTCCTTTCCGTAAAGGTCGCCGGAAAAGCCGATCAGATTGGCTTCCAGCAGGGGCTTTTTCAGCGCGCCGACCGTCGGATGGACGCCGAGATTGACGCAGGCCGGATACATGCGGCCGTCCACCTCCGCTTCCGCCCGGTAGACGCCGAAGGCCGGCGCCAGCACGCCGTCCGCGAGCGGCAGATTGGCCGTCGGGAAGCCGAGACCTGCCCCGCGGCCCGCGCCGCGGCAGACCGTTCCCGTCACAAGCTGGCCGTGGCCGAGATAGCGCACCGCCGTCTCGCATGCGCCCTGCTGCAAAAGCGTCCGGATCCCGGTCGAGCTGACGCACCGGCCATCCAGCCGGATCTCGGGAATGACGTCGCAGCCGATGCCGAGACTGCGGCATTTTTCACGCAGGCGGTCAGGATTCCCCTGTCCGCGGTCGCCGAAGCGGAAATCGTGGCCGCAGACCACATGGCAGGCATGCAGCTGCCTGACGAGATAGTCCTCGACGAATACTTCCCAGGGCATGTGCATCATGGTCTCGTCAAAATGGGCGAAAATGACCTCTTCGATGCCGCACAGGCGGCGCATGAGAAATTCCCGCTCTGCCATGGTGTTGAGCAGCGGCACCGGCGTGCCGAAGACAAGCGTATCCGGGTGCGTATCAAAGCTCATGGCTGCCGCCGTGGCGCCGAGCTCCTTTGCCCGCTCGCAGGTTTTATTCAATAGCGCGGCGTGGCCCAGATGAATGCCGTCAAAAAAGCCGAGGGCCAGTACGCGGTTATGTTCCAAGTGTGTTCACCTCGAAAAAGCTCTTGATGGTGGTCAGGATCCCGTCCTCCACGCGGCCAAGCAGCAGAAACTCGCCGTCCTCCGCATAGACGCGGTATGTCCCGGGCGCAAACTGCCAATCCTTGATCTGCGCGCCGTTTTTGAGCTTCGCCGCCTGTCCCATCGTCACGATGAGCGGCGAGACTTCGGCAAAAAGCGCGTCCGCAGGCATGAGAAGCTGCTGCGGATCGTGCTCCGCGGCAAATTCCAGCACCTGCTGCATGGTGAGCGCCTGCCGCAGCGTAAAGCTCCCGGCTCTCGTCCTGCGCAGCGACGACATGCAGCCGCCGCAGCCCAGCGCCGCGCCAAGATCGTGGCAGAGCGTGCGCACATACGTCCCCTTGGAGCAGCGCACGCGCAGCAGATACTCCGCGCCGCCGCCCGCTTGCAGCTCCAGCTCGTGGATGGTGATGCTGCGGGGCTTGCGCGCGACCTCCTTGCCCTTGCGGGCCAGCTCATAGAGCTTCTGGCCGTTTATTTTGATCGCGGAATACATGGGCGGGATCTGCTCGATGGGGCCAAGGAACTGCGCAAGCGCGGCCTGCACCTCCGCCCGCGTAACGGTCACAGGGCGCGTTTCGAGCACGTTCCCGCTCGTGTCCTGCGTATCCGTCACAGTGCCGAGCCGCAGACCGGCGATGTATTCCTTTTCCGCAGACTCTGCAAACTCCGCCGCGCGCGTTGCACGGCCGATAAAAATGGGAAGCACGCCGGTGGCCATCGGGTCGAGCGTGCCGCCATGGCCGACGCGGCGCTCATGAAATACGCCGCGCAGCTTGGCCGCCACGTCCTGACTCGTCCATCCGGCGGGCTTGTCGATCACAAGGATTCCGTTTGCCATAGGGTCTCCTTTAAAGCTGGACGCCGCTGTCCCGCAGCGCCTGTAAAATTGCCGTCTTTGCGCCCTCGATGCCGCCGGGGACGCTCGCGCCCGCAGCCGCGGCATGGCCGCCGCCGCCAAGACGCTGGCAGATGGCCGACGCGTCATAGGGCGCTTCGGTGCGCAGGCTGATCTTTCCAAGACCGTCCTCGACCTCGCGGATCATGACGCCGATCCGGACGCCCTCGATGCTGCGGGCAAAGCCCGAGATCGAATCAAGATCGTCCTCCGTGACGGTAAATTCCGCAAGCAGGCTTTTCGGCATCGTGCACACACCGACGGCTCCTCCGGCGTAAAACTCCATTGTGTCCGTCAGCTGGGCTTCCAGCCGCAGCCGAGCGAAGCTCTTGGTGTCAAAAAAGAGCTTGTTGATGGGATAAACGTCGGCACCGGCAGCGATGAGCGCCGCAGCCGTGCGGTGGGTATTTGCCGTGGTGTTGGAGAATTTGAAGCAGCCCGTGTCGGTGGAGATCGCCGCATAAAGACATTCGGCGATCTGCTTCGTCACGGTGACGCCAAGCTCCAGCAGGAGCGCGTAAACGATCTCGCCGCAGGCAGCCTTGTCCGCTTCGACGAGCTTCTGGCAGGCAAGCGAGTTGCTGCCGTGATGGTCGACCGCGCAGACAGGCGTCAGCCGCAGCCGCACCGCGTCAAAGGACAAAAGCCCCTCGGACGCGATATCGGCAGAAATGACCGTCGCGCCTGCGGGCAGCGTCTCGCAGGTAAGCCCGTCCAGAAACGGCTGGAAGCGCGGCGTAAACTGCTCGTTCGTCAGGACGAACGCCGTCTTGCCCAGCTGGCGCAGGCCGCGGCACAGCGCGGCGGCCGATCCGATGGTGTCGCCGTCCGGGCGGCGGTGGGTCAGGATGACAAAGTTGTCATGGCCGCGCAGGAACGCGCAAAACTCAGCTCTCGTCATCCGCTGTTTCCGCCTTCCGTGCGGTCTCCTGCCGTTCGAGCTTCTCGAGAAGGTCGAACATGCGCGCGCCGTATTTGAGCGAATCGTCCAGCTCAAATACCAGCTCCGGCGTGTAGCGCAGCTGTAGACGGCTGCCAAGCTCCCGCCGCAGCCAGCCGCCCGCGGACTTCAGTCCGCGCAGCGCGTCCTGCGACCGGGCTTCCTCGAGCACGCTCACATAAATTTTACTGTAGCGCAGATCCGGCGTGGTATCCACGCGCGTAATGGAGATCATGGTCTGTACCCGCGGGTCCTTGAGCGAGCGGATCAGCTCCGCCAGCTCCCGCTGGATCTCCTCATTGATCCGGCCGATTCGATTGGAAGCCATAGGCCCTCCTTACAAAAAACCGGGCAGGTCAGCGCCGTGCGGCGCTGACCGTACCGCTGTTACTCTTTGATCTGTTCCATGACGAAGCATTCGAAAATGTCGCCTTCCTTGATGTCGTTGAACTTCTCGATCGACATGCCGCATTCGTAACCGGCGGCGACCTCCTTGACAGCGTCCTTGAAGCGCTGCAGGGAGCCAAGCTTGCCCTCATGGATGACGATATTGTCGCGCAGGACGCGGACAGACGCGTCGCGCGTGATCTTGCCGTCCTTGACATAGCAGCCCGCGATGGTGCCGATGGCGGAGACCTTGTAGGTCTGGCGAACCTCGGCGTGGCCGATGATGGCTTCGCGGAACTTGGGCGCGAGCATGCCCTTCATGGCGTCGGTGATCTCGTTGATGGCGTCATAGATGACGCGGTACATCCGCATGTCGACCTTATCGCGCTTTGCGGCGGCCTGCGCCAGCTCGTTCGGGCGGACGTTGAAGCCGATGACGATGGCGTTGGACGTGGAAGCAAGCAGGATGTCGGACTCGTTGATCGCGCCGACGCCTGCGTGGATGACGCGCACGCGCACCTCTTCGTTCGACAGCTTCTCCAAAGACGCCTTGACCGCTTCGGCAGAGCCCTGCACGTCGGCCTTGACGATGAGGTTCAGCTCCTTCATTTCGCCCTCCTGCAGCTTGGAGAACAGGCTTTCGAGCGTGACCTTCTGGTTGAGCTTGTTGGCGTCATCCTTGATCTTCTGCTTACGCTGCTCGACAAGCTGACGCGCCATGCGCTCGTCGGAGACGACACTGAACTCGTCGCCGGGAGACGGGACCTCGGCAAGGCCGGTGATCTCGACCGGGATGGACGGGCCGGCTTCCTTGACCTGTGCGCCCTTGTCGTTCGTCATGACGCGCACGCGGCCGACGGCCGTGCCGGCGATGATGAGATCGGACTGCCGCAGCGTGCCGTTCTGGACGAGGAGCGTCGCGATCGGGCCGCGGTTCTTGTCGAGCCGTGCTTCGAGGACGCAGCCCTTGCCGGCGCGGTTCGGGTTGGCCTTCAGCTCTTCCATTTCGGCAGTCAGGATGACGGTCTCGAGCAGCTCGTCGATGCCCATGCCGGTCTTGGCAGAGATCTTGCAGACCTCAGTCTCGCCGCCCCATTCAGACGGCGTCAGACCGTGCTCGGTCAGCTGGGTCAGGATACGGTCGGGGTTCGCGCCGTGCTTATCCATCTTGTTGACGGCCACGATGATGGGGATTTTCGCGGCCTTGGCATGGTTGATGGCTTCGATGGTCTGCGGCATGATGCCGTCGTCCGCGGCGACGACGAGAATGGCGATATCGGTGCACATGGCGCCGCGCGCGCGCATCTCGGTGAAGGCCGCGTGGCCCGGGGTATCCAGGAAGGTGATGGGCTGGCCGTTAATTTCAACGGTGTAGGCGCCGATGTGCTGCGTGATGCCGCCGGCTTCGCCTGCGGCGACCTTTGCATGGCGGATATAGTCAAGCAGGCTCGTCTTGCCGTGGTCGACGTGGCCCATGACGACCACGACCGGGGGCCGGGTGACCAGCTCGTCGGCGGTATCCTGATGATCGTCGAACAGACGCTCTTCGATGGTGACGATGACCTCGTGCTCGACCTTGCAGCCAAGCTCGGTCGCGACAAACTCTGCGGTGTCAAAGTCGATGGTCTGGTTGACCGTGGCCATGACGCCGTTTTTAAGCAGGCACTTGATGACCTCGGCCGCCGTCTTCTTCATGCGGGAGGCCAGCTCGCCGACGGTGATCTCATCGGGGATCTTGACGACCAGCTGCGCCTTCTTGGCGAGCTCGAGCTGGAGACGGCGCATCTTTTCCTGCTCCTCGGAGCGGGACTTGGTGCCGAAGCGCTTGGCCTGCTGCTGCTTTTTGTTCTTGTTGCCGATCTTCTGCTTGCCGCTCTGGTAGTTCTGCACGCGGTCAGAGACGAGAGAATCGACGCGGTCGTCGTAGCGGTCGGCATTGACCGTGACGGCGCTGGTATCGATGACGCGGCGCTCGCGCTTGCGCTCGGGCTGCGGCTGCTTGGCCTGCTGCTGGGCGGGCTGCGGCTGCGGACGCTGGGCGTTCTGGTTGTTCTGCTGCGCCGGGCGCTGGACATTGTTCTGCTGCGGGCGCGGCTGGTTGTTATTATTCTGCTGCGGACGGCTCTGATTGCCGTTCGGCTGCGGCGCGGCGGGCTTCGCCGGCGCTGCGGGTGCGGGAGCCGGCGCGGGTGCGGGTGCAGGCTCCTGCTTCTTTGCCGCGGCTGCGGCAAAGACCTGCTCGATCGAATCGATCTGGTTCTGCTGGGTGATGTAGTCAAAAATCACGTTCAGCTGGTCTTCCGTCAAATTCTGGGAGCTGCTTTTCGGTTTCTCATAGAACTTCCCGACGATCTCGATGAGGTTCTTTGCCGGCATCGCAAAATCGTCGGCGACTTCCTTAATCTTCTGCTTCACTTCAATACTCAATACAGCCACCTCCAGTTTATTTCTTCCCCATTTTTACATTCTTCCTGTGCGCTTCCGCTTCCTGCCGGCGCTTCTGCATCCGCTGCGTCTGCATGGTCAGCTGGGTCAGGATCTCTTCGTGTCCTTCCTCGCCCAGTGCCTCCAGAAACGATTTTGCAAACGCGGGATCGAGCAGGACGCAAAGCGCGCACGCATTGCAGCCCAGCCCGTCGCCCAGCTCATCCTTCGTGAACGGCACGCACACATACGGGCATTTGCTGCCCGAAACAAAGGATCTTGCCCGGCGGAACGTATGGTCGCCGGCGTCCCTGGCTACGAGCAGCAGCCGCGCCTTGCCGCTGCGGCAGGCGATGCCGACCGGCTCCTCGCCGATCTCCAGCCGCCGCGCCTTGCGGGCAAGGCCCAGAAGGCGCAGCGCCTTCTGCTGGTTATCCGTCATGGTCGCCCGCCTCCATTCTTGCAAGCAGCAGATCATAGATCTCCTGCGGGATCTGGCAGTTCAGCCCACGGTCGAGCGCCTTGGACTTGATCGCCTTTTTCAGGCAGTCCGTCTGCGGGCAGAGATACGCGCCGCGGCCGGGCGCCTTGCCGCGGAAATCGAGAGAGATCTCGCCCTCCGGGCTTCTGACCACGCGAACCAGTTCCTTTTTCGGTTTCATCTTTCTACAGCCGACACACTGCCGCATCGGGATCTTCTTCTGCATACAGACGTCTCCTTCCCGGCTCTGCGCTTATTCCTGCGCGGGCTCGGTCTCCGGCTCGGCGTCGTCCGGCTGCGGTTCGGCTGCGTCCTGCTCGGCAAGCTCCTGCTCCTGCGAAGCGGGCTTGATATCGATTTTATAGCCGGTCAGGCGGGCGGCAAGACGGGCGTTCTGGCCCTCCTTGCCGATGGCGAGCGAGAGCTGATCGTCCGGAACGATCACGCGGCAGGCCTTGGTGCTGCCGGGCAGAATGGTCACGGACTTGACGTCCGCCGGCGACAGGGCCGACGCGACGAACTTGGCCGGATCCTCCGACCAGACGATGATGTCCATTTTCTCGCCGTGCAGCTCGTCGACGACCGCGCCGACTCTGGCCCCGCGCGTACCGACGCACGCGCCGACCGGATCGATGCCGTCCTGCGACGCATAGACCGCGAGTTTCGTGCGGGAGCCGGCTTCACGGGCGATGGATTTGATCTCGACAAGACCGGAAGCGATCTCGGGAACTTCCAGCTCAAACAGGCGCTTGACAAGACCCGGATGCGTCCGGGAAACGATAACCTGCGGCCCTCTGGTCGAGCGGCGGACCTCCACGACATAGACGCGGATGTGGTCGCCCTCGTGATAATACTCGGTGCGGACCTGCTCGGATGCAGAGAGCATGGCATCAGTCCGGTCATTGCCGCCGCCGATGCGGATGGTCATGTCGTTGGTGGCCGGTTCAATGCGGAGGACGGTGCCGGTCAGGATCTCATGCTCTTTCGAGGAGAAGGTATCGAAGACCATGCCGCGCTCGGCCTCGCGGATGCCCTGGATGATGACCTGCTTGGCCGTCTGGGCTGCGATGCGGCCGAAGTCCTTCGTCTGCACATCGACATTGACAAGGTCGCCCAGCTGGGCGGTCTTGCTGATCTTGCGGGCCGCGTCGAGCGTGATCTCCGTCGCGGGGCTGATGACGTCGTCGACGACCTCCTTCTGCACGTACATGTGCATATCGTCGTCCTTGACCTCCACGAAGACATTGTCGGTGTAGCCCTCTTTGTCCTTCTTGTAGGCAGCGACGAGCGCCTGCGTGATCTTTTCGATCATGTAGCTCTGCGGGATCCCGCGTTCTTTTTCAAGCTGCGCAAGCGCTGCAAAAATTTCGGCATTCATTTTTTCAAAATTCCTCCCTTAAAACTCGACGCGAAGCCGCACCTGCGCGACCTCATTTTTCTGGAATGTATATGTGGTTCCGGCCGCTTCGATGGTCACAGCGCCATCGGCGTAGCCGGTCAGCGTCCCTGCGTATTCCTTGGCGCCGTTCACTGCCTTGAAAAGCCTGACCGTGACGGCGCTGCCCATGAACTGTTCAAAGTCGGACGGCCGCTTCAGCTGCCGCTCCAGCCCGGCCGAGCAGACCTCAAAATTATAGCTGTCCGGGATGGGATCCTTTTCGTCGAGGATCGGATCGACCGCGCGGGAAATGGCTTCGCAGTCAGAGATATCTACGCCGCCGTCCTTGTCGATGTACAATCGCAAAAACCACTCGCCGCCCTCGCGGACATATTCCACGTCCCAGAGCGTGCAGCCGTGCGCGCGCACGACAGGCTCGGCAAACTGCGCCACCTGTTCGGTTACCTTCAAGAAAAAACCCCCTTACCAGCAAGAAAGAGTGGGGAAGCATTCCCCACTCTCAAGTAAACATACTATCAAGATGGTTATATTATAGCATCTTCCGCTGCTGAATGCAAGGAGAAAAACCGGTTTTCGGCCGAAGTTTCAAGGTTTTTTTCCTGGTTTTTCGCCGTTTTCCGGCATGGACGGCGCTCCGCGCGAAAAAATCGCAAAAATCCGCGCGGCAGGGTGTCTTTTTCATGAATTTGTGCTATACTGTATAAAAGAAATCTGCTCGCTGGGGGTATGGGTATGAGAAAGAAAAACGGGCTGGTCGGCGTGATGTACGCAGCCATTCTATCCGCCATCGCCGGCTACTTTTTCAGGACCGCACAGCTTGCCGGCGGCAGCGCCGTCCCGCTGACGGCGTTCAGCATCCTGATGGTGCTGATCTTCCTGCTCGCGGCGGTCACGCTGGAAAAGGAAGCCACGTTCGCCGGTGCGTTCCGCCCGTCCGGACAGGAGCTGGTCTTTTCCGTGCTCGGCGCGCTCGGGTTGATCGCCGGGAACGTACTGTCCTTTTCCGGCTCCATCTTCCAGATGCTCGTCAGTCTTCTCGGCATTCTGGGCGGCGCGGGGCTTGGCGCGGCAGCCATCCTCCGCTTTCAGGGAAAGAAGCCGTCCGCGGCGTTCTATATCTTCCCCGTTCTGTTTTATGTGGCGAAGCTCTTCCGGGATTTCCGCCACTGGATGCGCGACCCGTCCATTCTCGACTACTGCTTCTCGCTGCTGGCGCTCATCTCGTTCATGCTGGCAAGCTACCACGCAGGTGCGTTCAGCTTTGACCGCGGTGCGCGGCGGCGACTGGCATTTTTCTCGCTGACGGGCGTCCTCTTTGGCGCGGTGAGCCTTGCCGGTGCGGCGCTGCCCGCCATGCTGATCTACGCCGGCAGCATCTTCTGGATGCTCGCCTGCGCGCAGCAGATGATGAAAAAATAAATATGATCAACGAAGCCCGCCGCATGGTTATCCTGCGGCGGGCTTCGTTGTAGTATGTCAAAAAAGTCTATATTTTGCAAAGCAGCACAAACAAGCACTGGCCGTGTAGGGGACGATGCCCACATCGTCCCGCTGTAGAGATTACGAATTTGCCGTAGAGTATCGTAGAATTGACCTGTTCTGCTGGGTCGATGCGACGCCCGCAGGCTAGTTTCGAGGCGCAACCGCGCGCAGCGCGGCTCTTAGCGCCGAAGATAGGCATCGACCCCTACAAACAAATCAGAAAGCTCCCAGCACAGAACCGACATTGGTGTTTTTGACAGCCGCAAAAGCCTTCCGCATAGTGCAGCATGCAGCGGGCGTTTTTCACTCTGTCAGGCTGCGGCCGCATTCTGCGCCGCCCCATTCCACAACGGTGAAGCCCGTGCGTTCCGGGGCCGTGAGCGTCTGCGGCGCGATCTTTACAGCGCCCTCCAGCGGCTGATAGGCCATGAACACGCGAAGGACGGTATCCGGCTCCGGCGTGACGGTCAGGCGGGCGCTTTCGGCATAGGCTTCCTGCTGGAAGGCGATCAGGTTATAGGCGTTCTCCTGCATCCGCGGCAGCCAGTAGACGATAAACTCGTTTGCTTCCGTGCGGTTCAGGCCAAGCCTGTCCAGCGCATCCTCCAGAAACGCCGCCGTGTCACGGCCCGCCACGCAGAAGCCGGAGGAAAAGTCATACGCCGTATCCGTTACGCCCTCCCAGTAGAGATAGCGGTACGTCTGGCCGTTCCGATCGGTCAGCGTGCCGTCGGGCTGCGCAAGAACAGTCCAGCCATCGTCATAGGCAGGATAGGTGCAGGTCAGTTCTCCGTCATAGTCCAGCCGGACGGTCACCTCTGTGGCCGCTTCCGGCTGAAGATAAACAACGGGCTTTGCATCCGATTCCGGATAGAGATAAATGACAGGCTTCGCCGACACCGCGCCCGGATCATCGTCCTCGCACGGCACGCAGGCGGCCAGCGTCAGCAGCAGGCTCATCGCCAACAGGGGCATGGACAGTTTTTTCATGGGGATCTCCTCCTGTTTTTTATTCTATAACAATACAGACCGGAAATCGGCATGATGGTTGCATATTATTTGGACTGCATGTCCTTCGGCAGCTGCTTTTCGTTTTCGATCATGACGACGGAAATGCCGAGCGCGATCACCAGCACAATGGCCGCGATCAGATAAAACGGCTGGTTGGCCAGATCCGCGATCGAATAGCCGTTTCCCGTATCCGAAACGGCATAGCCGAGGATCAGCAGCACCATCGTCACGGCGAACAGCACCACGCGGATGACGTTCAGCACCTTGTTCCGGCCCAGCAGGAAGCCGTAGAACGCATCGGCGCTTTCAAACTGGTCGCCGGCCTTCCATGGCGCAAACAGGCGGCAGAAAAAGTCTTTCATGGGCAAACGCTCCCTTCCTTGATACCAGAAAGTATACCAGACCCGCCCCCAAAAAGCAATTGCCGGGCGGTTTCCCGCCCGGCAAAATTGGTTTTTATCCGGAGCAGCGGCTGCATCCGCAGCCGGAGCCGGAATTGCTTGTGCCGCCTACACTGCCGCACGAGCCGCAGCCGCACCGGCGGCAGCAGCCACAGCCACACCCGCAGGAGCTGCCGGAGCTGCTGTTATTGCTGCCGTTTCCGGTCGACGTACCGCCGACCGTACCGCCGGACGGCGTGCAGGTACAGGTACACGTACAGCTCGGCTTGCTCGTGGACGTCCCGCCGACGGGGCCGGTCGTCTGCTTGCAGCAGGGGTTGCAGCAGCGCTGCTGGACAAAGTCCGGGAACGTCATCGTCCCGAGTACGTTTCCGCAGCTGTTACACGAAGAACACATATGCAAGACCTCCATAAAAAATGTCCGGGAGCGGTTGCTCCCGGAGCATTCTATGCCGCATGTGCGCGGCTTGTGTCAGGTTTTGTCGTTCTTCGCCTGCACGGGCGGAACCGGCGCGTCGCGCAGCTCCTGCGGCTTCGCGTCCGGCGTCTGCGGTTTTTTCATGCTATCACCCCGCAGATAGCTTCTGCCGGGCGCGCGGATTTATTCAGGGCGCTCCAGCTCCTGCATGCGCTGGACGATCTCCGCAAAGCGGGCGATCACGCGGTCATAGTTTTCCTTCCGGTGCGGGAACATGCAGTTCACGCAGTTTTTGATTCCGGATTCTGTATAGCAGAAGTTCCCGCCGCAATCGCGCCCGAGCGCGTACAGCGGGCAATAGCAGAACAGGCAGTTGAAGCTCTCCGGGTGCGCCGTTTTGTGGCAGGGAAAGTATTCACAGTCCCGGTTCTGAAAAAACGCGTAGTGCCGCTCTTCCATCATGCCTTCTCCTTCAGTTTCTCGCACAGGGCCGCGTCCGGCGTGACAACGGCGGTCTGATACGTCGTATAGATGACCATGCCGGGCTTTGCACCGGCGGGCTTTTTGACGAATTTCACCGGCGTATAGTCGACCGGCACGTTCTGCCCCTCGCGCGCCTGTGAATAATAGGCGGCGAGCATCATGGCCTCCGTCACCGTCGTGTCCGGCGGTGTCTGGCCGTGCGTCTCGATGATGACGTGGCTGCCGTGGATCTTCTGCACGTGCAGCCAGAGATCGGTCTTCGCTGCAAGCTTTGTCGTCAGCTCGTCGTTCTGCCGGTTGTTGCGCCCGACGAGGATCCGAAAGCCGTCGGACGAGCAGAACGCCATGGGCTTGCTGGGCGGCAGCTTCATGCGTTTTTTTCGGTCTGTTTCGCGCACATAGCCGCCGGCGGCCAGCTCCGCCCGGATCTCCTGCACGTCGCGGGCCGATTCCGCCCGCGAAAGCTCCTCCAGAACGCTCGACAGATACTGCAGCTCCTGTTCGCCGCGGGCGATCTGCTCGGTCAGGATCTTTTCGGCGGTCTTTGCCTTCTGGTAGTCCTTATAGAATTTTGCCGCGTTCTGCTGCGGCGAAATGGCCGGGTTCAGCGGAATTTCGATCTCCCGCATGTCCGGGTCGTAGAAATCGGCGGCGCGCAGCTTCGTCTGACCGCGCTTGACGGCGTAGAGATTGGCCGTCAGGATATCACCCAGACGGCGCAGGCGTTCACGGTCATGGGTCGCCGTCAGTTCCCTGCGCTGATTTTCCAGCTTGCGCGACGTGCGCGAGACGAGGTTCGTCAGCGTCTTGCGCATGGCCTGCGACGACTGCCGGATCGCCTCCGACCGGTCGCGCGCGGCATAGAACCGGTCGAGAAGGACGGAAAACGAGTCCAGCTGCTCCGCGCGGACGAAGTCCCCGTACTGCAAAACCGGCAGACAGGTGAAGTCCCACGGCCGCTCCTCCTTATAAAGAAGCACCGGCGGCAGCGTGTCCGTCCGCATAGCATCGATCGCGTCTGCGAGCTTCTCCGCGAGCGCCGCCTTTTCTTCCTCCGGCAGCTGCGACAGATCCGTGTCCAGATCGCCTGCCGCGCGGAAGGCCAGCTCCCGGCACACCAGCGGCGAAAAGCCGCCGAAGGTCTCAAGGAGCCACTTGTCGAGCAGCTTTGGCGCGGTCTGCGCGCACAAAAGCGCCCGCAGCGTCTCGCGCGGCGTCGAGAACGGATCCAGCTTGCCCTGTGTGGGCGGCAGATGATAATAAAGCCCCGGCAAAACCTGCCGCTGCTCGCTCATTTCAAAATCGACCCGCCGCAGACAGTCGACGATCCGCCCATCCTCGGCAGTTAAAATCAGATTGGAATTGCGCCCCATGATCTCGAGGATCAGGTGCTTCTGCGCGGGGCTGCCCATCTCGTCGGTGCAGTCGAAGGTGAGATCAAGCAGACGCTCCATCTCCGGCTGCTGCATCCCGACCAGACGGCCGCCTGTCAGGTGCTTGCGCAGCAGCATGCAGAACATCGGCGGCTGGGCCGGATTCTCCGCCGGCTCCTGCGTCAGGTGAACGCGCGGGTGATTGGGCGAAGCCGTCAATAAAAGCCGTCCGCCGCCATTTGCGCCGCGCATGGACAGAATCAGCGTATCGCGCTGCGGCTGCTGCACCTTGTCCACGCGGCAGCCGAGCAGCTTCTGCTCCAGCTCCTGCCGGACGGCAGTCAGAAATAAAGCGTCAAAGGGCATGGGGTTCCTCCATGGTTGCAGTAAAAAGTTCATTCAGCCGGTCCAGCCGGCCCTCAAGATATAACGCGCCGAACAGGCACTCCAGCCCCGTGGCCTTGGCATACTGCTCGTGCGTGGCGTTTTTCGGGATCTGATGGACATTGGCGTTGCGTCCGCGCTTGTAAAGGGCCAGCTCCTGCTCAGTCAGCATCGGGAGCATCCGGTCAGCTCTGGCTGCCTGCGCAGGCGCGCAGACCATATCCACGGTCGCGCGGTGCAGATTCTTGATGGCCGCCTTGCCGGATGCGCAGAGATAGCTGCGCACCAGAAGCTCAAACACGGCGTCGCCGCAGTGGGCAAGGCCAAGCGCGCTGATCTGGTTGATCGCGCGGCGGTCCATCGACAGCTGAAAATAGTTTTCCAATCCGGATCCCCCCGTTTCTTCGCCGATAGTATACCATACCTGCCCTGTGTTTTTCCAGTCCGCTGAAAAAAACTCTGTGCGGCTCTTGACTTGATGGTTACAATCTGTTACAATTTGAATGATTTCTTATACGAAAGGGAGCATCCGCATGCGCAATCTGTTCCGGCGGCTTCTGGCTGCCGTTCTTTGTCTGTCGCTTCTGGCCGTCCCCGCGCTGGCCGCGGAAGCGACGATCCGCGCCGATTATGTCGAGATTTCCGGCGAGGGCTTTGTCGCCGACACGTTCTGCGGCGTCGACGCGCTTTATAACGAGACCGGCAATACGCTGTTCTGCAACGAGCTGATCGAGCGGTTCTACAGCCGTGTCTACGGCATCACCATGTACACAGACAGCGGCAGCATGACCGTGACCAGCCCGGCCGGACACTGGTTCGAGCGCACGACAGAGCCGCAGCCCGGCGATATTGCCTACGCTTCTGCCGAAGCGCGCGAGCGCTATGGCAATCACTATGCCATCGTCAAGTCTGTCGACGCCGCGGGCGGCACCGTGACGCTCTTTGAGCAGAACTGGGTCTGGGACGGCAAGGCGGGCGTGAACCGCACGATCCCCTATGACGGCGGCTGCTACAGCTTCTACACGCTGATGTCCGCCGCCGGACGCGCCGATGCCGCGCAGGACGGCATGACCCCGACAGCCGCGGATGCTCCGGAAACCGGCAGCGCCGACTCCGGCAATACATATTTCTATGGCGTCAGCAATATCACCGGCACGCCGTCCTCGTGGGCAAAGAGCTACATGGACTCCGCCGACGTGCTCAGCATCACCATGCTGGCCGACGGCACCTATCAGTCCTCCCTCTCTCGGAAGACGCTCGCGCGGCTCGCTGCCAACACGGCCCGGACGCTCGGCCTTGTGCAGGATGTGAGCGACCCGGTCGCCGTGGTGCAGCAGCTGGGGCTGATGCTGCCGAATGCAGACGGCAGCTTTGACACCACCTCCACCGTCACGCGGCAGATGGCCGCAACGGTGCTGCTGCGTCTGCTGCGGCAGACCAGCACGGTCTTTGATGCCGACCTGTCCGTCCTCAGCCGCTATCCCGACAGCGCTTCTATCTCCGACTGGGCCAGAGAAGCCGTCGCCATGATGACGCAGTATGAGCTGATGAACGGCACGACCAAAGGCTTCGAGCCGAAAAAGGAAATGACGCTCGAGCAGTGCATCACCCTCCTCGTCCGCATCTGCGAGTTCTGACCGCTTTTATCCGTACAAGCAGCCGCTTCCGGCATGGGAGCGGCTGCTTTTTTGTGCCGTATTTCGTTTGTTTCTCTTTAAAAGCAGCGTAAAACAACAAAATCAGAATACAAGCATCATAAATAAGCATTTCCCCTTTCCCCATTGCTGTGATATGCTGAAGAAAAACAGCAGGAGGAAACAAGCTATGCAGCAGTTTGATCTGATCATCATTGGCGGCGGGCCGGGCGGCTATCTGTGCGCGGAGCGCGCCGGAAAGGCCGGGCTGAAGCCGGCACTCATCGAAAAGAAAGCCCTCGGCGGCACCTGCCTGAACGAGGGCTGCATCCCCACGAAGAGCCTTTTATACTGTGCCAAGCAGTACCAGTCCGCGCTGCACGGCGCAGACTATGGCGTGACGGCGGAGAACGTCTCCTTTGACCACGCGAAGGCCGTTCTGCGCAAGGACGGTGTGGTCAGAACGCTCGTCCGCGGCGTGGGTTCGGCAATGAACGCGCACGGCGTGAGCGTATTCTCCGCCGAGGGCCGGATCCTTTCCAAAACAGGCGAACAGTTCACGGTCGCAGCAGGAGACGAGCTTCTCTGCGCGCCGCGGCTCGTGCTGGCGTCCGGCTCCAGCGCCGTCGTGCCGCCGATCCCGGGCGTGCAGGAGGGACTGGCGTCCGGCTTTGTGATGACGAACCGGGAGCTTCTCTCTCTTCAGGAGCAGCCCGCTTCTCTCGTCTGCATCGGCGGCGGCGTCATCGGGCTGGAAATGGCCTGCTATTTTGCTTCGATCGGCACAAAGGTCACGGTGGTCGAGCTGATGCCCAAAATCGCGGGCAATACCGACCCGGAGATCTGCGAGCTTCTCATGCGCACCTACCGCCGGCAGGGCATGGACTTCTGCCTGAACGCGAAGGTGGAAGCCGTTACCAAAACCGGCGTCATCTATTCCGACGCTGCCGGGCGGCACGAACTGCCCTGTGACCGCGTGCTCCTTTCCGCCGGACGCCGCGCAGATGTGACCGGATTGCAGACAGAGACCATCGGGCTTGCACTCTCGCGCGGCGCGGTGGTCACAGACGCGCAGATGCGGACGAACGTCCCCGGTGTCTGGGCCATCGGCGACTGCAACGGCAAGCTGATGCTGGCGCATACGGCCTACCGCGAAGCAGAGGTCGCCGTCAACGACATGCTCGGCAAAAAGGACAAAATCGATTACTCCATCATCCCCTCCGTCATTTACACAACGCCGGAGGTCGCCTGCGTCGGCGAAACGGAGCAGAGCGCAAAGGAAAAGGGGCTGGATGTGCAGGTCGTCAAAGCGCCGATGGCGCTCTCGGGCCGGTATCTGGCCGAAAACCCGAAGGGAACCGGCTTCTGCAAGCTGCTCTATGACCGGAAAAACCGCTGTGTCGTCGGCGTCCATATGGTCGGCTCCTACGCTTCCGAGATCATCTACGGCGCCGCCATGATGATCCATTCCAGACTCCCCGTCCAGCACCTCGACAAGATCGTCTTCCCGCATCCCACCGTCGGCGAGGTCGTGCGTGAAGCGCTGTTTCTGCTGTGAACCCGCTCTTTTGATAAAGAATCAGCCGCTTCCGGTCTGGAAGCGGCTGATTTTTGGTTATTCTTCGAAGCTGTGTGCGTCCTTGAGAACCATGTCCTTGACCTTCATCAGGCGAACCTTGGTTGCGCGGTCGTTTTCTTCGAGCTTCATGGAGATATACTTGATGTTCTTCTCCATCTCGGGGATCATGACGTATTCCAGCGCGTTGACGCGGCGGCGGGTCTTTTCGATCTCGGAAGCCAGCAGCTGCGTCTTCTTTTCCGCCTGCGCCAGCTCCAGCATATCCTGGAACACGGACGCCAGCGCGCCCAGCGCGTCGTCCAGCTCGCCGGAGGTCTGCGCAAAGCCGTAGGGATAGATCGACGACTCGTCCTCGCTTTTCGTGTGGAAGGCATAGACGGGCACATTGACCGACATGATGTTCTTGAACGTCATATCCAGCGTTGCCGACTGCTTGGGATACAGCAGCGCCTGCTGCAGCATCTCGGGCGACATGACGCTCGACGCGACGCCCATCGCGCGGTTGGCCTCCTCGATGCCCTTTTCCACCTTCATGCGCAGCTCTTTGTTTTCGCGCACGATCAGGAAAAACTGGCGCATCAGCTCATCCCGCTTATCCTTGAGTAACCGGTGCCCGCGCACGGCGGTGCGAAGCCTGCCTTTGAGCCGGGTCAGCTCCATGCGGGTCGGATTGATTGTTTTACTGGCCATGGGCGCACCGCCTTACGCCTGCTTTTTCGGCAGGTACTTTTCGATGAACTCCGGCTTGATGCGCTTCAGCTCCGTCTCGGGCAGGATGGACAGCAGCTCCCAGCCGATGTTCAGCGTTTCCTCAATGGAGCGGTTCTCCTCATAGCCCTGACTGACATAGCGCTGCTCAAATTCCTCGGCAAACTTTGCGTACAGCCGGTCCGTGGGCGAAAGCGCGCTCTCGCCGAGGATGGTCGCAAGCTCCTTGGCATCCTTGCCGGCGGAATACGCGGCGAAGAGCTGGTTCATGGTGCCCGCGTGATCCTCGCGCGTCTTGCCGGGGCCGATGCCCTTGTCCTTGAGTCGGGACAGGCTCGGCAGTACGTCGACGGGAGGAATGACGCCCTTGCGGTACAGATCACGGCTCAGGATGATCTGGCCCTCGGTGATGTAGCCGGTCAGGTCGGGGATCGGGTGGGTCTTGTCATCTTCCGGCATGGTCAGGATCGGGATGAGGGTGATGGAGCCCTTCTTGCCGATGCGGCGGCCAGCGCGTTCATAGAGCGTGGCAAGATCCGTATAGAGGTAGCCGGGGTAGCCGCGGCGGCCCGGAACCTCCTTGCGCGCGGCGGAGACCTCGCGCAGCGCTTCGGCGTAGTTCGTGATATCGGTCATGATGACCAGCACGTGCATGCCGCACTCGAACGCCAGATATTCGGCAGCCGTCAGCGCCATACGCGGCGTTGCGATACGCTCGACCGCCGGATCGTTGGCGAGGTTCGAGAAGACGACCGTGCGGTCGATCGCGCCCGTGCGGCGGAACTCCTGAATGAAGAACTCGGATTCCTCAAACGTAATGCCGATCGCGGCGAAGACGACGGCGAAGTTCGACGCGTCGTCGCCCAGCACTCTGGCCTGACGGGCGATCTGGGCGGCCAGCTGCGCATGCGGCAGGCCGGAGCCGGAGAAGATCGGCAGCTTCTGGCCGCGGACGAGGGTGTTCAGACCGTCGATCGTGGAGATACCGGTCTGGATGAACTCATTGGGGTAATCGCGGGCGGCGGGGTTCATGGGCAGGCCGTTGATGTCCTTCATCTCGGCTGCCAGCACCTCGGGGCCGCCGTCCTTGGGATGGCCCATGCCGTCGAAGACGCGGCCGAGCATGTCCTCGGACACGGCCAGCTCCAGCGGGTGCCCAAGGAAGCGGATCCTGCTGTCCTTGAGGTTGATGCCGGCGGAGTTTTCAAACAGCTGGACAACAGCGGTATCGCCGTTGCACTCCAGCACCTTGCAGTGCCGGACCTCGCCGTTCGGCAGCTCCAGCTCGGCAAGCTCGTCATAGGTGACACCCTCGACGTTTTTGACGATCATCAGAGGCCCGGAGACCTCACGGATGGTACGGTATTCGCGGATCATTCTGCCTCAGCCTCCTTTGCCACTTCTTCGATCTGCTGCTCCATGTCGGCCACGATCTTCGCGTAGGCGTCCTGATACGTGTCCGCCGGGACGGTCTTCGCGCGGCCGATGGCGGCGCGGGCCGCAATGGCATAGAGCTTCCAGATATCCGCGCCGCGCTCGATCGCCGCGTCGCAGAGATCCTTATAGCGGAGGATCAGATCCAGCAGTCTTGCCTGCCGGTCGAACGACGAATACTGGTCGTTCTCAAGGAAGGCGTTCTGCTGCAAGAAGTCCTCGCGGATCATCTTGGCCGATTCCAGCGTCAGGTTGTCCGCCGGAGAAAGAGCATCCTGACCGACCAGCTTGACGATCTCCTGGAGCTCTGCTTCCTTCTGCAAAAGCGCCATAGCTCTGCCGCGGTTCTGCATGAACGAGCGGCCAAGATTGTCGTCACACCAGCTCTTGAGCGTGTCGAGATACAGCGAATAGCTCGTCAGCCAGTTGATGGCCGGGAAGTGGCGCGCGTAGGCCAGCGACGCGTCCAGACCCCAGAAGACCTTGACGATACGCATGGTCGCCTGCGAGACAGGCTCGGAGATATCGCCGCCCGGAGGAGAGACCGCGCCGATGGCGGTCAGCGATCCGCGGCGCTCGTCCGCGCCAAGGCACTCGACGCAGCCTGCGCGCTCATAGAACTGTGCAAGGCGGGAAGCCAGATACGCGGGGTAGCCCTCTTCGCCCGGCATTTCTTCCAGACGGCCGGACATTTCACGCAGGGCTTCCGCCCAGCGGGAGGTGGAGTCGGCGATGACGGCGACGTCATAGCCCATGTCGCGGAAATATTCCGCGATGGTGATGCCGGTGTAGATGGACGCTTCGCGCGCCGCGACCGGCATATCGGAGGTATTGGCGATCAGGACTGTACGCTTCATGAGGGGTTCGCCGGTGTTGGGGTCATGCAGCTCCGGGAACTCCATCAGAACGTCGGTCATCTCATTGCCGCGCTCGCCGCAGCCAATGTAGACGACGATATCGACGTCCGACCACTTGGCCAGCTGGTGCTGCACGACGGTCTTGCCCGAGCCGAACGGGCCGGGAACGGCGGCCGTGCCGCCCTTGGCCAGCGGGAACATGGTATCGATGATGCGCTGGCCGGTCATGAGCGGCGTGGACGGGGTGAATTTTCTGTCATACGGGCGCGCCACACGCACGGGCCACTTCTGCATGAGGGTGAGCTTCTCGTCGCCCTTGGCCGTTTCGAGCACGCAGACCGTGTCGGTCACGGTGAACGCGCCGGATTTAATTTCCTTGACGGTGCCCGCCATTTTGGGCGGCACCATGATCTTGTGCAGGACGGCGCTCGTCTCCTGCACGGTGCCGATGACGTCGCCGCCGGAGAGCTTGTCGCCCTTCTTGACCGTGGGCGTGAAGTCCCACTTCTTTTCGCGGTTCAGCGCCGGAACCTGCACGCCGCGGGCGATGGTCTCGCCGCAGAGCTTGCGGATCTCGGTCAAGGGGCGCTGGATGCCGTCATAAATGCCCTCCAGCATGCCCGGGCCAAGCTCCACGGAAAGGGGCATGCCGGTCGTCGTGACCTCGGCGCCCGGGCCAAGGCCGCTCGTTTCCTCGTAGACCTGAATGGAGGCCGAGCCGCCCGTCATATTCAGGATCTCACCGATCAGCTGCTGCTTGCCGACGCGGACGACGTCAGCCATGTTGGCGTCTTCCATGCCCTCGGCCACAACCAGCGGACCGGATACCTTTACAATTCTACCTGACATTTCATCGAATCCTTTCTTTATAAGGACTTATCACTGGAACTTCTTACAGAATATTGGAGCCGACCGCACGCTCGACTGCGGAGTTGAGGGCGTTCATGCCCAGTCCCTGCGAGCCGTTCGCCCCGGGGATCAGGATGACCGCCGGCGTGACGCTCGTCTCATATTTCGCAATCTGCGGCGCAAGCGCGGCGGCATACGTCTCGGTGACGTAGATGATGGCGTACTGATCGGACTGCTTTGCAATGCGGTGGAACAGCTCCGCCGCTTCGTCGGCAGATTCCGCGGGAAACACGCTCAGGCCGAGGGCGGCAAAGCCCATGACGCTCTCGCGTTCCCCCAAAACTGCGATCTTATACATAGGGCACCTCGCTTAAAAATACAGTTCGCGCAGACGCGTGCGGATGGTGTCGGCCGGAAGCCCCAGCTGCAGGCCGTTTATGATCATGCGCGCCGCCGAAAGCTCGTTCTCCAGCGCGCAGAGATAGCCGATGAGCACCTGCTCGCCGAAGACGACCGATTTTGCCTTTGCAAAATACGCGATGAGCGTATCGTCGCACAGCCGCTCAAACGCTGTCAGAGAGCCGGTCTGCGATTCATCGCCCGCCTGCGCCGCAGCGGCAAGCGCCGTCAGCGCAAACAGTGGGGCAAACGGTTCGTCCTGCCGCAGCGCCTGACATATATCCGCCTGCGGCACGCTTCCGCCGGGGACGAGCACCTGCTGCAAAAAGTCCGCGTCCTTGTGCATGCGCCGCGCGCGCACAGCCGCGCGCAGATTCGCGCTGTCGGCCTGCAATCCGGCGTAGCCCATGAGGAAGCTGCTGCCGATCTGTTCTGCCGCGTGCAGGTATTCTTCGTAATATGCACGGTCGAGGATCAGATCCGCCAGCTGCGGGTCGGAGGTTCTGGAAAGCACGTCCCGCGCCTGCCGCATGGCCGTCAGAACCGCCTGCGGCACTGCGCCGTCCTCGCCGGACTCATAGGCGGCCTTGAGCGCCTGCCTGCCGGCGCGCCCGGCGTCCAGAAGAATGGGCGTCGGATCCTGCCCCATGGCTTCCGCCTTGACGATCGCCTTGGCGTTATGATAATCATAGCGCATGCGGAACAGCGGCACGATGCCGTCCTTCGGCGCAAGCTGCTCGATCTCGTCAAACGCGGCGGACTGGCGCTCGTTGATCGCTCGATCCAGTCCGGCAGACAGGACGTCCTGATAGCCGCAGCCCTCCAGGATCCGCGCCGCTTCCTGCACGGAGGAGGTGAGCATCCGCTCGGCCTTTTCCCGGCTGAGCAGCTGCGGCTCCCGCGCGCGGAGAAATGCGGAAATAAACAGGTAATCCGTATCCTTACAGGTTTTTGCTTTCTTTTTTTGTTCCGTCACGTCGGCCTCCCGGCTTTCTCAGCCAAACAGGCGGCCCGCAACTTTTCCGGAAAGCTCCGGCCGCAGGCCGTCGACCAGCGTTCCGATGGAGCAGTTGGTCTCCACAAGGCCGTTCTTCAGCACCACGCCGCCGCGCATGGGACGCGTCTCGGCGCTGAGCGTCAGCTTGGCCGGTCTGCCCGCCTTCTCCAGCTGCTCATTGGCAAGCTGCACGGCGGCCTCGCCCACGCGGGCGCGGTCCGCCTCGGAGAAGATGAGTGCTTCGCTGCCCGTCACGCTGGCCTGCGCGGCCAGCTGCGCGCAGAGCCGGGTGTAGTCCGCTTCCGGCAGAGAAAGAAGCTTCTGCTCCGCCGTGCGGAAGGCTTTGTCCACCAGCGCCTGCTTTTTTTCAAGCAATTGCCGGCGCGCAGCCATTCTGGCTGCGCCCTGCCCGCGCTCGAGCTGCTTCTGCGCTTCATTCTGCGCTTCAAGCGTCAGGCGCTGCTGCTCCGTCTCGATCTTCCGGTCATACTCTGCCCGGATCTGCGCCGCCTTTTCGTCGGCCTGCGCGCGGATCGCGGCGGCCTCGGCTTCGGCGTCGGCAAGGATGCGGGCGGAAATTTTCTCAATTCCGTTCATCGTTTCGCCCTCTTTTACGGGGTTACTTGCTGATATTGATGATCATAAGCATGGAAGCCAGCAGGGACAGAATCGCGTAGAACTCGACCGTGACGCACAGCACCATGCCCTTGGACCAATGGTCGGGCTTCTTGGCCAGCAGATTGATGGACGCGCAGGCCACGCGGCCCTGTGCAAACGCAGAGATCATGCCGCCCAGCGCCATCGGCAGGCAGGCGACGAAATACTGAAGGCCCTGCGTAACAGTCAGCTCGGGCAGCGAGCCGGACAGAAGACCCATGCGGAAGATGGCGAAGAACCACACGACGAGGCCGTACAGGCCCTGCGTGCCGGGGATGACCTGCAGGATCAGGACCTTGCCGAACTTGGCCGGATCCTCGCACAGAAGACCTGCGCCCGCTTCACCGGTCATGCCGGTGCCCTTTGCCGAACCGATGGCGCACAGCGCCGCCGCGAGACCTGCGCCCAGAAGCGCCAGAGCCAGACCGCCGAATGCATCAAAAAAAGCTTGCATGATGATGTCCTCCTTAAGATTGAATATCTACGTATTTGGTGTTGATCGCGAGGGGCTTAAACGGCTTTCCGCCGTCTTTATAGAATTTTCCGAAGTACTCCAGGCACTGCAAACGCAGGTCGTGGACGTAGCAGCTGAGCAGATTCAGCGCGAAGTTCAGGCCGTTGCCCAGCACGGATATGATGAGGAAGATCACAACGTTCCCCGGGATCGCGCCGAGCGTATTGAAGACCGAAGCGATGACAGAGCCCGCCAGCATCAGGGTCATGAGACGGGAATAGGAGAGGATATCTCCGAAGTAGCCCGTCACGTGGTTATAGACCGAGCCGAAGATCGCCGTCACCTTGCCGAAGCCCTTTGCGCTCCAGCCGGAGCCGACCACGACCATGCCGAGACCGACGTACAGAACGATGTTCGTGACGCCCAGCGCCATGCAGCCGATGCCGGCAAACACGATCCACCACGTGAGCTCTTCCCAGACCGCGTCCATGATCTCGCCCTTTTTGAGCTTCTCGACAAAGCTGACGGCCATGCCGGTCACGATCTGGATAAAGCCGAGCACCATCGCGCCGAGCAGGATGCTGATGGTGTCATCCAGCGGCGTAAAGAGCGACGGCAGCGCCTTGAACGTGGTATCGGGGTTGATGATGCCGACGAGCTGCGGCAGGAAGTCCCCAAAGAAGCCGCCCGTCAGCGCGCCCATGATGAACGTACTGATGCCGCAGGAGAACATGAGGCCGAACATGTGCCCGCTCGTTCCCTTGGGGTGGGACTTCTTTGTAATGATGATGGACGCGAGGATCATCAAAATCCCGTAGCCCATATCCGCCATCATGATGCCATAGAACAAAATGAAGAACGGCGCCATGAGTGGGTTCGGATCCACGCCGTCATAGGCCGGGAGCGAATACATCTCCGTGACCATGTTCAATGGATCCGTCAGCTTGTTGTTTTTGAGCTTGACCGGCACGTCGGGGTATTCCTCCGGTTCCGGGTCGCTCAGCTCCCACGCGCAGCAGTGCTTCTGCAAAAGCGCTTCGAGCTTTCCAGCGGCCTCCGCCGGCACCCAGCCGTCCAGGCAGAACGTCTTTTCCGAGTGCGCCAGCCGGTCGGCGGCCTGCGCCTTGGCGATCTCCTGCGTGCAGCGGTCGCAGGCCAGCTGGATGGCCGCCTTCTTTGCGCACAGCGCGCGGAGCGTATCGCAAAGGCGTGCATCCTCCTGCTCGCAGGCTGCGAGCTTTTCGTCCGTCAGCCGGATCTGCTCCGCCGCGGTGCCCTGCGCGCCCTCAAAGCTCAGCTGGGCGAAGCCTGCTTCGCGCAGAACCGCGCCTACGGCGTCCAGCGCGCTGCGGTGCGCGATGACGAGCAGATACTGGCTCTGCTGGTCGGCGCTGATTTTCTCCAGCTGCACCTCGTCCGCCGCTTCATAGACGGCGGTGCAGAGCGCGTCAAAGGACGTCTGCGCAGGCACGGTGCCGAGCAGCACGCGCGCGTGCTGCGTCCCGGACGTTTCAAGCGGGAGCGGCAGCGCCTGCCACGGCACGAAGCTCTCCCGCGCGGCGATCAGGCGGCTCTTTTCCGCGGCCGTGCGGCCGCGCGCGTCCTGCGCGTCCAGGATCTGCTGCGCCGCCTGTAGGGCATCGCGGTACGCGCCGTCGTCAAACAGCTCCTGTACCGTCTTGCCCGGACGGGCTGCAAAGAGTCCTGCCTTTGCGCTGTCATATTTTTTGAGGGTTTCCAGCGCGGATGTCAGCCGGGCAGCAGTCCGGACAAGCTCGTCCGATTGTCCGCCGTCCGCGGCATGAAACACGGCTTCGCCGTCCGTATCCGTCAGCTGCTGCGGCTCGCCGATCTCGACACAGCCCAACAGCTGCAGCTCCCGGATCAGCTGCGTCTGTTCCTCTGCGGCGCCGTATAGCCGCAGTTTTTTCATTTTTACGATTGCCATTCGCTGTTCCAGATCCTCTCTACGATCATTGCCGCAGCCGCGTCTGCATGCTGCTCTGCCGCCTGTTCCAGCGCTTTGCATTGCTCCGCGGTCTGCTTGTCCAGTTCCGTTTTGAATGTCTCCGCCTGCGCATCCGCCTGCTGTCTGGCCGCGCGCAGCTGCTGCTGCGCCTGCTCTGACAGGCCGGCCAAACGCGCCGCGCCATCCTTATCCGCCTGTGCGGTCTGCTCCGCGGCCTGCACTTTTGCCTGCTCGCAGATGGCCCGCGCCTGCTTTTCAGCGGCGGCGATAGCGTCGATCTCCTGCATTGCCAACCTCATTCACCTCCCCAATAGCACCTGCCGCGCAGCCTGTTTTCGGCAGACCGCGCAGCACTTTTTGTGTAAACTGTCCAAATTCTATCGTTTTTTGATGCATGATATACTTATTTTGTTAATTTTAACACGGGTGTTAAGAAATCGCAATAGATATTCTTTCAATTTTATCCATGTTTTTTTAAGATATTAACCCGCAGATTTCATATGGCACTTTTCGCCGCGTGCCTGTATAATAAAAGGAATACAGAAAGAAGAGGTATCCTTATGGAAACAGTCCTGAGCGGCTATTGCCGCACCATTGACGGCTCGCGCATGGTTCTGATCGAGGACGGCGAAGCCGATTGTGATTTTGAATCCTGCGCCTACCGCGACGTCTGTCAGATCGGACAGCAGATCGCCCGCTTGCAGGAGGAAACGGAGGGTCATGTATGAATATCTGTCTGTACGGCGCGTCCAGCAGCACGCTTGACCGCGTCTATCTGGACGCGGCCTATGATTTTGGCGCGCGTCTTGCCAAAAACGGTCATACGCTCGTCTATGGCGGCGGCGCGCAGGGCGTCATGGGCGCAGCCGCGCGCGGCGTGTCGGACAATGGCGGCAGAATCATCGGCATTGCGCCGACCTTTTTTCAGGTCGACGGCATTCTCTTTGACGGCTGCACGGAGTTTATCCCGACCGAGACCATGGCCGAACGCAAGCAGCTCATGATGGCGCACGCCGACGCATTCGTCATGGCGCCCGGCGGCTTCGGGACGCTCGAGGAGTTTTTTGAGGTTCTGACGCTCAAGCAGCTCGGGCGTCACAATCCGGCCATCGCCGTCCTGAATACGAACGGCTACTATAATAAATTACAGGCCTTCGTGCAGGAAGCCGTCGAACAAAACTTTGTCCGGGAGGTCTGCCTGCGGCTCTACACGCTCTGCGACACGCCGGAGCAGGCGCTCGCCTGTCTGGAGAGTTTCCGCCCGGACGCACTCGACGTGCGGCACCTGAAAAATATCTGACGCTTTCATCGCCCGGCGCGCCGCGCCGGGCGTTTGACGCAAGATTCGGCGATTCCGAACATATTTCCGGCACTTTCGCTTGACACGGACGGCTGCCGGGTGATACGTTAAGAAAAACAACGTATTGTAACGCATAACAACGCATTTGATTTTGGAGTACTGCATGAAATCCAAAAACCATTCCGGACTCTGCTTCCTGCTTCTTGTTCTTCTGCTCGCGGCGGTCTTCTTTGTCTCGTTTCTGATCGGCCGCTATCCGGTCTCCGCCGGGCAGACGCTCCGGCTGCTGCTGGACCGGCTCGTGCGCGGCGTTTCGTTTGGCCGCTGGTCGCTCGTCCCCACGTGGAGCGCGCAGGAAGCATCCACCATCATCCAGATCCGCCTGCCGCGCATCTGCGCCGCAGCGCTCATCGGCGCGGCGCTCTCGGCGGCCGGCGCTTCCTATCAGGCCATGTTCCGCAATCCGATGGTCTCGCCCGATCTTCTCGGCGCGTCCACCGGCGCGTGCTTCGGCGCGGCGCTCGCGATCCTTCTGGGGCTGGGCTACGCCGTGACGACGGCAAGCTCATTTCTGTTCGGTCTCATCGCCGTCGGGCTGACGTATCTTGTCGGGCGGCTCAGCCGTATCCGGTCGCAGCTGGCGATGGTGCTGGCCGGTGTGATGGTCAGCTCGCTCTTTTCCGCCGGCACGTCATTCATCAAGCTCGTCGCCGATACCGACGAGCAGCTGCCCGCCATCACCTATTGGCTGATGGGCGCTCTGACCTCTGTTCGTTTGGACGATCTGCACTTTGCGATGGTTCCCATTTTGTTAGGGCTCGTCCCGCTTTTTTTCCTGCGCTGGCGGCTGAACCTTCTGACGCTCAGTGAAGCGGAAGCGCGCAGCATGGGCGTCAATACCCAGCTTCTGCGGCTTGTCATCATCGTCTGCGCCACGCTTGCCACGGCGGCCAGCGTCTCCATCAGCGGCATGATCGGCTGGGTTGGGCTCGTGATCCCGCATATCTGCCGTCTGCTCGTCGGGCAGGACACGAAAAAGCTACTGCCGGCTTCGATGCTGCTGGGCGCGAGCTTTCTCATGCTGGTCGACGATCTGGCGCGGTGTCTCACCACGAGCGAGATCCCGCTCGGCATCCTGACGGCCTTCGTCGGCGCGCCGATGTTCCTCTATCTCATCATCAAGGGGGGCATGCACCGTGCAGATTGAAGTATCGGGTCTTGTTTTCTCCTATGGCGGCGCAGACGTTCTGAAGGACGTCAGCTTCTGCGCGGACTGCGGCGAGCGCATCGCGGTGCTTGGCCCGAACGGCGTCGGCAAGAGCACGCTCTTCCGGTGCCTGCTGGGCTTTCTGGAGCCGCAGCACGGCAGCGTCATGATCTCCGGGCGCGACGTGCGCGCCTATTCCCGCCGCGCATTGGCCGCGGAGCTGGCCTATATCCCGCAGTCCTACAGCCCCGCGTTCGACCACACGGTCCTCGACAGCGTCCTCATGGGTCTGAGCGCGCAGCTCGGCCCATTTGAGCAGCCAAGCCCCGCGCAGACGCAAAGGGCCATGCAGATCCTCACGGAGCTTGGCATTGCCGCGCTTGCAGATCGCGGCAGCATGCGCATCTCCGGCGGCGAGCGGCAGCTGATGCTGCTGGCGCGCGCGCTCATCCAGAATGCGCGCACGCTGGTCATGGACGAGCCGACGGCAAGTCTGGACTACGGCAACAGCTTCCGCGTCATGCAACGCATCGAAGCGCTGTCGCAAAATGGCTATACCGTGATCTTTTCCACCCACGAACCGAATCAGGCCTTCCGCTACGCGACGAAGGTGCTTACCCTCAAGGACGGGCGCGTGCTCGCCTTCGGCGAGCCGGGCGACGTGCTGACACCGGAGCTTTTGCAGACGCTCTACGGCGTGCCGGTCGCTGTCACGCAGGTGCAGGCCGGGAGCCGGATGGTGTGCGTCTGCACGCCTTATGCGGAGGACAATTGATGTTTAGATGGACGCCGGACATGATCCGGTTCATGCAGGCTGCAAACGAAACAGGCGCCTACCACCAGCAGCTGGCCGACATTCTCGCGCCGAAGCTCGCCGGCTGCCGCACGGTCTGCGACGCGGGCTGCGGGCTTGGCGCGCTGTCCGCCGCACTGAGCAGCCGCTTTGACGCCATTACGGCCGCAGACGTCTCGGACGAAGCGCTGGACGTGCTGCGGCAGACGATCCGCGCGCGCGGCCTTACGAATATCACGCCGCTGCACTGCGATCTGTTATCCGGCGCGCCGGGCGAGCAGTATGACGCAATGATCTTCTGCTTTTTCGGCAGTCTGGAGGAGATCCTGCCCGTGGCGCGGCGGCAGTGCCGGAAGACGCTCATCATCATCAAAAAAAATTACGCCCTGCACCGCTTTTCCCTGACCGCGCAGCCCCTGCACGGCGAGACGGCGCAGGCCGCATGTGAAACGCTCCGCGCGATGGGCGTTCCGTTCTCGTTTGACGCGCGCGAGCTGGAGCACGGACAGCCGTTCGCTTCTCTTGACGACGCCGTCCGCTTCTTCCGCATCTACAGTAAGGACAAAGCGTCCGAAGCCATCACGCCGGAGGCCGTCCTGCCCCGGCTGCAAAAAACAGACGATCCGCGTTATCCCTATTACCTGCCGCAGATCAAGCGGCTGGGCATTCTTCGCATACAGATGGAGGATCTACTATGAAAGCGCTGTTTACATCCATGCTGCAAGCGCTCTCGCGCGGCGAGGGCGTCGTGCTGTGCAGCATTCTCGCTTCCTCCGGCTCCACACCGCGCGGGGCCGGCGCACGCATGGCCGTGTTCGCTGACGGCCATACGGAGGGAACCATCGGCGGCGGCGCAGTCGAGCTGCGCGCAGGTGAAAAAGCGATGGAAGCGCTGCGGGCAAAGCAGTCGCTCGTACAGGGCTACTGCCTGCGCCCCAATCAGGTTGCGGACATCGGCATGGTCTGCGGCGGCAATGTGACCGTATATTTTCAGTATTTTGACCCTGCGGACGCGCACGGCGAAGCGCTGCTGCGCGGCATTCTGGAGCTTCTGAACGGCAATCAGAACAGCTGGCTCGTCTGCCGGATGGACGGCGGCTGCGTCAGCGCCATGGGCACCTATGACGAAGCGCACGGCCTGCGGTTTACCGACTGCATCTCCGAAGAGACGCTCCGCCCGATGCTCCTTTCCAATGCCTTTGTCAAAAAGGGAGATCCTGCCTATTACGTCGAGCCGCTCACGCAGGCGGGCTTCGCGTATATCTTCGGCGGCGGACACGTCGGCGCGGCGCTGGCGCCGGTGCTGGCGTCGGTCGATTTCCGTGTCGTGGTCTATGACAACCGGCCGGATTTCGCAAAGCCGGAGAAATTCCCGCAGGCTGAGCGCGTGATCCTCGGCGATTATCTCGATATCGGCGCGCATCTGACGCTGACGGAAAACGACTACGTCTGCATCATGACGCCGGGTCATCAGGCCGACCGCGAGGTTTTATTGCAGGCCCTGCGTTCGCCCGCCACCTACATCGGCTGCATCGGCAGCCGCCATAAAATCGCAAGCACCAACGCTTACCTCATGTCCAACGGCATCCCCGAGACGGAGCTTTCGCGCGTGCACGCGCCCATCGGGCTGGAGCTGTTCGGCCAGACACCGCCGGAGATCGCCGTATCGATCGCGGCGGAAATGATCCGCCACCGGGCGCTGCGCGCAGGCAGCGACAAAAAACCGTCAAAGGAGTAACGACCGACATGCACGTATTTCTGACCGGCCCCGTTCAGATCGGGAAAAGCACGCTGATCACCGCCGCGCTGGACCAGCTCCAGCCGGAGCGGCTCGGCGGATTCCGCACCGTATCCGATGCGCCCGCTGCCGACGGCAGCCGGAGCGTCCACCTGTTCCGCGCGTCCGAGCATCCGCAGGATCACATCTGCACGTCTGCCAACCGCGTCGGCATCCGCCGTCCGGGGCTTGGCATCGCGTCCTTCCCCGCCGTGTTTGACGCCGCGGGCATCGGCGCGCTGGATGGTGCGGAGGACTGCGATCTCATCCTTATGGACGAGATCGGCCGCATGGAGCGCCGGGCAGACGTGTATTCCGCGCGCGTTCTGCGGCTGCTTGACGGCGGCGTGCCGATCCTCGGCGTCGTGCAGAAAAAAGCCGATACCCCGCTGGCCAACGCCGTCCGCTCGCACCCAGGCGTCCGCCTGATCGAGGTATCGGAGGAAAACCGCAACGATCTGCTCCCGGAGATCCTGCACACCCTGCGGGCCTGAGCGCGCGGCCTACAGGAAGGAGACCGGTACATGACTTCGTTCACAATCGATGAGATGCAGGCCATGCAGAAAGCCCTGCAGGAGAAATACAAACACAAATGGGAACCGATCTGCCCGGAGACCGGGCAGAACACGCTTCTCTGGATGATCGGCGAGATCGGCAAAGTGATTATCGTCAAAAAGCACGGCGGAAGGATCTTGTAGAGGAGCTGGCAGACGTTCTGATGTACTATAACGACGTCCTGCTCTGCTACGGCATCAGTGCCGACGAATCAAAGCGCGCATACACCGAAAAATTTGAGAAAAACATGACGCGCTGGCAGCATTCCAACAATGTACCTGTGAGACTGTCAAAAACATCAATGTCTGTTCCATGCCGAGATCCTTCTATCTTGTCTGTAGGGGACGATGCCCACATCGTCCCAGCAGAACAGGCCAATTTTTTTGGGAGCCTTCGGCAAATTCAAAACCTTTTTCGGGGCGATGTGGGCATCGCCCCCTACAACCAAAGCGGAAGATTTTTTGCAAAGAACGAACAGCAATATTTTCTGCAGTCTCAAGCGGCGGCTCGGAATACCGAGCCGCCGCTTTTTATACGTATGGAGCTTCTCTACGCGCCGACCTCGCTGACGCCCGTATCGGGGAGATACCGAAACTCCGCTGCGCAGAGATTTCCGTCGTAGATCTGGAGGCTGACGGAGCAATCGTCATAAATACTGAGCTGTGCCTGCAGGTTTTCGGACTGATTCCAGGCAAACCCTTCCCGGTTTGCCGCGAGGTATGCCCTGAACGCGTCCTTCGCTGTCCGGATATCGTCCTCAAAGGCCGCCCGTTCGTCATCTGTGGTGCATACATCGTAATAGACATATTCATAGGAAGCGCCGGTCCGCGCGTTTTCGACCAGCGCGTCGATCTTCTGCAGCCAGGCCGTATCCTCCGCCGGTGCGGCGTCATCCTCTGAAGGTGCCTGCGCAGAGGACGCCTCAGCTGCATGCCCGCGGAAGGTATAAACAAACAGATACTTCTGCGTATTCTCCGCCGTCCCGCTGCTCGCCGGGATGGCGACAGTATTTTCGCTCAAAGGCAGCGGGTACTGCTCCTGTATCCCGTCCGGAACAGACCGTTCCAGCTTCGCACATTCCCCGCTCCCGCAGTCGATAAACGCAAGCGCCGCATAATGGCCGTCTTCGTCCACAGAAAAATATACGGCGGTCGTCTGGTCGAGCGCGGTTATATGGAAATAAGCCGTGTCCGGTATTTGAATGCCGGGAACTGCTTTTTCAGCTCCGTCCGGCAGCGTCCGCAGAAAAACCGCGCCGCCCCGTTCCACACGCAGCGCATAGGTATCGTGGATCAGGAGATACCGCTCGCTGGCAGTGTCTCCGGCCAGAAACGGGAACGGGTCATAGTCCGCCAGCAGAACCTGCTCCGTTTTTGTCTGAACGTCATATAAATACGTGGTCATCCGGTGCGTCTCCGGCGCTTCCGCGTCGTAGACAAGCGCACGCTCGCCGCGCCAGCGCACATCCGCCGGATTGACCGGCCCGAGGGCGCAGTCATTCAGCGCGCCGCATGCAGAAAGTTCCGTGCCGTCATACAGATAATAGACCGGCGGTTCCGCTTCGAATGCCGGTTCATATTTGCAGATCAGAAGATACGTCCCGGACGGATCTGGATAGGTCCGGAACGGCTCAAAGCCCAGATCGTCCGGGCAGTCCATCTGTGCGGGGACCTCCGCCTTCGCGGTGCCGAACAACGCCTGCTTCGCATCCCATACGTCAAATTCCGATAACGCAGCATAATAAGACACCGCAATGGGGCCGTATTGCCGCGAGTTGATAAGTGAAAGGCCTGCGGCGGGTCCCGTATTGCAGCGCAATTCAGACGGCGCGGGCACCTTTTCCGCACCGGCGAACGATTCTGCCTCTGCCGCCTCTTCCGCGGGCGCGCCAGCCGTGTCCGGCGCTTCAAGACCGCTCTGCACCGGAGCTTCCGGCGCAGCCGTCTCCTGCGCGGGTAGCTTTGCGCACGCACACAGGATCAGCAATAAAAGGCTTGCTGCAATCCATGCCAGCTTTTTCATATCAGCCCTCCTAAACCCACTTTTGCCGAAATTACTCTTTTTCCCAATATACCATTTTGACCTCTGAAACGCAACAACGGCGATAAAATAATCGCCTGTCCGGCAAGACCCGGACAGGCGATTTTGATTTTATGCCCAGACGAACCAGCAGTAGAGATAGCCGGTCAGAACGGCGAGAAGCGTGAACGGTACGCCGATCTTGAGGAAGTCGGAAGCCTTGACCTCGTAGCCCTCCTTCTGCAAAATACCGATGGCCGCAATGTTTGCGGATGCGCCGATGGGCGTCAGGTTGCCGCCGAGCGTCGCGCCGACGAGCAGGCCGAAATACAATACATGCGCGTCGCAGCCCATCATGGCCGCGATGCCCTGCACGACGGGGAGCATCGTGGCAACATACGGGATATTGTCAATGAAGGCCGAGATAATGACGGAGCCCCAGACGATGATCGAATACATGCCGAACAGGCTCTTGCCGCCGAGCTTTACAAACAGGGCGCTGATGTCCTCGATGACGCCCGTCTCGGTCAGCGTGCCGATAACGACGAACAGGCTCATCAGGAGCAGAAGCGTCTCAAAATCGATCTCGCCCAGCGCGTACTTGACGGGGCCGAAGTGCTTTTTCTGAAGAATGGAGCGCACAAGGCCGATAAGGAACAGCGTCATGCAGATCAGACCGTTCGTGATGGCGGGTCTGCCCGGGATAAACGAAGCGGCGATCAGCAGCACCACGGTGCCGACCAGCAGATATGTCGGGAACAGATCCTCGACCACGGTCGGCGCACCGACCGTGACCTTGCCCTTTTCCTTGCGGAAGATGAACATGATGACCGGGACCGTCACGAGAGCGCCCAGCTCGACCGCGAAGAAGATGGAGCACTTGCCGTCCATCACGATGAAGTCCAGAAAGTCCATATTGGCATAGCCGCCCAGCATGATGGACGTCGTATCGCCGACGAGCGTCGCCGCGCCCTGCAGATTCGACGAGACAGCGATGCAGATGAGAAGCGCGACCGGGGACATTTTCAGCTTCTTGGCGATCGACAGCGCGACCGGCGCGATCATAAGAACGGTCGCGACGTTATCCACAAATGCGGACACGACGCCCGCGAACACCGACAGCGCCACCGCCACCCACATGACGTTCGGCGTCTTCTGCAAAAGAAGATCCGCCATGCGCTCCGGCATTTTGGACTCGATGAACAGCGCCACCGTCCCCATCGTGCCGGCCAGCATCAGAAGGACGTTCCAGTCCACCGCCGTAAAGACGGTCGAGAGCGGCATCGCACCGGAGACAACGAAAATGACCGCGGAGATCAGCGCGACATACGGCCGCTTTTTCGGCAGCGCGATCATGAGGATATAGGTGACGGCAAATAAAATGATGGTAAACAGCTTCATGGACAGGGCTCCTTCTATCATGTAACAAGGTAGTATTATACCGGTTTTTACCGCATTTGCAAGCGGTATCCGCCCGCCGGAGAAAAAAACACAGCCGCCCGCTTCCGGGCGGCTCAAATTGCTGAAAAACCTCGTAGAGTTTGCGCCCGCAGGCGCAAAATAATGTGGATCATTTTTCCCGGGAGCCCCCGCTCTCGGGAAAAATACTTTACGCCGCCAAACGTGAATTTTGTGCGCCAAAGGCGCACAAAACTTTGCGATGCAGGCGGCGCAAGCCTTTTTGCCCCAAAAGCCGCAGCTTTTGGGGCAGCTGCTTTAGTCCGCGCAGAATGTGATCTTTCCGCTGGAGATCACCGTGATAATATCCGCGATCGTGCATACAAGCGTCACGACCCGGGAGACCGTCGCAAGGACGGACGGCAGCTCCACAAAAGACAGAATCGACAGCACATACGCCGCCGCCATGATCCAGCCGACGACGCGCGCGCCGGTCGTCTTGCCCGCCGCGCGGTACAGGCCGCCCACCAGGCCATCCACAAAGATCACCAGGATCAGCAGCAGCCACTTCGGCAGCTGGTCGATCCCGTTTCTCAGCTTTTCCAAGGTTTCCATATCTATTGCACTCCTTTTTGTCTGTGCGTTTTTTTATTTTGACGCACGCAGACGGCGCCGGTTCCCGGTTTTGGGAAATTTTTTTACGCCATGCGCTGCCCGTTGATGACGAGGGCAAAGTGGAGCCCCAGCTTTTCCGCCGCGCGGCGGCACAGGAGCATGCGGTCCATGAAAATTTCAAAATACTCGATGACCGCGCAGATCTCGGTGTCAATTACGAGCGTCAGACAGATCTCGCCCTCCGTCAGTGTGACCTCGTGCTTTTTGACGGAGAAATTCACCCGGTCATGGATATCGAACGCGGCGCGCGCCTTTTCCCGCACACGGTTGGCGCGCACGTCCATTTTATCGGCCAGAATGAGAGCCGCCGCCACGGGGTTGACCGGGAAGGCCGTCTTTTCGTCGTGGTTGCCGATGGCGGTGATGATGGTCGCCGTCTCGTCGGGGCTGGCGCCCATTTTATCGAGGATACGGAAGGCCATGACCGCGCCGGACTGGGCGTGGTCGATGCGGTTGATGACGTTTCCGATATCGTGCAGCCAGCCCGCGATGGCCGCCAGCTCGCACGTGCGGTCGTCATAGCCCAGCGTCTTCAAAATCGCGCTCGCCTGCGCCGAGACCAGCCCCACGTGGGCAAAGCTGTGCTCCGTAAAGCCCAGCGCCGACAGCGATTCATCCGCCTTGCGGATATAGCTTGTGATCTCCTCGCTCTTTTTGACCTGCTCCAGCGTAATTGCCATTTTTCATTCCTCTTTACTTATAAATTTGCAAGGGTTGTTCCGTTCAGCCAGCGCAGGAGCTCCTCCGGCGTGGCCGGTTTGCCGACCGTGAGAAATTCCGTCCGGCCCGGGATCATCTGCGTGTCGTCGTCACTTTCGGCCCAGGTGACACGCTGGAGCACGCGCGTATGGCTCGCGCGCAGATCCTGCTCCTCTGCCGGCACCTGCCGGTGCTGGATGAGGATGGTCACGCCGTAATTATCCGACGTCCAGCGGCCGAAATTCGTCGTCGGCTTGCGCCATTTCCAGCGGCAGCGCGCGCCGCCGTCCTCTTTCCGGATGAGCTTCAGATAGCCCTCCTCCACGTCCTGCACGCAGCGCATCAGCCAGACGACGTGATAGCCCGCCTTCTGCAAAAACTCGCACACGTCAAAAAAGTGCGACTTCATGAGAAGCCCGTCCTGCAGCATGACGACGAACTGGTTGCACTGGATATAGGCGATCATCGTCCGGCCGCCGACCGTGACCGGCACATTGCGGCACTGCTCCGGCACGAGCGACTGCCACCGCTCCCGCCAGCGCTCGGTATCCTCTGCTCTCTGCCTGCGCTTCTGTTTTAAAACCTCAAACAGCATGTGCCGCTCCTTCCCGTCCTGTACAGCTTCTTCCTGTTCGATTCTAACCGGAGCGGGACTGCCTTGTCAAGTTTTATCGGCAGCCAGCCGCATCGGTTGACGGATTCCTCCGGAACCGTTAAAATATAGAAAATGACACCTTCCGCAACAGGAGGCCCCGGTATGAGCCAGTATCCGCATCTCAACAGCACCTATATCTCCCCGCGCCTGCAATCGGCGCTCGGCCAGATCGGCTCGCACGCCATCACGACGATCATTGCGCCCATGGGCTACGGCAAATCGACCGCCGTCAAATGGTGGCAGCAGCACGAAGCGCGGCAGATCCCCGACGCCTGCATCCTGCGCCAGCTCGTCGCCACGGACAGTAAAGCCGATTTCTGGGACGGCTTCTGCCGCACGCTGCGGCGCTGGCCGATGCTTGCCGCGCAGCTGCGCGCGCTGGGCTATCCGGAAGGGCCGCATGCGCGGTTTCTGCTGTGCGAGCTGTTACAGGACGCGCTGGCCGCCTTTGACAGCCCGGTCTACTTCATTCTCGACGATGTATACCTGCTGCAAAGCGGCGATCTGCCCGCCGTTCTGTCGTTTCTGGCCGAGCGGCTGCCGCCGTGCGTGCATATGATCCTTGTGTCGCGGAACCATATCTTCTCCGAATCCGCCCGGCTGCGGCTGGGAAGCGGTCTTCTGGAGATCGTGGCGGACGATCTGCGGCTGACGCAGCCGGAGCTGGAGCTGTACGCCGCCCGCTGCGGGCTTCCTCTGCCGCAGGCGCAGGCGCGGACGCTCTGCGCGGTGAGCGAGGGCTGGGTCGCCATGATCTACCTGTGCTTCCGCGCCTACGCGCAGACGCACGAGTGGCGGTTCGACACGCACAACATCTACGCGCTTATTGAGCAGGTCATGTTCGACCCGCTCGACGAGCGCCGCAGACGCTTTCTTTTATATAACTGCGTCACCGAGGAATTTACGCGCGCGCAGGCCGCTTTTGTCTGGCAGGAGGCAGACGCGGACGTGCTGCTGCACGATCTGACGCACAACAACGCCTTTATCGTCTCCGGCGCGGGCGGCGTCTACCGCTACCACCACATGCTGCGGCAGCTGCTGCGCCGGAAATTCGAGCTGCTGGAGCCCGGCCTTCAAAGCCGGGTGCTTGCCCGGGTCGGGCTGTGGTTCTTGCAGGCGAAGGATTATCTGCCTGCGGCAGAGTTTTTCCGCCGCGCGGGCGACTGGCCGGGCGTTCTGCGCGCCGCGGCGCTCGACTGCGGAAAATCGCTCGGCGGCGAGCACCGGCAGATGCTCCTCGACTGGTGCCGAAGCTGCCCGCCGGAGATTTTGCAGCAGAATCCGGACGCCGTCTGCGTGCTGATGCGCAAGCTGTTTTCCTTCGGCCAAATCCCCGAGATGCTGCGGCTGCGGGGTCTGCTTCTGGAGGGACTTCAGGCTCCCGCGGCCTATACGCCGCAGCAGCGGGACAATTATCTCGGCGAATGCGATCTTGTGATGAGCTTTCTGGCCTACAATGATATCGGCGCTATGAGTGCCCTGCACCGCAGCGCCAGCGCGCGCATGACGCGCACGACGCGCTGCATCGATCTTGACGGCACGTGGACGTTCGGCTCGCCGTCGATCCTCATGATGTTCCACCGCACCGCCGGCGGCGCGGACGCGGAAAACGCGCAGATGCACGCGTGCATGCCCTATTATTACCGGATCACGGATGGCCACGGCAGCGGCGCGGAATACAGCATGCAGGCCGAGACGGAGCTTCTGCGCGGCCAGTTGACCGACGCGGAGATCAGCTGCCATCTGGCCGCCGACGCCGCCGCGGCCCGCGGACAGTACAGCATTCTCCTGACCGTCGAATTTGTGCGCATGCGCATGGCGCTTCTGCGCGCGGATCAGGCCGCCGCGGAGGACATGCTCTGCGCGCTTCGCAGGACGCTGAAGCAGCAGCGGCAGTTCATCGTCCTGCGCTCTCTGGAGCTGTGTCAGGCGTGGCTGGACGCGCAGTCCGGCTGCGGCGACCCGTCTGGCCGCTGGTTCATGACGCCGGAAGCCGACGCGTCGTTCCTCGGCCCGATGCTCCCCATGCTGCGCACGGTGCAGAACGAGGTCCTGCTCGCGTCCGGGGCGTGGACGAAGCTCCTTTCCCGCGCTGATCGGTGCGCCGCGATCAATGCGCAGCTGCACGCTTTGCTGGCCGATAGTTACCTCCATATCCACCTTGCCTGCGCCAACGCGCGGCTCGGCCGGACGGAGGACGCCCGGCAGGAGCTGGACACGGCCCTCGCGCTCGCGCTGCCGGATGCATTCTATCTGCCGTTTGCCGAGCACGCGGACGACCTCGGTGCGCTGCTCCCGGAAGCGCTGCAAGCGCGCGGCGAAAACGCCGCCGCAGACGCGATCGCGCGCCTGCGCGCACGCAAAGCCGCCGCTCCCGCGCCGCAGGACTACGGTCTGACGAGCCGCGAGCTGGAGATCGCACGGCTCGCTGCCGCGCGCAGGACGAACACCGAGATCGCCCAGACGCTCCATCTATCGGAATCCACGGTCAAAAACCATCTCAAGCGGATCTTCGATAAATTGGGGCTTGACGGCGGCGCGCGGGGCAAGCGCGTGCTGCTTGCCTCCCTCCTTCCGCCCAAAGATAGCCCCTGAGGGGCCTATACAACCCACCTGCTCCACGGTAAACTGGTATCAGACCATTTATCGTGGAGTTTTTTTCGCAACTTGAATTGGGAGGATCATCATGAAAAAAACCAGAAACCTGCTTCTTGTGCTGCTGGCTGCCGTGCTGTGCCTGCTGCTTCTGACCGGCTGCGGGGAAAAGGACGTGACCGTGTCCGTAACGCTTGCCAACCACAGCGGACGCGAGATCTCGTCCATCAGCATCACCCCCTCGACCAGCTCCGACTGGGACACCGAATTTGTCGACGGCACGTTCTCCGACGGCGACACGATCAGTGCCAATCTCGGCACCTACAAGGAATCCGAGGTGCCCGATACCTATAATATCCTTGTCTACAACGACGAAAACTATATCCTGTACGATACCAGCGTCGACGAGCTGGACTTCGCAATCCAGGACGGCGACACGATCGTCTTCCTGCCGCCCGAGGGCGACGTGCCCATCGAAATCACCCACGACTATGACCCCTCTGCCTACGAAATGGCCGTCGAACCGACCGGCTACACCGAGGAGGAGCTGAGCGGCGGCGATCTGAGCGGCTATACCGGCTGCTGGAAGCTGGAGGGCGAGCCGTTCTATTTCGTGATCAACGAGGATTACGAGTGGATCGCCATTAACCTGTACGCCGAGCAGGTCGGCCCCGGCTACGTTGTGGACGAGGGCGAGAACATCACGCTCTGCATGGAGGACGGCACGGAGCTCGTCTCCCTCTGGCAGACGGCCTACGGCGACCTAAGCGACGCGAACGGCAACACGCTCACCCCCATGGACTATATCATGCTCCTGCCGACGCCGGAGGACGATCTCAACCAGACCGCCAGCTTCCCTGGCGGCTTCACGAACGTCACGATTGACTATCCCATCCAGATGGAAGCGCACGAGCAGCCGAACGTCTCGAACGCCCTGAGTTTCAACGCCGTCATGGAGGACGGCACGGATGATTATTACTCCAACATCATGATCGCCTTCCAGCCCATCGAGGGCTTTGACCCCTACATGGAAAAGGGCGCGGCCACGGCGAAGACCTACATGATGAAGATGCTCGAGGATTTCATGAAGAGCATGTACGGCAGCTACCTCATCAAGTCCTTCGGCTCGGACTTCAGGGACAACGGCGATTATTACAGCGTGACCGGCTATATGTGGCTGGACGGAGACGTTTTCTCCGGCGATCTGACCCAGCCGGTGCGCGGCTGCATGGAGGTCCGGTACTATGGCCCGACGGGCTATGCCCTTGTCGCAACGACCATCGCGCTCGAAGGCCGCATCCGCAACTACTTTGATATCTGCAACAACATGCTCACGACGCTCTCCTACACCGCCGGCTGGAGCACCGCGCCCAAGCCCGTGCCCGCACAGCCCGCGTATTCCGGCGATTCCGGCGACTATGGCACACCGTATTACTGGTACGACGAGGACGGCGACATCTGGTACTGGAACGGCTATGAGAACGAGTTCATCGGCTACGGCGACGACGGCTATATCGACGATGACAGCGGCGAATACATGGAGTCCAACGACGCCGGATGGGACTATGACGATGAATACTATGACGACTATGACCCGTGGTCCGATCCCGGCGACGGCTGGGGCGATTATTCCGGCGACGAAGATGGCTGGGGCGATTACTTTGGCTGACCGGCCCAACGGAAACCCGGAGGTGCAGCTATGACGGCGGCAGCGGCGCTGGTTCTGTTCGTGCTGACGCTCAGCGGCGGGATCGCGCTTTTGTGCCTGCGCCGCGGGCATAAAAGCCGGCTCATGCTGGCGGGTGGGATCGTCCTGCTGCTTTTGGCTCTGCTGCTGGCCGGCTATCTGGCCGCATGTGCGCTGCTGCTCCTGTCCATCCGGTGACGAGCGGGATCAAAAGGAGAATCTGAAAAAACTTTTTCCGGATTTCATAGATATTTAAAAAATGACCCCTAAGTTTTTTAATACCAGACTGATATTCTATACTTGCAAGAAGCAAAACGTCTTTTTCATTTTTCTCCTTTTCTCCATATTTTAAGAAGAATCGCACAAGTAAGCTGGTCACTTGCTTGTGCGATTTCTTTTGTGTTATAGTATGTAGTATCTGTGCCGAATGGAGGCCGAACGCAATGATCTATACCGTCACTCTCAATCCCGCGCTGGACAAAACTGTCCAGATCCCGAATTTCCGCCCCGGCGAGGTCAACCGCATTACTGCCCTGCGCACAGACCCCGGCGGAAAGGGCATCAATGTTTCCAAGGTTTTGCACGCGCTCTCAGAGTCCAGCGTCGCGGCGGCGATCCTTGGCGGCGCAGCCGGGCAGCGCATCGCGGACGCCTTGCAGGCGATCGGCGTGGAAGGTCTTTTTCTGTTTGCACAGCACGAGACGCGCACCAATCTCAAGCTCATTGACCCGGCGCAGCACACCAATACCGACCTCAACGAGCCGGGCGCGCCGGTCTTGCCCGAGACGGCGAACGCACTGCTTGCAAAGCTGACCGCCCGGCTGACGGACGGCGATCTGGTCGTTCTCTCCGGCAGCATCCCGGCAGGACTCCCGGAGACGATCTACCGCGATTGGACGTTCGCCTGCAAAAGCTCCGGCGCAGCCGTCTTTCTGGATGCGGACGGCGCGCTGCTCCGGTACGGGCTGGACGCGCAGCCCGCGCTCATCAAGCCGAATCTCGCGGAGCTGTCCGGCGTAGCCGGCAGGCCGCTTCAGACAGTCAATGACGCTGCACAGGCCGCGCGGGCGCTCCTTGACCGGGGCGTCGGGTGCGTCGTTGTGACGCTCGGCGCAGACGGCGCGCTTTTCTGCTGGCCGGACTGCACGCTCCGGGCCGAGTGTCCGCCGGTGCCGGTCGGCAGTACCGTCGGCGCGGGCGACAGCGTCGTCGCCGCCCTGGCCTATGCCCGGCAGCACGGTCTTCCCCGCGAGGACACCGCACGGCTCGCCATGGCCGCGGGCACAGCGAACGTCATGTGCTCCGGCACGCAGGCCGCGCCGTATTCGGATGTTGCGCGGCTGCTGCCGCAGATCCAGCTCGCGCCGCTGTGAGTCCTGCGTTTGTTCACAATTTCTTTACCGGCTCTTGAAACCATGTTCAAATTCTTCCTGTATCTTAGACACATAGGAAGTGAAACACACCGATCGGTTCTCTTCTGTCCGTTCCGGCGATGCGCCGTCCGATGCCGCGGAAATATCTGCGGATAAGCCGACGGGCGAGCGCGTGACAATCGCCTTTTTACACCGTTTTTTCTCAATTTTACGCGCAGGCCAAAGGCGGCCTGCGCGTAAACCGATGTCTGCGTCCTTCTGTCGCGCTTGCAGAGGGACTTTTTTTGCCTGTTTTTCCGCCGGAGCCGCCTATCCTGCTTGCAGTCGGCCGGTTTTCGGATTATAATAGAATAAAAGACCTGTATTTTCAGGAAAAGGTGAGCGTATGGACATCAACCGTGCAACCGAACTGCTTTTGGCGCTTGCGGACGGCATCGATCCGATCACGGGCAGCCGTCTGCCGGATGAGAGCGTGTACAATAACCCCGAGATCATCCGCGCCATCCACTGCCTGCTCCGACAGCTGCAAGCCCGGTCGGACAGTGCAGCCGCTGTCAATGCCGGCCGCAGCTGGCACGCCGACGAGGAGCGGCAGCTGCTGGAGGAATACGACGCCGGTCTGCCCGTTGAGGAGATCGCCCGCCGCCACGGCCGCAGTCCCGGCGCGATCGAAGCCCGCCTGTCCGAGCTTGGCCGCCGCGACCAGATCCAGTTCAGCATACATTGAGACGCTTTATAAAAAACCGGCTCATCCACCACGGATGGGCCGGTTTTGCCAATTCCCGCCCACAGGCGGCACGGTCTGCTGTGCAGACCGCACTCCGCCAGAAAAGCGCCCCATCCCGTCGACAGAGCAAAAACAAAATCGTGACCGCTGTCGCTGGGTCACGATTTTGAGAGGAGGAGCGACGGAGCAGGTGAGAGATGACTTTTTCATGCGAAGCATAAAAAAGTCGTCGCGAACTTGCGCAGTCCGCGACGACGATGGCGGAGTGGGTGGGATTCCTTTTCTGCGGAAAAGCCACGGCGGTTGCGGCATGCCACTGGCATGCCGCTAAGAGCCGCCTTTCGAATCCCGCCCACTTGAGTCGCAATGCCAGAAAAGCGCCCCATCCAAATGGATGGGGCGCTTTTCTGGCGGAGTGGGTGGGATTCGAACCCACGGTACCGTTGCCGGTACACCTGATTTCGAGTCATTTAAGGCTCACGCCACTTGACGTATTTTTACCGCATTTCAAGCCGGATTGAAGAATCCCGCAACCCATTGATTTCACAGAGTTTTATAGAATCTCATTTCGTAAATCCCGAAAAAATAAGAACCCACAGAATTTTCCTCGTGGAAGGCCAAAAATCACGCTTTTTTTGACCATGCGGGAGAAAAAGGGGAGAAAAAACGGGAGACGCAACCACCTGCCATTGCTGAACTTTTTGAGGGTGGTGCTTCCATGACGGGAGAAAAAAACGATGGGTTCGTATTTATTGACCGGTTTATCTGCATGGAGGAGCTTTGTAAGCTCTGTCATATCTCCAAGCGTAAAGCAAAATGGCTGCTGGACAATGAGATCATTCCCTGCATCCGTAGTGGAAACAAACGGCATCGATATAAGATAAAGCTTTCTGATGCGACAGCGTTCCAAAAAGATCAGGAAGCCGACTACGTAATTTACGCATATCCAAAAGGGCAATTCTCGTCAAAGCGCAAACGAGAATCCAGCCGCGCAACCTATATCAGACGGATGGCTTCAATCGCCAAAACTGAACGGGGACAGGCTGCACTGCGAAACTTCTATCAGAAAGAGTTCGCCAAAGAACCTGATTGCCTCTATACCAGAGATGTTGTTGCGTTGACTGGCTTTTCCGTTTCCAGTGTCCGGGCATGGATCACAGCTGGCGATCTGAAAGCTTACTCTTATGGGATCAATCGGATACCAAAAGAGTATCTGATCGACTTCGTTTGTTCCAACAGATATATCTGTGCCCATGTGCAGTCAGAAAAGCAGCGCGAAACAGAAATGCGCTTTTTGAGGACTTACAAATCGAATAAATAGGAGTGTCAAAATGACGGAATATAAACTTGAAATCAAGCAAATCGTAGACTACCCCAAATGCCGCATCTACCGGCAATTCATACAGAGTCTGATCGCAGACCGGAGCATCCGTACAAACGGGTGCTCCGGTCTTTTTTATTATGCGGTGCTTTGCTGCTATGCAAACTTCCGTACATCCTATCAGCGGTACGACGGTATCAGTTACATCGTACATCCCGGCCAGTGGATCTGCCCGCTGCGGGAGCTGCGGACGTGGTTCCGTGTGCGCACAAACCGTCAGCTTTTGCGCCACCTTGACTCTCTCCAGCGGCACCACTTCATCGAATACGACCTGATTGGCCGCGGACAGCTTGTGCAGTACCGCATCCTCGACTGGCCGCGCTATAACACCGTGCTGGATTACAGCTGCCCGTGCCAGAAGGATTCCGGATTTTTCTTCCTGCCGATGAGTGCAGTATCGCGGCTGCTCAGTCTTGGCAAATGCTCCGAGATGGACGCGCTGCTCGATCTCTGGCTGAACGCGATCTACAATGACCATCAAGTTGCCGGTTCTGAAGCTGGCCCCGTGGTTTATCTGCGAAACGGCACCGGCAGCCCGCTCGTTTCCTATGCAGAGCTTGGTAAGCGCTGGGGTGTGTCCAAGGCGACTGCCGGACGTATCCTCGGCAAATTCGCGCGGCTGGAATATATCAAAACATTTTCATTCCCCGGCCGCAGCGGAACGGCGATCTATCTTCAAAACTATCTGTCCACCATGTTCCAGATCTCCGATGTCATGGTGGACAAAGAAGAAGTCGCGATGGCACTGAACCTCTGCATCCGCGTACAGGATTGCGCGCAGGATATGGCGCAGCCGGACTGCGCATCAGATTGCTCGATTAGCGTTTCAAAATCGCACACGGAGATTCTGATTGCTGAAGTCCTGAAGCTCTTGAAAACACAGGGCGTTTGCTGCACGACCTGCCCCCGGTTTCAACATAGGTTATATCCCTTATCCGATTGCGTCGGAGTCTTATGGGAGCACGAAGCGGAGGATCTTCGGCTGGGACTGATGCTCTCCTGCGGCAGCACCCAGACGCGGTATTTTGAACTCACGATCCGGCAGAAAGGAGCGAACGACAATGGCGAAGAATAAGCTGCCCGCGGCAGATGTGACCGAAGATCCGCACTATCACGACACATGGACGCTGCTGCGGAAATACCGCGACGTTGTCTGGAGTCTGGAGGTTTCCGTGCGACAGGTGCGTAATCGGTTCCGGATCGACTACGGAAAGACAATTGAGGATTTTCTGGAATCCGTCTATCTGGCGGGCGCAGATCTCTCTGGCACGGAGCTGGAGCATCAGGCGAAGTGCATTGAGCAGAGCCATAAAATGCTCTGCCTTGTAGACAGCGCTGTAGACCTCATGCGCGCCAAGCACAAGAACGGCGAGGAATTTTACTGGCTGCTCTACTACTCCTACCTTTCCCCACAGGAGCTTCAGAACGTCGAGGAGATCATCGACCAGCTCCGCCCGCACATCCGCGACATCAGCAC
>CAKUHB010000016.1 GCA_934655875.1 uncultured Oscillospiraceae bacterium
TTTTTCATGTTGCGCATGACGGTAAAGAGCTTTTCCGTCTCCTGCGGGGTCAGAACGGCGGTCGGCTCGTCGAGGATCAGGATATCGGCGCCGCGGTAGAGCACCTTGACGATCTCGACGGTCTGCTTCTGCGAGACGGACATCTCGTAGATCTTCTGGTTGGGGTCGATGTCGAAGCCATAGCGGTCGGCGATCTCGCGGACAGCCTTGTTGACGGCGGCCTTATCCATCTTGCCCTTGTCGCCCGGCAGACCAAGAATGATGTTCTCAGCGGCCGTAAACACGTCGACGAGCTTGAAGTGCTGGTGGATCATGCCGATGTGCAGATCAAACGCGTCCTTCGGCGAGCGGATCTCCACTTCCTTACCGTCTACAAAAATCTGCCCTTCGTCCGGATAGTAGATACCGGACAGCATGTTCATAAGAGTGGTCTTGCCGCTGCCATTTTCGCCGAGCAGGGAAAGAATCTCGCCCTTATGCAGCTCCAGACAGATCGATTTGTTTGCTACGACCTGGCCAAAGCGCTTGGTTATGTTTCTCAGTTCGATTGCGTTTTCCAAGCATGTCATCCTTTCTGTCGGGGGGATTTTCCGCCCTTTGGCAAAAACGCTGCGGCGGGCAGCGTTTCTGGAGAACTACGCGGAAAGCCTGCTCTCAGCAACTTGGAACGGAATTGAAAAGAGCAGGGAATCTCAGTTAAAAACTATAAGCGATGCTAACATTCTATCATTTTGTGAAGGAATTGTAAATACGCATTCAGCAAAAAATACAAAAAAATATTGAGGGCCTAACAAAAAATTAGTTAGCATGCAAAACTTTTCTGCAATGAAGCGCGCACCCTCCGGACGGGCAAAAAAATACGCGCCGCAGAGCCTGCGGCGCGTGGGTTTTGTTCAGTCGACGATCTCAACGCTGACCTTCTGGCCGGTGCGCTGGGCAACGGACTTGATGATCGTGCGGATCTCCTTGGCGATGCGGCCCTGACGGCCGATGAGCTTGCCCATATCCTCGGGCGCGACGCGCAGCTCGAGGACGGTCGTTTCGCCCTCGACCTCAGTGACCGTAACGCTGTCAGGATTGTCGACCAGACTCTTTGCCATATACAGCAAAAGATCCTTCATGTCGATACCCCTAAATTACAGGACGTTTGCCTTCTTGAGAAGACCGCGGACGGTATCGCTGGGCTGTGCGCCGTTCTTGATCCACTGCTTTGCCTTGTCGGCGTCGATGGTGATGGCGTTGGCTTCGTTCTTCGGGTCGTAGGTGCCGATCTCTTCGATGCAGCGGCCGTCGCGCGGGAAGCGGGAGTCAGCGACTACGATGCGGTAAAACGGCTCCTTCTTGGCGCCCATTCTTCTCAGTCTGATCTTAACCATGGTTGTTCCTCCAAAAATCAATCAATTTTTTCTTATTTCGTAAAGCCAAATCTATTAACGGCTGAAACGATATGCTTACAGGCCGGGGAAGCCGCCAAGGCCACCCATGCCGCCCATCTTGCTCATGCGCTTCATCTTGCGCGAAGCGCCGGGGCCGGAGAACTGCTTCATCATCTGATTCATCATCTCAAACTGCTTGAGCAGACGGTTGATATCCTCGACCTTGACGCCGGAGCCGAGCGCGATGCGGCGCTTGCGGCTGGAGTTGAGGACGGATGGATTTTCACGCTCATACGGCGTCATCGACTGGATGATGGCTTCGGTGCGCACCATGGCCTTTTCGTCGATCTGCGCGCCCTTGAGCGCGCCCGCGTTCATGCCGGGCATCATGCCGGCGATCTCGTCGAGCGAGCCCATGCCCTTGAGCTGGGTGAGCTGGTCGTAGAAATCCGAGAGCGTAAATTTGTTGGAGCGGAGCTTCTGCTCCAGCTCGGCGGCCTTCTTCGCGTCGAACGCGGCTTCGGCCTTTTCGATGAGCGTGAGCATATCGCCCATGCCGAGAATGCGGGAAGCCATGCGGCCGGGATGGAACGGCTCGATCTGGTCGAGCTTTTCGCCGGTGCCGATGAACTTGATGGGCTTGCCGGTCACAGCCTTGATGGACAGCGCCGCGCCGCCCCTTGCGTCACCGTCGAGCTTGGAGAGCATGACGCCGGTGATATCGAGGTACTCATCGAACGTCTTCGCGGCGCTGACGGCGTCCTGACCGGTCATGGCGTCGACCACGAGCAGGATCTCGTCGGGCTTGACGGCTTCCTTGATGGCCTTCAGCTCGTCCATGAGCGCTTCGTCGACGTGCAGGCGGCCCGCCGTATCGAGGAAGACCATGTCGTTGCCGTGCCGGACGGCGTGGGCAACGGCGGCCTTGGCAATATCGACCGGGTTCGTCTGGCCCATCTCAAAGACGGGAATGTCCAGCTGCGCGCCCACGACCTGCAGCTGCTTGATGGCAGCCGGACGGTAGATGTCGCAGGCGGCGAGCAGCGGGTTTTTGTTCTGCTTTTTGAAAAGTCCGGCGAGCTTTGCGCCGTTGGTGGTCTTGCCTGCGCCCTGCAAGCCGACCAGCATGACGACCGTGGGCGGCTGGGAAGCAAGCTTCAGCTTCTGGTTTTCGCTGCCCATCAGATTGGTCAGCTCTTCGTTGACGATCTTGACGATCATCTGCGCGGGCGTCAGACTTTCCAGCACATCTGTGCCGACGCAGCGTTCGGTGGTCTTCTTGATGAAATCCTTGACGACCTTGTAGTTGACGTCGGCCTCCAGCAGCGCCAGACGGATCTCGCGCATGGACTCCTTGACGTCGGACTCGGACAGGCGGCCCTTGCCGCGCAGCTTTTTGAATGCGTTCGAGAGCTTTTCGGTTAAGCCTTCAAATGCCATGTGTTACTCCTTTAGTTCCTGTACGGCGCGCAGAATCGTCTCTGCCGCCGGTCTGGCTTCGCCGATCGCGGTCAGCGCCTGCGCGCTGCGCGTGATCGTGCTGAGTGCGGCGTTCAGCCTGCGGTCGCACGCGATGCAGCCGAGTGTCTGCTCGTAGCTCTCCAGCAGCTGCTCGGCGCGGGCGAGCGTATCGTGGACGCCCTGCCGGCTGATCCCGGCGGTCTGCGCGATCTCGCTGAGCGAATAATCCTGATTGTAGTACAGATCAAACAGCTGCCGCTGTTTTTCGGTGAGAAGCTCGCCGTAGTAATCATACAGCAGCGTCATGGTGAGTGCGTCTGCGCGCATGACAATCCTCCTCACGAAGCGTACCGGTGTATTGTACACGAAAACGTGTATTCTGTCAAGTATTTTTCCTTGACAGCGTGCAGCGGATTTCTCCTTTACTTTTCTCTGAAATTATGTTAACATAATGCTCAATCCCCCATCTTTCTGAACGTGAAAGGAGTATCCCTATGAAAAACTGGCTGAAACGGACGGCGGCTGCGGCGCTGACGCTGGCGCTTCTGACCGCGCCGGTGCTGGCGGTGGCGGAGCCGATCGGAAAAAACGAGATGAACCTGTCGGACGGCACCGTCTATACATACAGCACGCAGAACCTTGTTTCCGATTCCGGCAAGGCGACGAACCTGCATGAAAACATCATTACATACACAAAGGAATCCATGGTGCGCCCCGTCGTCGCCTTCGGCACGACGCTCTACGGCACCAGCGCCATGAACAAGACCATCAAAACGCTCGAGGAGCAGGGCTACAGCATGGTGGCCGGCATCAACGGCTCGTTCTTTGACCGCTCAACCGGCATTCCCTACGGTATCGTCGTGACAAACAGCATCCTCCGCTCCGGCGGCTCGGCCAATGCGGTGGGCTTCCTTGCGGACGGCTCGGCGATCATCGGCGACCCGCAGGTGGTGGTGTCGCTCGACTATGGCGGCGATACGCCGCTGCTGCTCAACTATAATAAGGCCATGACCACGCAGAACGGCGTTCTGCTCTATTCCCGGGATTACGATACCCGCACAAAAAATACGATCGAGGGCTATCATGTGGTTGTCCGTCCGGTCGGCAGCCGCACGCCGGAGCTCCGGCTGGGGCAGCCGGTGACGGTCGAGGTCATCGGCATGGTGGAGGATACGAAGTCCTGCGCCATCCCGGATGACGGCTTTCTGCTCGCGATCGCAAACGACACGATCTATAAAAACGCGCTGACCTCGCTCAAGAGCATGGTCATGGGCGAGAAGCTGACCATCCAGGTCGACTGCGCGTCCGGCTGGCAGAACGTGACCTCCGCCTGCGGCGGCGGCGACATGCTGGTCGAGGACGGACAGCTCTGCGGCGACTTTACGCTCGATTCCGCGAAGAAGATGGCAGCCCGCACGGCGATCGGCGTCCGGCGCGACGGCTCGCTCGTCCTGTATACCTGCGATGAAGCCGGTAATTCCGAGGGCATGACGCTTGCGGATCTGGCCGAGCGGATGCAGGCGCTTGGCTGCCAGACAGCTCTGAATCTGGATGGCGGCGGCTCGACGGCGGCCGGCGTGACCTATCCGGGCTACGCGTCCGGCGCGACGGCCAACGTCCCGTCCGACGGCAAGCTGCGCGAATGCGCAAACTTCATTTTCCTCGTCCGGCAGAAGCAGGACGCGGGCGAAGCCACGCGGCTGTATCTCTATCCCACCAGCGGCTACGCGCTGCCCGGCGCAAAGCTGAGCTTCACAGTCAAGGCGGCCGACAGCAGCTATATGGCGGCGGCAGTCCCGACGGATGTGACCTTCGGCGGCACGAACGTGTCGCAGGTCTCGGGCGGCACGGTGACGGTCGATGCGAACGCGGCAGGAGACTTTGCCACGGTGACGGCATCGGCCAGCGGACTGCGCGCGGAAGCCAGCTTCCAGATCCTGAACGAGGTGACCTCCATCTCGGTCAAGCAGGAGGGCAAGAGCACCGCGCTCACGCAGCTCCATGTGGGCGGCGGCAGCACGACGCAGCTGACGGCGACAGCCTGGTATTACGGCAATAAGGTCTATTCCGAGGACACGAGCTTCCAGTGGTCGGTCACCGGCGAGATCGGCACGATCGATCAGGAGGGCACGTTCACCGCGGCCACGACCGGCAAGGACGTGACCGGAAGCATCGTTGTGACCTACGGCGAGAAGCAGAAATCCATCCCGGTGACAGTCGGCTCGGCACAGCCGTTTGCCGACACGAAGGGCCATTGGGCGGAGAGCTACATCACGAGCCTTTACTATGACGGCACGCTGCAGGGCTCGACGAAAAACGGCAAGCTCTACTATAGACCCGACGCCAGCATGACCCGGCAGGAGTTCATCGTTGCCATGATGCGCTATCTCGGAACCGACCTGAGCGCGTTCTCGGCGGTGCAGCTGCCGTTCGACGACAGCGCGCAGATCGCTTCGTGGGCAAAGAGCGCCATGCAGGCGGCTTATTATCTCGGCTATCTGACCGGCTCGAAGACGAACGGCAAGCTGCTGGCAAAGCCCGGCTCGACGATCTCCCGGCAGGAAGCCATGACGATCCTCTCCAGAACGAAGGACTTCGCCGACGCGGACGTGAGCGTCCTCTCCTCGTTCTCCGACAGCGCCAAGATCGCCGACTGGGCGAAGACCGCGCTCGCGCAGATGACGCAGCAGAAGATCATCAGCGGCTCCAAGGGCAAGCTGAATCCCACCGGCAAGGTGACCCGCGCCGAGGTGGCAAAGATGCTGTATATGCTGTCCACGCTGGCATAAAGAAAAACTGAGACCCGCTGCAAATGCAGCGGGTCTTTGTACGTTAGAGAAGTCCGATTTCGTGATGCAGTGCGAAATATGCACTGCCCGTGTAGGGGATGATGCCCACATCGACCCGGCAGAACCGACCGATTTTACGGAAATCTGCGGCAAATTCGCAACCGTTGCAGCGGGACGATGTGGGCATCGTCCCCTACAGATAAAACAGCAGATTTTCAGCAAAACACGGACAATGGTGTTTCGTGACAGTTGTTCAGGCCCGTCGCAGATGCTTTCTGCGGCGGGCCTTCGTTTGTGGTTGTCAGCGCTGCTGCGGGAACTTCTCAAGGCAGTACAGCTGCTCCTCGTCGAGCTGGTCGCCGCCGGGGGCGAAGGTGTAGCCGAGCTCGCGGTAAAATTGCAGGGCGTTGATGGACGCCGGGATCACGACGCGGCTGGCTTGCAGGAACCAGGGATCCTGCTCGATGGCAGCGATGAGCGCGCGGCCGACGCCGCGCTTCTGCTTCTCCGGCAGCACGAACACGGAATACAGGCAGCCCTCCGCCGGATTTTTGTGATACGGCCCGATCGCGGCGCAGCCGATGACGGCGTCGTCCTCACAGGCGACGTAAAAGTGCATCTGCTCGCCGCGGCGCAGAAAATAGTCCCGCGTCTGCTTGGCGACCATCTCCTCGACAAACGCCTGATCGTAGACTGCGCCCGAGGTGATGCGCGTGGCAAGCTCGGATACGCGGACGACTGCGTCGGCGTCCGTGGGCTTAAATCTCCGGATGATCATTCTGTGCTCCTCCCGTTTTCTTCAAATTGCTGTATTGCGTGCAGAAATGCCTCGCCGTAGCGCCCGGCCTTGGCCTTGCCGACGCCGGAGACGGCCAGCAGCTCCTGCATGGTGTGCGGCCGTCTGGCCGCCAGATCGGCCAGCGTCGCGTTTGTAAAAATAATGTAGGCCGGCACGTCCTCGTCGCGTGCCAGCCGCAGGCGAAGCGCCTTGAGCGCGTCCAGCAGCGTTTCATCCGGCTCCGCGGCAGGGAGTTTCGCCTGTGTTTCATGCAGCGGCGACTGCTTGACCGGCACCTCCACGGTCTGTCCGTGGAAGAGCACCTGCCCGGCTTGCGGCGTGGTGTCAATGCTGCCGTAGACGGGATCGGTCTGCACATAGCCCTCCGCTTCCAGCAGCTCCAGCAGCTCGCGGATGCGGGGAAGCGGCAGCGTTTTCATGAGTCCATAGGTCGGCAGCGTGTCCAGTCCCAGCTCGCGCACGCGGGCGGCGCGGCTGCCGCGCAGCGTCTGACAGACGAGCGACGCGCCCACGCAGTAGCCCAGCCGGTTACGCATCCGCACGATGCAGGACAGGATCATCTGCGCTTCACGCGTGAGATCCTGCGTCGTATACTCCGCCTGACAGTTGCCGCAGTTGCCGCAGCGCGCGTCATGCGCCTGGCCGAAATAGTCCAGAATGTAGCCCCGCAGGCAGTCCCTTGTCTTGCAGTAGCCGACCATGCCGTCCAGCCGCACCAGATCCTCCGCCTGCACGGCCTGCCGCTGCTCATCGGTCAGGGCTTCATTTTCCGAGGAATTTAAGATCAGAAATTTGGCTGTCGTCACATCGCCCGGTCCGTACAGCAGAATGCAGTCCGCGGCGGAGCCGTCGCGCCCGGCGCGTCCGGCTTCCTGATAATACGCTTCGAGACTCTTCGGCATGTTGTAGTGGATGACGTAGGAGACATTCGACTTGTCGATGCCCATGCCGAACGCGTTCGTCGCGACCATGACAGTCGCGCGGTCACGGAGGAACGCTTCCTGATTGGCCTGCCGCTCCTCCGGCTCCAGCCCAGCGTGATAGCGCGTGGCCGCAAAGCCTGCGGCAAGCAGGACGCTGCACAGCGTTTCCACGCTCTTGCGCGTGGCGCAGTAGACGATGCCGCTTTTCTCGCGGCGCGCGGAAAGAAGCTCCAGGAGCGCCGCGCGCTTGTCCTTCGGCCGCAGCACCTCAAAGCGGAGGTTCGGCCGGTCAAAGCCGGTGACTACGACCTCGGGGCTTTGCAGCTGCAAGATCCTGACGATATCCTCGCGCACCTGCTGCGTGGCCGTCGCGGTGAACGCGGCCAGCGCCGGGCGGCGCGGGAGCTTTTGCAGAAACTCTGTGATTTTCAGATAACTCGGGCGGAAATCCTGTCCCCACTGCGAGATGCAGTGCGCTTCGTCGACAGCGACGAGGGAAATGTCCAGCTCCTGCGCCAGTGCGCAGAAGCCGTCCCCCAGCAGCCGCTCCGGCGCGACGTAGAGGATCTTGTACACGCCGTAGCGCGTGTCCTGATAGGCTGCGCGCAGCTCGTCCGGCGCCATGGCACTGTTGATGCACCCGGCGGGGATCCCGGCGCTGCGCAGTGCCATGACCTGATCCTTCATGAGCGAGATGAGCGGGGAGATGACCAGCGTGATCCCCGGCAGCAGCAGCGCCGGCAGCTCATAGCAAAGGCTCTTTCCGCCGCCCGTCGGCATAACGCCAAGCACGTCCCGCCCGGAAAGCGTTGCGTCGATCAGCGTCTGCTGCCCGTCGCGGAACGAAGAAAAACCAAAATACTGCTGTAAGGCAGTCCGCTTATCCACGCATACACCCCCCTAATTCGACTCCATTATACCATATCCGGTCATGTTTACAAGAAAAGAAATGCGTCCTCCCATTCGGGAAGACGCTGAGAGCCTCAGAAAGCATGAATGTCCGTTTTATGCTGAATGCTTTCTATCTTGTCTGTAGGGGACGATGTAGGCATCGACCCCTACGAACAAACCAGAAGGAGTTCAGCATGGAACAGGCAGGGATAGTTTTTGCAGATTGCAGCTGAGACCTCCCAGTTGGGAGGCCTCAGCAGGGCATGCGTCATTACATGACATCCAGATTTTCCGGCATGACGAGGGCGGCGATGATATACAGGAGAATACCGGTGCCGCTCAGTGCCAGCGCTGCCCAGACAAGGCGGACGATGGTGGGGTCAATGCCGAAGTATTCCGCAACTCCGGCGCAGACGCCGCAGAGCATACGGTTGTTGCTTTTATACAGTCTCTTCATAAGAAGTTCCTCCATTTCCTTGATACTGGTTGGACGATGCAATTTCCGGTTTGTTCCGGCTTCGGGGGAATTTTCAGGCGTGCAGTTCGAGAACGACAGGTCTGCCGTCAGTGGAAAGCTGATTTTCGTAGATTTCCACCGGGCGGCCGTCAATAAGATCGTGATAGACGCTGTTCGGAGCAGGGAAGCTCACGAGCGCGGGCTTGCCGTGCAGGCTATACAGGCCCGCCACGCGGCGGCCACCCTGCTCATAGACCGCGAGCAGCACGTCCTGCGGCAGAGCCGTCAGCGTATAGCTGCCGGATGCAAAAATGGGGTCACGCTTGATGGCGGCCAGCCGCTGCAAAAACGCGGTCTGGTCACGGCCTGTGTTCCAGTTGACCGGATCCTTGTCAAAGAGCGACGGCACGTGCGGGGCGTCGACCTCCTGCCCGGCGTACAGGAGCGTCAGGCCGCGCTGGAAGAACAGGAACGCCGTCCAGTTCCGGCGCATCTGCTCGTCCGGGAGGATATGCGCGGCACGGGCGCGGTCGTGGTTCTCCAGAAAGCGGAGCTTCACGTAGTTGTCGGGATACATCCATTCCTGCGCGTCCAGCCGGTCGGCATACTCCGCAAGGCTGATTTTGCCCTCGAGATAGCTGCGGAAATACGGATAGACGTCATAGTCATAGCCTGCGTCGAACGCCTGATACAGCTCCGCGTCGGACAGAACCGGGAAGCCCTCTGCCCGGCCATGGACGATGAACGTACGCTCGACGGATTCACACAGCCAGATGCAGCCGGGGCGGATGGCTGCGACCTCTTCTCTGGCACGCTTCCAGAACGCCAGCGGCACGAGCGGGGCCACGTCGCAGCGGAAGCCGTCGACCAGTCTGGCCCAGTATTTGAGCGTCTCGATCTGATAGTCCCACAGCTCCGGGTGGCTGTAATCCAGATCGGCAACGTCCCACCAGTCGCCGAAGCGGTTGCCGAGCGAGCCGTCCGGCTTGTGGAAGAACCACTCCGGGTGATTCTCTGCCAGCCACGAATCGGGGGACGTGTGGTTGTAGACGACGTCGATGATGCATTTCATGCCGTGGTCGTGGATGGCGTCGACCAGATGGCGGAAGTCGTCCAGCGTGCCGAACTCCGGATTGACGGCGCGGTAATCGCGGATGGCATACGGACTGCCGAGCGTGCCTTTGCGGTGCTGCTCGCCGGTCGGGTGGATCGGCAGCAGCCAGATGATATCCGTGCCGAGCGCGCGGATGCGATCCAGATCGCGCTGCACGGCGGCAAACGTGCCCTCTTCGGAATAATTGCGGACGTAGACGGAATATAAAACCTGATTGCGGAGGGATTTTTCAGTATCAACAGCCATAAAAAAGACTCCTTTCAGAAAACGCTTCTACCCGTATTGTATACGAATTGGGAAAAAACACAAGTCGGAAAAATAAATAAATGTGCGGCCTGCAACGTCCGCGGTTTTTCCGCGTCTGTAAAAACAGAAGATCAAAATAAAGGAGATAACCGCATATGAAAAAGCTTCTTGCACTTGTGCTTGCCGCGGCCTGCGCCGTATCGACGACGGCCTGCGCCGCAAAGACCGGCGGCGAGATCACGCTTCCGGAGGATGAACAGGCTTCCGGCCAGCTGGCCGCGCCGCCCGCAGAAACGTCCGCGCAGTATCCGGACGAAATGGACTTCATCAAAGACGGCGAGGTCGACTATGACGCCTATGGCAAGGCGTATGACGCATGGTGGCAGGGCCGGCAGGAGAAGACAGACTCCATGCTGCCGGTCTCTGACACAGCGCACTGGTTCCAGACCAGCATCCCGGCGCTGATGCAGGACGCGGGCGAGGAGAACCGCGTGTGCTCGCCCCTGAACCTTTACATGGCGCTCGCCATGCTGGCCGCCGTGACGGACGGCGAGAGCCGCGGGCAGATCCTGTCCGCGCTGGGCGCGGACTCCCTTGAGCAGGTGCAGTCGCGCGCTGCGCAGCTCTGGCAGGAGAACAGCTGGGACGACGGCATGGTCACGAGCCTGCTTGCCAACTCCATCTGGCTGCGGGACGGGTACGAATATAACGAGGAAACGCTCCAGAAGCTGGGCAAGGACTTCTTCGCTTCGGCCTTTTCCGGGGAAATGGGGTCGGACAGCTTGAATCAGGAACTGCAAACCTGGATCAACGAAAATACCGGAGACCTTCTCACCGAACAGGCAAGCGGCGCGCAGCTGCGGCCCGAGACCGTTCTCGCGCTGGTCTCCACGATCTATTACAGTGCACAGTGGGTGGATCAGTTCAATGAGGGCAGCAGCACGCAGGACACGTTCCATGCCCCGTCCGGCGACGAGACCGCGACGTTCATGCACAGCAGGAACACCGGGACGGTATATTATGGCGAAGGCTTTACAGCGACAGGGCTGTCGCTCGAGAACAGCGGCTATATGTGGCTTCTGAAGCCGGACGCGGGCACGCGTGCGGTGGAGCTCTTGCAGAGTGGGGAAGCGGTGGACTTTTTGCTTGCGAACGGGGACTGGGCGCAGTCGCAGCGGGCGGAAATTGATCTCAGCATTCCGAAGTTCGATGTTTCGTCGGATCTCGACCTTCTGGACACGCTGACGCAGCTCGGCATCACGGACGTGCAGACCGGCGCGGCGGATTTCACGCCGCTCACGACCGATACCGAATCGATGCTGGAGCTTACGCAGGCGAAGCACGCGGCGCGCGTGAAGATCGATGAGGACGGCTGCGAAGCCGTGGCCTATACCATCCTCGCGGTCGATGAGACGGCAGCGATGCCGCCGGAGGAGATCGTGGAGTTCACGCTCGACGAGCCGTTCGTCTTTGCCATCACCGGCATCGACGGCCTGCCGCTGTTTGTGGGGGTCGTGAATCAGGTGGGATAAAAGCCTTCTCCCAAAGGAAGCTGATTTGCCCTGCGGAAGACCCAAAGCCTTCCCTCGGGGGAAGGTGGCCCGAAGGGCCGGATGAGGGTCGGGGAGCACCATCGATATTGCAAAGCAGATATTCGGTGCTAGCAGTCCCTCATCAGTCTGCGCTTTCGCGCAGCCAGCTTCCCCCAGGGGAAGCTGATTTGGCCTGTGCGAATACGTACAATTCTGCTAATCTCGAGAACACCTTCGTCCTATTGACTGCACTAATTCAAAGACACTAACAAATTTGATGCCCACTTCAACGGGCGGCGCGTACCAAAGCGCACGCGAGATGCCTGAATGCGAATGTAAGCGCTTTCAAATTAGTTTTTTGCCTAAACTGCACTGCGGTACAAGCCCCGCGTCCCCAGCACTCTTTTCTCCCCAATCTTTTCTCTTGCGAGAGAAAAGATTGGGCCTCCGGAGGACACCCCTGGTTCCCACTGAATACCGAAACCGCGCGTACCGGAGACCGGTACGCGCGGTTTTTGGAAAGAGGAGTGATCAGCCGATGCCGCCGAGGGCTGCGCCGGCGACGAGCGCTACGATGCAGAGGATGCAGTAGACATACTTTGCAAGCGGATAGAACCAGCCGCCGATGGGCTTCTGGAGACCGTCGTTGACTTCGTCGAGGACGAACTTCTTACCGGCGACCCAGAAGAACATGATGCCGGCCAGCAGAGCGCCGAGCGGGCAGATGTAGATCGAAACGACGTCCATCCACTCGGAGGTGATCTTCTGAATAAGGATCGCGATCACGCAGCCGACCACAAGGATGATGGCGGTAGCCGGGACGCGCTTGAGCTTCAGGTTATCCTGCAGCGTTGCGACCGGAGCTTCATACAGGTTGATGATGGAGCTGAGGCCGGCAAACAGGACGCAGACGAAGAAGATGATGCCGATGATCCGGCCGGCGGGCATGCCGTTGAGGACGTTGACCAGCCACACGAACATGAGACCGGGGCCGCCCTTCTCCAGCGGAGCGCCGCCCGCAGCCATGGCGGGGATGATAACGAACGCAGCCAGCAAAGCGGCCAGCGTATCGAAAACGGCAACGTTTCTGGCGGAGTTGGGGATGTTTTCCTTCTTGGGCAGGTAAGAGCCGTAGATGACGGAGCCGTTGCCTGCGACGGACAGGGAGAAGAACGCCTGGCCGAAGGCAAAGATCCAGACCATCGGATTGGCCAGACCCTTGGGATCGAGCGTGAAAATGTACTTGTAGCCGTCGCTTGCGCCGGGCAGGAAGGCAATGTAGATGCCAAGACCCACGAACAGGAAGAACAGAATCGGCATCATGACCTTGTTGGCCTTCTCAATGCCGCCGGAGACGCCCATCGCCATGATGGCGAACGAAGCGACGATCGCAACGATGATCCACGGCAGGTTGCTGACCGCGACGACGTCAAAGTGGCCGCCGATGGCTGCCATATCCTGACCCATGGCGTGCATGTCGCCGGTGATGGCAATTGCGGTGTATTTGAAGATCCAGCCCATGACGACCGTGTAGCCGATGGCCAGCGCCATGGAGCCGAGAACCGGAATGAAGCCGATGGCTTCGCCAATCTTCCGGTTGCCGCGCAGCTCGGTGCATTTGCCGAACGCGCCGATGGGGCCTGCACCAGTGGCACGGCCGAGTGCGAACTCGCCGATGACGCCGGTGGAGCCGATGAGGATGACGCAGATGAAATACGGGATGAGGAACGTCATGCCGCCCCAAAGGGAGACCATGATGGGGAAGCGCCAGATGTTGCCCATGCCGACGGCGGAGCCGATACAGGCCAGAATAAAGCCCCATTTGGACTTAAAGCCGTCGCGCTGTGTGGTTGCTTGCTTGTCAGCCATTTCTTTTCCCTCCAATAAGAATGTTGGATTCGACTGCCGCGCAGCGCCGGGGATTCCCGGCGCTGCGCCGTCCGGGTTTACTTACTCTTCTTTTTTCTGGTGCTGTGAATTACTTTTCCTCGTTGGGATACGGCTCAAGGAACGCGTGGAAGTGGCGCATCGGGAGGTTGTGGCCCCAGACGATCCGCATGTTGGGGATGGACTCGCGGTCTTCATACAGCGCCTTGACGGCTGCGATGACGTAGTCGAGATGCTCCTGCGTGAGGCGGCTGCGGTCGATGGCGAAGCGGACAACGTTGGCCAGCTCCGCCTGCTGCTCCGGGGTCTTGAGGTCGTATTCCATGGAATAGTCGCCCAGCTCGGAGACGCGGATGCCGTAGCGGCGGATCAGCTCAAGCGAGAAGCCTTCGCCTGCGAAGGTCTCGTGGCCGCGCTTGCCGTCGAAGAACTCATCCATGTTGATGTACACGGCGTGGCCGCCTGCGGGCAGGACAACGCCCTTGACGCCTGCCTTGTAGAAGCCCTGTGCCAGATACTCGCACTGCTTGATGCGCTCATCCATGTAGTTGAAGTCGCAGCTCTCATACAGGCCGACAGCCAGTGCCATGATGTCACGGCCGGACATGCCGCCGTAGGAGTCGTTGCCGTAGCAGGAAATCTGCTTGACCTTCAGCAGAACGCCGACGTCGGTCTTGACGGTGCCGTCTTCGTTGAAGTCGGAGAAATTCTGCCAGAACAGGCCCTTGTCGCGGAAGGCCATCATGCCGCCCATGTTGGCGTGGCCGTCCTTCTTCGCGGACATGCAGAAGCCGTCGCAGTAGGAGAACATCTCGGTCGCGATCTCGGCGATGGACTTGTCTGCGTAGCCTTCTTCGTTCATCTTGATGAAGTAGCAGTTCTCGGCCCAGCGGGCGACGTCGAAGATCAGGGGGATGTTGTACTTGTGCGCGACGCGGTTGATCTCACGGATGTTGCCCATGGAGACCGGCTGGCCGCAGATGGGGTTGTTGGTGATGCAGGTGAAGACCAGCGGGACATTCTCGGGGCCGACAGCAGTGATGAGCTGCTCGAGCTTTTCGATGTCCATGTTGCCCTTGAACGGGTTCTTCTCATACTTGCCGCCTTCGGGTACCTGATACAGGAGCTCCTTATGATAGAGGTTTCTGGGGATGGAGCCCATCTGCTTGATGTTGCCCTCGGTGGTGTCGAAGTGGCCGTTGGACGGGATGGTGAAGACCTTGCCCGGGTGGCGGGCGGCGAGGATCTTCTTGACGATCTCCATCAGGACGGATTCGGCTGCACGGCCCTGCTGGATAATGAAGGTGTTGGGGCGCTCCATCTGGGCTGCGCCGCCGTTGAACAGGCCGCCCTCATACTCGCAGAGGTACAGCTCATCCATCATCTTCTCGACATCGCGGCAGTCGGTGCGGACGAGATCGATGGCCTTTTTCCAGTTCTTTTCGCCGCCGCGCTCAAAGATGTCGCGGAAGGTGTCGAGCAGGACGTAGTAGCCGGTGTTGCGGCCGTAGGCTTCGTCGCCCAGGAACAGGGATGCCCACTGCTGGTTCGTCATGGCTGTGGTGCCGGAGTCGGACAGCATGTCGACTGTCAGCATGCCTGCGGGGAATGCGAACTCATTGTAATGGGTGGCCTTCAGAACGCGCTCGCGCTGCTCCACGGTGACGTTGGGGATATCGCGGACCGCAAAGGTGAAATGATGGGGTGCCGGAACGTTCAGGGGATATTCTTTACTCATAATACTGACCTCCATAAGTTTGGCGCTGGCGCGCCGTCTGGTTTGGAGATACCCCGGTCGTCGCAGGCCGCGTGCCTGCGCCTGGCGGACAGTATCGATTTACGTTGTGTTCCTCTTACAGGACTGCGATGCACTCGATCTCGACGAGCGCGTCCTTCGGGAGTCTTGCGACCTCAACTGCGCTGCGCGCCGGGCATGCACCCTCGAAGAAGGTCGCGTACACGCCGTTCATGGCTGCGAAGTTGTTCATGTCGCTGAGGAAAACGGTCGTCTTGATGACGTTTTCCATGCCTGCGCCTGCTGCCGCGAGAACGGCCTTGCAGTTTTCAAGGGACTGACGGGTCTGCTCTTCAATGGTCTCGGGGAATGCGCCCGTGGCCGGGTTGATGGGCAGCTGGCCGGATGTGATGATCAGGTTTCCCGCCTGAATGCCCTGCGAATACGGGCCGATCGCCGCCGGTGCTTTTTCTGTGCTGATGACTGTTTTCATAAACTGTCCTCACCTCCTCATTGTGATAATAGTTTATCATCCGCAAATTTTATTGTCAATACAGTTACGGTTAACCAGACGCAAAAAAGAATTTTTTGTTTATTTTCAATAAAAAATCGATGAGATTTTCGTATGTTAAGAAAAATCTTCTTAACATGATAAAAATATGCGTAAAAACAGGGCCGATTTTGTTGCTTTGCTGCTGCGGGTATGCTAATATGAGAATCACAGGAAACAGAAAGGAGTTCGCCGTCCATGACAGAACAGATGCTCCGGCAATATACTGTGCTGGTCGACTATCTCGGCCAGACGCTCGGCCCGGATTACGAGGTCGTGCTGCATGAGATCCTGCCGGAAAACAGCCGCGTGGCTGCCATTGCCAACGGCTCCATCAGCGGCCGAAGCGTCGGCGCGCCGATCACGAACGCGGCCCTGCGCATGATCATGCAGAAGCAGTATGAGACCAGCGACTATAATCTCAACTATACCGGCCAGCTCGCCAACGGCAAGACTATCCGCTCCAGTACCATGTTTATCAAGGACGGCGGCAAGCTCGTCGGCCTGCTCTGCATCAATTTTGACGACAGCCGCTTCCACGAGCTGAGCGACAGCATCCTCAAGCTCGTGCACCCGGACGATTTTGTCCACCACCATTATTTCCCCGTCGACGCCCCGGCCAAGCAGCCCGTGCAGGCTCCGCACGTCCCGGACGCCACCGAGCATTTCCAGTCAGATATGAACGGTCTCATGGAGGAGCTGTTCGACACCGTCACCGCGTCCATCTCCGTCCCGCTGGACCACCTGACCCAGGCCGAGCGCACGAGCGTCATCGCCCGACTGCACGAGCAGGGCATGTTTGAGCTGCGCGGCGCGGTGCAGTTCACCGTCAAAAAGCTCGGATGCTCCCAGGCAAGCATCTACCGCTACATCAAAAAAGCAAAGACCGCCAGCACGTGACCCGGAACTCCGGCATGCACGGCGGAAGGAAAAACAAATCAGGGAGCGCCGCAGAAGCGTACCGGTGCGCCGGATGTAAGAAGATCATCATTGACTACGGTAATCAGGAATGATCGCACAAAAGAGATAAAAAGCGGGACGCGGCAGCCGGTATCGGCTGCCGCGTCCTGCTTTCAAGACTGTCAAAAAACATTGCTGTCTGGTCTTTGCGTTAAATTATCAGATTTGGCTGTAGTGGGACGATGCCCACATCGTCCCACTGCAGCGGTTACGAATTTGCTGCAGATTTCCGTAAAATCGGTGCATTCTGCCGGGTCGATGTACACCGGCAAGCGGTGGGCCCACATCCGTAACGCTCCTTCGTCGCGAACGGCTGTGACCGGCATCGACCTCTACGAACAAACCGGAAGGTTTTCAGCATGGAATGAACATTGATATTTTTGTTATTCTGTTTCATCCAATATGACCGCGGCGCTGTCTTGTGCGGCGTCGCGGAAGGTGGAGAGAAGCTTTTCGGCGTAAGGCCCGAGGGCCGGATACAGGCAGCTGGTGTGCAGCAGGCGGATCCGGCAGGGCGGAAGCCCGGTCAGGCAGTCGTAGAGCGCGTCAAGGTTGCGGCCGTAGTGCGCCGGGAAGGAGAAGACGCGCGCCAGCTCGTCATGCGCGGCGCTCCGGGAGGTCAGCGTGCGGCAGTCCACGCAGAAGCTCAGCGGTTCCATACGACCCGCCCTCCGTCGACCGTCAGCTCCGTGAACGACGCATAGTGGTCGGAGGTGTAGAAGTACAGACCGTCGTTCGAGAAGATCAGGCGCTCTGCCCCGCGGGAATCCGCGCCGTTCGTGTTGATGTCACACTCGGTATACGTCCGTCCGTCTGCCTCGGGCAGAAGCCCCTCGCGGTTGCCGAAGCGGTCGCCGCCGATGGCTGCGCCGGGCCGGTAGACCTCCACGCTGCCGCCTTCCCAGCCGAGCGCCCGCGCGTCGGATTTTGTAATATAATTGTCCGGCAGATGGCCGTAGGTGTCAAGATACAGAACGACGCTCTCGGCGTCATAATACGACCCGTGTTCGTCCAGCGTGTCGGTCGTCTGCGAAAGTTCCGTGTCCTCCGGCAGAAGAACGGCCTCTTCCTCCGGAAGCATCTGCTGCTCCTCGGGATTTTCCGCCGTGACAAAGGTGTCGCCGGATTCGGGCGCGTCCGTTTCCGGGTCGAGCGCCGCGTCCGCGATCTCCTGTAGGGTCGTTACGCTCTTCTCCACCAGCTGCGTGGTGCTGCGCACGGTGCAGCCGGCCAGCGCCAGCACACACGCCAGCGCCAGCAGCAGGGCAAGTGCTTTTTTCATGTGTGATCTCCTTTCAGTTCGCGTGCAAGCGCCTGCATCAGCGCCTCCGGCAGCTTCACAACGCGGCGGTCATAGGTGACGAAGCCGTTGACCTCGTCCTCCACGTCGCTCAGCTGTGTGTAGACGTCGGCGGCAAGGCCGCTTTTGCGCGCGGGAATGATCTGTGTTTCATAGAGCTTCCGGACGGCTTCGCCCAGCGCGTCGGGCGTCTGGTAGCCGCGGTAGCCGAAATTCTTCGTGTTCCACGTATGTCCGGCGACCGGCAGGTTGTACCCGCCGAACTCGGACAGGACGACGGCGCGTCCCTTTTTGTCCGGCCGGAAGCGGTAGGGCTTAAAGTAGACGTGCAGGCTCTTGACGTCGCTCACGCCCTGGTCGTGCCAGCCGCTCGCGTGGTCGATGAGCCGCGTGGGGTCGAGCCGGTGCAGAAGCCGCGTGACGGCCTTCGCGTCGAACTGGCCCCAGCCCTCGTTGAACGGCACCCAGAGGACGATGCACGGGCAGTTCGCCAGCTGCGTGACCATCTCGGTCAGCTCCCGCTGGTAGCTGTCACGCCCGTCGGCGTCCGTGCGGGCGAACAGGCGGTAATGATGGTCGTTCAGGTGGATACCGGTGATGAGCGGGGCGGAGATGGTAAACAGATTGTATTGTCCGCCGCCCGAGGGCATGTCCTGCCAGACCAGCATGCCCAGCCGGTCGCAGTGATAGTACCAGCGCATCGGCTCGATCTTGATGTGCTTGCGCAGCATGTTGAAGCCCAGCCGCTTCATCAGCTGAATGTCATAGATCAGCGCTTCGTCCGACGGCGCGGTATACAATCCGTCCGGCCAGTAGCCCTGATCGAGGACACCGTGGTGGAAATACGGCCTGCCGTTGAGAAGCAGACACGGGTGTCCTGCCGCGTCCTGTCCGGTCCCGACGGTGCGCATGGCAAAGTAGCTTTGCACATGATCCTCGCCCAGTGTGATGGACACATCATAAAGCGCCGGTGTCTCCGGCGTCCACAGGTGCAGCTCCTCCGGCTGCAGGAGGGCGCTGCCGCAGCCGTCCTTGTCTGTATCGCCTTCGGCGATGGGCTTGCCCTGATAGGAAATGACGAGCTTCGCGTCCTGCGGCGCTGCCGCGGACAGTCTCCAGCGGATGCGCCCCTCGGGCAGCTCCGGCGTGAAGAGAATGGATTCCACATGCTGCTCCGGCACCTGCTCGAGCCAGACGGTCTGCCAGATGCCGCTCTGCGGCGTATACCAGATGCCGCCGCGCTTCGTTTTCTGTTTGCCGCGGGCGAGCGGGACGGCGTCCGTGTCGTCGTGGACGGCGACGGTCAGTGTGTTCTCACCGTCACGCAGCAGCTTTGTAATGTCAAGGGTAAAGGCCGTGTAGCCGCCCGTATGCGTCCCGGCGAGCAGACCGTTGAGATACACGGCAGCCCGCTGGTCGACGGCACCGAAGTGCAGAAGCGTCCGCATGCCGGTCTCCTCCAGCACCGGCAGCGTGCGGCGGTACCAGAGAACCTGCTCCGGCTTGGGCGGCCGGTTCACACCGGACAGCGGCGCTTCCGGCGAAAACGGCACGAGGATCTGCCCGTCCCAGCTGCCGGGGCAGGCGTCGGAGGCCGTGATGGCATAGTCCCACAGGCCGTTCAGATTATAATAGCTTTCCCGCACAAGCTGCGGGCGCGGATATTCCTGCAAGACATTCTTTTTGTCCAGCGTTTCGCCCCAGCGTGTCAGCATTTTGCGCCCTCCCTTTTCCGGAGCAGCAGCACCGGCGGCAGAATCAGCAGCAGCACCGCCGCCGCGGCCAGAAAGATGGACGGCGTCGGCACCGTCTTGACGACGCCGAGGTCAATGTAAGTGGAGTCGCTCCCGCGGATCACAGCCGCGCCGATGGCGGGGCCGAGGATCATCGGCAGCAGCACGCCGAAGAGCATGCGGATGCCCTGAAACTGCCCGGCCTTGCCCGCAGGCGTCTCGTCGCGGATGATGCCGGAGAGGATCGCGGTGATGAGCATGTAGCCCGACATCATCACACAGCCTGCGGCAATGACGGCTGCCATCGCACGGGCAAAGAACATGCCGACAAGACCCGCAAACATGACAGCTGCCGCCGGAAGCACGCACCGCAGCTGCCCGAGCCGGTCAATGACGCGCCCGGACAGGACGCTCACGACGGACGCAAAGATCAGCACGATGCCAAGCACGAGCGCATAGCCGTCAAATTGCAGATAGTTCTGCATATAGATGATGAGATACGGGAAGAACACCTGCACCGCGACGGAGAACAGGCAGAACGCCGCGAATGCCAGATAGAGTGCCGGATTCTCCTTCACGACCGACGGCCGCAGGCCGTAGATGAGCGTCTTGAGATACGGCTCCTTCCGCGGCGCGAGCTTCGGCTCCGGGATGAGAAAAACCGACGCGAGACCCGTCAGCACGACAAGCCCGCCGAAGATCGCAAAGAATTTCTGCCATTCGCCGCGCTGCGTCATGGCGTCAAACAGGCCGAAGATAACGAGCATCGAGATAAGCGGCAGGATGGCCAGCACGGATTCCGCCTTGCCACGGCTCTCATTCGGGACGGTATCGGTGATCCACGCGTTGAACGCCGCGTCGTTGGCTGTGGAACCGAAGAAGGTCATGACGCAGTCGAGAATGACGATCATCACCGCAGCTGCCGCCACGGCAGATGCCGCCGGGAAGAGCTTCGCCGCGTTCTCCACGGTCACAAGGCCGAAGGCCGCCGTGGACAGTCCCCAGAGGATGTAGCCGCCGCAGATGAACAGCTTCCGCTTTCCCACGCGGTCGGACAGCGCGCCCATGAAGAGCGTCGTCAGCGTGGCTGCGGCTGCGCTCCAGCCGACCATGGCGGAGATATAGCCCGGGTCGGTGGAGATGGTGTTGTAGAGATAGACGTTAAAATACATGTTCTCGATCGTCCAGGCGAACTGGCCGACGAGACCGACGAGAATGAGCGTGAGCCACACGCGCGGGGAAAGCTTTTTCATACCGGCACCCTCCAGTTATTCAGATCCTGCGCTGCCGCAGTATTTGGTATAGAGCGCAACATGGTCTTCAATGCAGAAATCGCCCGTCCACGCGTTCGCCGTCACGCACAGAACGTCCCGGCCGTCCGGCGTTTTGCCGGCGCTCGCGCAGCAGTTCATGGCTTCGGCGGTGTAGCCGGTCTTGGCCGCGGTGATCTCCGCGCCGCCGAGATTGTATTCGTGGTGGACGCGATAGAGGAACTTATTCGTCATGGCAAGGCCGTCCGGGTGCTGCTCCGTCTTGCTCGCGCGGTAATTTTCGGCGCGCAGGACCTCGGCGCATGTCTCATTTTGCAGGGCGGCCTGCAAAATGAGGGCGATCTCACGGACGGTCGAATAGTGGTTCTCGTCGTGCAGGCCGCTGGTGTTCATGAAGTGCGTGCTTTGCAGACCGAGCGCAGCGGCCTTTTCATTCATCATGGCCACGAACGCCTCCTCGCCTCCGGCCACGGCCTGCGCCAGCGCTTCCGTCGCCTCCGCGCCGGAGGGGACAACGGCGCCGTAGAGAAGATCGCGCATCGTGACCGTCTCGCCGTCCACAAAGCCCGCCATGGACGCGCCCGCCAGATACAGAGGATCGATGATGGCCTGCGTCATGGTGAACGTCTGGTCAAGATCCGGCAGATTTTCCGCCGCGACGAGCAGCGTCATGACCTTTGTCATGGAGGCCGGGTATATTTTTTCGTCCGGCGCTTTCTCGGCAAGCACCGTGCCGCTCTGCAGGTCGATCAGCAGGGCGGAGGAGGAATACAGCTCCAGATCGAGCGTCTGCGTCGTATCTGTCGACTGCGCCAGTGCCGGCCCGGTCGGCTGCTCAGGATCCGGTTCCTCGGCAGGCTCCGGTTCCGGCTCCGGGATGGGGTCCGGCTGCGTCTGCGGTTCGGACGGCGTTTCCGGTTCTGTCTCCGGCTGCGGAGACGGCGCTGCGTCCTGCTGCGGCTGAGATGGGATGGGTTCATTCAGGTATGGCCGGAAGATCCGGCGATCGACGTAGAACGCCGCTCCCGTCAGAAGCGCGGCGCAGAGGACGGTGATCAGAACGACGCGCAGAATGCGTCTGCGGCGCGCGCGTTTGCGGTCGCGCAGGCGCTGGAACGCGGGCGAGTCGGTCTCCGGATGAAATTGCGGTTCAGATTCATGCTGCATGTGTGTTCTCCTGAAAAATGCGCAGACCTGCGCGAACTGCTTTTATTTTATCATATTTCCCGCAAACCGGAAAGAGAAAAAACAACGCGCGAAAAATGGAAAAAATCAGCTGCAGCGGCCGCTCTACTGTGGGTAGAATGGCCGTGCCAGGCGGTAGAGCAAAAAAATACGTTTATGGATAGCTTTTTTCTGTAAAAACCAGTATAATGTAAACGCTGATAACTGTGCAGCAATGCATTGCGTATAAAGAAAACGGAGGGCTTCCATGGAAAAATTATTTCAAATCGTAACGGATTCCTCGTGCGACCTGCCGCAGGCGCTGGCAGACGAGCTGGATCTGGCTGTTCTGCCCCTGCATGTGCTGATCGGGGATAAGACATATTCCAACTATCTCGACGGCCGGGAGATCGGCTTCAAGGAGTTTTATGACAAGCTCCGCGAGGGCGAGCGCGCCACGACGAGCGCTGTCAACGTTGCGGAGTTCACCGCCGTCATGGAGCAGAAGCTGCAGGAGGGCCTTGATATCCTCTTCATCGGCTTCTCGTCCGGCCTGAGTACGACGTATCAGTCCGGTGCGATCGCCTGTGACGAGCTGCGGGAAAAATATCCCGAGCGGAAGCTCATCGCCATCGACTCACTCTGCGCGTCTCTGGGCGAGGGACTGCTTCTGTATCTTGCGGCCAAAAAGCAGCAGTCCGGCGCGTCCATGGACGAGGTCGCGGACTATGTCCGCGAGACGATCCCGCACCTTTGCCACTGGTTCACGGTCAATGACCTCATGTTCCTGAAGCGCGGCGGCCGCGTCGACGCGGCGACGGCCATCGTCGGCACCGTCCTGCAGATCAAGCCCGTCATGCACACCGACGACGCCGGCACGCTCAAGAACGTCACCAAGGCCAGAGGCCGCAAGGCCGCGCTGAAAGCCCTTGCGCAGAAGCTGGCCGACACGGCCATCGATCCCGCCAGCCAGACCGTCTTCATCTGCCACGGCGACTGCATCGAGGACGCGGAGTATACCGCCGAGCAGATCCGCGCCCTGACCCCGGTCAAGGACATCATCATCAACTATGTCGGCCCGGTCATCGGCGCCCACACCGGCCCCGGCGTCATTTCCGTCTTCTTTGTCGGCACGCACCGGTAACTGCATAAAAGAGCGGCTCCCCGAACACGATCGGGGAGCCGCTTTTTTCATATGAGTGTGGATTTGAAACCCCGTCATGTCTCCGACGGCCCTGTCTTTTCTCTCGCAAGAGAAAAGACAGGGGAGAAAAGAGTGCTGGGGTACGAGGCTTGTGCCGCAGTGCGGATTTATGCAAAGAATTGATTTGAAAGCTTCTGCGATCGCATCAGGCCACCTTACGGGCGCTTTGGTACGCGCCGCCCGTTGGTGTGGGCATCAAATTTGTTCGCGAGTGCCTTTGAATTGGCGCAGTCAATAGAAGGTACTTTCGAAACTTGCAGGATGGTACGTATTCGCATTGGCCTAAAGAAAGTTTCTTGAGGGCGCAGCTCTATCAAATTCACGCGGGAAAGATCCAAGAAAACCGAAGGGGTTTTCTTGGTCGGTTCAAGGGAGTCTGAGGGGAAATCGAAATCCCCTCAGGCTCGTTTTCTTTTTGCTACTTTTTCTTTTGGAGAAGCAAAAGAAAAAGTAGGTCGGCAGTTGCAAATTTGTAGAAAAGCATCAGCCTTCTGCCGGACTCTCTTATCTCAATTCTTAATTCAAACTGACCTCCTGCCGGGAGAACAGATCGTCGATCCGTGCTTTGAGCGGGGCCAGCTCCGGTTTTTCGAGGCTGGAGGCGTCCTGAATGACGGACGCGGCGGCCCTCTGGGCGTCCTGTAAGGTCTCCAGATCCATCTGCAGGCTCGCGACCTTCAGGAGCGGCAGCCCGTGCTGGCGGCTGCCGAAGAAATCGCCCGGCCCGCGCAGCGCCAGATCCTGCTCCGCGATTTTGAAGCCGTCCGTCGTCTTGCAGAGCGCCTGCAAGCGCTTTTTCGTTTCCTCGTTTTTCGTGCTGCTGACGAGCACGCAGTACGACTGCGCCTGCCCGCGTCCGACGCGCCCGCGCAGCTGGTGCAGCTGGCTGAGACCGAACCGCTCCGCGTTTTCAATGACCATCAGCGTCGCATTCGGCACGTCCACGCCGACCTCCACGACTGTTGTGGAGACGAGGATATCCACCTGGCCCGCAGCGAACGCGGCGAGGACGGCGTCCTTCTCGCGGCCCTTCATTTTTCCGTGCAGCAGGCCGACGCGCAGCTCCGGAAAGACCTCCTGCCCCAGTGCAGCGGCCCAGCTCTCGGCAGATTTTATGCCCTGCTCCTCGCCGTCCTCCACGGCAGGGCAGACGACATAGACCTGATGTCCGGCCTGACACTGGCGGCGGATGAACGCGTGCAGCCGCTCGCGCAGCGCTTCGCTTACCAGAAACGTCTCCACCGGCAGTCTGCCCGGCGGCAGCTCGCCGATGACCGATACGTCCAGATCGCCGTAGGCGATCAGCGCCAGCGTGCGCGGGATGGGCGTGGCCGACATGACGAGCAGGTGGGGCGCGTGCCCCTTTTCGGTGAGCTTCGTCCGCTGGGCCACGCCGAAGCGGTGCTGCTCGTCGGCGACGACGAGACCGAGATCGCGGAAGACGACAGTCTCACTGATGAGCGCGTGCGTGCCGATGACCAGCTGCGCGTCACCGGACATGAGCTTCTCACGCGCCGCGCGCTTCTGCGCGGGCGTCTGGGAGCCGGTGAGCAGCAGAACCTGCACGCCGAGCGGCCCAAGAAGCGCCGTGAGCGTCTTTGCGTGCTGCTCGGCAAGAATCTCGGTCGGCGCCATGAACGCTGCCTGACGGCCGTTCCGGACGGCGCAGTAGCAGGCGGCGGCCGCGACCATCGTCTTGCCGCTGCCGACGTCGCCCTGTACCAGCCGGTTCATCACATGGCCGGAGGACAGATCGGCGAGGATCGTGTCGATGGCGGCCTGCTGCGCATGGGTCAGCCGGAAAGGAAGGGCAGCGTAGAACGCCGGCATGCACTGCGTCTGATACGGCACAGCGGAAAGCGCCGTGCGCGACGCACGCAGGACGGCAAGTCCGGCGGAAAAGATGAAAAACTCCTCAAAAACCAGCCGCCTGCGCGCCCGCTGCAATGTCTCCCAGTCCGGCGGCATGTGGACGGCGGTATAGGCTTCGGTGACGCCGCAGAGGGCATACTGCTGCCGGATATCCTCCGGCAGAAGCTCCGGCAGGAGCTTTGCGGCGTGCTCCAGCGCCTGCTGCACGCAGGCGCACAGCTGCCGGTTGGAGATGCCGGCTGTGAGCGGGTAGACAGGCAGCAGCCGGTTCGTGACAGCGCCGGGACGGTTTGCCGGTTCGTGGGCAGGGTTCGCCATCTGCATGCCGTAGTCTGGCTGGAGCGCACCGTAGAAATAATAGCTCTCGCCGTAGTGCAGCTGCTCCTTGACATACGGCTGGTTAAAATACGTGATCGTCAGCTGTCCCGTCTCATCCGCGACTGTCAGCCGTGTCAGATCGCGCCCCTTGCCGATGCGGCGCAGAACCGGCTGCGAGACGACCATGGCCCGGAAGCAGGCCGGGACGCCCGGCTGGAGTTCTGCAATCTCGACGGGGTGCGTCCGGTCTTCATACTCGCGCGGGAAATAGGCCAGAAGGTCATAGAGCGTGACGATGCCGAGCTTTGCGAGCTGCGCCGCCCGCGCAGGGCCGATCCCGCGCAGCTGCGTCACGGGAGAAAACAGATCCATGTATGCACGCTCCTTTCAAAAAAGTATTTTGATATATTATATAGTATTCCTTTGCGTTTCTGCAAGCAGACACGCAAAAATGCGCGCAAAAAAACCAAACCGCAGCGGCTGCGATTTGGCGGGGGATGCATACGCGAAAAATCCCCCCGAAGAGACGTATCTCCGAGGGGCATTTATTTCGCAGCATTTGGCATTAGGCCAGCTTGTTCATCTTCAGCGTGATCTGGCTTTTCTTGCGGGCGGCAGTATTCTTGTGGAGAATACCCTTGCCAGCAGCCTTGTCGATGGACTGAACTGCAGCCTGATAAGCGCTATCGGCCTGCTCGCGATTGCCTTCCGCGACAGCGGCCTCGAACTTCTTTAGGGTGGTCTTCAGTGCGGACTTGTCCGCCTTGTTGCGCTCGCTGTTGACCTTGGCAACCAGAACTCTCTTCTTTGCAGACTTAATGTTGGGCATAACTACACCTCCTCCAATCGCGTGAATCTAAGAAACAAATACCGTTTCATGCAGAAATACATTATAGCGGCAAGGTTTCATAAAATCAATCTTTTTTTTCGCGATTTTAAAAATTTTTTTCGCATAATCTCCGCCGGCGGAACCAAACTAGCCGCGAGGTGAGGACAATGCAGCCAAGAACAGACCTGGCAATGGAAGCGCGGGAGCTGTATCTCAGCTCTGCGGACGAGCAGACAAAGCTCTCCGGCGTCATCGCGCGGGAGCAGAACCGGCACGGCGTCCGCATGAGCGTGGTGAGGATTTTGAATGCCGAGGGCGAGCAGGCGCTCGGCAAGCCGCGCGGCACGTATATCACGGCTGAGCTGGAAGCGCTGGACCGGCACGAGCCGGGGAGCTTTTCCGGTGCGGCGCGGACGCTCGGGCGCGCACTGCGCGAGCTTCTGGGGCCGTGCCGGCAGGCGCTCGTCGTGGGATTGGGCAACCGGGAGATCACGCCCGACGCCATCGGGCCGGAGGCCATGCGGCACGTGATCGTGACGCGGCACCTGCAAAACGGGCTTTTGCAGTCCGTTCCGGGGCTGACCAGCGTGGCTGCCTGCCAGCCGGGCGTTCTGGGGCAGACGGGCATCGAGAGTCTGGAGCTTGTGAAGTGCGCCATGCAGACGGCGCAGCCGGACGCCGTCATCGTCATTGACGCATTGGCTGCGGCGCAGCCGGGACGTCTTCTCCGGACTGTCCAGCTGGCAGACAGCGGTATCGTGCCCGGCTCCGGTGTCGGCAACAGCCGGCAGGAATTTTCCAGCCGGACGCTTGGGGTGCCGGTCATCGCCGTCGGTGTGCCGACGGTCGTTGATGCATCCGGCCTGTTTCCGGACGCGGAGCCGGAAGCGCCGCAGGGACTTCTTGTGACGCTGCGCGACGTGGATGCGCGTGTGCGGGAGATGGGACGGCTCGTCGGCTACAGCTGCGATCTGGCCCTGCACCGCGGGATCACGCTCGCCGAGATCCCGGCGTTTCTCTCGTGAGAAACCCGGTTATGAGTATGAAACTTATGTAAACTGAATTATGTATCCACCAAAACAAATCGGGCGAAACCGCGGGTGTGGAAAACAATGTGGAAATGTGGAATTGTGCTTGGGACACAAAAGTTTTTCACACTGTCAACAGAGTTTTCAACATCGTGGGTTTTGAAACTTTTTTGCCCGGAAAGCAGTTACGAATAACCGGAAAAAGCGCGTTACGTTGACATGCGGCCGGAATTATCGTCAACTGTCACGCGGTAAAGCGTGCAAAAAAGTTCGGAAACAGCACGGAATTTTTCTGTATCAAATGGGAAAGCCGGGAAATACTGACGATATATCCAGAATCGGAGGTAGCAGCGGCATGCAGGGTAAGGTAGAGATCTGCGGCGTCAATACATCCAAGCTTCAGACGCTTTCCAACGCGGAGATGATGCGTCTGATCGAGCGCTCGCAGCAGGGAGATATGGAAGCGCGGGGCCGGCTTGTGGAGGGAAACCTCAAGCTGGTTTTGTCGGTCGTGCAGCGGTTTATGAGCCGCGGGGAAAACCCGGACGATCTGTTTCAGGTGGGCTGCATCGGGCTTCTGAAGGCCATCGCCAATTTTGACACGACGAAAAACGTCCGTTTTTCGACCTACGGCGTGCCGATGATCGCGGGCGAGCTGCGGCGGTACCTGCGCGACTACAGCCCCATCCGCGTCAGCCGCTCGCTGCGCGACACGGCTTACCGGGTGCTCCAGTGCAAGCAGCAGCTGACGGAAAAGAGCGGGCGCGAGCCAAGCATGGACGAGATCGCGCAGGCGCTGGATCTGCCCGCCGCGCAGATCACCGCGGCCATGGACGCCATCACGGCGCCAGTGTCTCTTTACGAGCCGGTCTATTCCGAGGGCGGCGACGCGCTGACGGTCATGGATCAGGTGCGCGACCGGAAAAATACCGACGAGCAGTGGATCGAGTCCATCACGCTGCGCGAAGCCATCTCGCACCTGTCCGAGCGTGAAAAGCGCATTCTCGCCCTGCGCTTTGAAGCCGGACGCACGCAGATGGAGGTCGCCGGACAGATCGGCATTTCCCAGGCGCAGGTCTCGCGCCTGGAAAAGAGCGCCATCCGCTCGATCCGCAAGGCGATCTTACCGTCGTAGCGAGACCGGGAAACTGCTGCTTTGTGTTTTTTGAAAAAACTCCAGTCTGGCTGTAGGGGTCGATGCCTACATCGACCCGGCAGCATGAGCCGATTTTATGAGAGGTTACGGCAAATTCGTAACCTTTCCAGCGGGACGATGTGGGCATCGTCCTCTACACACGGTGTGGTTTTTGTGCTGCCTGGCGAAAACAGCTTTTGACAGACTACGCCGGATATGCGCGCCCGCGCATATCCGGCGCGGCCCGGGCATATGGTTAGCACAAAGGGGGCTTGTGCGATGACGAACCGGTTTCAGGAGCTGCGGGACAAAGAGGTCATCCATGTCTGTGAGGGGACGCGGCTGGGCTATGTGAACGATCTGGTGGTGGATCTCTGCTCCGGCCGCGTGACGGCGCTCATCGTGCCGGGGCCGTGCCGGTTTCTGGGGCTGTTCGGCCGGGAGGACGACTATGTGATCCCGTGGTGCTGCATCAAGCGCATCGGGGACGATCTCATTCTGGTCGACGGCCCGCTTGCCGAGTGGCGCACGCCGCGAAAAAAGAGAAGCTTGTTTTAACACAAAAAATGCCGGGATTTTTGCGAAAAAATACTTGCATTCCGGGCACATTTCCGCTATAATGTCAAGGCGCTGTGCGAAAACAGCGACATTACGAACCCACACACAGGGCGGTGGCGTCTTCGCGTGTCCCAAAGCGGGATGGAGACGGTCAGCTCTGTGGAGGTCAAAAACAAAAGGAGAACACACAATGGCAGTCGTATCCATGAAGCAGCTGCTGGAAGCTGGCGTCCACTTTGGTCACCAGACCCGCCGCTGGAACCCGAAAATGGCCCCGTACATCTACACGGAGCGCAACGGCATCTACATCATTGACCTGCAGAAGACGGTCAAGAAGCTCGAAGAGGCCTACAACTTTGTCCGCGATCTGGCAGCCAACGGCCAGTCCATCCTGTTCGTCGGCACCAAGAAGCAGGCACAGGACGCCATCAAGGAAGAGGCTGAGCGTGTCGGCCAGTACTACGTCAACGCCCGCTGGCTCGGCGGCATGCTGACCAACTTCCGCACCATGCGCACCCGTATCGACCGTCTGGCTCAGCTGAAGAAGATGGAAGAGGACGGCACGTTCGCAATGCTGCCCAAGAAGGAAGTCATCAAACACCAGGGCGAGATCGCCAAGCTCGAGAAGTATCTCGGCGGCGTCAAGGACATGAAGAAGCTGCCCGGCGCACTGTTCATCGTTGACCCGCGCAAAGAGCGCAACGCCATCGCCGAAGCCCGCAAGCTGCATATCCCCATCGTCGCGATCGTTGACACCAACTGCGATCCGGACGAGGTCGACTATGTCATCCCCGGCAACGACGACGCCATCCGCGCCATCCGTCTCATCGCCGCCACCATGGCCAACGCTGTGACCGAAGGCCGTCAGGGCGAAGAGAACACCGAGGCTCCCGCAGCCGAGGAAGCACCCGCTGCTGAATAAGTTCGGAATAGTTATAGCGCCCGCCGCATGACGGGCGCTTTTCAAAAGAAAAATACAGGAGGAAATTACAATGGCATTTACTGCTGCTGATGTGAAAAAACTGCGTGAAATGACCAGCGTCGGCATGATGGACTGCAAGAAGGCCCTGAGCGAGACCGACGGCGATATGGACAAGGCTGTGGAATGGCTGCGCGAAAAGGGTCTGGCCAAGGCTGCCAAGAAGGCTGGCCGCATTGCCGCTGAAGGCATGGCCTACGCGACTGTCTGCGAAAAGTGCGGCGTCGGCGCCATGGTCGAGGTCAACTGCGAGACCGACTTCTGCGCGAAGTCCGCTCCGTTTGTGCAGTTTGTCAAGGATATCTGCCAGATCGTTCTCGAGGACAACCCCGCGGACGTCGAGGCCATCAAGGAATGCAAGTACCCGGGCACCGAGCTGAAGGTCTCCGAGGTTCTGCCTGAGAAGGTCATGTCCATCGGCGAAAACCTGCAGATCCGCCGCTTTGCCCGCTTCGACAAGAACACTACCGTGTCCTATGTCCATGCCGGCGGCAAGATCGGCGTTCTGGTCAACCTGGCTGTTGAGGGCGGCATCGACGCCACCACCATCGGCAAGGACGTCGCCATGCAGATCGCTGCGCTGAATCCGCGCTTCTGGGACAAGAGCCTTGTCACCGATGACGTCATCGCAGAAGAGAAGAAGGTTCTCGTTGCCCAGATGGACAACGACCCGAAGATGGCTTCCAAGCCCCAGCAGGTCAAGGAAAAGATCGCTGCCGGCAAGCTGAACAAGTTCTACGAAGAGAACTGCCTGCTCCAGCAGGACTTCGTCAAGGACGGCTCCATGACGGTCGAGCAGTACGTCGCTTCCGCAGCCAAGGCGCTGGGCGGCAAGGTCACGTTCGTTGACGCTGTCCGCTTCGAAAAGGGCGAAGGCATTGAGAAGAAGCAGGAAGACTTCGCCGCAGAGGTCGCTGCCCAGATGAATGCCGGTCACTAAGTAAAATAGACCGACCCTCCGCTGCTTCAAAGCAGCGGAGGGTTTTTCATGCGCCCAAACCATGCGGGAAGGATAATTCCTGTTGCAAAGTTCGGCAGGGTTGGGTATAATACATCTATAAAATACACAGGAGGTCATTTTCATGGCTGCTAAAATCGAAAAATCCACCATCATTGGTGACGTTCTGGATATCGCACCGGAGACCGCTCCGCTGTTCATGGCGATCGGCATGCATTGCCTGGGCTGCCCGTCCTCCCGCGGCGAGACCGTCGAAGAAGCCTGCATGGTTCACGGTGTGGACGCCGACGCGTTCCTCGCGCAGGTCAACCGCTTCATCGAAGCGAACGAGGAAGCCGAAAAGGCCAAGTAAAAAGCCGAAAGGAAGGGCGGCCCGCAGGCCGCCCTTTTGCGTGAAAGCATGAAAGTACCCATCTCCAACCGGCTGCTGCTGTGCGCGGCTATGGTGCCGCCCGGCTCGCGCGTGGGCGATATCGGCACGGATCACGGCTATCTTGCCGTGTATCTGCTCCAAAATGGGATCTGTCCGTTTGTCACCGCAGCCGACCTGCGCGAGCAGCCGCTGCAGAAGGCGCGCGAAAACGCCGCCCGCTTCGGCGTCTCAGAGCGGATGCAGTTCCTTCTGTCCGACGGCCTGCAAAGTATCCCGCGGGACGCGGCGGAGACCATCGTCATGGCCGGCATGGGCGGCGATCTGATCGTGCGCATTCTGCAGGCTGCGCCGTGGGTGTGCGATGCGCGTTATACGCTCATTTTGCAGCCGCAGAGCGCCGGACAGGCGCTGCGGCAGTACCTGTCGGAGCATGGCTTCGCGATCGACCGTGAAGCGCTGGCGCAGGACGGCCACTTCCTGTATACGGTCCTGCGCGCCCGGAAGGGCGCTATGCCGCCCCTCACACCGGGGCAGCAGTACGCCACGCCGCAGCTGCTGCAAGAGGGCGGGCCGCTGCTGCCAAAGTATCTGGCGCGGCTCGAGAGCGCCCTCACCGGGACGGTACAGGGACTGCAAAAGGCCGACGAGCCGGAAAAGCTCCGCTATTACCAGACCGCGCTTGCGGAAATCAGAGAAATGAGGAAGCAGCATGACAACTGTCCGTGATATTTATAACGCCCTGTTTGCCTTCGCGCCCGCGTATATGAAATACGACTGGGACAACGTCGGCCTGCTCTGCGGCCATTTTGACGCGCCGGTCACGACCGTCCTCGTCGCGCTCGACCCGATGCCGGACGTCATCGAGGAAGCGAAGGCCGTGGGCGCACAGTGCATCGTGACGCACCATCCGCTCATTTTCGATGCGCCCAGAGCCATCAACGACGAAAGCTACACCGGCCGCTGCATCCTGCTGCTGGCGGAAGCGCACATCGCTGCGATCAACTTACATACGAATCTCGATGTCTGTCCCGGCGGCGTGAACGACGTGCTGGCCGGGACGCTGGGATTGACGGCCGTGTCCGTCCTGAACCCCATCGGGCAGGATGCACAGGGAAGGCCCTACGGCTTGATCCGCACCGGCAGCGTGCGGGAGCAGTCTCTTCCGGCGTTTGCCGCGTTCGTGAAGGAAGCGCTCGGCTGCCCGGGATTGCGGTATGCAGACGCCGGGAAGCCGGTGCAGCGCGTGGCCGTCGGCGGCGGCAGCTGCGGCAGCGCGATCGACGAAGTCCTCGCCGCGGGCTGCGACACGCTCGTGACGGCGGATCTCAAATACAATCACTTTGAGGAAGCAAAATACCGCGGTCTGAACCTCATCGACGCAGGCCATTTTGAGACGGAGAATCCCGTCTGTGCGGTTCTGGCGCGCATTCTGTGCGAAGCACTGCCGGACATGCGCGTCCTGCGCTCCAATGTGCATAAAGATGAGACGCAATTTCTATGAAACAGTTGATTTCTGACTGTCAGCTGTGATAAAATGACAAGAGATATTGTAACGAAGGGAAGAACACCACATGTCCGGACATTCCAAGTGGCATAACATTCAGAAAACCAAGGGCGCGCAGGACGCCAAGCGCGCAGCCGCCTTTACGAAGATCTCCAAGGAAATGATCGTAGCCGTCAAAGAGGGCGGCGGCGTTGCCGACCCGGCGTATAACTCCCGTCTGGCGACCGTCATCACCAAGGCCAAGGCTGCCAACATGCCGAACGACAACATCAAGCGCGTTCTGGAAAAAGCGGCGGCTGCCGGCAGCGGCGATAACTATGAATCCATCACCTACGAAGGCCACGGCCCCTGCGGCGTCGCCGTCATCGTTGAGACCATGACCGACAACCGCAACCGTACCGCGGGCAGCGTGCGCCACCACTTCGATAAATACGGCGGCAGTCTCGGCACCAACGGCTGCGTCAGCTGGTCGTTCGACCGCAAGGGCGTCATCGTTATCGACAACGAGGACGAGGATCTGGACGAGGATACCGTCATGATGGATGCGCTCGATGCAGGCGCGGCCGATTTCCAGCCCGAGGACGGCTGCTTCACCGTCTACACCGATCCCGACGACATCAACACCGTCGCCAAGGCGCTCGAGGACAAGGGCTACAAGTTCGACTCCGCCCAGATCGAAATGGTCCCGCAGACCTACCAGAAGCTCGAAAAGCAGGAAGACCGCGACAACATGGAAAAAATGCTCGACCTGTTCGAAGACGATGACGACGTTCAGAACGTCTGGCACAACTGGGATCAGGAATAATTGAATTATTTCGACATAAAATCAACTGGTTTTCAATAAAAACAATGGGATTTCAGAACGAATAAAATTGAAATTGCGATATACATCCCGCCCGTTGTGACATACGCCGCTCCTTGCGTTGCGACATACGAAAGGAGAGCATAGCATGAAAATCAGCACAGCAGTAAAAGAGTACCTGATAGAGATTGAGGTTCGGAAGTTTACCCCGAAGACGATTCGGAGTTACCGGAACAACCTCAATCTCTTTTTGCGCTTTTGCGGAGAAGAAGCGGACGTGACGGAAATCGAGGACGTATCACTTGCTGTGGTGCGGCAATTCTCGCGCTTTATGAGCGAGCGGGGAAGAAAAGGAAGCTATATCAATGGGCTTCTGAAAGTGGCAAAGGCGTTTATCCAGTACTGCTATGAGGAAGGCTATGGCGGCTTCAACACACGTAAAAACTTCAAATGGTGCAAACAAGACAAGGCTGTGATTCTGGCGTTTTCGGTTGCAGATGTGCGCCAGATGCTTCGTTCCTGCAAAGGCTGCGATTTCATGCAGATACGCGATGCGGCTATTCTGACCATGCTGTTTGAAACGGGAATTCGCTGCTGGGAGCTGTGCTGTATCCGAAAGCAGGACATTCATGACGATTTTATTATCATTAACGGCAAAAACCACAAACAGAGAGTCGTTCCGGTTACGCCTGTTCTGCGGAAAGCTATGCTGCGGTATGAACAGTGTGCGGCGCAGTATTTCACGCTGAAAAACACAGAGGATTATTATTTTCTTTCCTTTCACGGCAGACAGCTGACAAACTCAGCGGTTGAGCATATCATTAAGCGACACGGAGAGGGAATAGAAGGCGTACGCGTTTCTCCGCATACCTGCCGTCATTTTTATGCCCAACAGCAGATCAAAATGGGAACCGACCTCTACACAATTTCCCGCCTGTTAGGCCATGAGAATGTGCAAATCACGCAAACCTATCTGAACAGCCTGCGTGACACTGACGTGATTCAAATTGCAAAACAGAAAAGTGTGCTGATGAGTATGTAAACGCCCGCTCATGCGGTGCAGACGGCGGGACAGGATATAGCTGTTCTGAGCGGGAAAGCTATGTTAATAATCGGGAAAATTTGAGAAATAGAGAAGGCAGGGGGAAATGTATCCTCTGCCTTTTCTTGTGTATTTTATATCGATTTTGAATTGAGACTGAGACAACTATTGTGCCTCGCCGTTCACAATTGTGAAAATTTCACCGCCATAACAGTCATCCATAATGAATGTGCAGTCAACGTCATATGCCTTTGTTCCGCTTTCATAAAAGTCTTTGCAAATTTTTTCACAGTTGCTTTTGATGCTTTTTATAAAACTTTCTGCGATTGCGGGATAGAGAAAATAAGCAGACGATGCTTCGGCGTTCATAACCATTTCAATGATGTAGTTTCGATTTGCCCGATCAAGTGTATATGTTACTTGATTCCCAGAGAAACTTCCGTCAATGATTCCTTTCATCAACGCTATATTCACGTTATTCTCTAATTCATCAAAAGCAAGTGAATCTATGGCGGCAATAGCCTCGGCGAGGATATCTGAGTTGCAAACTAATTTTTGCTCATCTGCATTCAGGCTAGCATAAATATTCTGCGCCTCAGAAACAAGATCCTTGTCGAGATAGGTTAATTCTGCCAAATCTCCAATTTGGTCAATAGCTTGCTCAACTTTGCATATTCTCAATTGTGACTCCGCAGCAACTAAGTCGGTAATATTGTCAACCTGTGCTTTGTCCTTTTCGGATAGCAATTCAAATGCGCTGCGAGCATTGATGATTTTTTCTTCTTTTTCAACCGAGACTGTGCCAATTCCTTCAATGGATTTTTCTACTTCTCTAGCATCGCCGCTCTTGCATCCTGTGAGTAAGAATAGTTCAAGAAAAATAAGAATGCAGCATATCAATCTTTTCATATTTACCTCCGATTGCAGGCATTGAATCCGACTTTTCCGAGTGGGATAGGATACAGATCAATACTGCACGCCGTCTACTTGGTCTTTTGTGAAGGTGACGGTTGTTCCGTCCGTATATTCAATACTTAGATCAACAAGTTTTACAGAAGTGATATCCCAGTTATAAAAATCGCCCCAATGCCACCAGGTTCCTGTTCGCCCTTCACCTTTCTTAAAAGGGCCGGTATCATAACAACGATTTACTGTACTTTGATCATATTTACCCTTTACAACGTCACCAACGGCATTATAGAACGTGACGCTAAAGTTTACGTACTTGATAACCTTGTCTGAATTGTTGATATAATTAAAATACAGTTCGACGCCACCGGCGCTGTCAGGCGCGGATACTGCAACTTTTGTAACACGGATGAGTTGCCGGGCTTCTTCAATCTCTTTTTGTGCTTGCTGTGCATGGACAAGTGCAGCGTATGTTTCCTTTGCTTTGGTCAGTTCTGCGCGATTTTCGACTTTGACACGGCTGGCAGTTGGAATGCTATTAAAAGCGTCGCTTGCCGCATCAATGGCAGCTTTGCTGTCAAGCGTGACGTTCCCGATTGCTTCGATCGCGGATTGTGCTTTTTCAATCTTAAGCTGGGTCAATGTTTCTTCAGCGGTAAACAAAATGTCCCGGTTTTCGATTTTCTGCTGAATACTCTCATCAAATTTATTATAGGTTTCTACCGCCAAAGTAACTGCTTCCTCGTTTTCCAGTGTCACAGTTCCAATTTGGTTGATTGTATCTGTGACAGTCTGGATTGCCATCTGTTCAAAAGTTTCCTCTGCCGAAAAGAGTGCATCCTTGTTTGAAACGTCAGACTGAAGCTCGGGGGCAAGTCGTTCAAACGCTTCACGAGCCATGTTTATTGCATTTCCACTGTCAATTGTAACAGTTTTGATATCTTGAATCTTTTTCTCAACCTGCTTGATTTTCTTATCATTCTCTTTTTTGAGTTCAAGGGCATCGGCATACTGAAGTTTTGCAGTTTCAAGTAGATTGAGATTAGAAACTTTTTCTTTCTGGTCTGTATTAAGTTCTGCAATTGCCTGTTCAGCTGCTTCGATCTGGGGCCCGCTGTCTATAGTAACCTCGCCGATCTCCTCAATTAGTTTTTCTGCGTGTTGAACCTTGCCGCATCCGCTCAATACGAGACATAGAGCAAACAATACGGCAGTGATGGATAGCGCTCGTTTCATGAATTGTGCCTCCTGACCCTAAAATTAAACTATATAGGCAAATAAATGCTTATATAGTTTATTAAATATTACCATAATAATCTATACAATTCAAGTAATATTTAATTACATGGGCGGTAAATGGAATGGACTATTATGCAATAGGGCAGCGGATCAGAAAATATCGGAAAGCGAAGGGGCTTTCACAAGAACAGCTTGCAGAAATAGTCGATATTTCAACGACGCATATGAGCCATATTGAAACCGGGAATACGAAATTGAGTTTGCAGGTGTTTGCTGATTTGGCAGAAGCGCTTCAGGTCAATGTAGATAGTCTGCTGACTGATGTGAATGAAGCCAGCAAGCAACGAGTCTATCAGGAGATAGCTGATATTCTGGATCGATGCACTCCCGTTCAGGCTCAAGCTTTGAAAGAAATTATCTCTTCAACATGGAATGCAATCAATAAGTATCTATAAAAAATATCCCCGCAAGAGCAGATCGGCTCTTGTGGGGACTTTGCTTATGGTGCGAACAGAAAGGAGAAAACAGAAACTGCGCAAGGGGGTAATTGCATATGGTGTGTGGTGTTGCATGTTGCTGCATGCGTGCATTACGTGTGACGCGGATTAGTATAGACAAATGCGGGGCGGATGGATTTTTGATGTTTGTGTCCAACGAGAAAATTCCCTGATGTGATGAAAATACTGCAAAAAGGATCCCAACGTGGGGTGAATTTGAAAAAGAACCGTGCTATTCTCCAAATAGGGCATGTAATTCGATAAACCATATTGTTGAAGGATTATCGATGCACAGAAAGGAGAATAAAAATGAACAACTACGGACTACTTATCGAGGCACTAAACCGAATCACAGAAGCCATCAGTACACGTTCTGTTTTGAGAGAATTTTTCTCAACATTTCTTGCAACAGTTGGCAGCATTGCTGCGGTACTTGCTGTTGAGACAATCAAGGAATACTTTTTTGCACCGCGCAGAGAATTTAAGCAGCTGCGAAAGAAAGTGAATATCCTGCTTGACTCACACTCGCGCTTTTTTACAAGCCAGATCGATTGCAAGGCGAGAGACAATCCCCTAGTAGCAAGGTATAGCAGTGTATCAGAATCTTTGCGTGAACTGGCAATGGAACTTAGGACGTTTACGATAGACGCAAGGGAAAAACAATATTACGGAGTAACGGTAACAAGGATTCAGGAAGCGTCCAAACTCCTGATAGGGTTATCCAACGGCTTTTTTACGCCATATGGTTGCCCTGACAATAACATAAATCAGGAAAACAGAGAAGCAAGTGCGGCAATAAAAGAACTGTTGGGGATTAACCCGAGGAGATAACTCTGCTATACAACATAGCTGAGAAGCTGTGACATACTACACAAGGAAAATGCAACTTTGAAGTGTTACAAGTAACGAAAAATGCTTATTTTCACTTATTCCTTGTGTATAAAGCAATTTAAGATAATGCCCAGAACGTCTGGCACAACTGGGATCAGGAATAAGTGCGCCACTGCGTCAAACCGGAATAATCAAAAGAGATCGAGACTGCGCTGTCAGTCTCGATCTCTTTTTGTGTCTTTTTATTTCGTGGAGAACGTGAAGGACGTATAGCTGCTGAAGACCTCGCCGGCGCGCAGGATGCAGCTGGGCCACTCCGGATGGTGGATGCTGTCCGGGAAATGCTGCGTTTCCAGGCAGAATGCGCTGTGGTGGCCGTATTCGATCCCGTTTTTCCCGGTTCGGCGCGCCATATGGTTTGCAGTGTAAAGCTGGACGCCGGGCTGGTCGGTCGTCAGCTCCATCACGATCCCGCTCTTTTCCGAACGAGCAACGGCGGCAGGATTGCCATTTAAGATCAGGTTGGAGTCATATCCGCCGAAGAAGCGGACGGAGGGGTCGTCACTGTCGGCGCGTTCGCCGATGCGGTGCTCGGTCAGAAAATCCATGGCAGTGCCCCGTACATCAGCGATCTGGCCGGTGGTGAGGCAATCCTCCCCGTTTACAGTGAACCGGTCGGCATTGATCGTGAGAAGCTGATCCTCCACCGTGCCGGCACCGTCAAGATTGAAATAGCTGTGATTGGTCAGATTGAGAATGGTATCCTGATCGCAGGTGGCCTTATATCGGAGCGTCAGCGTCCGGCCCTGCCAGCCGATGTGCACGCTGACCTGCATGCTGCCGGGGTAGCCCTCTTCCATGTCGGGGGACAGGCGGGAGAAGCACACGCCGTCTGCATCCTCCTGCGCCGTCCAGACGTACTGGTCGAAGCCCTTCAGACCGCCGTGCAGATGGTTTTTGCCGTCATTTACTGCCAGCTGATACGTCTTACCGTTTAACGTAAAGGCCGCGCCGCCGATGCGGTTCGCGAACCGGCCGACAGTCGCGCCGAGATAGCCGCCCTTTTCCCGATATTCCTCCAGCGTGTCATAGCCCAGCACGATATCCACCGGCTTCCCGTCACGATCCGGAACATAAAGCGCACGAATCGTGACACCATAATCCAATACTTCCGCGCGCAGCCCATCGTCAGATTCCAGTGTCCAGCACGTGACGCACTGCCCGTCAGGAAGCGAACCAAACGGGCGCTTTGAGATGATCATAGCTTTTACCTCTCTATGTCTAGTGTATGCTTTGATGCTACTCATTTTTGCACGGGTTGTCAAGAAAAAAGTATTGGACGAAATTGCATGAGGAAAGGATACTTATATGCAATATCAAGACTTCGCCGAGAACGCAAGCGTTCGCTTGAGTTTTGGGCGCGATTTCGTTGACATGTTTTTTCGAGGGACGCATATGCTCTGCGTAAGGGGGTGTGCAGCATGAAAAAACCGGAGGGGAAATGCGGAAAAGAACGGGGAGCGGAAGCGGCGCAGGCGGGGGCGATGGTCTCGCGGCTGTATCTGATGCTTGCGCTGGTCCTGCTGGTGCTGACGCTCAAGACGTGCGTTCCGGCGGTCGGCGCGGTGGTCTCTCGCGCGGCGGAGACTGCGCGGCAGACACGGACTGTGCAGGCGTTTGCCGCGCTGACGGAGCGGCTGCACGAAGGAGAAGCCGTACAGCAGGCGCTGTCCGGCTCGTTTGAAATTCTGACCGGTGCCGGCGATTGAGCTGCGGCCCGGGTTCTGCGTGTTTGCAATCATGCTGGCAGCACTGGACCGGAATGGGGCGGTGCTGCCGATCCTCTGTGCAATGGCGCTGCACGAGCTGGCGCATGCGGCAGCAATGCTGGCCTGCGGCGGGAGAATCCGGCGGCTGACGCTGCGGTTTGCCGATCTGCACATGGAAGCGGCCGGGCTGGGCTACCGGCAGGAGTTTTTTGCCGCGCTGGCGGGGCCGCTTGCAAACCTTGCCTGCGGCGCGGCGTTCCGGGTATGCTGGCCGGCGTTTGCGGCGTACAGCCTGATTTTGGGGCTCTATAATCTGTTGCCGGTCTGGCCGCTGGATGGCGGGCGGATGATGGGATGCCTGTTTCTGGAGCGGCTGCCGCCGGTGCGGGCCGAGCGGGCGCGCATGATCGTCAGCGCGTGCACGTGCGGCCTTCTGCTGCTGATCGGAGCATACTGGAGCCTTGTCCGGCGGGCGGGGCTTTGGCCGCTTGGGACGGCGGCGTATCTGACGATCCGGCTGGTGGTGCTGGCACGAAGGGCAGAAGTGGGAACGTAGTTTTATTGGGGGCTGAGATCTTTCAGCACCCTTGCCTCTCCCATTGGGAGAGGTATCTGAGCGAAGCGAAGACGGAGAGGGTAAACGCTGCACGGCCCTCTCAGTCGCCTGCGGCGACAGCTCTCCCAGGGGGAGAGCCGAGAGCCGCGGGAGACATGACAGGCTCAGAGCGGCAGCTCCATCGGCAGATAGGCATAGGCACCGCTTGCGCGGCGCTCGCCGGTCTTCTGGAAGCCGTTTTTTGTCCAGAACGCTTTGCTCTGCGGGTTGCCCTCATCGATGGCAAGGCGGAGCCGCGCAAAGCTAAGCTCCTTGCAGCAGGTGCGGACGTCCGAAATGATCGCGGAGCCGATCCCTTTTTTCTGTACGGCAGCGGCCGTCATGAAAAAGCCGAGAAAGGCCGTCTGCGCGTCCGGATAGCCAAGGATGAGATCCAGCACGGCGATGAGCTGTTCGCCGGAGTAAAAGCCAACGTAATATTTATCCGCTGCCGTTTTTCCGGGCGGAAGCGCGGCCATATCCTCGCGGATGGAGTCCTCGGCCGGCATGGGCGGATGATAGCGATAGAACTGCGGATTTGCGCGTTGCAGCGCCAGAACGGCGGGAATATCCGCTTCCGTGAGCCGCCGGACGGCATAGGACGCGGAAAGCTGCTGAAGATCCATAAAAACCCTCCTTTTGGTCTCCATGGTACGGCAGAAGGGCGGAAAATGCAAGTTGCATTTTATTTCGGCAGCGGTTACAATAAACTGATCAACAAATGAGAAGGAACCGCTATGACAGATCAGTTTCACAGAATCCTGCAATCCGTGCAGAAGCCTGCGCGCTATGTGGGCGGAGAATATAATCAGGTCGTAAAGAATCGCGCCGATGTGGATGTGCGGGTGGCGTTCTGCTTCCCGGACACGTATGAGATCGGTATGTCCAATATCGGCATGCGCATTCTTTACGGCGTCATGAACGAGATGCCCGGCGTCTGGTGCGAGCGCGTATTTGCCCCGTGGGGCGACATGGAGGAAGCCATGCGCGCGCATAATATCCCCCTCTGGGCGCTCGAAAGCCATGACCCGGTCAAAAACTTTGATCTGATCGCGTTTACGCTCGGGTATGAGATGTGCTATTCGAACGTTCTCAACATGCTGGAGCTGGCCGGGGTGCCACTGCTGGCGAAGGAGCGGGACGGGCTGGAGAACATCGTCTTTGCCGGCGGCGTCTGCACGGTGAATCCGGAGCCGCTGGCGGACTTTATCGACTTTTTCTCCATCGGCGAGGGCGAGGAGAGCACGCCCCAGATCCTCGAATGCTACCGCGCGGCGAAAAAACGCGGCAGCTCGAAGCAGGAATTTCTCCACGAGGTCGCGAAGATCGAGGGCGTGTATGTGCCGTCCCTTTACACGCATACCTACAATGAAGACGGCACGCTCCGCGCGATCGTGCCGGAACCGGGCGCGCCGGCGCGCGTGAAAAAGCGGATCGTGCAGGATCTGGACAAGGCGTATTTCCCGACGAAGACCATCGTCCCGTCGACCCAGATCGTCCACGACCGGTCGAATCTTGAAATTTTCCGCGGCTGCATCCGCGGCTGCCGGTTCTGTCAGGCGGGCTTCTGCTACCGGCCCATCCGCGCCAAATCCGCGCAGACCCTGTGCCGGCAGGCCATTGAATCGCTCGAGGATTCCGGCAACAGCGAGATCACGCTGGCGAGCCTTTCGACCTCCGACTACCGCGAGCTGGAGACGCTTGCCGACGGTCTGCTCGATTACTGCGAGCCGCGGAAGATCAATCTCTCGCTTCCGAGCCTGCGCGCGGATAATTTTTCGCGTGATCTGATGCTGCGCATCCAGAAGGTGCGCAAAAGCGGCCTGACCTTCGCGCCGGAAGCGGGCACGCAGCGGCTGCGCGACGCGATCAACAAAAACGTGACCGAGGAGGAGATCCTGACGACCTGCGCCACGGCGTTTTCCGGCGGCTGGAACAGCGTGAAGCTCTATTTCATGCTGGGTCTGCCGACCGAGACGGACGAGGACGTCATCGGGATCGCGGAGCTGGTCTATAAGATCTTGCAGGTCTGGCGGGAAAACGGGAACGGGAAAAAGCGCGGGCTGTCCATCAATCTGGCGACGGCCTACTTTGTCCCGAAGCCCTTCACGCCCTTCCAGTGGCAGGCGCAGATCACGCCGGAGGAATATCTGCGGCGCGTGCATCTGCTGCAGGCCAATCTGCACGCCAAGTGCGTGGATTACCGGTATCATGAGTCGGATCTCAGCCGGCTCGAAGCCGTCATGGCGCGCGGCGACCGCCGCGTGGGAAAGGCGCTTCTGGAGGCGCACCGGCTCGGGTGCAGGCTCGACGGCTGGGATGAATATTTTGACTATGAAAAGTGGCTCGAAGCCTTCCGGCGGGAAGGGCTCGACCCGGATTACTATACGACGCGCGGCTTCGGCGCGAACGAGATCCTGCCTTGGCAGACGATCGACGTCGGCGTGACGGAGAAATTCCTTGCGCACGAGCGGGACAAGGCGCTGCGGTCGGAAGCGACGCCGGACTGCCGCACGCACTGCAACGGCTGCGGCGCGCGGCGGCTGAGCGAAAGGGGGCTTTGCGATGAATCGCCTGCTGTTTGAAAAGACCGGCGACGCGGTCTGGCTGTCCCATCTGGATCTCATGCGCGTGTTCCAGCGCGCGTTCAAGCGGGCGGATATCATGATCTGGCACACGCAGGGCTTCAGCCCGCGGGCATATGTGTCGATCGCGCTGCCGCTGTCCGTCGGTGTGGAGAGCGGGTGCGAGATTCTGGATTTTGAAATTCAGGACGGCTCCGTCAACTTGCAGCGGCTGCCGGAGCTTCTGAACCGGACGCTTCCGGCGGGGATCCGCGTGCTGCGCGCGTATGAGAGCACGGTGAAGATCCGGCATCTGGTGCGCCTGCGGGCGCAGATCACACTGGAATACGACGCGGGCGTCCCGCAGACGGCGCAGCAGCAGATCGCGGCGCTCTTTGCGCGCGACGAGGTGCTGGTCAAGAAGCGGACGAAGAGCGGCGGCGAAGCGGAGCTGGATCTGAAGCCAATGATCTTCGAGCTGGAGCTGCGGCAGCCTTCCGCGCAGGAGCTGGAGCTGACTGCCCTCGTTGCGGCACAGAACCCCAGCTGCAATCCGCAGCTGCTGGCAAATGCGGTGGAATTGTATCTGCCGGAGCTGAAGCCGGACTTTGTCCGCATTTGGCGGCTGGAAATTTACGACGAGCAGGGGAACCCCTTCCGATAAAGAAAGAGAGGAACCACGATGCAGGGGCATGTGACAATTCTGAATTGCAGCCCGGATACGGCCGCAATCATCGCGTCCGGCGGGCGTATCTCCACGATGGACGGCACGGCGGATGAGATCTACGCAAAGTCGCTTTCTGCCGGGCAGGAGAAAAACGAAAAGCTGATCGGTAAGGTTCTCTCCTCCGGACATGCGTCGGTGCTGGAGCACGGATATGTGAATCTGGCGTTTGAAAACGTCTCGGTCTTTGCCGAGCAGTTTATGATCGAGTTCCGGCTGGCGGCGTTTACAGTCAAATCGCGCCGGTATGTGGATTTTTCAAAGGCGGGCTATGTCTCGCCGGTGTTCGCGGACGATGCGCAGGCAGGACTGTTTGACCGGACGGTGCGGCGGCTGTTTGCGGTCTATGACGAGCTGGAAGCGGCGGGCGTGCCGAAGGAAGACGCGCGCTTTGTGCTGCCGTACTGCTTTTGCAGCAACTTCTTCTGCTCGATGAACGCGCGGGAGCTGGTTCACGTGATGAACGAGCTGACATATGGCCGCGGAAGCGCGATCCCGGAGCTGCGGACGCTGGGCGAGAGCTTGTTTGCGCAGTGCGAGGAAAAGCTGCCGTTTCTGGCGGTGCGGAAGCCGGAGGTCTATCGCCCGGCGCAGGAGCTGGATTTCGCGTCAGAAACGCCGCTCCGTCCGGATGCGCCGGTAACTGTGCTGGCTGGGACGGAGCAGCCGGAGACGCTCATCTGCAATGCGTACCAGCTCGCGCGCGGCCATGCGCCGCAGGCGCTGCCGGAGCAGGAACAGACGGCGCTTCTCAGGACGCTTCTTGCCCAGCCGCGCAAGCGCGAGCTGGAGCAGGCAAGCTTTACGCTCCTGTTTGGCGGGCTTTCGCTGGCCGCGCTCACGCACCTGACGCGGCACAGGATGCAGTCGATGACTGCGCCGCAGCTGCTGCGGAATGCGCGCTATGACCGGTATGTGCTGCCGCAGAGTGTCCGGGAAACCGGGATGGAGGAGATCTACCGCGCGGCATTCCGGCTGGCGGGCGAGACGGCGGCACAGCTGCGCGCCATGGGCGCGGGGGATGACGTTCTGGGTTATCTTTTGCTCAGCGGACAGACGGTTCCGGTGCTCACGACGATGAACGCGGGCGAGCTGTATGTGTTTTTCCGGCTGCGCTGCTGCACGCGCGCCCAGTGGGAGATCCGCGACGCGGCCTGTCAGGCGCTGCATGCGCTGCGGGAAAAGACCCCCGGCCTGTTTTCCCTCTACGGCCCGACATGCTATTGCACGGGGAAATGCCCCGAGGGCCGGATGACCTGCGGCCGTCAGGCGGAAATGAAACAGAAATTCGGCATGTAAAACAAATCGCTCCGGCTGCCATGCAGCCGGAGCGGAGACTGTCCAGAAACGCGGGTGTTCATTCCGTGCTGAAAATCTTCTGACTTGTTCGTAGGGGACGATGCTTGACTTGTACTGCCTTTTGAGAAAAAGAATTTCTGGACAAACTGATTGGCTCCGGCTGCATGGCAGCCGGAGCGTTTTTTCGTTATTGGGTGTCTGTCAGAAGCGCCGCGGCTTTGCGGGCGACGATGATCTCTTCGTCGGTGTGGACGGCGAAGACGCGCACGGGGGCGTCGTCCATGGAGAGATCCATGCCGGCGATGGCCATGCGGTTTTTGAAACCGTCGAGCTTCACGCCGAGAAATTCCAGCCCCTCCAGGCTCCATGCGCGCACGAGCGCGCTGCCGAGACCGATGCCGCCGCCGAAGACGATGGCGTCCAGCCCGCCCATTGCGGCGGCGTAGGAACCGATGTATTTCTTGATGGAATAGCAGTAGGCGCGCAGGGCAAGCTCCGCGTCCTCGTTTCCGGCTTCGGCTGCCGCCTGCACGTCGCGCAGGTCGCGGCCCGCGCCGCCCGACATGCCGTACAGGCCGCTTCTGGTTTGCAGCATGTCTTTGACCTCGTCCAGCGTCATGCCGCAGGACTCGACGAGATAGAAGATGATATACGGGTCAATGTCGCCGCAGCGGTTATTGTGCATCGTGCCGCATTGCAGCGTCAGGCCAAGCGAGGTGTCGATGGAGCGGCCGTTTTTGACGGCGCAGATGCTCCCGCTGCCGCCTAAATGGCAGACGACGAGCTTCAGATCCTCGCGCTCCATGCGCGCCTGCGTCCACTGCGTCATATATTCGATGGAAGCGCCGTGGAAGCCGTTGCGGCGGATATCGTATTTGCGGGAGACCTCGATGGGAATGGAGTAATAATACGCCTCCGGCGGCATGGTGCGGTGGAAAGCGGTCTCAAACGCGCCGATGAGCGGGGTATTAGGCAGAAGCGCGCGGAACTGGCGGATGGCGGCCAGATACGGCGGGTTGTGCGCCGGAGCGATGGAGCTGAAGGCTTCCATTTTTGCAAGGACGTCGTCCGTCAGATACTGCACGCCGCTGACGCCCTTTGCCAGAACGACCTTGAAGCCGACGCAGTCCAGCTGCGAGAGTTCGGACAGGACGGTCTGCTGTAACTGCCGCAGCATGCGCTCAATGGCTTCGCGGTGCGTGGGGAAGACGGCGGCTTCGTCGGTGAGCGCGCCGGTTTCGTGTGTTTTGGCGTAGAAGCGGCCGGCAGGCATGCCGACGCGCTCGGCGCCGCCGGACGCGACGACAAGCTCCTCCGGCATGCGGAAAAGCTGATATTTGAGGGACGTGCTGCCCACGTTGCAGATCAGGATATTCATGTACAGGCTCCTTGTGTGTTTTTCTATACTGTAGCAGATGACAGGCGGGATATCAATGCGAAACCGCTTCGGGCATGGAAAAATCGCCGTCGCCGGTGGTCAGGGCGTAGAGCCCCGTGAGATACGTCCATGTGGTCTGGTCGACTTCGCCGGTCACGGGCAGGCCGGAAAGCGTCTGTAACCAGCGGACAGCGGCGACGGAGGGCTCGTCGTGGACGCCGGTGACGGACAGCTCCGGCGCGTTGGCAAAATAGCGCCGCAGGGCTTGCAGCATGGCCTGCACAAGATACAGGTGCGTGTTGCGGCTTCCGGCGGCAAGCGACCGGTTCGGCGTCCAGCGGATGTGAAGGGGCTGGGCCGGAAGGACGGACGGACTGCTGAGCGTAAAGACGGCGACGATCTGGTTCCACGTGGCGTTGTCGGTCTGGCCGGTGACGGGCAGAGCATACTGCCGCTGAAATTCCCGCACGGCGGCTGTGGTGTTGACGCCGTAGATGCCGTCCGGCACGAGCGGCGGGATGCGGCTGTCGGTATGGGCGATGGCGCGCAGCATGGTTTGCAGGCTGCGGATGGGCTGGCCGATGTAGTTGGCGGAATCTGTCATACGCGCTTCACCTCACTGTCCTGCATGCCGCTTTTCAGTGTCCGGCCGGGAAACTGGACAAAGCGGGTCGAATGGGCGTGGCGCAGAAGCTGCTGCATGCCCGCGAGCTTCTGACGCGTCTGGCTGTCCGGGATGCCGGTCGGCGGATCGCCGGACGCACGCTGAAAGGCGGCGACGCTCTGGCGCGTGGCGGTGTCCAGACGGCCGGTTTTGGGCGGCGCGGCCATGTCCGGAAAGGCCGCCGCGGTGACGGCAAGCTGGTTTTGCAGGTCTGCGTCGCTGACAGCCATCGGCGGGCGCGTGAAGGGGAAGAGCACTTCGTTGCCGAAGACGGTCTCTTCAATGCCTGCAAACTGGGCGTAGATGCTGTCCCACACCGCGCGGTCGACCGTGCCGGTCTCCGGCAGGGCGTAGGCGCGCTGGAACGAGCGGACGGCGGCCTGCGTTTCGTCTCCGAAATAGCCGGAGACGGGCGGCTGCTGCACGGCGGAATTGAACTGCGAGATGACCGAAAGCATGTATTGCAGGTGCGTGACCTTTGCGCCCTGCTCGCCGTAGGAAATGGACTCGGGGTACTCCCACGAGTAGCCGTAGAACGTCTGCCCCTGTGACTGCAGTTCGCCCAGCTTCAGAACGGCGGTATAGAGCATGACGATCGCGTACCATGTCGCCCGGCCGACGATGCCGTCGACGTCCAGCGAGAAAATGGACTGGAACGCGCGCACGGCCGCGTCCGTCGCCGTGCCGAAGACGGCGTCGACGGGGATCTTTGGAATGGCGGGGTAGTTCTGCGAGATGCGGTTGAGCGCGACCTGAATGAACGAGACGTTGCTGCCGATATTGCCCTGCTGCAGAGGCGTGCCGGGATAGGATTCCTGTACGTTCTGCACCGGCGCGCCGGTCACAAGCTCCACGTCCTGCCCGTAATAGGTCTGCAGGATCTGGATGGAGTTCGCGCCGTTCTGTGCCAGCTCCTGTGAGCCCCATTGGCTGAGGCCGGTGCACGTGACGCGCACGCCGTCACAGAATTTGGCGGCCAGCGGCTCCACAAAGCCCTGCCGCCGGAGATAGTCGGTGAACAGCTCGTCGACCAGCTCGGAGATATTTTCGTAGATGTTGCGGCCGTTGATGAACTTCTGGTCGATGGCGGTGGAGGAGGTGATGTCAAAGGCGTAGCCGCGGCTGCGGTAGTATTCGGTGTAGACGCGGTTGAGGGCGAATGAGATGATGGCCAGCGCGTTCGCGCGGAGGGCGGACGGCTCCCATGTCGGAAAAATTTCGCTGGAAACGACATTCTTGACGTAATCGGCGAAGGAGACCGTGACGTTTTCCGCGCCGGAATCCGGCGGGCCGAGGTGGACGGTGATGGTCTCCGGGATGTACGGGATGATCGGCGCCATGCGATACCTCCTTAGAGCGTCTGCGGAGGAATGTCAAATTCCTGTGTCTGGGCGTAGCTGTCCGGCAGTGTCGGCGTGGGGATGAGCGTCATGCGCTGGAGCGTCTGCGTGCCAGGGAATACCTGCGCGCCGCGGACAAGGACGCGGTCGTAGCCGACGCGCTCGCTGCGCAGATCGACGGTCGCATACGGGACCTCCTCGGTCTGGCGGGTCTGGCTGTCGGAGAGCGGCGGCGTCGGGACGTCGAAAGGCTCTGTGAAGCCGTCGTAATTGGAGATGCGGACGGCCAGAAGCTGCTGCGTGCCGTCCGGTAAGGTCTGGGTGATGGTGATCGCCGCGCCCTGCACGGGGATCTGCGCGGTCGAGGTCACGATCTGCGCGACAACGGTTCCGTACTGCTGTATGATGACCGCCTCCTTTTTGCGTCTTTCAGCCGTTAGTGTATGCAGGCGTGCGGCCATGTGTGCATGAAGCGGGAGAATTTGCAGAGACTAAGCGGCAAAGGAGCTGATCGAAGCGATGATGAATATGAGCAAAAAGGAATATAACCGCTATGTCGCGCGGCTGTCCGGCACGTCGCCGACGGGGAAGAATCTGCTGAACGCGTTCTGGGTGGGTGGCCTTATCTGCGCGCTGGGGCAGCTGATCCTGAACGGGTATACGGCACTGGGGCTGTCTGAGCAGGACGCCGCAACGGCCACGTCGGTCAGTCTGGTATTCTTAAGCGCTGTGCTGACCGGGCTGAGCGTGTATGACGATATCGCGAAATTTGCCGGGGCCGGCACGCTCGTGCCGATCACGGGGTTTGCCAACGCGGTCGTGTCGCCGGCGATCGAATTTAAGGCGGAGGGCTTTGTGACCGGCATGGCGGCGAAGATGTTTCTCATTGCCGGGCCGGTCATCGTCTACGGGACGGCGGCCAGCGTGATCTACGGGTTGATTCTGGCGATTTTCGGCGGTTAAGCTTCCCTTTGGGCGAATAATCAGGTATAATAGAGCTGTACAAACCCGAACCATGTCTGTGTTTTCAAAAAGGAGACCTCCATGTCTGACAGAACCATTTGCCTGATCAACGATTCCTTTCCGCCTGTGACCGACGGCGTTGCCAACGCGGTCGTCAATTATGCACGCGCCATTACAGAAAGCGGCAGCACCGCCGTCGTGGCGACGCCGGCCTATCCCGGTGCGGACGACAGCGCGCTCGGCTTTCCTGTCGTGCGCTATCCCAGCATCGATATGACGAAGCTCGTGGGCTATCACGCGGGCTTCCCGTTTTCGGAAAAAACGGTGAAGACGCTGATGGAATACCCCATTGATCTCATCCACTGCCACTGCCCGATCACGTCGGCCGTCCTTGCGCGGGAGCTGCGCAGCCGCATCCACGTGCCGATGGTGTTCACGTATCACACGAAGTTTGACATTGATATCGCAAACGCCATCCATGCAAAGCTTTTGCAGGAGGGCGCGAAAAAAATCCTCGTCGAGAACATCAGCGCGTTCGACGAGGTCTGGACAGTCAGCCACGGCGCGGGCGAGAACCTGCGCAGCCTTGGCTATACGGGCGATTGGCGCGTGATGCCGAACGGCGTCGACTTTGCCAAGGGCCGCGTGGAGGAGGAAACGGTGCGGGAGGTCTGCAAAGACTTTGACCTGCCTGCGGGCGTGCCGGTATTTCTGTTTGTCGGCCGCATGATGTGGTACAAGGGCCTGCGCATCACGCTGGACGCACTGAAGATACTCAAGGACGCGGGGCATGCGTTCCGCATGGTCTTTGTCGGAAACGGCGGAGACAAGGACGAGGTCGTGGCCTACAGCAAGGAGCTTGGGCTGGACGACTGCGTGTTTTTTACCTCGCCGAAGTACGACCGGACGGTCATCCGGGCGTGGTACTGCCGCGCGGATCTGTTCTTGTTCCCATCGACGTTCGACACGAACGGCCTTGTTGTGCGCGAAGCGGCGGTCTGCGAGCTGGCGAGCGTGCTCGTGCGCGGCAGCTGCGCCGCGGAGGACATCACCGACGGGAAAAACGGCTTTCTGATCGAGGAGAACGCGGCGTCGATGGCGGCGCTGCTGGCGAAGCTCTGCCATGAGCCGGAGGTTCTGAAGCGCGTGGGACGGCAGGCGCAGGAGGAGATTTATATTTCCTGGGACGACGCGGTGCATCGCGCGCAGGCGCGCTATGAGGTCGTGATCGAAGCGTACCGCTCCGGCGCGTATGCGGAGCACCGGCGGTTCTCCGATGAATATTTCCGCTCGCTCGGCGCATGCATCAGCGCGCTGGAGCAGCGCCGCGAACGCCTGCGCGAACAGTGGGACGCGTTTTATGAGCATTTCCTGTAAGGGATTAAAAAAGCCTGTGCTGTCTTTGAAACTTGATGAGTATCATGTATTTGCACAGGCCAAAACGGCTTCCCCAGGGGGAAGCTGGCTGCGCGAAAGCGCAGACTGATGAGGGACTGGATGCATCGAAAAACTGCATAGCAATATCGATCATGCTCCCCGACCCTCATCCGGCGCTGCGCGCCCAAAGCCTTCCCCGAGGGGAAGGCTTTGGGCGATGCGCATATCTGTCAGTCTTCGCGGGAAAGATCCAAGAAAACCGAAGGGGTTTTCTTGGTCGGTTCAAGGAGGTCCGGAGGGAAATCGAAATCCCTCCGGGCTCGTTTTCTTTTTGCCACTTTTTCTTTTGGAGAAGCAAAAGAAAAAGTGGGTCGGCAGTCGCAAATCTGTAGAAGAGTATCAGCCTTATTCCGGCCATGAAATTATAAAGCGCCCTGCCGGGGTTTCCGGCAGGGCGTTTGGGTTATTCTGGCTGACAGGCACTTTTGAACTGCTCCAGCGTCATGTCGCGGGTGACGGCGATGCGGGGGATGAGGAGGGGATCGGTGCCGGTCAGGTAGCTGCCGTCGAAGGTGCGCACGCCGTAGGCGTAGAACCAGCCGGCGGCGGTGCGGGTGCGTTCGGTGCATTTCCCGTTCGGGTACGAGACGGCGGTGGGGACGCGCCCGCAGGCAAAGGTCAGGGCGAGCTTGCTGCGCAGCAGCTCGGAGATCAGCTCCGGCCAGCCCATGTCCGCCATGTTCCGGTGGCTCCAGCCGTGACTCTGGATGCTGACAAGGCCCGACTGCGCCAGCTCACGCAGCTGCGGCCGCGTCAGCTTGTGGGGCTTGCCAATATCGCCCGCGATCATGAAAATCGTCGCTTTCATGCTGTATTTTTGCAGCAGCGGCAGAAGCAGCGTGTAATTGTCGTCGTATCCGTCGTCAAACGTCAGGATGATGGGCTTTTTGTACTGCTCGACGTGCGCGAGATCCTCCAGAAAGATTGTCTCGTAGCCGTTATCCTGCAGATATTGCAGCTGCCGCTCCAGCTCTGCCGGTTTTACGAACAGATGCTCCTCGCCCCAGCAGTCGTCGCCGACAGCGTGATACATGAGAACGGGAACCTGCCGGCCGGCCTCGGACGGCGCGAGCCGCGCGAGACTGCGCACATGGAGCAGGACGAGCAGCAGAAGCGCTGCGGGAAGCAGCAGCCAGAGCCATGCTTTTTTCATGCGCCGCGCACCTCCGTGCGGTCACGCGGGAAGGTAACGATGGCCTTGAAGAGGTCGCCGTCGATCTCCAGCCGGAACGTGCCGCCTTGCAGCTCGGTCAGGCTCTGGGCGATGGACAGGCCGAGACCGCTGCCCTCGGTGTGGCGCGAGCGGTCGCCGCGCACAAAGCGCGCCATCAATTCCTCCGCTGGGATGTTCAGCTCGTATTTGGAGATGTTTTTGAAGGTGATGGAGACGGTCTCGTCGTCCGCTGCGCTTTCAAAATAGACGCGCGTGCCGGGCAGGGCGTATTTGCAGATGTTTGCGAAGAGATTGCCGAGAACGCGGGACAGCAGCTGGCCGTCAGCCTGAATGACCGGCTGCGAGGGCGCGGGCCGGAAGACCGGCTCGAGCTGCACGGCTTCGAGCTTTTCCATATAATCGCCCGCCAGCTGGCTGATGAGGACGTTCACGTCCGTCCGTGCCAGATGCACCGGCAGGCAGCCGGAGGACGCCTTGGACGCTTCGACCAGGTCTTCCGTCAGCTTCTTGAGCCGCGCGGACTGCCGGTTCAGAACGTCGACATATTCCTTCGCCTTTTCCGGCTGGATATCCTCTTTTTCCAGAAGATCGACGTAGTTGACGATGGAGGTCAGCGGCGTTTTGATGTCGTGGGAGACGTTGGTGATCAGCTCCGTCTTCATGCGCTCGGCGCGGATCTGCTCGTCGACGGCCTTCTGAATGCCGGACTGGATGCTTTGGAGGTTCTCCTCGTGCTTCCGGAGCGCGGGCAGCCAGCGGGGGATGGGCTTGCCCTTGTAATCGGTCTGGCCGTCTGCGATGGCCTGCCCTTCCTTCTGCAGGATTTTCAGGCTGGAAGCCACATACAGGATCACAACGGTCAGAACGCCGCGCGAGAGCAGCCACAGAACTGCATGCCTCTCCTCATTCCACCCAAGCATGAACGTGAAGAACAGATCCGCAAGGCACAGTGCGCCCCAGACGAGTACCGTCCGCCAGATCATCGGGATGCGGCCCAGTCCCCGAAAGATCCACGCAAAAACCTTGTAGATCAGCGTGTTTTTGAAGAAGCCCGGTGCCTTTGCACGGCCCGCAACGCTCAGGATGAGCGTCAGCGCCAGAGCCGCAGTGCCGAATACGAGAAGAATATAGTACCAGAAATCGATATACCAGATATTGCTAAGAAAGGATGCCCACGCGAGGAGCAGCAGAGCAAGCAGCGCAAGGAACAGATCGAGCGGAATTTTATTGAGCCAGCATTGGTAGATGCCGGCCACGCCCTCCTTATGTCCCATGGCGCACAGCAGAAAAATGAACAGGAACAGGCAGACCGCAAGAAGCAGGATAGCCAGCACGATCAGCAGATACCGTGCGCTGATCAGCCGCTCGACCCATGTCATAACGTACAGCGCGGAATCGCGCGAGGCAAGCGGGCTTTTGAGATATGCCTGATAGACCGCTGTGACTTCGCTGCCGTCGCTCAGCAAAGTGGTCATGTCCTGCTGGTAATAGGCGGAAGCCTTGCCGGAATAATCGTCTTTATTCAGTGCGCCGGTGCTGAACAG
>CAKUHB010000017.1 GCA_934655875.1 uncultured Oscillospiraceae bacterium
GTGGTCATGTCCTGCTGGTAATAGGCGGAAGCCTTGCCGGAATAATCGTCTTTATTCAGTGCGCCGGTGCTGAACAGGATCTCGCCGGTGGCTTTGTCCGTGAGTTTGAAGTAGATGTTGGAGGTGAGCGGGTCATAGCGATCACGGAGAAGATTGCGCGAGACCGTATCGTCCTCGACCCAGGCGTGCAGCGCCGCCCAGCCGTCGCCGTTTGTCTGCTGTAAAATGTTGTTTTCCGCCATCTGACGCACCTGCTCGCCGCCGTCTGCGAACGCGCCATAATGGATCAGATACGCGCTGCCCAACGCCGATGCGGCAAAGAGCACTGCGAACACGACCAGCAGCGCAATGGCCGTACACTTGACCCAGAGTTTTCCGTAAAGCTGTTTCATAGCCTGTCTCCTTCCAGCTTGTAGCCCTTGCCCCAGACGACCTTCAGGTAGCGGGGGTTGGACGGGTCGATCTCCAGCTTTTCACGCAGGTGGCGGATGTGGACGGCCACGGTGTTGTCGATGCCGACGGGCGCTTCGTTCCAGACGGCGCTGTAGAGTTCCGCGGGCGTATAGACCTTGCCGGGGTGCTGCATGAGATAGTAGAGAATGTCATATTCCTTCGGCGTGAGTGAAATTTCTTCGCCGTCGAGCGTAACGCGCTTGGCGTCGTGGTCGAGGGAGATGCCGCCGACGCGGATCTCCGACGGCGCTTTGACGGCCGCGCCCAGCTGCAAAAAGCGCCGCAGCTGCGATTTGACCCGCGCCAGCACCTCAACGGGGTTGAAGGGCTTTGTGATATAGTCGTCCGCGCCGACGCTTAAGCCCAGAATTTTGTCCGAATCCTCGGACTTGGCCGTGAGCAGGATGACGGGGATGTTGGAAAACTCACGCAGCTTCGCCATGGTGGTGATGCCGTCGATGCCGGGCATCATGATATCAAGAAGCGCCAGCTGCACTGGCTCCTCCTTCGCGATCCTGAGCGCGTCCGCGCCGCAGCAGGCGGTGTGGACGCAGTAGCCGTCGGATTCGAGATAAATTTTTAACGCCGCGACGATATCCTCTTCGTCGTCACAGACCAGAATGTGATGCATAATTGAATTTCCTCCGCTTTTTTTCTCTGAACTAATCATAGCCAAAATCGGATGAACAAACAAGCGGCAAACACCTTAAGATTTCATGAAGACGGCTTCCGCTTGCATTCTGCGGCGGTTTGTGGTATGAAAGAAGAAATAAGATAAGGAGGCTTTCCTATGAAGGTATTGCTTTTGAACGGCAGCCCGCACGAGCACGGCTGCACCGACACGGCGCTGCAAGAGGTTGCGTCTGCGCTGCGCGAGGAGGGAATCGACGCCGAGATCTTCTGGATCCGCAACGAGCCGGTCGGCGGCTGCATCGGCTGCGGCGGCTGCGCGAAGGCGGGCAAGTGCGTCTTCGGCGGCACGGTCAACGAGTTTGCGGAAAAGGCCATGGCGGCCGACGGCTTCGTGTTCGGCACGCCGGTGCACTATGCCGCGGCGTCCGGCAACGTGACGGCGTTTCTGGACCGGCTGTTCTATTCCGCGCCGAAGGCGGCCTTCTGCCGCAAGCCGGCTGCGGTCGTGACCTCCGCGCGCCGCGCGGGCACCACGGCGGCTTATGAGCAGCTGCTCAAGTATCCCGGCATCTCGGAAATGCCGATCGTCTCGTCGTGCTACTGGAACAACGTCCACGGCTCCTGTCCCGAGGACGTGCAGAAGGACGAAGAGGGCCTGCGCACGATGCGCGTGCTGGGCCGCAACATGGCGTGGATGCTCCGCTGCATCGCGGCCGGAAAGGCTGTCGGCGTCCCGGAGCCGAAGCAGGAGCCGATGCTGCGGACGAATTTTATCAGATAAGTGAAGGTATAAATCGAGACCGGCCTTTCTTCAGCTGGAGAAAGGCCGGTCAGTTTGTCAAAAAGGCCGATTTTTGCAAAGCGGTGCGAGAGACGCACCGTTCATGTAGGGGACGATGCCCACATCGTCCCGCTGTAACGGTTACGAATTTGCCGCAGACCTTCGTAAAATCGGTCTGTTCTGCCGGGTCGATGTACACCGGCAAGCGGTGGGCCCACATCCGTAACGCTCCTCCGTCGCGAACGGCTGTGACCAGCATCGACCCCTACAAACAAGTCAGAAAGTTTTCGGCAAAGAACGAACAATGGCCGGTTTTGTGTATTTTTTCCCAAATCCCGGATTGCCGCTTGCAAAAGCGGGCGAAAGCCGGTATGATAAACTAGTTATGATATTTTTTGCGCCGCTTTGCGTGCAGCGGAGGGAGTTTCTATGTCGGCAGACATTTTGAGCAATATTCAGAACGATATTCACGCGTTTTCCAAGGGACAGAAAAAGATCGCGTCTTATATTTTGTCAAATTATGACAAGGCTGCGTTCATGACGGCCAGCCGGCTCGGCAAGACGGTGGACGTGTCGGAATCGACGGTCGTGCGCTTTGCCGTGGAGCTGGGCTACGACGGCTATCCCGAAATGCAGAAAAATTTGCAGGAGCTCGTGCGCAACCGGCTCACGAGCGTCCAGCGCATCGAGGTCACCAACGACCAGCTGGAAAATCAGGACGTGGTGACAAACGTTTTGCAGCGCGATGCCAACGCCATCCGCATGACGAGCGAAGCGCTCGACCGCGGGCAGATGGCCAAGGCGGTGGAAGCGGTTCTGGCTGCGCGTTATATTTATATTGTAGGCGTGCGCTCGTCCGCGGCGCTGGCGGCGTATCTCAACTTCTATTTCCGGAACATTTTTGACAATGTCCGGCTCATTTCCTCCACGGCGACGAGCGAGATGTTTGAGCAGCTGCTGCGCGTCGGGAAAGAGGATGTCGTCATCGGCATCAGCCTGCCGCGCTATTCCAGCCGGACGGTCAAGCTGATGCAGTACGCGCACGACTCCGGCGCGACGGTCATCGCCATCACCGACAAGCCGGAAGCGCCGGCCGGCAAGGTGGCCGACTGCGTGCTGTGCGCGAAGAGCAACATGGTCTCGGTCGTGGACTCGCTGGTCGCGCCGATGAGCGTCATCAACGCGCTCGTCGTGTCCATCGGCCTGAAGCAGGAGGGACGCGTGGCGAAGACATTTGAGGATCTGGAGCGGCTTTGGGATGAGTATGGCGCGTTTGAACGGGTGGAATAAGATCGTCGTCATCGGCGGCGGCGCGGCCGGGATGATGGCCGCGGGCATGGCCGCGCAGCATGGCGCGGAGGTGACGCTGCTCGAAAAGAACGGGCGGCTCGGCAAAAAGCTTCTGATCACCGGCAAGGGCCGGTGCAACGTGACAAACGACTGCGCATGGCAGGACGTTCTGCAAAACGTGCCGACCAATCCGCGGTTTTTATACGGCGCACTGGCGGGATTTCCGCCGGCGGAGGTCAAGGCGTTTTTTGAGCAGTATGGCTGCGCGCTGAAAACGGAGCGGGGAAATCGCGTGTTCCCGGTCTCCGACCGGTCACAGTCGGTCCTGGACGCGCTGGAGCGGTTTCTGCATGAGCAGCATGTGCATCATATGGCCGCGGCGGCGACGGACATCGCCGTGCAGGACGGCCGCGTCTGCGGCGTCAAGACGGAAAAGGGGCCTGTCCCAGCGGACTGTGTGATTTTGGCGACGGGTGGCCTGTCTTATCCTGCGACCGGCTCGACGGGAGACGGCTATGCGCTGGCGCAGAAGCTGGGGCACACGATCGTGGAGCCGGTGGGCTCTCTTGTGCCGCTGGTGGAAAAGGGTCATGAATGCGCAAAAATGCAGGGGCTGGCGCTCAAGAATATCGCAGTCAGGCTCATAAACAGCAAGGGCAAGACCGTCTATGAGGACTTCGGCGAGCTGCTGTTCACGCATTTCGGGCTTTCCGGGCCGGTTATTTTGTCAGCCAGCGCGCATATGGCGCGCGGGGAAGATGATTACTCGGTCGTGATTGACCTCAAGCCGGCGCTGGATGAAAAGACGCTGGACGCGCGCATTCTGCGCGATTTTTCCGCGGCGCAGAACCGGGACTTTGAAAACAGCCTGTCGGCGCTGCTGCCGAAGTCGATGATCCCGGTGATCGTTGCGCGCAGCGGGATCGATCCTTCGCAGAAGGTCAACTCCATTACAAAGCAGCAGCGGCACGCGCTGCTGGAAGCAATCAAGCAGTTCCGGATCCCCATTGCCTGCAAGGCGCCGGTCGAGGACGCGATCGTGACGTCCGGCGGCGTGCGCGTGACGGAGGTCAACGCGAAGACGATGGAGTCGAAAAAGATACAGGGGCTTTATTTCGCGGGCGAGGTACTGGATGTCGACGCCTATACGGGCGGATTTAACCTGCAAATCGCGTGGGCGACGGGCCGTCTGGCCGGGATCTCGGCGGCGGAGAAGCAATTTGAAAGCACGGAGGATACCGTATGAAACACGTAGCGATCGCCATTGACGGGCCGGCAGGCGCGGGCAAGAGCACCATGGCCAGAGCCTGCGCGAAGGCGCTGGGATATCTGTATGTGGACACGGGCGCGATCTACCGCACCGTGGGATATTATATGCGCCTCATGGGCATCGGTCCGAAGGACAGGGACGGCATTGCTCGTCTGATCGACGAGGTCAATATTGAGATCCGGTATGAGGACGGCGTGCAGCACATGATCCTCAACGGGACGGACGTTACCGACGAGATCCGCACGCCGGAAATGTCGATGTACGCCTCCGGCGTGTCGGCGCAGCCGTGCGTGCGCGCGTTCCTTCTGGACATGCAGCGCGAGCTTGCGCGGACGCAGAACGTGGTCATGGATGGCCGCGACATTGGAACGGTCGTGCTGCCGGACGCGCAGGTCAAGATCTTCCTGACGGCGGACGTCCGTGTGCGCGCCGAGCGGCGTCTGGCCGAATTGCAGGCGAAGGGCGAAAAGGCGAGCCTGCAGCAGGTGCTCGCCGAGATGCAGGCGCGCGACAAGCAGGATTCGGAACGCGCCGCGGCTCCGCTGCGGCAGGCGAAGGACGCAGTCCTGCTCGATACCTCCGCGCTGACGCCGGAAGCGGCGGTCGACGCGATCTTAGAGATCGTCAGGAGGAAGCTCGCTTGAAATTCTGGTATCAGCTTTGCTGGTGGCTCTGCCGGATCGGCCTGTTTTTCTGGCACCCGGTGTTTCATACCGTGGGGCGGGAGCTGGTGCCGGATGGGACATGCATTCTGTGCGCGAACCACTCCGGCATGGCGGATCCCATCTGGATCCTGCTTGCGCTGCGCGAGCCGGAGATGATCCGGATTATTGCCAAGCAGGAGCTGCGCAGCGTGCCGTTTATCGGCTGGGTGATGGAGAAATTCCGGATCATCTTTGTCCGGCGCGGCGCGCATGACGCGGCGGCGTATGAGCACTGCGTGGACGCGCTGAAAAACGAGCACGACAAGCTGCTGGTTTTCGTCGAGGGCACGCGCTGCAACAAAGACAAGCATGTGCGGCCGAAGACGGGGGCGGTGCGCATGGCGCTCGCGTCCGGTGCGCCGGTGGTGCCGGTGTTCGTGACGCGCAACCGCACGCCGTTCTGTCCCGTCCGCGTGATCTTCGGCGAGCCGTATCCGATCGCCGATATCGACCCGGAGGATCACGCGGCCTGCCAGCAGGCGGCGGACGCGCTGCTGAAAACGATTTATCAGCTTGGTGGAGATGCATATGCAGATCAGATTGGCAAAGACAGCGGGCTTCTGCTTCGGCGTTGAGCGCGCCGTTGCGCTGGCGGAGCAGACGGCGCAGTCCGGTGTGCCGGCAGTCACGCTCGGCCCGATCATCCATAACCGGCATGTGGTCGAGCGGTTTGAGCGTATGGGTCTGCGCGAGATCGCGCAGGCGGACGAGGCGCAGCCCGGCCAGACGGTCATCATCCGCGCGCACGGCATTCCCGTTGCGGAGCAGCGGCTGCTGGCGGAGCACGGCGTGACGGTCGTGGACGCGACGTGTCCGTTCGTCAAAAAGATCCACGTGATCGCCCGGAACGCGGAGCAGGCGGGAAGATCCCTTCTCGTGATCGGCACGCCGACGCACCCGGAGGTGCTGGCGATCGCGAGCTATTCCTCCGACGCGCACGTGTTCCGGACGGCCGAGGAGCTGCACGCGTGGCTGACAGAGCTGCCAGAGCGGCGGAATTTGCCGTTTTGTATGGTTTCCCAGACAACCGGAACACAAAAATTGTGGGAATCATGCCGGGAAATTGCAAAAAAAGAGTGTACAAATTGCGAAATATTTGATACAATATGCAGAGCTACGGAAATGCGGCAGGAAGAAGCAGCGTTTCTTTCAAAGAACTGTGATGCGATGGTCGTTGTCGGGGACGCGAGAAGCTCCAATACGGGGCGGCTCGCCATGATCTGTCGGGAGCAATGCCCGAAGGTGGCGCTCGTCGATCATGCCGATGAATTGGACATGTCCTTTTTTCATGGCGCAGCTACTGTGGGTATAACGGCCGGTGCATCAACGCCGCCGTGGATAATTAAGGAGGTAAACAACAAAATGAGCGAAGAACTGAAAGTTGAAACTGCACAGGAGGAGAATTTTGCCGAGCTTCTCGAGCAGTCCCTCAAAACTTTGAATAATGGAGATAAGGTAACTGGCACCGTTATGGCTATCGGTTCCACCGAGATCGAAGTCGATCTGGGCACGAAGCATACTGCTTACATCCCGCTGGACGATTTCTCCGGCGATCCGTCCGTCAAGCCCGAGGATGTCGTCCATGTCGGCGATCAGATCGAAGCGATCGTTGTCCATGTCAACGACGGCGAAGGCGTCGTCCGTCTGTCCCGCAAGCGTCTGGAAGCAGGCAAGGCGTGGGAAGAGATCGAAGCTGCTGTCGAGGATAAGACCGTTCTCGAGGGCAATGTCACCGAAGAGAACAAGGGCGGCATCGTGGTCAACGTCAAGGGCGTCCGCGTGTTCGTTCCGGCTTCCCAGTCCGGTGTTCCCAAGGGCGGCGATCTGAACGAGATGGTCGGCAAGACCGTCCAGCTGCGCATCACCGAGGTCAACCGTGCCCGCCGCCGCGTCGTCGGCTCCATCCGCTCCGTCGCCGCTGAGCAGCGCAAGGCCGCGCAGGAGAAGATCTGGAGCGAGATCGAGGTCGGCAAGCAGTACCACGGCACTGTCAAGTCCCTCACCAGCTACGGCGCGTTCGTCGATATCGGCGGCGTTGACGGCATGGTCCATGTCTCCGAGCTGAGCTGGAACCGCATCAAGAATCCGTCCGAGGTCGTCAAGGTCGGCGACGAGATCGACGTTTTCGTCATCGCGCTCGATCCCGAAAAGCGCAAGATCTCCCTCGGCTACAAGACCGAAGCCACCAACCCGTGGACGCTGTTCACCAACCAGTTCCAGGTCGGTGATGTCGCGACGGTCAAGATCGTCAAGCTCATGACCTTCGGCGCGTTCGCCGAGATCATCCCGGGCGTCGACGGCCTCATCCACATCTCCCAGATCGCGGATCGCCGCATCGGCAAGCCGGAGGACGTTCTGTCCGAGGGTCAGGAAGTCGACGCGAAGATCATCGACATCGATCAGGAGCACAAGCGTATCTCCCTGTCCATCCGCGCCCTGCTGGCGCCGGCTGCTGAGGAAGACGACGCAGAGTAATCTGGCAATAAAAAAATCAGGCTGCTTCGGCAGCCTGATTTTTTTATGCTTCAGCGGTTCAGATATGCGGTGCAGGCCAGTTGGGCGTCGTGGGCGGTTCTGGCTTCGTCGATGCGGGACAGATGTCCCTCTTTGACGGTGATCCGGCCATTTACGACGGTGTAATCGACCGGGCCGCGGACGCCGACAGTGGCGAGAACGGACTTGGGATCATAGCAGGCGCCGACCAGCTCCAGCCTGCGGCTGTCGATCAAAAACAGGTCGCAGCATTTGCCGGTCTCGAGTGAGCCGATATCTGTCCGGCCGAGCAGGCGGGCGCTGCCGCGGGTGGCCATCTTGAGGATGTCGTAGCCGGAGGGCGCTTCACGGCTGGAATTGAGCCGGTGCAGCAGGAAGGCCACGCGCAGCTCCTCCATCAGGCTCGAACCGTCGTTCGACGCGGAGCCGTCAACGCCAAGGCCGACGGGAACGCCGAGTCTCAGCATGTCCGGGATCCGGGCAATGCCGGAGGAGAGCTTCATGTTGGAGATCGGGCAGTGGCACACGCCGGTGCCGGTCTCGGCCAGAAGCTTCAGCTCGTCGTCATTGAAGTGGATGCCGTGCGCATACCAGACGTCCGGGCCGGTCCAGCCGAGCGTCTGCATGAAGGCCAGCGGGCGCATGCCCTCGCGCGCGAGCATGTAGTTTTCCTCGTCCTTCGTCTCGCACAGGTGGGTGTGCAGACGGACGTGGTACTGCCGGGCGAGAATGGCGCTCTGGCGCAGAAGCTCCGCCGAGACGGAGAACGGCGAGCAGGGAGCGAGCGCGACCTGCCGCATGGAGCCGAAGGATGCGTCATGATACGTCTCGATGAGCCGCGCGGAATCAGCCATGATCTCGTCCACGGTCTGCACGACGGAATCGGGCGGGAGACCGCCGTCCTTGACGGACAGATCCATGGAGCCGCGCGAGCAGTGCATGCGGATGCCAAGCTCGGACGCGGCTTCGAACTGCGTGCCGATCAGATCGCCGCTGCCGGAGGGAAAGACGTAATGGTGGTCAAAGCAGGTGGTGCAGCCGTGCTTCATGAGTTCGCCCATGCCGGTCAGGCTGGACAGGCGGATGACATCGGTATCGAGGTTTTTCCAGATCTCATAGAGCGTTTTGAGCCAGTCGAACAGCTCCATATTCTGCACCTGCGGCAGATTGCGGGAGAACTGCTGATACAGATGGTGGTGGGTATTGATGAGGCCGGGGTAGCAGAGCATATGGCTGGCGTCGATGACGGTATCGGCGGGTTTGGCGAGGTTCGGGCCGATGGCGCGGATGACGCCGTCCTCGGCGTAGAGGTCGACATTTTCATATACAGTATCCCGGTCGTCGCAGGAGACGAGCGAGGCGATGCTGCGGATCAGAAGACGCTGCATGGAAAAAACCCATCCTTTCGTTCAGATACTACCATTTTAACAGCTCAGAAATAAAAATCAACTGTTTATGCGATGATGCTTGCGGGAAATGACGGAATGTGATACGCTGTATGCAAGGTAAATATAATTTACGGAGGGCCGGGAATGACGCTGGGACAGAAGCTGAAGCAGGCGCGGCTGGCGCGCGGGATGACGCAGGCGCAGGTCGTCGGCGAGCGGATCACGCGGAATATGCTCTCGCAGATCGAAAACGATCAGGCGTCGCCGTCGGTCGGGACGCTGGAATATCTGGCGGCGGTGCTGGACGTGAAGTTGGCGTGGCTGCTGGCGGATGAGAAGGAAGAGGCGGAGGCCGGCCGGACGAGCCGGATGCGCGCGCTGCTGCGCGATGGGGATTACGGCGGCTGTCTGGCGCTCGCGCCGCAGACGGAGCCGGACGACGAGCAGGCGCTCGCGCTCGCCATGGCGGCGGCGCAGTGTGCACGGCGCGCGATGGAAGCGGAGCGGTTCGACACGGCACAGCATCTGGCACAGCAGGCGCTCGCGTGGAACGCGGCGAGCGTGTACGAAAGCGGACAGCTCCGGCTGGAGCTGCTGGATGTGCTGGCCCGGTGCGAACAGGCGCAGCAGCTGCCGGAAGAAGGGGCATTTGCGTCTTACCGGCAGGCCTGGGCGCAGGTGCAGCCGGAGACGCAGTACCATCTGACGATGGCGCGGCATCTGCTGGAGCAGGCGCAGGTGCAGGCGGCGGAACGGGAGCTCCGGTCGATCCCGGAGCCGCCGGAGCAGCACCGGGCAGAATATCTGATCCTGCGCGGACGGCTCGCCGCGAAAAGGGCGCAGTATGAGACGGCGGCGGAGGATCTGCGGCAGGCGGAAGCGCTGGGGCCGCTGCCGAAGCTTTATGAGCGGGAGCTGTGTCAGGCTATGGAGCTGGCCAGCCGGGAATTGCAGGATTATAAGACCGCGTATGAATACGCCGCACGGCAGCTGAAGCTGTGAAAAACCGCGCACTTTTTGATACGTGGCCGTAAAACAGTAAATGGAGCGTATCGGTACCGATACGCTCCATTTTTCATGCCGATATGATACCTTGGCGAGCTGTCGCCGCAGGCGACTGAGAGGGCTGTGCAGGCACGATCAGCGTACCCGCTCCGTCCTCTCCCAAAGGGAGAGACAAGAAGCGCCTGTCAGTCTTCCTGCTTCACCGCGCGGGCGAAGGCGGCGCGGTCGGGGGCGTGGAAGAAGGCGCTGCCGGCGACGAGGACGTTTGCGCCGGCGTCTGTGCAGAGCTTTGCCGTTTGCAGGTTGATGCCGCCATCGACCTCGATCTCACAGGCGGGGTTATGGGCGTCGAGATACGAGCGGATGGCGGTGATCTTCGGGAGCATATCCGCCATGAAGCTCTGGCCGCCGAAGCCGGGCTCGACCGTCATGACGAGGATCAGATCGACAAGCTCCGCATACGGGAAGACAGCTTCTGCCGGTGTGCCGGGCTTGAGACTGACGGCAGGCTTTTTGCCGCAGGCGCGGATGGCGTGGATGGCGTCCAGAATATGCGCGGGCGTGTCGGCTTCGACGTGGACGGTGACAAGATCGGCGCCGGCCTGACAGAAGCGCTCCGCGTAGCGGACCGGACGGTCGATCATCAGGTGCACGTCAAATGTCAGGGAAGAGACCGGACGGATGGCGGAGATGATCGGGAAACCAAAGGAAATATTGGGAACAAACTCGCCGTCCATAACGTCAATATGAACATAATCAGCGCCGGTCTGCTGAAGACTGGCAACATCACGAGCGAGCGCGCCGAAATCGGCGGAAAGAATCGATGGGGAAAGACGGATCATGAAGCTACCTCCGAAACAGGATCTGCGAACCGGCATATAACCGGCAGCATAAAATGAAGGGGCGGCACGCGGGCCGGATGCTCCTGATCATGCAGAGCCGGCGTCAGCCGCTGTCGCGGGGCTGCCGCTCGACGGCCCCGCGAAAAATTATACCGTGTCAGACGGTGCCTGTCAATCGGCTGGCTGATTGACTTTCAGACGTATTTGGTATACTATTATTTTGCAGAATTGTTTGTTCGGCACAGAAAGGAAACAGAGCCGGTATGGATGAAAAGAAAAAGAACCAGAAACGCAAGCGCAGTGTGATCCCGATTTACGCGATCGGCGCGGTGTGGCTGCTGTATATCGGAAAGCTGGGAACGATCAAGGGCGTGATCTCCTGCGCAGTCGTGTCTGCGATCGTATACGCGATCCTGCGGATCGTTCTGCCGGGCAGCAGGCAGCCGGAGCAGGAGCCAGCGGAAGCGGACAAGCAGCCGCAGGCTGCGCCGCCGGAGCCTGACAAGCAGGAGCAGCCGAAGGAAGCGGAAAAAACGGAAAAGATCCCGCCGGAGCTGCAATCGGTCATCCATCAGGGAAACACCTCGATCGCGAAGATCCGGCAGCTCAACGACGAGATCCCGGACGAGCGGATGAGCGCGCAGATCGACCTCATCGAGCGGCTGACCGCGCAGATCTTCGACTGCGTGAAGGAGCATCCGGAAAAGCTGAAGCAGATCCGCCAGTTCCTCAATTATTATCTCCCGACGACCATCAAGCTCATGGAGCAGTATGTGACGCTGCAAAACCAGAGCGTGAAAACGGAGAACATCGAAGAGGGCATGCAGAGAATCGAGGGGCTTCTCGACAAGGTTATCGTCGCGTTCCAGCGGCAGCTCGATTCGCTGTTTGAGACGGATGTGGTCGATATTACCGCGGATATCCGCGTGATGGAGCAGATGATGGCCAGCGAAGGGCTGACCCGGAAGACAGATTTTACGTGACGGATTGATACAGGAGGAAATAAGCATGGAAGAACAGATCCCGCAGCTGACGCTGACGCCGAACCTTGACGCCGAGCCGCAGCCGGAGGTGCAGAAGGAAGCAGATCTCATCACAAAGGCGCAGGCCGCGCCCGAAGCGGGGCCGGATCTGTCTGCCCTGTCGGCGGCGGAGCAGAAGGCGGTTCTGGATTTTGCAAAGCAGATCGATCTGGAGAATGCACAGCAGATCCTGGAATACGGCGCTTCGGCACAGAAAAATATCGCTGATTTCTCCGAGACGGCGCTTGCCAAGGTCAAAACAAGCGACCTTGGCGAGATCGGCACGATGCTCTCCGGCCTTCTCGTGGAGCTGAAGACGATGGACGAACCGGAGAAGAAGGGCATCGCCGGCCTGTTCCGCAAGGCGAAGGTCAACGCGGAGGAGATGAAGAGCCGCTATGCCGCAGCGGAGGTCAATGTCGACCGCATCTCCGGCGAGCTGGAAAAGCACAAGCTGACGCTCATGAAGGACGTGGCGGTGATGGATCAGATGTATGACCGGAACCTGCAATACTTCAAGGAGCTGACGATGTATATTCTGGCCGGCAGGCAGAAGCTGGCCGAAGCGCGCAATACGACGCTGCGCGAGCTTCGCGAAAAGGCGGAGCTGTCCAACCTTCCCGAGGATGCGCAGGCGGCCAACGACTATGAGAACAAGTGCATCCGGTTTGAAAAGAAGCTGCACGATCTGGAGCTGACGCGCATGATCTGCCTGCAAACCGCGCCGCAGATCCGCATGATCCAGAATAACGACACGGCAATGATGGAGAAGATCCAGACCTCCATCCTCAATACCATTCCGCTGTGGAAGAACCAGATGGTTCTGACGCTCGGCATCGAGGATTCGCGCCGCGCGATGCAGGCGCAGCGGCAGGTCACGGATATGACGAACGCGCTGTTACAGAAAAACGCCGACATGCTGCACATGGCGTCGGTCGAGACGGCAAAGGAATCCGAGCGCGGCATTGTCGACATGGAGACGCTCAAGCACACGAACGAGCAGCTTATCTCCACGATCGACGAGGTCTTGCAGATCCAGAGCGACGGCGCGAAGAAACGGCAGGAAGCCGAAACGGAGCTGCGCCGGCTCGAGGGCGAGCTGAAGCAGAAGCTTTTGCAGACGCGAAACTAATAAGGAGCAGACATGAAATTTTTTCAAAAAACAGGCGTTGCGGTCACGATTACGGTGCTGGCCGTCGTCGCGGCGCTCGTCGTCGGCTTCGGCCCGTCGCTGACGGGGCAGAAGCCGGAGCTGACGGTATCTCAGGAGGCACCGGCGCAGGAGACAACGGTATCCGAAACACCGGCGGTTGAGACCTCCGGTACGGCAGGAGACGAGACGATCTCCAACAAGTATATCAGAGATGACGCGGGGCTTTTTACCCGCAGCGGCGAGACGGAGATCAAAGACTACAACGACAAGATCTATTCGAAGACCGGCACCCGTATCGCCATTCTCACGACTGCCGATACGCAGGGGATGTCGCTGGAGAGCTACACGAACAGCGCCTTTGATTCCATGGGTCTGAGCGAGTATGACATGCTCTTTTCCATCGACACCGCGTCGCAGACATGGTATGTGACGACGGGCGCGTATGTGGCGGACAGCACCGACAGCGAGCTTGAGGGGATCTTCAAGTCCGGCTTCGCGTCCATTCTGGACGGCGACGCCGATGATGCGGCGAAGACGCTCTACAAGCAGCTGTACAGCTGGTGCAAATCCAATCTGAATGGCGCTGCCGCGCCGCTGGCGGAAGAGCCGGTGCAGCAGACGAGCTATGGAAGGAGAAAAAGCGTGATCGGCACGATCATTACGATTCTGGTCATTTACTGGATCGTCAAGGCGATCTTCGGTTCCGGCCGCAGAGGCGGCGGCGGTGGCGGCGGCTTCTGGTCGGGGCTGTTCCTCGGCTCGCTGTTTTCGAACCGGCACCATCATCACGGCCCCGGGCCCGGCCCGCGGCCCGGTGGGTTTGGCGGCCCGCGTCCGGGCGGCTTCGGCGGCGGGCCGAGACCCGGCGGCGGTTCGCGCGGTGGATTCGGCGGCGGCCGAGGCGGCTTCGGCGGACGATGATCTGAAAAAATTTCCAGCATGCACGGCGCGTTTGCGGACATACTAGTTCCGAACCTTATGAAGGAGGAATTATGTATGAGTTTCGCAAACGAAAAGGCAAACCACGCCATTGAATGTCACGTGTCCCAGTGCAACAACCACTGCGGCTGTGAGGACTACTGCACGCTGGATAAGGTGTGCATCGGCACGCATGAATCCAACCCGAAAATGGATCAGTGCACCGACTGCCTGTCCTTCGTCAAGAAGTAAATCCTGCGAAAACACCTGCCGCGGCTTTGGGCTGCGGCAGGCGATTTTTTTGCATATTCTGCCCGATGCCGCAAAAGCTACGACAGGGAGGGCTTTTTATGCTGATTTCACTCATTCGCGCCGTGATCTTATATCTGGCGCTGATTCTGGTCGTCCGGCTGATGGGCAAGCGGCAGCTGGGCGAGATGGAGCCGATGGAGTTTGTGGTCACGATGCTGATTGCAAATCTGGCTGCCGTGCCGATGCAGGAGACGGGGACGCCGCTGCTGGCGGGGCTGCTGCCGATCCTGGTCGTTTTGAGCATGGAACTGGTTTTGTCCGTGCTCAGCTACAAAAGCGTGCCGATCCGGCGGTTTTTATGCGGAAAGCCGGTCGTTCTGATCGAGAACGGGAAGCTTTTGCAGGAAAATCTCAAAAAAACGCGCGTCCATACGGATGAGCTGACGGAGTATCTGCGGATCCAGGGCGTGACCGACCTGTCACAGGTGCAGTATGCGATCCTGGAGACAAGCGGGGCGATCTCCACGTTTTTATATCCGAAATACGAGCCGGCCCCGGCGAAGGACGCCGGCGTCCGGGTACAGGAACGGAAGCTGCCGGTGACGGTGATCGCCGCGGGGCATGTCATGCGGGACAATCTGAAGCTTCTTGGCCGGGATGAGAACTGGGTGCGGCAGGTGCTGCGGCAGTACAACTGCCGGGTACAGGATGTGTATTTGCTGACGAGCGAGCCGGGCGGAAAGCTGTATCTGTCCGTCCGGCAGGAGGACGGCGTATGAAGCATTGCTGGATCGCCTGCGGGGTGTTTGCGCTGTGTCTGGCCGTAGGACTGTGTTCCGTCTTTTACGTGCGTGCGTCCGGAGAACAGACAAATGAAAAGCTGACCGCGTCCGTCCGGCAGGCGGAGCGGGAGGAATATGAAGCCGCGGCGGCGTCCTTGGAGCAGGCGCGAGAGATCTGGGAGGGGCGCGAGACGTGGCTCGGGATCTTTCTGCACCACGAGGAGGTCGACGAGGTCGTGGCGCTGTTTGCGCAGCTGGAGCAGTTTGTGAAGCTGGGAGATCAGGACGACTATCTCGCCGCGTGTCAGGAGCTGATCGCGCGCATCGAGCACGTGCGGCGGATGGAGCTGCCGACGGTGGAGAATGTGATGTAGGGCCGGATGAGGCGGACAGATATGTACCAAAAGTTTCTCGCTTTTGCATTCCTTGCCTCTCCCCTTGGGAGAGGTGTCTGAGCGCAGCGAAGACGGAGAGGGTAAACTGTGACTGCGAAAGCCCTCTCAGTCGCCTGCGGCGACAGCTCTCCCAGAGGGCGAGCCAAGGCCCTTCCCAAGCTGGGGAAGAAAAAAGCCCTCCCTGCGGTGCGGCGGCACCGTGGGGAGGGCTGCGTCGGGTCTTAGCGTTCTTCGAGGATCTTGTTCAGCTCGCGCATGAAGCTGTCGATGTCCTTGAACTGGCGGTAGACGGAAGCGAAGCGGACGTAGGCGACCTCGTCGAGCGGCTTCAGGCGCTCCATGACCAGCTCGCCGATCTTTTCCGTGGAGATCTCGCGATCCAGCGAGTTCTGGATGGCCTGCTCGATCTCGTCTGCGGCGTGCTCCAGCTCGGCCAGCGGAACCGGGCGCTTTTCACAGGCGCGGAGCATGCCGGTGAGGATCTTGTTGCGGTCAAACTGCTGGCGGCTGCTGTCACGCTTGATGACGACGATGGGCAGACTCTCGACCGTCTCATAGGTGGTGAAACGCTTCTGACATTGCAGGCATTCGCGGCGGCGGCGGATGCTCAGACCATCGTCAGAGTGGCGGGAATCGACGACTTTGCTTTCCTGATAGCCGCAATACGGGCACTTCATGGCGAAAACTCCTCTCATCTGTTGCGGACAGACGTCTCGTTCGCGCATCTTGCACATCTGCCCATTTTCTGTTATGATTGTAGCAAAAAAGAGGAGCCTTGTCTATACGTTTTACAGCCAATCCTGTACAACGTCGTGCAGGGTCTCCGGCGTGACGGCGAAATAGGCCAGCTGGTCGATGAGCGTGAAGATGCGGGTGCCGCGCATGGTGATGCGCGGGATGCCGGCGTAGCTCTGGTTCTCGCCCGAGCGGGCCAGAACCTCGACGCCGTAGCATTCGGCGCAGCCGTCAAGCAGACTGTCGTTGATGAGATAGTATTCCAGATGCAGCGGCGCGCCCGTCTGGGTTTTGACGTCCTTGGTGTGGATCAGACTTTTATTTCTCATGTTCTCTCCCTCCTGCCTGTATTCAATCACAAATTACAAAAAACGGAAACCAAAAGTATCCGCGCGATTCGACAGGCTTTTCTGCAAATTTGGATAAAAAATACAAATCCGGTGGGCCGGTTTTGCGGAGGACGTCAAGGACGGAACGGAATTTGTCGAAAACTTTTTGGGATAGGAGGCGGCAGCGTGAATCTGAAAAAACGGCTTTTTCCGGTAATCAGCCGGGTGCACGCCATGCAGATCCCGGTCTACGCGGGCAATGCGTCGTTTTTTCTGCTGCTGTCGCTGTTCCCGATCCTCAGCCTGCTTTTATCTCTGCTGCCATATACGCCGCTGACGGTGCAGACGCTTCTGGTTTTCTGCGAGGAGCTGGTGCCTGTCTGGATGCAGGCGCCGCTTGCATATCTCATCCGGACGATCTACGCGTCCAGCTCGGCGGCGATCGTGTCGCTCAGCGCGGTGCTGACGCTCTGGTCGGCGTCCAAGGGGATGCTGAGCCTTCTGTACGGGCTGAACGCGGTGGCGGAGGTGCGGGAGACGCGCAGCTATGTGCGCAGACGGCTTCTGTGCATGCTGTATACGGTGGGGATGCTGCTGGCGCTTCTTCTGACGCTGGGGCTTTATGCCGGCGGACAGGCGCTGCTGGCGGCTCTGATCGAGCGCGGCTTTTCTCCGGCAAGGGTGCTGGAGCCGGTGCTGCGGCATCTGCATCTGTACTCGCTGGTGCTGCTGACGGCGCTGTTTTCCGCCGTGTTTCTGGCGCTTCCCAACCGGCGGCAGCGGTTTTTCCACGTTCTGCCGGGCGCGGCTGCGGCAGCCGGAGCGTGGGTGATCTTTTCGGAGGGGTATTCCTTCTATGTCAATCATATTGCCAAGGCGTCGGCGCTGTATGGGAGTTTGTCGGTACTTCTGCTGATGCTCCTGTGGCTGTATGCCTGCATTTCGATTTTGTTTTACGGGGCACTTTTCAACTGTGTGCTCTTTGACTGGAAGCGGCCGGAGGAGACGAAACCATGTTCGGATACGTGATCGCGGATTTAGACCGGCTGGACGAGAGACAGCGGGCGCGGTACCGCAGTCTGTACTGCGGGCTGTGCCGCGCACTGTATGAGACCTACGGCGCGGCGCCCGCGCTGGCGCTTACTTATGATATGACGTTTCTGGCGCTGTTTCTCGGTGCTCTGTATGAGCCGGAGGAGACCTCCGGCTGTGCGCGCTGCGCGCGCCATCCGCTGCACGTGCAGGCGTGGGTGCGGACGAAGGCGACGGACTACGCCGCAGCGATGAACTGTCTGCTGGCCTATGAAAACTGCCGGGACGACTGGCACGACGAGAAGAAGCTTTCGGCAGCGGCAGCGTCCGGCCTGCTGGCATCCGGCGCGAAGAAGGCAGCCGCGCGATACCCGGCGCAGGCGGCGGCCATCCGGCAGTGCCTGAAGCAGATCGCGCAGGCGGAGCAGGAGCGGGAAAGGTATTCTGAGGCAGCGGCCAACGCGTTCGGCGATCTGATGGCGGCGCTTTTTACCGTGCGGGACGACCGTTGGAAGGGAAGCCTTGCGCGGTTCGGGCGCAGTCTCGGGAAGCTGATCTATTTTATGGACGCCGCCTGCGATCTGCAGGAGGATCAGAAAAAGAAGCAATACAATCCGCTGGCGCTGCTCGGCGTGACGGACGGCGCGGCCTTCCGGCCGCAGCTGGAGCTGCTGGCGGGCGACGCGGCGGCGGAATTTGAGCGGCTGCCCATCGTGCAGGACGCGGCGCTGCTGCAAAACATACTCTATTCCGGCGTCTGGACGCGCTTTGCATCCGTATTCCGGGCAAAGCAGGAGGAAACACCATGATCGACGATCCCTACAGCGTGCTGGGCCTGACCCCGGACGCGACCGACGAGGAGGTCAAGCGCGCCTACCGCGCGCTGGCCAAAAAATATCACCCGGACATGAATCCGGGCGATCCGCACGCAGCGGAGATGATGAACAGGATCAACGCCGCCTATGACCAGATCAAAAATCCGCAGCCGCGCGTCAACACGCAGCAGCGGACGTATCAGGAGGATCCCTTTGCCGGGTGGTATCATCAAGGGTATCAGAGCGGCTGGGCCAATGCGGATCCGATGGAGTCCGCGCGGCGGTACATTTTCGTGCAGGAATACGAGCGTGCCCTGCGCGAGCTGAATCAGGTGCCGGAGGGGCAGCGCACGGCGCAGTGGTACTATCTGGCCGCGGTGGCCAATACGAACCTCGGCAACCGGATCCTGGGCTTTGAGCAGATCAACCGCGCCTGCACCATGGATCCTGCGAACGCGGAATACGCAGCTGCGCGCGAGCAGATCCGCATGAACGGCACGGCCTATCATGACCGGCAGTCGGGCTTCGGCTTTGACGGCGTCAATATGAACCGCACATGCTGCGGGATGTGCGCGGCCTTGCAGTTCATTTCGTGTCTCTTTGGCCGCGGCGGCTGCCCGGTCGTGCTGTGCTGCTGAAGTTCTGCTGTTCTTTTGCCGAAGGTTATGGTATAATCATTTCTGTATTTGCGCGGAAAGAGGTTTTTTATGAAAGACGATTACAGCTCTGAGCGGCTGGAGTACCAGAGCGGACAGCGGAACGAGAAGGAGCAGCGGGGAGAATATACGCCCCGGCCGAAGCACCAGATCGTGCTGGCGTGGGTGCTGATCGCCATAGTGGTGTTCGGCGTGCTTGGTATGTGCTACTGGGAAATATTCGGGAAATTCTGATATGCGGATCTTAGGCATTGACCCCGGCTATGCGACGACCGGGTTTGGAATTTTGCAGGCGGAGCGCGCCACGGTCCAGCTCCTCAACTACGGCACCATCACCACGCCGGCGACGCTCTCGTTTCCGGAGCGGCTCGTGATGCTCTATGACGATATGGTGCAGCTCATCGACACAGTCAGGCCGGACGCTGTGGCGGTCGAGGAGCTGTTCTGGGGACACAACGTGACGACCGGCATCGGCGTCAGCCATGGGCGGGGCGTTATTCTGCTTGCTATCAGCAAATCGGGGACGCCGCTTTTTGAGTATACGCCCAATCAGGTCAAGCAGGCCGTTGTCGGCTACGGCAGCGCGGACAAGCATCAGGTCATGGAGATGACACGGCGCATTCTGAAGATGGAAAAGGTCGCGCGGCCGGACGATGCGGCGGACGCGATCGCCATTGCGCTCTGCCACGCGCGCGCGTCGACGTCGCTTCTGGCGCAGAAAGGAATCCGGTAATATGTTTTATTATCTGAACGGGACGATTACGCTGCTGGACGCCAATCTTGCGGTCGTGGACTGCGGCGGCGTCGGGTATGCGTGCTATACGAGCAACTACACGCTTGCGCGCTTGCAGCTGGGCAAGCCCGCGAAGCTCTTTACGTACTGCAATATTAAAGAAGATGCATTTGACATTTTCGGCTTTTCCACGCGGGAGGAGCTGGACTGCTTCAAGCGGCTTCTCGGCGTGACGGGCGTCGGGACGAAGGCGGCGCTGGCCATTTTGTCGGTCATTTCGCCGGAGCAGCTGACGCTGGCCGTCATGACGCAGGACGACAAGACCATCACCATGGCGCAGGGCGTGGGCAAGAAGCTGGCGCAGCGCATCATTCTGGAGCTGAAGGACAAGCTGGGCGCGAGCCAGCTGGAGCTGAACACGGCGGAGCTTGCCGGTGCGGGCGTTCCGGTGCGCGGCAGCAAGAGCGCCGAAGCGACGGCTGCGCTCGTCGGCCTTGGCTATTCGCAGACGGAAGCTGCGGCGGCCCTCAAGGGGCTGGACGTGGAGAAGCTGTCCATCGAGGATATCATCCGTCAGGCGCTGCGCGCCGCCGCGCGGCAGTAAGGAGGAGCGGGCATGAGTCTTGATTTTTCACAGGAATATGACGCGCCGATCGTCACGACGAGCCTGACGCCGCAGGACGAGGGCGAGGTCAGCCTGCGCCCGAAGCTGCTGGCGGACTATACCGGTCAGGAAAAGGCCAAGGGAAACCTTGCGATCTACATAGAAGCGGCGCGCAGAAGAAACGAGCCGCTCGACCACGTCCTGCTCTATGGCCCGCCGGGCCTTGGCAAGACGACGCTCGCGGGCGTCATCGCCAACGAGATGGGCGCGGGTATCCGCGTGACCTCCGGCCCGGCCATCGAAAAGGCGGGCGATCTGGCGGCGCTGCTCACAAATCTCGCGCCGGGCGATATCCTGTTTATTGACGAGATCCACCGGCTCAACCGGGCAGTGGAAGAGATCTTATATCCGGCGATGGAGGATTTCGCGATCGATATTATCGTCGGCAAGGGGCCGTCGGCCAACTCGATCCGGCTCGATCTGCCGCGGTTCACGCTCATCGGCGCGACGACGCGGGCAGGACAGCTCTCAAGCCCGCTGCGCGACCGCTTCGGCGTGCAGCTGCGGCTGGAGCTCTACACGACGCAGGAATTACAGCGCATTGTCATGCGCTCGGCGGCGCTTCTCGGCATTGAGATCGAGCCTGCGGGCGCGGAAGAGATCGCGTCCCGGTCGCGCGGGACGCCGCGTATCGCCAACCGGCTGCTGCGGCGCGTGCGCGACTTTGCGCAGGTCTGCCACGACGGCGTTATCACGTCGGAAGCGGCGGATCATGCGCTGGGAAAGCTCGAGGTCGACAAGCTGGGACTGGACGCCATCGACCGGCGGATGCTGACCGCAATCATCAAAAACTACGGCGGCGGCCCGGTGGGGCTGGAGACGCTGGCGGCGACGATCGGCGAGGAAGCCGTAACGCTGGAAGACGTCTATGAGCCGTATCTCTTGCAGATCGGCTTTCTGACGCGCACGCCGCGCGGCCGCTGCGTCACGCAGCTGGCGTATGACCATCTGCACCTGCAAAATCCCGTCCGGAAGGACGAAGATACACAATTATCGTTCTGAGGAGTTTTGAACCTATGGGAAAATTATTTGGAACTGACGGCATCCGCGGCGTGGCGAACGAGACGCTGGATGCAAAGCTTGCCTATCGGATCGGCCAGGCGGCGGCCATTTCGCTTTCGGATGATTCCGGCACGAAGCCGACCGTTGTGATCGGCAAGGATACGCGCATTTCCTCCGACATGCTGGAGGGTGCGCTGGTCGCGGGTCTGACGGCCTGCGGCTGCAACGCGATCGTGCTGGGCGTGATCCCGACGCCGGCGGTGGCGTTTCTGACGGTCTATCTGCACGCGGATGCGGGCGTCGTCATTTCGGCGTCGCACAATCCGTATGAGCACAACGGCATCAAGATGTTCTCGTCCGAGGGCTTCAAGCTGAACGACGAACTGGAAGCGCGGATCGAGGCGCTGATTTTGCAGGAGGGCGAGTTGCCCGTCAAGACGCACGGCGGGATCGGGCAGGTCATGTCCGGCAGCTTTGCGGCGGAGTATTATCTGGATCATCTGGCGTCCTCGGTGGAGGATCTGGAGCCGCTGCGCGTGCTGATCGACTGCGCGAACGGCGCGGCCTCGACGACGGCGCGGTACTTATTTGGCCGCTTCCCGCTGGAAGCGGACTATCTGAACGACAAGCCGAACGGCGTGAACATCAACGACGGCTGCGGCTCGACCCATCTGGAGCGGCTGTGTGAAGCCGTCCGGGAGGGCGGATACGACCTCGGCATTGCCTTTGACGGCGACGCGGATCGCTGCCTGACGGTCGACGAAAAGGGACGGCCGATCGACGGCGACAAGATGATGGCCATTTGCGCCGAAGCGATGGAGCAGCATGGACGGCTGGCCGGCAACGGCTTTGTGGCGACGGTCATGTCGAACATCGGCCTGCACAAATACTGCGCGGCGCATCATATGCGGCTTCTGTGCGCGGCGGTCGGCGACCGGAACGTGCTGGAGCTGATGCAGAAGGAGGGCATGCGCCTGGGCGGCGAGCAGTCGGGTCATATTATTTTCCTCGACTATATGCCGACCGGCGACGGACAGTTGGCGGCGCTGCAATTTTTGAAGATCCTGTCGCACAGCGGCAAAAAGGCAAGCGAGCTGTCCGATTCCGTGACGCAGTATCCGCAGCTTCTCAAAAATGTCCGCGTGGTGAGCAATGAGCAGAAAACGGCCATCATGCAGGCTCCGGCGCTGCACGAAGCGATCCGCGCGGCGGAGGAAGAGCTTGGCGAAAACGGCCGCGTCCTCATCCGGCCGTCCGGCACGGAGCCGCTCATCCGCGTGATGGTGGAAGCCGGTACGGAGCAGCAGGCGCAGGTCATTACCGACCGGCTGGTGCAGAACGTCGAAAATCTACAAAAATCGCTGTAGAAATAAAATAAGTTTTATTTACTATTGACAACCGCGGTTTTTTCGCATATAATCGCAAGTGTTGGGAATCCAGGTTTCCATTTTAAGGCTGGCAAATCTTTCATCACTCCGTAGCACCCTCTCTTCGTGTATGGACCTTGGCGAGATTGTCTGGCACATGTTGTGGCGTAATCAGGGAAGTCCTGATCGCATATATAGCCCCTGCAGCATACGAGCGCGAGCCGCAATCTCAGGGCAAATCCATTTTTTATCGCAAAAGAGAGGTAACAGAAATGTACGAAGACAAGACGTTGGTCTGCAAAGAGTGTGGCAAAGAGTTCGTTTTTACTGCCGGTGAGCAGGAATTCTACGCAGAGCGTGGCTTCCAGAACGAGCCGCAGCGCTGCAAGGCTTGCCGCGACGCCCGCAAGAACGCTACCCGTGGCCCGAGAGAGTATTACACCGCTACCTGCGCTGCCTGCGGCGGCGAAGCGCGTGTTCCGTTCGAGCCGAAGTCCGATCGCCCGGTTTACTGCAGCGATTGCTTCGCCCGCATGAAGGCACAGGGCTGATTTGCTGACAAACAGATCCGCACCCGCTTGGGTGCGGATTTTTGTATGAAGAGCGCTGACAGAAGCTGCATGTTTGCAGTCCTGAGCTCCGCACCCGAAATGGGTGCGGAGCTTTTTGCGCGTCTGGACTGATGCACAATGCGGAACGGAAATAAGGGAGGAAATGAGAAGACTTTATTCAGATGTACAAAAAAAGACAGCTCGTTTTTAGCGGAAACGGCGAAATCATGGAAATTGCACGGAAGGGGTTGACATCGGGGGAAAAATACCTATACTAAAATCAAGGTTTCTAAATGAGACTGTAACTTTCTATATTAGAAAATGGAGGAAGAGAAAATGAAGAAACTGCTCGCATTGATCCTATGTCTCGTCCTGACGGCAGGCCTGTTTGCCTGTTCGGCCAAGACAGAACCCGCTGTGTCGGAACCGGCTGCGGCGGATGCATCCGCTGACACCGCGCAGACGGAACAGCCGGCGGAAGACACCGCCGAAGAAACGCCGGAAATTTCGGTAAAGGCTGTGAATATCGCGACGGCTTCCATGGGCGGCGCATATTATCCGCTTGGCGTCGGCGTTTCCGAGATCTTCGCGAAGGTATTCCCGGGACTGGAAGCCCGCGTTGAGGTCACGGGCGGCACGGTCGAGAATCCCGGCCTTGTCAACGCAGGCGACTGCGAGATCGGCATTGCCAACACGGATATGGCCCTGTTTGCCTATGAAGGCCAGACCCCGTTTGAAGAGCCGTACCCGAATCCGCGCGGCTGGATCGGCGGCGTCGCAGGCGGCGTTGTGCACTACTGCGTGCTGGAAAGCTCCGGCATCAAGACGCTTGCGGATCTGATCGGCAAGAAGATCGCCGTCGGCCCGCAGGGCAACTCCACGTCCTTGTTCCTGGAAAAGGTCCTGACGGTCATGGGCTACAGCTGGGATGATATCCAGCCCAGCTATCTCGGCTTCAGCGACGGCGTGCAGGCGCTGATCGACGGGAAGGTCGACATGGCCATCGTCAGCGCATATCCGCCCGTCAGCGCCGTGCAGGAGCTGGCCGCGTCCGGCAAGGCATTCAACCTGATCCCGTTTGACGATGAGTTCCGCGCGAAATTCCTGGAAGCGTATCCGTACTACAAGGAATTTACCGTCAGCAAGGACATCTACGGTCTGAGCGAAGACGTGACGACGGTCTCCACGGAGAACATGTTCATGATCAACGCGGATCTGGACGACGATACCGTGTATCTCATGACCAAGGCTGTGATGGAGAATCTGGACATGCTCAAGACGGCCGCGACCTCCGCCGGTACGATCACCACGGAAAACGCGCCGGAGACCGGCATTCCGCTGCATCCGGGTGCGGAGCGGTATTATCGCGAGATCGGCGCTCTGGGCGACTAAGTTCGCCGCGGGAGAGCGCATATGGATAAGAAAAAGAAGCTTCTGGAAGAGGAAGAGCCTGTCGTTGAGCTGAAGGAAGGCGCGAGCCGGCTGCAGAAGGCGGTGTTCTGGATCGTGACGGTCGTCGCGATCGCGGGCGGTCTGTTCCACATGTACACGGGCGGGCTCGGCTCCCTGTCGTCCATGCTGCAGACGGTGCTGCACTGGCTGCTGATGTTCATTCTGGTGTTCCTGCTGTATCCCTCGAAGCGGGAACGCAAATGGTATGACCTTGTGCTGAGCATTGCCGCGCTGGCGATCGGCGTCTACATTGTATTTACGTGGCAGAGCCGCGTCAACCGGCTTTCGCCGTCGCTGTCGACCATCGAGCGGGTCTTCGGCGTGCTGTTGATTTTGCTCGTGCTGGAGGCCACGCGCCGGTCCACCGGCAAGTTCCTGATGATCACGGCGCTGGTGTTCCTGATCTATGCAAAGGTCGGCCCGTGGCTGCCGGGGATCCTGTACCACAAGGGATATTCCATTGACCGCATCATTTCCGTGCTCTGCTATTCGGAAAACGGCGTGTTCGGCAACGCGATGAGCATCAGCAGTACGTTTATCGTTCTGTTTGTCCTGTTTGGCGCGTTCCTGAACGCGTGCAACGGCGGGCAGATGTTCATTGACATCGCGTATTCGCTGACCGGCAGCCGCAGAGGCGGCCCGGCCAAGACGGCGATCGTGTCCAGCCTGCTGATGGGCTGCATCTCCGGCTCGCCGGTGGCGAACGTCGTGACGACCGGCACATTTACCATTCCGCTGATGAAGCGCGCCGGGTATGAGAGCGAGGAGGCCTGCGCGGTCGAAGCGGTCGCCTCGTCCGGCGGACAGATCATGCCGCCGGTCATGGGCGCGGCCGCGTTCATCATGGCGGACTATATCGGCATCAAATACGGCCAGCTCTGCGTGGCGGCGTTTATCCCCGCGATGCTGTATTATCTGGCGCTGTATTTTATCGTGGACTTCCTGTCCGTCAAGAAAAACCTGATCGGCCTGTCCAAGGATCAGCTGCCGAACATCCGGCAGGTCCTGCCGCAGGGCGCGCACCTGTTCATCCCGATCATCGTGCTGATCGCGTGCCTCATTTACGGCTTCTCGCCGATGAAGACGGTGTTCTATGCGATTTTGCTCCTGATCGTGGTCGCGCAGCTGCGCAAATCCACGCGGATGGGCTGGAAGCAGATCGCAAAGGCGCTGAAGGACGGCATTGTGGGCGCGGTTCCCGTTGCGGTGTCCTGCGCGGCGGCCGGTATCATCGTCGGCATTGTCGGCATGACGGGCCTCGGCGTGAAATTTTCCAGCTCGCTCATTTCGCTTTCGCATGGCAACACGCTGCTGGCGCTTCTGTATACAGCGCTCGCGTCGATCATTCTGGGCTGCGGCCTGCCGACAACGGCGGTGTATATCATCCTTGCGTCCATGGCGGCACCGGCGCTTGTGCAGATGGGGATCCCCGTGCTCTCCGCGCACATGTTCGTGTTCTATTTCGGCTGTGTGTCCACCATCACGCCGCCGGTCGCGCTGTCGGCCTATGCGGCTGCCGGTATCGGCAATGCGGATCAGAACAAGACGGGCATCAAGGCGTTCCTGTTCGGCATCGTGGCGTACATCGTGCCGTTCATGTTCGTGCTGTCTCCCACGCTGCTCGCGCAGGGGAGCCTGTTTGAGATCGTGAAGAGCGTGCTGACGGCGCTCATCGGCGTCTACGCGCTGGCCGCGGGCGTGGCAGGCTATCTGAAGGGACATCTGACGCTTCTGATGCGTCTGGTCGTGTTTGCGGGCGGCATTCTGCTGGTCAATTCGGGCCTTGTGACGGACCTGATCGGCATTGCGCTGATCGCGCTGGTTTTGGGATATCAGATCCTGATGAAGAAAAAAACAGAAGCTACGGCAAAGGAGAACGATAAAACATGATGGATAAACATGAGAAATTCAGCATGCAGGAGCTGATGCAGATCGCGGTCCCGGAGGACCGCGTGGACCGGCTGATGGATACGGTGGTATTCGATACCGACGAGCCGATCAGCGACGAGGTCAAGCGGTATCTCATCCGGCAGCAGGTCAAATACGTCAACATCCAGTATGCAAGATTCCTCGCCGGCATTCATTTCACGCAGGACGATGTGGACGAGCTGCTGGCCGGCTCCATCGACATCCACGCGCACGGCGGCTCCGAGCCGTTTGAGCGGATCATGCTGGAAGACGATATGCTGAAGGACTTCACGCGCGCCGGCATGCGCGCGACGGTCATCAAGACGTGGTATACGCCCTCGGCCAGCCGGAACGCGATGCTGCAGAAGAACATCAACCAGTGGGCTGAAGAGCAGGGACTTGAGCCGGTCAAGGTGTTCGGCGGCATCACGCTGAACCAGTCGGTCGGCGGGCTGAACCCCAACGCGGTCGAGCGGTGCCTGAAGTACCCAGGCATGAAGTATGTGTGGCTGCCGATGGTCGACTCTTACCATCACCGGAAGATCGTCTATGACGATCAGACCGGAAGCGGCATTCATATTCTCGATGCAAACGGCAAGGTCCTGCCCGAGCTGCAGGAGATCATGCGGATCGTCGCGGACAATGACCTGATCCTGGCGTCCGGCCATTATCCGTATAAGGAGACGTCCGTTGTGTTCGAAGAGGCGATCAAGCTGGGCGTCAAGCATCTGGAGGTCGTGCATCCGGCGCATATCCACTCGAAGACGACCATCGCAGAGATGAAGCAGTATGCGCAGGAGGGCGTGAAGCTGATGCTCTCCGGCCTCGGAACGTTGGCCTTCCCGCTGCATGAGAGCGGCCCGTATTATGCCGCCCGCATGATCCATGAGGTCGGCGCGGATCACTTTGTCTACGGCTCCGATTTTGGCCAGATCCACAACCCGCGGCACATCATCGGCAACCGCTGGATGATCCAGATCCTGCTCGCCTACGGCGTCAGCAAGGAGGACATCGCGAAGATCTTCAAGACGAACCCGGCAAAGCACCTCGGTCTCGAGTAAGGATTTCAGAAAAGGGCGGCGCTGCGTCATGCAGCGCCGCTTTTGTGCCGCACGGGCAAATACCTGTAAAATCTGCGCAATTTTGTTCTTTTCAAATTGAGAAAATTCGTGTATAATATAGAAAATTACTCTGAGGTGAGTTATGGAGAACAGCAGAAAGACGCCGGCACTGAAGACGGTGGAGAAGGCACTCGATATTTTTGACTGCATTGCCGAGGCACCGCGTCCGCTGACGGCGTCGGAGACGGCCGCGCGGATGGGGATGTCGCTGAGCTCGGTATATAAATTCTTATCGACCCTGACAGACAAGGATTATCTGAGCTTTGACAGCGAGACGAAGCAGTACCGGCCAAGCAGCCGCCTTGTGCATCTGGCCACGCGGCTGAGCGGGAACCAGCAACTGACGCAGCTGGCGCTGCCGTACATGAAGGAGCTTGCGGCGGTGACGAAGGAGACCATCCATCTGGCCGTCCCGCAGGGGATCAACGTCGTCTTTCTGGAAAAGATCGATTCTCCGCATACCCTGAACGTGCAGACGAAGATCGGCACGGTCTCGCGCATGGACCGCGGCGCGACGCCGCAGGCCATCATGGCGCTGTCGCCCGAGGACACGTTTGAAAAGCTGTGCAGGGAGGTCGGACAGGAGCCGGATGGCGCGGCCGCCGCCGCGCATCTGCGGCAGCTGCGGCAGCAGATCCGGCAGAACGGGTATATCATGTCGCTGGGGCAGATGAATGTCGGCGTTGCGGCGATCGCTGTGCCGGTGGTCGGCGCGGACGGGCTGGCGGCGGGCGCGATCGCGGTGGCTGCGCCGCAGGCACGGTTCTCGCAGGAGCAGTTCTTGTCCTATGTGCCGATGCTGAAGCAGGCGAGCGTGCGCATCTCGCAGGCGCTGGGCTACCGGCAGGACCGCCTGCCCGGCCAGGACAATTGAAAACCAAACACACAAAACCGGCTGACAAACGTGTTGTCAGCCGGTTTTGCTTGCCTGCGGCCTATTGCGCGCCGCGGGCGTTGTAGAGCTCGGTGAAGGTGTGCTCGACGCCGTTTGATTTATAGCCGACCATGGTGTCGAGACAGACGGAATGGATGGCGTTGAAGATGCTCTTTTCCACATTCGGGTTGTCCCGGCGCAGGCGGCGCAGGAGCGTCTTGATCTCCTGCCGCTTGGAACCGCCGCCGCCGTTATCGCACATGGTGCAGTTTTCGGTGAAGCGGCAGGCGCACTGGATAAACTCCAGCTCGTTATAGCGCTTCCAGGCGAGGATATCGTCCTCGTGGATGCAGTACATGGGACGGATCAGCTCCATACCGGGGAAATTCTTGCTGCGGAGCTTCGGCGGCATGGCTTGCAGCTGGGAGCCATAGAACATGGCCATGACGGTCGTCTCGACGACGTCGGAGAAATGGTGACCGAGGGCGATCTTGTTGCAGCCGAGCGACTGCGCCTTGCTGTAGAGGTGGCCGCGGCGCATTTTGGCGCAGAGATAGCAGGGGGATTTGTCGGTGTTGTTGGCGACGTCAAAGATGTTGGTCTCAAACACGGTGATGGGGATGTGCAAAAGCTGGGCGTTCGATTCGATCTTCTGGCGGTTGACGGCGTTGTAGCCCGGATCCATGACGAGGTAGACCAGCTCGAACGGCACCTCGCTGTGCCGCTGGAGCATTTGCAGAAGCTTTGCCATCAGCATGGAGTCCTTGCCGCCGGAGATGCAGACGGCGATCTTGTCGCCGGCCGAGATCAGCTCGTAGCGCTTGACGGCGGCGATGAAAGGCGTCCAGAGGACGTCACGGTATTTTTTCTGAATGCTGCGTTCGACCAGCTGATAGGGGGCAAGCTCTCGTTTCATTGTGTCAACTCCTGATAGCATTGGGTGAAGCGTTCCATGAACGCGGAAAGGTCTTCCTGCGTGGTCAGATGGCTGAGACTGACGCGGAAGGAGCAGAGGGCGGTCTTGCGGCTGCGGCTGACGGCAAAGACGGCCCGCGAAGGCGTATTTGTGACGGAGCAGGCGGATTTTACCGACACGCAGACGCCTTTTTCATCCAGCGCGCGCTGCATGTCGGCGCCGCGCACGCCGTCCACGCTGAGGTTCAGAATGTGCGGGACGGCGTCCTGCGGGCTGTTGACGGTGACCCTGGGGAAGCCGGAGAAGAACTGCCGCAGCGTCTGATTATGGGCGCGGACGGCTTGCAGCCGCACGTCAAACTGGTCACAGGCCAGATGCAGGGCAAGCTCTGCTGCGGCGGCAAGGCCGAGGGCGGGCGTTCCCGCGCGATAGAGCGTGGTGCTTGCGCCGCCGCGGATGAGCGGCTCAAGGACGACGCCGGATTTTTTATACAGAATGCCGCTGCCGCACAGGCCGTAGAATTTATGCGGCGCAAAGCTGGCTGTGTCGGCGCAGGAGAAGTCAAAGGGGATCTTGCCGATGGCCTGCGTGGCGTCCACGTGCAGGCGGCAGGCGGGGAAGCGCTGAAGGATCTCGGAGACCGCCTGCGCCGGCTGGACGGTGCCAAGCTCACTGTCAACGGCAGTGATGCAGACGAGGGTCGTATCGGGGCGAAGAAGCTCTTGCAGCTGCGTCAGGTCGAGCTTGCCGTCACGGCCGATATCGAGAAGGTCAATTTCATACCCCTGCTCCTGCAAGGCGGTCAGACAGCCGCTGACGGACGGGTGCTCGAGCGGGGTGGAGATGATATGACGGCCGACGTGGCGGTTTGCGCGGGCAAGACCGAAGATCGCGGTATTATTGGCTTCGCTTGCGCCGGAGGTATAGATGATCTCCTCCGGCTGCACGCAAAGCATTGCTGCGATGGAAGCTGTCAGCGCGTCCATGCGCGCCCTGGCCGCGCGGCCTGCCGCGTGGGCGGAATTGGCGTTGCCGGAAAAGGCAAGCTCCGTCTCGCAGAAGCGGCGCAGCACGGCGGGATCCGCCGGGGTATTGGCAGAATAGTCGAGATAGACCGGACTAGATGAAGTATTCAATCGTCTTTTCCTCCGTCAGCTCGGTATGGGCGTTGAAGAGAAGAACCGCTTCGCGCCGGGACATCTCGCCCAGCGCGTACTGCGTGCGGCCGGTGGAATTGAAATAGGAGAAGGGGATGACGCGGTTATAGCGGTAGGGATGCTCGTCTGTAATCAGGATATCCTGCTCCGGCAGCGGCTCCTCCAGCAGGTACGGGTCAAAGGCGAAGACACGGTCGTCCTCCACGCCGGTCAGGAGGATATAATGCGGGTCGTCCAGCAGATACAGGCGGACGACGACCGCGCCGCCGCGGCGCAGACAGTCGCAAACGGCGCTGTTCTGGCTCAGACGGACGCAGCTGCCGGACAGATAGCGGCTGGAGATATCCAGCTGGCCGGTGCGGCCGAAGCTGCTCAGCCAGTTGCTGAGGAACATCATGGCCGCGCGTGTGGTGCCGCTTTTGCCGGGCGCACCCTCCGCACCGTAGCCGTCGAGACAGTAGAGCATGATATTGCGGATAAGATCGGGCGGGATTTCCTCGCGGTCAAAGAGAAAGATGATGGCGTTCATCATCGAAATGGGGCCGCAGTCGTATTCGGTCATCTGATAGTGGAGCGGGGTTTTCATTGGACATTACTTCCTTGCAAGGATCAGCGCTTCGGCGAGACGGGCGGCGCGCGTCAGCTCGTCCGCGCTGGTGTATTCCTGACAGCTGTGGCAGCTGTTCATGCCGGGGGCGACGACAAGACCCTGTAAGCCGTGCAGGCAGAAGTGGTTATTGTCGCTGCCGCCATAGGTCACGGTCAGGCGGCTTTCCAGCCCGGCGGCGCGGCAGGCGTCCTGAAACAGACGGGCGGCTTCGCCGTCGGGGTCGACGCGGTAGGCCCGGCAGAAGATTTCGGAGGTGAAGGCGCATTGGCAGCCAAAGCGTTCGGCGGCCTGCGCAAAAATCGTGTGCAGCTCGTCCAGCTTTCGCAGAGCCTGCGCATGATCAAAGCTGCGCACCTCGCCGGTGACGGTGCAGGTCTCGGGGACGATATTGTCGGCGGTGCCGCCGGTGACGGTGCCGATGTTGACGGTCAGATCGCCGAGACGGCCGCAGTCGATCTGCGAAATGGCTGCGGCTGCGGCCCGGATCGCGTGGCGGCCCTCTTCGGGTGAGAACGCCGCGTGCGCGGCGCGGCCGGTGAGGACGGCGCGGAAGGAGACGATGGACGGCGCCTGGTACGCCGCGCTGCCGACCGGGCCGCTGAGATCGAAGACATAGGCTGTTCTGGAGCGAAGCCGGGAGAAGTCGAACGCCTGAATGCCGGTACAGTAGCTCTCCTCCGCAGCGTCAAATAAAAGCTCGATGGGACGGTGCGGCCTGCCATCCTCCAGAACGGAGGTGACGGCTTCGAGAATGGCGCACAGGCCGGAAAGATCGTCTGCGCCCAGCACGGTCGTGCCGTCGGAGGTGATACGGCCGTCGGGATGCAGGACAGTCTTCTTGCCGCAGGCGGGCGTGACGGCGTCCACGTGCGCAGACAGCAAAATCGGCGCAAGCGACGCGTCGCCGGGCAGATAGGCATAGAGGTTGCCGGCGTTCCCGCCGATCTTCTGCGCGGCGTCGTCCTCGTGCAGGGTGATGCCAAGCTCGGCGTACAGATGCTGGAGCGCGTCACTCAGCGCGCGCTCGTGCAGTGTGGGATTGTCGATGGAAACGAGGGTTTGAAAGCGGCTGACAAGCCGCTGCGTCCGGATCATAAAACCATCTCCGATAACCTAGAGTATCGCTCAGGATTACAAAATATCATAGTCATTTTTGTAAAAAAAGTCAAGAAAAAACCATACCCGCCCTCCGGAAAGAGGGGGGTATGGGAATGAATTAAAAAAGTGTGATTTGCGTGAAGCGGTGCGAGATACGCACCGTCCCGCGGTAGGGATTGCGAATTTGCCGTAAATCTCCGTAAAACCGGTCTGTACTGCCGGGTCGATGTGCACCGGCGAGCGGTGGACCCACATCCGTAACGCTCCTTTGTCGCGAACGGCTGTGACCGGCATCGACCCCTACAGACAAATCAGGGAGTTTTCAGCAAAGAACGGATGGTGGTGTGGAGATAGATCAGTGCTGTTCTCCGTTCGCGATGTGGCGGGCGACGTAGACGCCGCTGGCGGAGGCGTGGGAGAGAGAATGGGTGATGCCGCTGCCGTCGCCGATGATGAACAGGCCCTTGTGCGCGGTCTCAAGGTTCTCGTCGACGGAGACCTCCATGTTGTAGAACTTGACCTCGACGCCGTAGAGGAGGGTATCGTCGTTGGCGGTGCCGGGGGCAATCTTGTCGAGGGCGTAGATCATTTCGATGATGCCGTCGAGGATGCGCTTCGGGATGACGAGGGACAGGTCGCCGGGCGTGGCCGAGAGCGTCGGGGTGACGAAGGATTTGTCGATGCGCTTGGGCGTGGAGCGCTGACCGCGGATGAGATCACCGAAGCGCTGCACCATGACGCCGCCGCCCAGCATGTTGGACAGGCGCGCGATGGACTCGCCGTAGCCGTTGGAGTCCTTGAACGGCTCGGTGAAGTGTTTGGAGACGAGCAGGGCGAAGTTGGTGTTCTCGGTCTGCTTGGCGGGATCCTCGTAGCTGTGGCCGTTGACGGTGACGATACCGTTGGTATTCTCGGTGACGACGGCGCCCTTCGGGTTCATGCAGAAGGTGCGGACGAGATCCTGATATTTTTCGGTCTTGTAGACGATCTTGCTCTCGTACAGCTCGTCGGTCAGGTGCTTGAAGATCTCAGCCGGAAGCTCGACGCGCACGCCGATGTCGACGCGGTTGGACTTTGTCTCGATGGAAAGCTCCTTGCAGACGCTTTCCATCCACTTGCTGCCGCTGCGGCCGACGGAGATGATGCACTGGCTGCATGTATGGACGCCGCTGTCGGTGACGATCTCATAGCCGCCGTCTTTGGCGAGCACCTGCCGCACGGGGGTGCGGAAGTGGAAGTCGACCTTCGGCTCCAGCTCGGCGAAGAGATTTTTGAGGACGACGAAGTTGATATCTGTGCCCAGATGGCGCACGGAAGCGTCCAGCAGGTGCAGGTTGCACTGCAGGCACTTGGTCTTGAAGGCGCTGTTGGTGGTGGAATAGAGCTTGGTATTCTCGCCGCCGTGGCTGACGTTGATCTCGTCGACGTAGTGCATCAGCTCCATGGCCTGCTTTTTGCCGATGTATTCGTAGAGCGTGCCGCCGAAGTCATTCGTCAGGTTGTATTTGCCGTCGGAGAACGCGCCGGCGCCGCCAAAGCCGTTCATGATGGCGCACGTCGGACAGCCGATGCAGTGCTTGACGGTCTTGCCGTCGATGGGACATTTCCGCTTTTCCAGCGGCTGGCCTTCTTCAAAAACGGCGATCTTTTTTTCAGGACAGAGCTTGGACAGCTCATAGGCGGAGAAGATGCCGCCGGGGCCTGCGCCGATGATAATAACGTCGTATTGCATGGTGATCTCAACCTTTCCATAGGAACTCTATGCTAATCTTATCACAAAGTCCGGCGTCTGTGCAAGCAGTTCCGGTATAGAAAACTCGAATGACAGGCATAAGGACAGCCCGCGCCGCCCGAATTTCCGGCGGCGCGGGTGAGAGGATTATTCTGCGAGTGCGGTCTGGATATCGTCCCAGGCGTCGGGGAAGATGCAGGATTCGATGAGGGTCAGGGAAGCGGCGGGGTCTTCGCCGGATTCCAGCGCGGCTTCGAACGCGGCGGCATCCTCAATGCGGTAGATCGCGCCGGAGCTGTCGTCCCCGTAAAGCGCTGCTGCGCCGCCGGAGGGGAACTCCAGCCAGAGAACAGGTTCCGCGATCCGGTCGCTCGGCTCGGGATCCATGATGTTGAGGGCAGTCATGATATGCTTGGCCGGTTTGCCGGTCAGAACCCGCTTTTCCCAGCCGGTATCGGTGCGGAGATACGCCGTGACCGAGTCGCCGGAGAGGGTATCGTAGGGCGTGAAGGTGTAGGGATCGCTGGGAGCCGGTTCACTCTCGTCCGGGAAGTGATATTCGTTCAGACCGCCGAGGCTGATATACGAGACAGCTCCGTCTTCTACTTTGATGCCCAGATACAGGTCTCCCGCGAAATAGCTGTAGACCCAGCTGTTTTCCGTATCGCCGGGCTCGAACGCGGCGTCCGGGTACGCAGCGTCGACGGCCTCCTGCGGACTGCCGATGCCGATGCCGGTATCGAGCGTCCATGTGCAGGGCGACGAGATCCAGATCGAGCTGACTACGGCGTCAGGGCCGTCGCGCACATCGTCGCCTACAAGCATCAGCGCTGCGTCGTACAGGACATCCGTGCTGCCGGACGTGTTGTAGAACCAGCAGATCTCCTGCAGCCCGTCGACACGCTCCACGTCTCCGCTGTTGCTGAAGGAATCAGGCCCGCCAAGCAGGGACGCAACTTCCTCCTGCGTCATCCCCAGCCGCAGGCCGCCGATCTCCGTCGCCAGAATGCGCGCCGCTGTCGGGTCGCTGTCGTACCAGCTGCCGTCGCTTTCGCCTTCTGCACCGGCAGCGGGTGCGTCTGCTGTCGTTTCGTTTTCACCGGGGGACGCATCCTCTGCGGGGCGCTCGATGGCGGCGCTGGTGTCCGAGGCGGTGCTTGCGGATTTTTGGGCTCCATGCAGCGCGAGGGGGATGGAGATGGCGAGCGCGGCGCAGGCGGCGAGCGCCGCGATGGGCAGCCAGCGGCTTCTGCGTCTGACCTCGGCGGCTTCCTCGATGAACTCGTCGCTCAAGTCTCCGATGCAGCGGAAAAGATCATGTGTCGTCATACGGCGATCCCCTCCTTTGCAAGTGCGTCCCGCAGGCCGCCGCGCAGGCGGAACAGGCGGGATTTGACCGTATTCTCCGTCAGGCCGAACAGGCCGGACAGCCGCCGGACGGAGTCGCCGTAATAATACCGGCGGACGAAGAGCTGGCGGTTTTCGCGCGATTGTGCGCGGAGAAACGCTTCGATCGTCTGCGTGACCAGCTGCGCGTCAAAGCGGGTCTCCGGCAGCTCGCCGCCGGGCAGGCAGTCGGACAGCTCGGAGAGCAGCAGATCCGTCCGGCTGCCGCCGCGCTTCTGCGCGGTCTGGGCTTCCCAGCGGGTGAAGGACAGGTTGCGCGTGATGCGGCCGAGAAAGGCGCGCAGGCAGTTTGGCCGCGTAGGCGGGATGGCGTTCCAGGTGCGCAGCCATGTGTCGCTGACGCATTCCTCCGTGTCCTCATGGCTGTGCAGAATGTTGAAGGCAATGGTGCGGCAGTAGGCACCGTATTTTCTTCCGGTTTCGGAAATCGCCCGCTCTTCGCGGGCAAAGTACAGATCGATGATCGCTGTGTCTTCCATATGATCTCCTCCTTTACAAGATAAGACCGGATTTTTGCGGGAAGGTTGCAGAATTTGGGTTGATTTTTTTGCCGCCGCGTGCTATGCTCACCATGCGGTTTGCATGGATTCATTCATGAAAACATGGGAGGAAAAGAAAAAATGCAAGAATCATTGCACAAACTTGCAGTTTCGAGGTCGGACTTTTTGCGCTGCGCCGGGATCGTGGCGGGCGCGGTGCTGTATTCGCTGGGGCTGAACCTGTTCGTGGTGCCTGCGGGGCTGTATACGGGCGGAATTATGGGCTTTGCGCAGCTGCTGCGGACGCTGATCGTGCATCTGACGGGGCTGGAGATGAAGTTTGATATCGCGGGCGTCATCAACTATGCAATCAACCTTCCGATTTTATGCATCGCGTGGCGGCGGGTCGACCACCGGGCAGTGTTCAAGACGCTGCTGTCGGTCACGTCGACGACGATCTTTCTGTCCCTCGTCCCGCGGACGGACATTCTGGGCGGGGATAAGCTGGCGGAGTGCCTGATCGGCGGCATGCTCTGCGGCTGCGGTATCGGCATAACGCTCTGGATGGGCGGCACGTCGGGCGGCATGGACGTGATCGGCATGATGCTCCTGAAAAAAGGCTCGCACACGTCGATCGGCCATGTGAATCTCATCTGGAATCTGGCGCTGTACGCCATCTGCGCGGCGGCGTTTAATCTGTCCACTGCGATCTATTCGGTGTTATTCTCGTTCGTCTCCACCACGGCGATGGACAAGCTGCATATGCAGAACATCAACGTGGAGGTCACGGTCGTGACAAAGGTGCTGAGCCCCGAGATGGAGCGGGAGATCCTTGTTGATCTGCACCGCGGCATTACGCGCTATGAGGGGATCGGCGAATACACCGGGCAGCCGGTGCATATCTTCTATATTCTCGTCAATAAGTATGAGATCGGCCAGCTGCGCGCGATCGTTTTGAAGCACGACCCGCATGCGTTCATTGTAGCAAAGGACGGCGCGGTCGTCTACGGCAATTACAAGAAGAAATTGTGACGCTATAACAAAAAGAACCGGACGTGTGTCCGGTTCTTTTTTTGTGCAGCCCCCTGTGGGACGGGGGCTGCGGGATGGATGGGATCAGCCGAGCATTTTGGTGATGACTGCGGCTGCATCTGCGGTGGTGAGCTTGTGATCGCCGTTGAGATCGGCTTCGAGGAACTTGCGCATGGAGACGGTGTTGAAGTCCGTGTACTTTGCGTTATACATGTTCCAGACGAGCTGTGCGTCGTTGACGTCGATCTTGCCGGTCAGGTTGACGTCGCCGTCATAGGCGATCGAGGTCTTCGTGGCGGAAGCCTGTGTGACCTTCTTTGCGGCTTCGGTCTTTGTCAGCTCGGTGTCGGAGATGACGAGGTAGGCGTAAGCCTGATACTTGTCGGACCAGAACATGGCGCTGCCGTCATAGGCCATGACCTTGCCGTCGGCGACGGAGCCGGAAGCGGTGACGAGGTAGATGTTCTTGCCGTTCAGCTTGACGTACTCGTAGACATGGACCTCGGCGGTCTGCTTGGCGGTCTTTTCTACGGTGACGGTCAGAGCCGTGCCGGTGAGCTTGTCGCCGGCGATGGTGTATTTGCCATCTGCGTCGGGCGTGAGGGTCTCGCCGCCGAGCGTGACGGTGTAGTCATAGGCGTCGTCCGCGTTCAGCGTGAAGGTGAAGTCCTTGCCGTTTTCCGCGGTCTGGGTCGTGCCGCCCACGACGTCGCCGGAGCCGGAGCCGACAAAGGTGATCGCGGTGGTGGTGACGGGCTTGAGCGTCTTGTTCACGGTGATGACGATATTGCCGGTCACGTCAGCGCCTGCGATGGTGTAGGTCTTGCCGTCGGCGTTCAGCGTCGGGGTATAGGCCGTGCCGTCCACGGTGACGGTGACGTCGTAGGTGTACGCTTCGTCCTTTGTCAGGGTGAAGCTGTAGGCAGTCTGATACGTTGCGGCAGCAGCTGCGGTGACATCGTCCTTGCCGGTGCCTTCGACGGTCACGGTGTAGGACTTGGGCGTCTTGGCGGCGGTGATGGTCAGGTTGCCGGAGACGTTATTGATGGTGTAGGTGCCGTCGCCGTTGTCAATGACAGCCGCGTCGGCATCGCCCATCTTGGCGCTGAAGGTGTAGTCGTAGTGCGGGTCCTTGGCGGAGAAGATGTAGTCCTCGCCCGGCTCTGCGGTGTCAGCGCCGGTGAAGTCGTCGCTGAGGGTGACGGAGTAGTTGACTTTGATGACGGTGAGCCCGCCCGCGATATTGGCGGCAGGAGCGTCAGCGCCGGACGCGTTGCCGGATTCGTCGATCTTGGCCGAGGTGATGGTGACGCTGGCGGTACCGGCGGCCTTGGCAGTGAAGCTGAGGACGAGGTTGTCCGTGCCGCAGGTGCGGTCGTCGCCGAAGCCGATGACGGTCAGATTGCCGGCCTTGTCATCGAGGACGGTGGCGTCGGTGTTAATGCCGGTGTAGGTGAGCTTGCCGCTGTCATAGGTGACGGTCAGGGCATAGGCACTGTAGGTCGAAGCGGTGTCGCTCATGACGGTGTAGGTGACATTGGCGGTCTGGCCGACGGAAACGGTGCTGCCGGAGCCGGAGGTAATCGTGTAGACAGCTTCGGGCTTGGGATCCGGGGTCTTGTTGAGGGCGGCCAGCGCGGCGTCGACGTCTGCCTGCGAACTGAGAAGATTCTCAAGAACGTCCATGGCGTCGTTATAGGCCTTCGTCAGACCGTTCTCTTCGAGGTAATTGGCGTTCTTTTCGATCTCCGCGTTGATCTGTGCAATGCGGTACGTCAGGTCGTCCTTGTCAGCAACGGGGAAGTAGCCCTTGTAGCCGCTATCGCCGACGGCGTAGCCGCCGCCCATGTCGGAGCCGTAGGCGAGGGTGAACTGGCTGCGGACGACGTCGCCCTCGGACAGGTAGCTGTCGGCGTAGCCGACGTTCGGGAAGACGTTGTTCAGGCAGTACATCCAGCCGGAGCCGGTCGTGTAGTCAAATTCGCCGAGCCGGTTGGGGGTGCTGCGTTCGTTGACGGTAAAGCCGTTTTCATCCAGCTTTTCGAGCAGCGCAGCGGGGATATTGCCGCCGTCCGTGGGGATCTCGGCGATCTTGTCACCGATGACGGCGGACATATAGAAGCCGCTTTCAAGAGAGCCGGTGTAGGTGAGATCAAGACCGTTGGCTTTCAGGAAGCCGCTGAGCATCTGCGCTGCGTTTTCGCCCTCGTGGATGTCAACAAGGGTCGGCTCGATGATGTAGCCTTCGCCAAGAGTGAAAGCTTCCAGCGCGAAGACGGCCTGGCCGACGACTTCGCCTTCTTCTGCTTTGATGTAGTTGATGGTATAGGTGACGGTCTTGTTGCGGGCAGTAATGACGATCTTGTTTTCGCCCTCCTGCGTGAACTTCAGGGTGTAGCTGGTCTTGACGCTGTCGTCCCAGTTGTAGTTGACGACGCTGCCGTTCAGCGTGACCTTGACCTCGGAAACGGAGATCTTCTCGCCGTTGCCGTCACGTGCGATGACGTCGAAGGTGCGGCGGGAGTTCTTCTGGGTGATGCCGTCCGTCAGCGTGGTCTCGATGGTGACGATATCCTCGTTGACGACGACGGGGAAGGTGGTCGTGAGACTGCCGTAGGTGACTGTGATGGTCTGCTGGCCAACAGTGGTCAGCTCCATGGGCGAGACGGTGACGAGCTTGCGGTCAATATCGACCGCGCCGCTTCTGGTGACGCCCTCGACGGCGAAGCCGGTCAGGTCGAGCGTTGCGCCTGCGACGTAGGTGGTCTTGGTGGGCAGGCTCTTGACGCGGATACCGGTGAGCCTGGTGATGGTGACATCAACAGTCGCAGCGGCCGAGACGGTCAGCTTGCCGCTGACGGTCAGATAGCTGTCCTTGGTGACGGTGTAGGTCCAGTCGCCCTTGGTCAGGCTGATGGTGCTGTTCGTGTCGGTGGTTTCCAGTGTGCGGGAATCCTTGGTATCGGCGCGGTAGAGCTCGATCTTGCAGCCGGAGACGGCGGCAGCTTCATCGTCGGTGACGTTGAAGGTCACGCCGACCTCTGCGGCAGCCTGCACGGGGATGGTGATGTCAGGCAGTGTGCAGAGCGGGAAAGCATTGGAGTTGGCAATGTACGGCACGCTGGTGCCCATGGTGGTCAGATCGCCGCGGTGCGAGCCGACGCTCTTGCCGTTGCCGGAGAACAGGATCGTGCCTGCGGTCAGGGTGTACGGCTTGGAGGTGTCCCAATCGAGCGGGATCTTGACGGTAATGGCGCGGCTGGCGTCGCCGGCAGCGGCGTCAAATGCAGTGCGGTCCATTGTGGGACGGGTGCCGATCACCGTGAGGGAGTCGGCGGGATCGACGTAGGAGATGCAGGTATAGAAGCAGTAGAGGTTCGCCATGTAGTTGACGGGGGAATAGACGTCCGTCAGCTGGATCTTTACGGTGTCGCCGGGCTGGATCGGCTGACCCTCGCTCGTGACATTGGTAAAGGTGACGTTGGCTTCCTTGGCGGTGATGACCTGATAGGTGTCAGCGCCGTCCTTGCTGATCCTGACGATGTTCTTGCCGGCCGTCAGCGTCAGCGTGACCTTGCCGTCATCGGCAACGGAAACGCCGGTGGTGCCGAAGCTGCCGGAATAGGTCATGGCGGTGGCGGAGAGCGTCGGGCGCAGGAGCGTCACGGTGCTGCCCTCGGCGGGCGTGAAGGTGTATTTGGCACCGTCAGTGCCCTTGAGGTAGTAGAGAACGTCGGCTTCGGCGTCCAGCTTATTGCCTGCAAGCTTGTTGGCGCCGGAGTGGATGGTCATGTTGGCTGCGGGGCCGGCGGACGCGTTCGCGCCGACCTCAACGACCACGACGCCGGTGTTTTCCGGCCAGATGGCGCTGAAGAGCTTGTTGCTGGTCACGTTCCAGCCGGTATCGCCGGTGCGCAGGGCGTCATACGTCACGAGGACGAGGGCGACGCCGTCGTTCTTCGCGGTGATCTTGCCGGACGCGTCAACGCTCACAACGTCGGAGCCGCTCACGGGGACGACGGTGTAGTGGTAGTCCGGCTCGAGCGGGAGTTCGCTCTTGCCGCCTGCGGTCGAGCTGTTGGCGAGCTGGAACATCCGCAGCGGATTCAGCTGGGCCGTTGCACCGGAGGTCAGCGCAAGGCTGCCGGTGTAGTCGACGCCGCCCAGACGGATATCGGCTGCGCCCGTCGTGACCGCACGGGAGATCTGCGCGGGAGAGCCTTGCATGGTCTCGGTCAGGTCGAAGGCCTTGGCGGAGGTGGAAGCGGTCAGAAGACCGGCGTTGCTCAGAAGGCCGGAGCCGCTGGCGTGGTAGATATATTTGGTTCTGGCGTTCAGGGTGAAGCTGTAGACGTCTGCGGCTGCGCCGGTGGTATCGACTGTGCCGGTCACGGGCGTCTTGACGCCGTAGGTATAGGAAGCGGAGGGCTTGAACAGCTCGACCTTCGCGCCCTTGGGCACGGTGAAGCTGGTCACGACGCTCTGCGCGAGCCTGGTGCTCCAGGTAGAGCTGCCCTTGGAAGCGGTGAGCGTCTTGGACTGCTCGGCGCTGGACTGGTAGCCCTCGGCGGCCTTTGCTGCGCTCGGCGTGATGGTGTACTTATAGCTGCCCGGGGCAAGCATATAGGGATAGGCAACATAGCTGGCGAACTTGTAGGCACCGCCGGGCGTCATGACATTGCCGTTTGCGTCCTTCACCTCGGTGGTGAAGTCGTCGGCCGTCCAGCCGGACTGCTGGGCATAGACGTAGACCCGGTAGAATGCAAAGTTCTGGAAGGAGTCGCTCGTGATTCTGATGGAGCCGCTGCCGAGCGTGCGCGTCGCGCCGCCGTCAGTGTCCTGAATCTCCCAGGTGTAGTCGCCCATACCGGTGATGTAGGTCGTGACCGCGTAATCACCGGAGAGATCGATCCTGTTGGCTGTCGAGGGATAGCCGCTGGCGTCCTTCAGGATGAACTTATAATCCGTGCTAGTGATCTTGCCGGTGGTGAAGGTGACCTGCTTGAGGAAGGAGGTCACGGTCACGGGGAGGACGGAGGTGTAGACGGTGGTGGGCGTCTTGCCGGAGACCGTGTTGGTCACGGCAACGCGGTACCAGAAGTCACCGAGAAGACCCTCCGAAGGCGTGAGCGTATAGGAAGCAGCCGCTGCATCGGCGATATCAGTAAAGCCCTCGGCTGCGGAGGTGGTGCTGACCTGCCACTGATAGGTGAGCGTGCCCTCGGTCGAGACAGCAGCGACGGAGAGCGTCTGCGCCGCGCCGTAATAGTCCAGAGAGAGCTTGTCCGTGGACAGATCGGTGGTGATGGTCGGAGCCGGGGAAGCGTCCGCATCGCCGCCGGTGGAGCCGCCTGCTACGAACTGAAGGAAGTAGGCGGAAGAGCTGTCGCCATACGAAGCCTTCTTGACAAGGGTAAGCGGCTTGTCGCTGGTGCCGTCGATGCGGGTCTCAATGGTATAGGGAGACGCGCTGCCGACAGCGTCCGTAGTCCAGTAGTCGATGGGGGCAGGCCACTGATCGATCGTGTCCTCGTTGCAGTAGCCGCTGCCGGAGCTGGAATCGATATGGACGGTGCCGTAGAGCTGTACCTTCTGGGTTCCAGCCGGTACGGTAACCTTGTAGCGGGGAATGTCTTCCCAGGCATACGTTAAGTAGTCGACGAACTCATATGCAAGAGCTTCGTCACTGCCGACGAGTGTGATCTTCGTGGGCTTGGCGTCTGCGGCCAGAACGCTGACGGACAGAAGGCCGACCAGCATGACCAGCATCAGCACGAGCGCGAGAAGTCTTGCGCTGCGGGTTTTGATGGTTTTCTGCATGTTTTCATCTCCTGATTTTTTTCTTATCTCCAGCCGCTTCGGCGGCGAAAAAAGGTTCAATAGTCAGCCGGACGTCGGTTTTTCCGTTAGCCCCGACGCATGACTATGCCGCGGCGAGCCGCGGACTTGTGCGGCAGCATGCACAAAACAAAAAACGTCTGTGCAGCCGGTACGGCTGCACAGACGCAGATAGCGCGCGATCTGATGCAGAAGCAGTCCCGGTGTAGGCAGGTGCCGCGCAGACGATCCGGCGTATCTGACTTATCCGCTCCGACCTATGCCGGAGGGCTTCACAGTGACCCACTCGCGGGGCTTTGCACCCCATTCCGCCTGCCCACAGTAAAGCCATGGACAGGATCATCTGCCGATATTTTATTTTATCGATACTAAAATATCATATCAAGAATGGGTTTTCAAGTCGGATGGGAGAAAAATGTGGGGAGGAAGAGGGGAAAATGCGCCGGATGAGGGATGCGCGCACGATCGATACTGCAAAGCAGAAATCCGTTGCATCCAGTCCCGCATCAGTCTGCGCTTCGCGCCACCTGTCCCTACCCCCTTTGTCCCTTCGGGACATTTCCCCGTGACAGGGGGAAGGCTTTGGAACCGCCGTTCATCTTTCCCCATATTTTTCTCCGGTTCGACTTGCAAAGGCATGATTTATATGATATTTTAATATCGGTAAAAAGCCATAAATATAATATCGGCAGACGGTTCCGTCCGCGCGCTGCGCGGACAGGCGGAATGGGGTGCAAAGCCCCGCGAGTGGGTCACTGTGAAATCCTCTGAACTGGTTCAGAGCGGATAAGTCAGATACGCCGGATCGTCTGCGCGGCACCTGCCTACACCGGGACTGCTTCTGCATCAGATCGCGCGCTATCTGCGTCTGTGCAGCCGTACCGGCTGCACAGACGTTTTTTGTTTTGTGCATGCTGCCGCACAAGTCCGCGGCTCGCCGCGGCATAGCCATGCGTCGGGGCTAACGGAAAAACCGACGTCCGGCTGGCTATTCACTCTTTTTTTGCCGCACGCGCGGCTTCAGATAAGAAAAAAACAGGAGATGAAAACATGCACAATTGGAAAGCAAAAAAACTTCTGGCGCTGCTTCTGTCCATCGTCATGGTGCTGGGGCTTCTGCCCATGAGCGCTCTGGCGGCTGACACAACAGAGACTGCGGATGCCCCCATCACTGTAACAGCCGGTGGGAAGGCCTGCGCGCTGGAAAAACTCGAAAATGAAGCCTATACGATCTATCGTGCCGTGTTCTATCCGGAACAGGACATTACGATTGCTCCGGCTGGCAGCACGGGTACGGTATCGCTGTTTGGCCCGAGCGGCAGTATGCCGATCTATGATGCAGACAACAACCCCATGGTGAACCTGTCGTCTGCCACGCTGCCCGCTGCGATGATCACATCGAATGCACTGCCCAGTGATCAGATCACCGCGCTGCCCGGCTACAAGGAGTTGCCTGGCGGGTATATTGCCTACTCCTACATCATTGTCTCAGTAAACGACGGTGCTCCGTTCGCCCTCCACCTCGCCGTTGTCGAGCAGCCCGCTGACGTCGCCGTCACCTCCGTGACGCTGAGCAGCACCGAGTTGACCCTCACCGTCGGCGAGACCGCCACCCTGACCGCGACCGTCGGCCCCGAAGACGCGACCGACAAGACCGTTACCTGGTCTGTCGACGGCGACGCAGTCACCGTTGACGACGGTAAAGTCACCGCCGTCAAGGCCGGTGAAGCCACCATCACTGCGGCCTGCGGCGGCAAGAGCGCGTCCTGCAAGGTCACAGTCAGTGCCCCCAAGGTCACCTCCATCAAGATCACCCACGCCCCCACCAAGACGGTCTACACCGCAGGCGAGAGCTTCGACAAGACCGGCATGACCGTCGCCGCCGTCTATGACGACGACACCACGGCTCCCGTCACCGACTTCACCGTCGAGGGCGGCGAAAGCCTGACTACCGATGTCACCAAGGTCACTGTCAAGTCCGGCAGCTGCTCGGCGGAACAGCCCATCACTGTGCTGCCCGCGTCCAGCGCCTATGAGCTTCGCGTTCTGACCTTCGAAGACGCCGATTACAAGGGCGGCACCAACTTCGCCGGCGGCAATGACTGGACGTCCCTCATCGACGACCCGCAGTACGGCGGCAAGCTGCTTTATGGCGAAGGTGGCACCGGCGTTAACAGTCTCGAAGACGCCTACACGTGGGCGGACGCCAACAACACCTGGCTGACCAGCACGCTGTGCTACGGCTATAACGTTTACTGCTACTGGAGCGGCGGCCATGCCGTGTCCAACTACGCCTCCGGCGATATTGCAGCCTTCGGCGGCCATGACGCACAGCTGACCGTCTATAAAAAGGATGTCTCCGGCCTGACCCGCACCGGCGGCGGCCACAACGGCTCGGATAACTTCGCTGTGCACTATGGCTATATGGACGGCTCCCAGTACAATATGACCGAGGTTCTGCCGTCTATCAGCTTCGCCGACGGAGAAGCCCGCGTCATCGACTCCATGTACGTCACCACTACTACCTACCTCCTCAACTGCTGCATCAACGGCAACGATCTGACCGCCAACATCGGCGAAAACGACTGGGTCAAGCTGGTCGCCACCGGCTATGACGCAAACGGCGAAAAGACCGGCGAAACCGAACTCTACCTCGTCAATGGCCCGAAGAATATCGTCATGGACTGGACAAAGTGGGATCTTTCCGGCCTTGGCAAGGTGCAGAAGGTCGAGTTCAACGTCACCGGCTCCAGCGACAACGGCGCTGGCTTCTCCCAGCCCGCCTATTTCGCCTACGACGACGTGATCGTCCGCTTTGAAAAGCCCGTTCCCGCGACCTCTGTCACGCTCGACCAGTCCGAGCTGTCCCTGACCGAGGGCGAAACTGCCAAGCTGACGGCCACCGTCCTCCCGGCTGAGACTACCGACACCCTGATCTGGTCGACCTCCAACGACAAGGCCGCGACCGTCAAGGATGGCACTGTGACCGCCGTTGGCGAAGGCACCGCCACCATCACCGCTACCTGCGGCAGCTTCAAGGCCGAATGCACCGTCACGGTCACGGCCGCGGCGCTCTCCGTCAAGGTCAATGGGACGGCCTGCCCCGCTGACAATATTGGCGATTCGGACGATCCCACGACACAGATCTATCATGCGCTCGCCCCCTATGGCAGCGACGTCACCATCGAGATCAAGGACGCGACCTTCCTGATGGTAACGGACAAAGATAGCAACTACATCAACGAGGCGGGCGCGAACCCCTTCACTCTGACCGCTGCGCAGCTGGAGTCTCTGGTCGATCCTGCTCCGGATACGACGCGGTTTACCCCGAAGCCCGCCAGCAAGATCGTACCCATGACGATCATGGATGTAAATACAAGCACGAACTATTACCTGTACCTGGAGCTGACGCGCGAAGCCGTCCCGGCGACCAGCGTGACGCTGGACAAGACGGAGCTTACGCTGAAGCCCACGGAAAAGACTGCCCTGACCGCGACTGTCGCGCCGGAAAACACGACGGATACGATCGTCTGGACGTCCTCGAATGAGACCGTTGCCACGGTCAAGAACGGCACTGTCACCGCGAAGACGACCGGTACGGCCACCATCACCGCGACCTGCGGCAGCGTCAAGGCCGAGTGTGCCGTTACGGTCACCGCTCCGGTCGAAGCTGCCAGTGTAACGCTGAGCAGCAGCACGCTCGCACTCTTCACCGGCGATACCGCAGTGCTGACCGCAGTGGTCGAGCCGGAGGATACCACCGACAAGACCGTGATCTGGACTTCTTCCAAGCCTGAGGTCGCATCGGTCGCAAACGGTAAGATCACCGCGCTGACTGCCGGTGAGACGGTCATCACTGCCGCCTGCGGCAGCGCGAAGGCCGAATGCACGGTCACTGTCACCGACGCCGCACAGCCGGAGCTGAAGGACGGCGTTTATCAGATCGCCAACGCGTCCAATCTCGTCTGGTTCGCCAAGCAGGTCAACGGCGGCAACAGCGCAATCAACGGCGTGCTGACTGCGGATATCGACCTGAACGGTCTCAACTGGACGCCGATCGGCACGTCCTCCAAGAAGTTTGCCGGCTCCTTCGACGGCGCCGGTCACACCATCAAGAACCTCGCCATCGACTATGCCACGGCCAAACCGGGCGAATCCCTCTACCTCGGTCTGTTCGGCAATGTCCTCGGCACAAGCGATGCACACGCTGTGATCAAGGATCTGACCGTCGAGGGCAGCGTCTCTGCGGCGAGCAGCTATTCCGTTTACAGCGGCAATGTGGGCGGCGTCATTGGCAGAGGACAGTATCTGGATCTCTCCGGCGTGATCGCACGCGTCAACGTATCCGCGGACGAAAAGGTCGGCAATGCCTGCGGCGTCGGCGGTCTGGCCGCAGTGCTGATTGATTCTGCTGTGACCAACTGCGGCAATGAAGGCAGCGTGACTGGCGTCAAGAACATCGGCGGCCTTTGCTATGAGCTGTACGGCGGCTCGATGACCGGCTGCTACAACACCGGCAGCGTCACCGCGACCGGCACCTATGTCGGCGGCGTCATGGGCTATGCCAAGAGCGCTTCCGTCACAAACATCTATAATACCGGCGCGGTATCCACCACGAGAAACCAGATCGGCGGTCTGATCGGCGTCATGGAGAAATCCACGCTGACCAACGCCTATACGACCGGCAATATCACCGTCTCCGAGACCGGCGGCAACGCGGTCGGCGCGGCTGTCGGCTGGGCAGATACGCTTTCCAACGTCTTCTATCTCGAAGGCACCGCTGCGACCGGCGTCGGCAGAGACGGCACCGCGGAGGTCAAGACAGCGGCCGAGCTGAAGGGCCTTGCCGCTGCGCTTGGCGAGGGCTTCAAGAACGACGCGGGCAATGTCAATGATGGCTACCCCGTCCTCGTCTGGCAGGTCTCCAACGCACCGGATCCCGTCATCACTGGTATCAAGATCACCAACGCGCCCACGAAGACCGTGTATGAAGCGGGCGAAAGCTTCGATGCGGCCGGCATGACCGTTGCCGCGGTCTATGACGACGATTCCGAAATCGAGATCACCGATTACACTGTCGTGGGCGGCGAAAACCTGACTGTCGGCACCACAAAGGTCACCGTGCAGTACACCGTCGACGGCAAGACCTTCTCCGCCGAGCAGGCCATCACGGTCAACGCTGCGGAGACCGAAATGAAGATCTACACCGCGGACGACCTCGTGTCCTTCGCCAATAAGGTCAAAGCAGGCAAGACCTCCCTCAAGGGTATCCTCATGGCCAACATCGACATGACTGAGGTCACCGACTTCGTCGGCGTCGGCACATATGAGCAGCCCTACGCGGGCGAACTTGATGGCGGCAGCTTCTCTGTTACCGTTGATATTCATGCTGGCGGCACTGTTGCTACCCACAACAGCGTCGGCATCATCGCCTATGCCGGTGACGGCGCATACATCCACGACGTCACCCTCAAGGGCATCATCGGTGCGTACAATGGCGGCGGCGTTGTCGGCGGTACCGTCTCCGGTGAGACAAAGATCGCGAACTGCGTCAACTACGCTGTCATTAACGGTTCCAGCCCCAACGGCGGCATCCTCGGCGAAGCCAAGGCCAAGGTCACGATTCTGGACTGCGTCAACTACGGCGAGATCGGCTCCGTTGACAAGACCGGCATGACGTCCTATGGCGGCTGCAACGGCGGTATTGTCGGCCGTCTGGCCGCAGATGGCTGCGTCATTGAAAACTGCGCGAACCACGGCGAACTGGTCGATCCGTCCGGCAACAGAGGCAATTACGCCAACGTCGCTGGTATCGTCGGCGAAGTGGCCGGTTCGAATTGCGTCATCCGCGCCTGCTACAACGACGCGAAGGTCTCTGCGCAGAAGAACGTCGGCGGTATTGCTGGCACGACCGGCTACGGCATCAGCGGCCTGACCATTGAAAGCTGCTACAATGCCGGTGAGGTCTATGCTTCGTCCGTCAGCAGCAACCAGCGCGGCGTTGCCGGTATCCTTGCCAGCGCGGACGGCGCGACGAACGTCAAGCTCACGGATGTCTATAACGTCGGTAAGATCACCGTTGCATCCAGCACGGCCAATTACTCCGGCGTTGGCGGTATCGTCGGCTACGTCAACAAGCCCTTTACTCTTGAAAACGCCTACAACGCAGGCACGATCGCTGTCACCGGCACGGCTCCGCACGGCAGCGTTCTGGGCTATGTTCTGAGCGGCACCAGCTGCACGGTCACGAACTGCTACTGGCTGACCGGTACTGATGAGAAGATGTACAGCGGCACGTCCGCGACCGTTGCCAACACCGATATCGAAGCTTCTACCGCCGACGAGCTGAAGGAGCTCTATACGGCCCTTGGCAACGGCTTCAAGAAGGACGCTGGCAAGGTCAACAGCGGCTATCCGGTTCTTGACTGGCAGGAATCTGTCGGCGAACCCGAGACCGTCTCCATCAAGATCACGCACGCGCCCTATAAGACGAACTACACCGCAGGCGAGAGCTTCGACAAGACCGGCATGACCGTCGCCGCCGTCTATGACAACGGCACGACGAAGTCCGTTGACGACTTCACCGTCGAAAACGGCGAAAGCCTGACCGCTGGCACCGCAAGCGTCACGGTCAAGTCCGGCGCGTTCACCGCGGCGCAGCCTATCACCGTCTTCGCCGCGTCCGACGAGTATGAGATCCGCGTCCTCACCTTCGAAGACGCCGATTACAAGGGCGGCGTGAACTTCGCCGGCGGCAACAACTGGTCGTCCCTCATCGACGATCCGCAATACGGCGGTTCGATGCTCTACCCGAACGGCTCCGGCACAACGGACGAGTCCGAAGCCTACACCTGGACCGATACGAACAACACCTGGCTGTATCACATGCTCCCGAAGAGCTGGGATAACTACTGCTACTGGGGCGGCGGCCACGCGGTCTCCCACTATGTTACCAGCGACTTCGTGACCTATGGTGATTTCAACCATCAGCTGACCGTCTATAACAAGGACGCGTCCACCGACATCGGCACCACCGGCGGCGGCCACAACGGCTCCGACAACTTTGCCGTTCACTTCGGCTACAAGGACAACTCCGGTTATACCGATTCGCAGATCCTGCCTTCCATCTCCTTCGCGGACGGCGTTGCGCGTGTTGTCGATCACATGTACGTCAACAACATCACATACGCCCTGAACTGCTACCTCAACGGCAACGGTCTGACCGCAAAGATTGACGAAAACGACTGGGTCAAGCTGACCGCCACCGGCTATGATGCCAACGGCACCAAGACCGGCGACGCCGAGATCTACCTCTGCAATGGCCCGGATCACATCATCACCGACTGGACGAAGTTCGACCTCTCCGGTCTCGGCAAGGTGCAGAAGATCGAGTTCAACATCACCGGCTCCAGCGACAACGGCTACGGCTTCTCCCAGCCCGCCTATTTCGCCTACGACGATGTTGCGGTTCGGTTTGAGAAGACCTCCGCTGCCGGTCTCCTCGGCGATGTGAACGGCGACGGCAAGATCACTGCCAAGGATGCGGCGCTTCTGTACGCGTATATCAACGGCAGAACCACCCTGACCGACGAGCAGCTCGCCCTCTGTGACGTGAGCGGCGACGGCAAGGTCACTGCCAAGGACGCGGCGCTCATCTACGCGTTCGTCAACGGCCGTATCACCAAATTCCCCGCAGAAGAATAACCCATCTGAATCCCCGCGCAGCCCATGTCCGACCCGGACATGGGCTGCGTTGCGCCTGAAAAGGGCACGAAGTGGGAGACGCCGTTTTTGAGGGCTTGATTCCGGGCTGGGATGCGATAAAAAAAACACAGAAAGGAGCGATACGATGGAACGGATCAAGAAAAATTTGGGATTTGGATTTATGCGGCTGCCGATGCAGGACGGCGAGGTGGAGCTTGCGAAGACGACGCAGATGGTGGATGCATTCCTGGATGCGGGGTTCAATTACTTTGACACGGCGCACGGCTATTTGCAGGGTAGGAGCGAGACGGCGTTAAAGGCCTGTCTTACCAGCCGCTATCCGCGCGAGCGCTACGTGCTGACGGACAAGCTGACGGCGAACTTCTTTAAAAAAGAAGCGGATATCCGGCCGGTATTTGAGAGTCAGCTGGCGGCCTGCCGCGCGTATGAGACGGCGTTTGCCCTGAAGGCGGAAGGAAAGATCCGGCACGTGGGCATCTCGTTCCACGACCGGCCGGAGGTGTTGGAGAAGATCCTGACAGAGTATCCGCAGGTCGAGGTGGTGCAGATCCAATTTAACTATGCCGACTATGACGATCCCGCGATCCAAAGCCGCCGGTGCTATGAGGTCTGCCGGAAGTTCGGCAAGCCGGTAATTGTGATGGAGCCGGTCAAGGGCGGGAATCTGGTGAAGCTGCCGGAGGATGCGAAGGCCGTCCTTGACGACCTGCACGGCGGAAGCCCGGCGAGCTATGCGCTGCGGTTCGCGGCGGGCTTTGAGGGGATGCTGATGGTGCTGTCCGGGATGAGCACGCTGGAGCAGGTACAGGACAACTGCTCGTTCATGGCCGATTTCAAGCCGCTGAACGAGACGGAGCTGGCGGCGGTAAAGCGGGTGCAGGAGATCTTCCGGAGCAAGCATCTGATCGCATGCACGTCCTGCCGGTACTGCACGGACGGCTGTCCGCAGCATATTTCCATCCCCGACCTGTTCGCGGTGATGAACACGAAGCAGCTCTATCACGACTGGAACGCGGACTACTATTATAATGATGTCCATACCGGCCCCGGTCGGAAGGCGTCCGACTGCCTGAAGTGCGGCAAGTGCGAAAAGGTCTGTCCCCAGCACCTGCCCATCCGGCAGCTGCTCGAGGACGTGGCAAAGGAATTTGAGAAAAAAGAAGCGTAAAATTGACCGCACGCATGCAGATGCATGTGGGCGGTCTTGGCTTTTCTTGGACGTTATTTCATCAACTATCCATGCCCGGATGGGTGTGGGCGGAGGTTTTTTGAAATTCCAGCGGCGTCAGGCCGACCTCCTGCTTGAAGACGTAGCCGAAGTATTTTGCGTTGGAAAATCCGGCGGCGTCGCTGATCTCGAAGACCTTCATGTTTGTTTGCAGGAGCAGCTGCTTGGCGCGCTCGATGCGCGCAAGCTTCAGGTAGTTGCTGAAGCTGACGCCCTCCTCCTTGTGGAACAGGCGGCAGAAATAGATCTTGGACAGGCCGACATGGTCGCTGACGAGCGCCATGTCGAGCGCGGGATCCGGCAGATGCTCGTTTACGAACTCCTTGGCCAGCTCGATCAGGTGATTGGACTGCCCGGCGGGCTTCTGGAACAGCCGGCCCAGAAGCTGCTTGGTTGCATCCATGATATAGTTGACCTGTTCAGAGATACGACGGCGCTTCTGGAGTGCGGAGATCGAAAGGCCCAGCGCTTCAAGCTGCTCTGCGGGCATGCCGAGCCGCATGCTCTCCATCAGAATGGAGTGCAGATAATCGGCGCAGAAGGAGCGGACGTGCGTGGAGCCGTCGCCGTCGCGCACGGAGATCGCGTGCAGATGGGTCTCGATGGCGACGACAAGCTCGTCGAGCTTGTTTTCACGGAACAGCGCGAGCAGGTACTCCTGCAATTGCTGCGGATTTGGAAGCGAGGGCTCAAAATGGCGGATATTTTTGTAATGGATGATATCGTCCTCACGCAGGACGTCCTGATAGTTGAGCGCAACGATCGCTTCGGCATAGCTGATCGGGCAGTCGGTGAGCGAGGAAACGATCCGGCCGATCCCGGCGTGCAGGCGGCAGTCCGCCACGAGCAGGAGCTTGTTTTGCAGCATGGACAGCTGCTCTTCAATAAAGTCGTCCGGCGTTCCGGCGGGGATGTTCAGCAGGCAGTTGAAGATGTCGTGGCTGTCCTCCGTGCCGCAGGGCTGTAGGCCGGCGTCGCGCAGCTCGCTGAGAATGGTGTCATACAGTGCAAGCCTTGTCTTGGAGCTGCCGCGGCGGCTGGGATACTCCAGTTCCATCGTGACGACGGCAAAGGCTTCGTGCTTCAGCGCAATGCGCAGCTCGCCGCAGCGCTTTTGCAGCTGCTCCTCTGTGCCCTCCGGCGACCGGAGAAGCTTCTGCAAAAACTGTGCCTGCAGCTGCGGCAGGTAATCCGCTACGATCCGGTTGAGCGCGGC
>CAKUHB010000018.1 GCA_934655875.1 uncultured Oscillospiraceae bacterium
GTCGGCAATTACCGCTACATGGTGGTGGACAACGAGGCTGGTCTGGAGCATATCAGCCGCGGGCTTCTTCCGCATGTCGACACCATGCTTCTCATTTCCGACTGCTCCCGCCGCGGCGTTCAGGCCGTAGGCCGCATCGCCGAGATGATCCGCGAGATGAATCTCAATCCCGGCGAAATGAAGCTGATCGTCAACCGTGCGCCGGAGGGCAAGCTCAATCCCGGCGTCATGGAAGAGATAAATAAGTACGGCCTTGAGCTGGCCGGCGTCCTGCCGCAGGACGAAACCGTATACGAATACGACTGCGAAGGAAAGCCCAGCTCTCAGGTGCCGGACACCACTCCTGTCAAGAAGGCACTCGCCGCCGTCATGCAGGAGCTCCATCTGTAGGCAAAAGATTTTAAATAAATTAGGGGGATTAAAACTATGCCTTTCGTTCCCAAAAAACAGGCGTTCAATGCACACATCAATGAAGTTGTGCTTGGCGTCGGCGACAAAGCCACGGCCATCGGCGGCCAGAACGTGCTCCCGTTCCACACGTTTGACGCTGAGATCAAGAACGCTCCGAAGATCGGCGTTGAACTGACCGACCTCGGCATGGCGGAGTACACCATGCCCGGCGAGAAGGCCTTCTACGAGGGCTGCACCACAGTGCCCGAAATGGCAAAGCGTGCAGAGTCGCTCGAGGGCGCTTCTTTCATCTGCCTGCACCTCGAAGGGGCCGATCCCAACGGTCTCAACAAGTCCGTGGAAGAGTGCGTCCAGCTGGCCAAGGATGTTTCCGACGCGACCACGCTGCCGCTCGTCATCATGGGCTGCAAGAACATCGAAAAGGACACCGAGCTGTTCAACAAGATCGCAGAGGCGCTTGCCGGCAAGAATATCCTCGTCCTGTCCGCCCGTGACGAAAACTACAAGACGGTCGGTGCGTCCGCCGGTCTGGCCTACGGCCAGAAGGTCGGCGCGGAATCCGCCGTCGACATCAACCTTGCCAAGCAGCTCAACACCGTCATGACCCAGTTGGGCGTCAACGCGCAGTCCATCGTCATGAACATCGGCTCCGCCGCTGCCGGCTACGGCTACGAGTACGTCGCTTCCACGCTCGACCGCGTGAAGGACGCCGCTCTGAAGCAGGCTGACGGCATGCTCCAGATGCCCATTATGACGCCGGTCTCTGCCGATACCTGGGGCGTCAAGGAAGCTGTCATGTCTGAGGAAGACATGCCCGAGTGGGGCAGCCAGGAAGAGCGCGGCATCGAAATGGAGATCACGACCGCGGCGGCAGTTCTGGCCGGCGGCTCCGACGCAGTCATTCTGCGCCATCCGGAAGCAGTAAAGACCATCGCTCAGATGATCAACGCGCTCATGTAAGCAGGGGGGAAACATATTATGGCAGTTAAAGGTCTTGACATTTTCAAATTATCTCCGAAGAAAAACTGTAAGGAATGCGGCAGCCCCACCTGTATGGCATTCTGCATGAAGGTCGCTCAGGGCGCTGTTCCCATTACCAAGTGCCCGTACATGTCCGAAGAAGCGATCGCCCTTCTGTCCGAAGCTACCGCACCTCCCATGAAGACCATCGAGGTCGGCGCGCATAAGCTTGGCGGCGAGACCGTCATGATGCGTCACGAGAAGACCCTTGTCAACCGCAACCTGTTCGCAGCCACACTGGATACCACCATGGACGACGCGACTGTCGAAGCGCGGATCGAGCTCATCAAGAAGGTCGATTACGAGCGTATCGGCGAGCGCGAGATGGTCGAGTGCGTGCTTGTCCACGACTCCGGCGACAGCGCAAAGTTCGTCGAGCTGTGCAAGAAGGCAGCCGCTCTGGCTGACCGCACCGTCATCCTTGACACGCAGGACGTTGAGACGGCCAAGGCCGCTGTCGAAGCGATCAAGGACAACAAGCCCATTCTGGACGGCGCAAACAAGGATAACTTCGCAGCCATGAACGAGATCGCCAAGGCTGCCGGTCTTGTTCTGGGCGTCCGCGGCACGGATCTGTCCGAGCTGCACGACACCGTTGCCGAGCTTGAGAAGGCCGGCAACAAGAACCTGATCCTCGACGTCACCGCTCCTACCATCAAGGAGACCTTTGCAAATACCGTTCTCGTCCGCCGCACCGCCATCAAGGACGGCGACCGTACCTTCGGTTATCCCTCCATCGTCAACCTCGGCGTCCTGTGCAACCACGACGAGCATCTCGAGACCGCTCTGGCCGCGATGTTCGTTGTCAAGTACGGCTCCATCATCGTCATGGACAAGGTCGGCTATGCCGAAGCGCTGCCGCTCTACGGCCTGCGCCAGAACATCTTCACCGACCCGCAGAAGCCGATGAAGGTCGCCCCGGGCATCTACCCCATCAACGGCGCCGGCCCCGACGATCCCTGCGCCCTGACGGTCGACTTCGCGCTGACCTACTTCCTGGTCTCCGGCGAGCTCGAGCGCTCCAAGGTGCCCATCAACCTGCTCATCACCGACGCTTCCGGCATGTCCGTCCTGACGGCATGGGCCGCAGGCAAGTTCTCCTCCACCTCCGTCAAGAAGTTCTTTGACGAGTTCGATATCGCCTCCAAGATCAACAACCGCACCCTCATCATCCCGGGCAAGGTTGCAGTCATGAAGGGCGAGATCCAGGACAAGCTGCCCGAGTGGAACGTTGTCGTCGGCACCCGCGAAGCAGTCGAGCTGGTCAAGTACCTGCGCGACGGCGAACACATCAAGGCTGCCGAGGCTGCTGCCGCTTCCAAGACGCCCGCTTCGGAGAAGAAGGCTGTCGCAGACGCGGACGCACCGCTCGATTTCGAGAAGATCGCCGCTTCCATCCCGGCCATCGAGGTCGTCGACATGGGCGTACACTACAAGCAGCGTGATCCGGAATCCCCGAAGTTCGTCACCATCGGCGAACGTATCCACTGCATCTCCCCGGTCATCCGCGAAGCGATGAACACCATGAACCCCGAGCCCATCCTGAAGCGTGCCGCCGAGCAGATCAAGGCCGGCGCCACCTATCTGGACGTCAATATCGGCCCGGCGGAATCCAATGGTCCGGAGCTGATGACCTGGGCAGTCAAGCTGCTGCAGGAGAACTTCAACAACGTCCCGCTGGCACTCGATACCGCCAACAAGCGCGCCATCGAAGCCGGCATCAAGGTCTACAACCGCACGAACGGCAAGCCCATCGTCAACTCCGCTGACGCAGGCTCCCGTATCTCCTACATTGACCTCGCCGCTGCCAACGACGCGATCTGCGTTGCGCTTTGCTCCGCCGACGGCATCGCGAAGGACAATGAAGAGCGCATGATGCACTGCCACAACATGCTCGAGCGCGGCCTGTCTCTCGGCATGGAAGCGACCGACCTGTGGTTCGATCCGCTGTTCCTCGTTGTCAAGGGCATGCAGGACAAGCAGATGGACGTTCTGAACGCCATCAAGCTGTTCGCCGACGAAGGCCTGAAGTCCACCGGCGGTCTGTCCAACAACTCCAACGGCGCGCCGAAGACGCTGCGCCCGATCATGGACTCCGCACTCGTCGCCATGGCAATGATGCAAGGCTTGACCTCTGCCATTGTCAACCCGAACGACCTGCGCCTGATGGAGACCATCAAGACCTGCGACATCTTCAAGAACCACGAGCTGTATTCCGACTCCTATCTGGAAGCCTGATCCGCAGCAATTTTCCCGGATCCCTGCCGCATTTGCGGTGGGGATCCGTTTTTTTCTGTTGTTTCTCTTGAAAGAACGGGACACATTGTGCTAGAATAACAGACAGAAGACCGAAGCTGCCAGACTCTGTAGCTGAATATACAAACCAACGACGGTTTTGTGTTTTCTCAGAAATTCAATGAAAAGTCATTGCAGGAGGTACTTATGAGCGTATTAACCGATCTCATTTACGGCGGCTCGCATGCCGTGGCTGGCCTGACCGAGGGCGCAGTCAATGACGCCATCGCAAAATATGGCGCGGATCATCCCATCGCCTTCCCGGATACGGCCTATTTCTTCCCCACCATCTATGCTGCGACCGGCGTGAAGGTCAAGACGCTGGGCGATCTGCCCGCATGTGTGGGCGTTCTCAAGAGTCTGATCACCGATCAGGAGGATCTGGGTCAGGCGCTCAACGCAGGTCTTGCCACCGCAGTCGGCGCAGAGATCATCGAGGGCCTGAAATTCGTCGAGCCGAAGGACGCCTATGAGCAGGCGACGGTTCCCGGCATCGGCTTCGTGCCCGATCCCATCATCCGTTCTCTCGGCGTTCCGCTGGTCACGGGCGATATCCCCGGTGTGGCCGTCGTTCTGGGCAAGGCTGAAAATGCCGAGGACGTTGCCAAGGTCGTCAAGGACTATCAGGCGAAGGGTATCATGACCTTCATGGTCGGCGACGTCATCGAGCAGTGCGCGGAAGCGGGCGTCAAGATGGGTCTTGAGCTGCGCGTCATCCCGCTGGGCCATGACGTGACCGCTGTCATCCATGTCGTCACCGTCGCCATCCGTGCGGCGCTGATCTTCGGCAACGTGCAGCCGGGCGATCTGGCTGGCCTGCTGAGCTATACCAAGGAGCGCGTTCCCGCGTTCGTCAATACCTTCGGCGCAATTGACAATGTCGTCGTTTCCGCCGGTGCCGGTGCGATCGCACTGGGCTTCCCGGTCGTGGTCGATGTCGACCTCGGCGAAAATCAGGTTCCGGGCGCGCTGGAATCCTGCACCGATCACAACGAGACTGTCAAAAAGTCTCTGGAGCTGCGCGGCATCAAGATCAAGTCCAAGGAGCTGCCGATCCCCGTCGCGTTTGCAGCTGCGTTCGAGGGCGAGATCATCCGTAAGGCCGATATGAAGGTCGAGTTCTGGTCTGCCAAGAACACCACCTGCGAGCTTGTCCTGGCCAAGGAGCTGGATGAGGTCGAGGATCATAAGCTCGTCATCGACGGCCCGGACATCGACTCCGGCGATCTTGAATACGCCCTTGCCACCTGCGTCTATGTCGCGGGCAAGAAGATGCAGGCCGACTTTGAGTCTGTCATCGAGCGTAAGATCCACGCCTGGTTCAACTACATGGAAGGCGTCATGCACACCGGCCAGCGCAACCAGTTCCGTATCCGTATCTCCAAGGACGCCTATGACAAGGGTCTGCGCCTGACGCACTTTGCCGAGGTTCTGTACCACATGATCACGGATGAATTTGACGCTGTCGTTGACAAGTGCGAGGTGCACCTGATCACCGATCCGGTCAAGGCCACCGCATTCCTGAATGACGTCGCCATCCCGCGCTACAACATGCGTGACGACCGTCTGGCTTCCATGACCGACGAGTCCGTTGACCGCTTCTTCACCTGCATCCTCTGTCAGTCCTTCGCACCGGCGCACTGCTGCGTGGTCACGCCGGAACGTCTGGGTCTGTGCGGCGCAGTGTCGTGGCTCGACGCCAAGGCGACGTATGAGCTGAACCCGAACGGCCCGTCCCAGCCGATCATGAAGGAGGGCTGCCTGGACGAGCGCACCGGCCGCTACACCACGGTCAATGACGCCATCAAGGACGCGACCCACGGCGCGGTCGAAGAGGTCACGCTGTACTCCATCATGGAGGATCCGATGACCTCCTGCGGCTGCTTCGAGTGCATCTCCGGCATCGAGCCGATGTCCAACGGCTTCATCGTCGTCAACCGTGAATATGCAGGCATGACCCCCGCCGGTATGACCTTCGGCGAGCTGGCTTCCTGCACCGGCGGCGGCGTTCAGACGCCGGGCTACATGGGCCATGGCCGCCACTTCATCTCCTCCAAGAAGTTCATCCACGCTGAGGGCGGTATCGAGCGTATCGTCTGGATGCCGAAGGAACTGAAGGACGACGTCGGCGAGCGTCTGAACAAGACCGCCAAGGAGCTGTACGGCATTGACAACTTCACCGACATGATCGCAGACGAGACCATCTGCACCGACTGCGACGCCCTGCTGGAGTTCCTGCAGGAAAAGAACCACCCGGTTCTGTCCCTGGAGCCGCTCATGTAATTCCAAAACAAAATCCCGAGCCAAATGGCTCGGGATTTTTTATGCGTATGGATCAGTCTTCCGGCTGTTCGAAGCTGCTGTCCATCAGCGCCTGCTCCAGCTGCCTTGCATGCTCCAGCTCGCGGTACGGGACGAAGAAATCCGTCCGTGTCCCGACCTCGCCGGTGTAGGCCGCGGTGCGCGGGCTCCACTGGCGGACGATGACCGGAATGTGGTCATCCTCCAGAATGCCATGCAGCATTTCGGCCCACGGGGAGCACTTGTTGCCGATGAAACAGTACTCGTCCGCTTTTGGCCCGCGCGTTAGCTTACTTCCGCAGAAGGCGCAGACATCATCCTCGTTCAGCAGGTAACAGTTTTCACAGTAATACATGGCGCAGCTCCTTTCCGCCGGTCACTTCCCGGCTTTCAGCTCCTTGCGTTCCTGTTTGGTCTTGCAGAAATGCTCCAGCACAGGGATGAACAGGAAGCAGGTGAACGCCGCGGTAAAGCCGCCGTTATACAGGCAGAACGCACCGTGCAGCAGCGGCACGCAGGTCACGAACGTGTAGTGGATCATACCGAACAGCACGCCGGCCAGCCAGCCATAGACGCCGGTCACCGGCGACAGGCCGTTTGCGAAGCAAAGGCCAATGACGATCGCCTGCGCGTTGGCCATCAGGGTATGCTCCGCGCCGGTCAGACCGCAGACAAACTCCGCAATGTAGCTCGCCGCCACATAGCCGACCATGATCGGCCAGACATTTGCCGGGTGGCTGCCCTTATAGCAGCAGCAGACCATGCAGAACACGCAGCCAAGTGTCGCGGCGTTCCAGTTCGCGCCGATCAGCGTATAATACAGGACGATGAACAGGCCGTAGATGCCGAAATTCAGGATTGCCGCACCGGAGCCGTATTTCGCGCCGTAGTCGACATTATAGCCGGAATCGCGCAGCAGTCTGCCGTATTCCTTTCCGCCGCCCATGGCAAGGCCCCAGAGGATCGCAAGGCCAAAGACCACGCCGCAGAAAACGAGACTCAGGGCAGTAAAGCTGTCGCCGAGACCAACACCCTCAGACGCCGGAGGCGCGGGCGTGAAGACCTTATACAGAAGCGAGCGCAGGAAGAACGCCAGCAGGCCGATGGGGACGGCGGCATTGTAGAGGTCGTAGCCCTTATGCATCTGCGGGCTGTGCGGCAGAACAGCGGGGAAAATGAAGCCGATCAGGCAGCCAACGGCCAGCGCAAGGATCACGCCGAGCCCTGTAAAGCCGTGCCACGTCTCACCCGGATAGCGGAACAGCATCTCGGTGATGAGCGGAGCCAGACCTGTGGAGAACAGGAACGCATTCGCCATCGCGCCGGGCTTTTTCTTCGTGACGAGGCAGTAGACCAGAACGCCTGCGAACGAGAACCAGATATTGAGGATCGTCGTGCCCCAGAAGCAGAAGCCGGCCGTCAGGAAGAACGCCAGGACGGATACGCCGTCCGGCTTGCTGCCCGGCAGACAATAGATCCCGAGACAGACCGCGCAGACCAGCGCAGCGTTCAAAAACGTCCCGGCGAAGCCGCCGTAGCTGGGATCAAAATAGCTTTTGACTGTCTGGCCGGACTGCGTACAGATGCGCCCAAGGCCGTCCAGCATGCCGCTTCGATCCGGCATGATCACAGCCGCCAGCAGGCAGATCACAGTAAAGCCTGCGAACAGCCAGCGGATCACAGTCTGGGGATTTTTGAACTTTTCTTTCATTGGATCCACGCTCCCTTCGAAAAAAACTGCCGCCGGAAGTGGCCGGCGGCAGCGTGTTGGTTACACTTACAGCGTGCGCTCAGCTGCTTCGACCACGTGGCCGATCAGAACCGACGTCGTGACAGAACCGACGCCGCCGGGAACCGGCGTGATCGCGCCCACGATCGGCTCAACCTCGGAGAAGACGGCGTCGCCTGCGATGGCGCCCTTGCCGCCCTTGGCGTTGACCTTCTCGGGATCCCAGTTGATCGAGACGTCAATGACGATCTGCCCCTCGGAGACATAGTCCTTCGTCAGGCTGTTCAGAACGCCTGCCGCGGAGACGAGAATGTCGGCCTTGCGGGCGATACCGGCCACGTCGACAGTCTTGGTATGGCAGACGGTGACGGTCGCGTTCTTGGCCATCAGCATCATCGCGGCGGGCTTGCCGACGACGAGAGAACGGCCGATGACAACGGCATTCTTGCCCTTGCAGTCGATGCCGTAATAGTCGAGGATCTCCATGCAGGCCTGCGGCGTGCACGGGGCAAAACCCAGCTTCTTGCCGGTGAAGACGCCGGCGTTGGAGAGGTCGGTCATGCAGTCGACGTCCTTGGCAGCGGCCAGACGGTTGCAGATCTCGTCCTGATCGGCCTTCAGATGCTTCGGCAGCGGCCGGAACATCAGGCAGCCGTGGATGGAATCATCGGCGTTGATCGCGTCGATCTGCGCAAGAAGCGCTTCCTTGGTCACGTCCTCGGGCAGGACAAACTTTTCGACCTCGACGCCGATCAGCTCCGCGCGGGCAGTCGCACCCTTTTCATAGGACAAGTCGGAGGGGTTCTCACCGCAGCGGACGATCGCCAGCTTCGGGCTGACGCCCTTTTCCTTCAGCGCCGCAACTCTCGCCTGCAGCTTCTCGTTCATTGCGGCAGTAACTTCTTTGCCAAGCAGTAATTTAGCCATGTTCGTTCTCCTTCTTTTTACTTAAAGAACCCGGCCTTGACAGTCTCGAAGATCTCGTCTGCCATCTTGCCGTATTTGTCCAGCATGCCGAGACATTTCGCGTTCATTTCTTCCGCGACCGTCCGGTTCTGGAGCGTCTTGGTGTTGATGAAAACATTGAGGGAAGCTGCCTGCAAAGCAGACTTCACGATGGCTGCGCCGCAGCCCGCGTCGGAGACGGCAAGGCGGGAACCCTTGGCCGCAAACACAGAGATGGCTTCGATCGCTTCGCAGCACAGCTCCATAATGTGCATCGGAACCTGGCAGGCAATGATTGTGGCCTTTTCCAGCGTTTCGGCTCTCGTGGGGTCGTCCTTCGGAATGCCATACGCCTTTGCCAGCGGCACAAAGCCCTCTGCATCGGCGGGCACCTGATCGAGAAGCTCATTCTGCAGCTTGTCGCACTTGGCCTTCAGGGCGATGATCTCTTCCTCGACATCGGCGTATTTCTTCTTGCCGACGGTGAGCGAGCCGACCATGTTGCCGAGCGCCGTGCCGAGCGCAGCGACTAGCGCGGAAGCGCCGCCGCCGCCGGGTGCGGGCTCAGAGGACGCGAGGACAGTAACGAACTCGCGGCAGGATTTTGTCGTATAATCCATGATAACTCCTTATTCTTTCAGAAAGGCAGGCGGCGGGGAACCGCCGCCTGCCCGTAAATCATGTTCACTTGGGGCCCCGCAAAGCACGGCTTTGTGGGGAGATTCAAAACAGGGCGTCAGGATAAGAACCTTGCCTGCAAGGTCTCGTTCCGAAAGACCTGATTTTGAATCAGAACAGTCCGGAAACCTTGCCGGTCTCGGTGTCGACGTCGATACGGCGGTAAGCCGGGTTCGCGGCGGTACCGGGCATCATGGAGATCGTGCCGGCCATCGGGCAGAGGAACTTCGCGCCGCCGTACTCCAGGATGTCGCGGATGGCGAGACGCCAGCCGGTCGGAACGCCCTTCTTGGTCGGGTCGTCGGACAGGGACAGGTGGGTCTTGACCATCATGGTGCAGTAATCCTTGTACTTCGGGTCGGACTCGAAGCGCTCGGCCTTCTGCACGGCCAGCGGTGCCCAGTCGACGCCGTCCGCGCCGTAGACGTTCTTCGCAATCAGCTCAACGCGCTGACGCAGCGGCATGTCGAGGTCGTACAGGAACTTGATCTTGACCGGCTCCTCGCAGGCTTCGACAACGGCCTTAGCCAGCTCGATGGCGCCTTCGCCGCCATAACGCCAGTGGTTCGACTCCGCGCAGCGGACGCCGTGCTCCTTGCAGAGCTTCTTCAGGAGGGCGATTTCTGCGTCGGTGTCGGTGTAGAAGCGGTTGATGCAGACGACCGGGTTGATGCCGGACATCTTGATGGTGTTCACGTGATGGAACAGGTTGCAGGTGCCCTTTTCCAGAAGCTCGAGGTTCTCCTCGGTGTATTCCTTCGGCAGGGGTGCGCCCGGGGTGACCTTCGGGCCGCCGCCGTGCATCTTGAGCGCGCGGACGGTCGCGACCAGAACGGAGACGTTCGGGGTCAGGCCGGACAGACGGGTCTTGACGTTCCAGAACTTCTCAAAGCCGATGTCGGCAGCGAAGCCGGACTCGGTAACATGATAGTCGAACAGCTTCAGCGCCAGACGGTCCGCGATAACGGAGGACTGGCCGATGGCGATGTTGGCGAACGGGCCGGCGTGAACGAGAACCGGCTGATGCTCGACGGAGTAGCACATGGTGGGGTTGATGGTGTTGCGCATCCACGCGGTCATGGCGCCGGCAACCTCGAGATCCTCGCAGGTGACGGGCTCGCCGCTGCGGGAGTACGCGACAACGATCTTGCCGATACGCTCACGCAGATCCTTGAGGTCGCGTGCGACAGCGAGGATGGCCATCAGCTCGGAGCCGACGGCGATGCCGAACTTGGACTCCATCATGTAGCCGTCCAGACGGCCGCCGATGCCGATGATGATGTTGCGCAGGCCCTGCGCGCAGAAGTCCATGACCCAGCCCATCTCAATGCGCTTCGGGTCGATGTCGAGACGCTTGAGTCCCTTCTTGGCCAGCCATTCGTCGTTGTTGTTGCGCTCGTGCTGCATACGCGCGTTCAGGGCGACCATCGCCAGGTTATGCGCGTTCATAATATCGTTGATATCGCCGGTCAGGCCGAGGGAGAACTCGGTCATCGGCATCAGCAGGGCGTTGCCGCCGCCTGCTGCGGTGCCCTTGACGTTCATGGTCGGACCACCGGAGGGCTGACGCAGTGCGCCGCCGACATTCAGACCCAGCTTGCCGAGACCTTCAATCAGGCCCAGGGAAACGGTGGACTTGCCTTCGCCGAACGGGGTCGGGGTAATGGCGGTGACTTCGATGAACTTGCCGTCGGGCTTATCCTTCAGGCGGTTCATGACCTTGATGAAGTCGATCTTCGGGGTCTTACCGTAGGGGATGATCTCCTCGGGCAGCAGACCGAGCTTTTCACGGAAATAGTCGACGGGGGGCAGATTCTTCTCTGCTTCCTCAGCGATCTGCCAGTCCTTGTAGACCGTCGGGTCGAGCGTGACGCGGCCGGTCTTCGGGTCTACGTACTTGCCATCCTTAAATTCGATTGCCATATAATGTATCCTCCTTGCAGGCTTGGGGCCTTAACTATCCCGTCGCCTGGTATTTTCGGCGCTGTGCAGATCCATCGCTGCAGCGTCCAACGCCATGATCGTAATCGATATTGTTTTATCGGTTACAGTGAAAGTTTACCACGCCGAATCTGGGTTGTCAACATGCCGGGGGCGCAAATCGGTCAAAGAGCAGCAGAAAATTGTATGAAATTCATATGTTAAAATTGTCATATTTGCCATCTTAACAATAATATACTCGAACCGTTGATGCTGACATATCAAAAATGATATAAATTAGTGGGAAAAAGCATAAAAAGAACGGGGTATGCACCGGCATACCCCGTCAATCTGCTGAAATTCAGTTCTCCAGCGCCGCACTTTCGCGGATCAGCTTGGTGACCTTGGCCAGAAGAATGCTGTATTCCACAGCCTTTGCAAATTCGTCATCGTAGTACGGCTGCAGCTCCTGCATGCTCATGTGGTTGGCCCTGCAGATCTCGCTCAGCGCCTGCGCGACATCCTCTTCCTGCGCGTGCAGATCCTCGGCTTCTGCCACTCTGCGGACCAGCTCCTTGATACGCACGGCTTCTTCCGCACCGGGACGGGCATCCGCGCGCATCTGCTCAAGCGTGGAGTTGGAGAATTTGCAGTAGTCCTCCAGCGTCAGATTCCGCTGCGCCAGCTGTGCGGACATGGTGTCCAGCTGCTCCTCGATCGCCTTGCTGACCGCTTCCGCGTCGGGCGTAAAGTCCATCGTGGCGGCAGCCTGCCGAAGCAGACGGTCGCGCAGCTCCAGCTCCGCGCGCTCGGCGTAATAGCCCTCGAGACTCTGCCGCATTCTTTCGCGCATCTGTGCCATATTTTCGCATTCGCCGACTTCTTTGGCGAACGTATCGTCCAGCTCATACGGGGCGACGGTGCGGATCTCGTGGATATGGCAGCGGAACTCGGCGTCCTTGCCGGCCAGCTCCGGCGCGTGGTAGGCGACCGGGAACGTCACGTGGACGCTCACGTCGTCGCCGGGATTCTTGCCCACGAGCTGCTCTTCAAAGCCGGGAATAAACGTGCCGCTGCCGAGCACGAGCGTCTGCTTCTGCGCCGTGCCGCCTGCAAACTGCTTGCCATCGGCAAATCCGGCGTAGTCGAGCACCAGCTCGTCGCCGTTCTGCGACGGACGGTCAAGCACGGGCGTGCGCCGCTGGCTCTGCTGCTGCAGCCGCGTCAACTGGCGGTCGATCTCTTCTTCTGTGACATCCACGTGCTCCAGCCGGGCGCGCAGACCGCGATATTGAAATTCCATGCTGTTTCTCCCTATCTATTGATTGATCACATTGCCGCCTTGATCGCGGAAATGAGGATATCCCCGGCGACAACGCGATCCTCGGCGGCAAAGCCGGTCTCGAAATTGTCCGAGTACAGAACCTGACTGCTGGGCGGGAACTCCTCGTCCCCGGCGTAGACCATAATCTGCATCCGGTAGCCGCCCAGAACGTCAAACTGGAAGCCCGCGTCGCCGTGGCCGATGGGCATAGCGCCCAGCTTTTCACACGCCGCGCGGAACTTCTCCACCCGCGTGCCGAATGTGAACGCCGCGCGCGTCAGAACGCGGCCGGTATACGGCCCGATGTACATTTCGCCCCACGGCATTTCACGGAAGGTCTTATATCCGGCGGACGGCGCCGCCGCGCGGCCCTCGATCAGAAACCGCAGCAGAAACGTCTGGCAGGGCAGATTTTTAAGCGCGAACGCATTCTCGACCTGCGACGTAATGGCGTACTCCGGCCACGCGATCTGATAGGGAACGCCCAGCAGCGTCACGGTGAACCGGCCATCCGCAAACGGCACGCCGCAGCGACCGGCGGCTTCCGCCGGATCGATGGCCGCGAATTTCTCCGCATAGTGGGCAAACGGGACTTCTTCTTTGTTGTTCTGTACCTGCATACTTTATTTACTCCTGAATGCTCGACGGGAACAGCTCCCGGTTGGTGTGCGGCAGGAAACAGGCCGCGACAAATTCATCCATGTATCTGGGGTTCGTGGAAAGCTCCATATAGGTCATGTTGGAGGCCAGCTCGTCTACCTTATTGACGGCGCTGTCGCTGCGCGCCATGGCGTACGCGCCCGAGAGGGACGTGTTGCCGAGATACTCAAACAGGTCCCGGTCGATATCCGGCAGCATGCCGATGCGCACGGCATTCTCCATATTGATGCCGGAGCCAATGCCGCCCGCGACATACACGTGCGACAGGACGCTCACGTCCATATCCAGACTGGAGAGCATGATGTTGATGGCCGAGAAGATGGCCGCCTTCGCGCGGATGAACGAGTCGATATCGACCTCGGTAATGGAGATCTCGCGGCCCGTCTCGGATTCCGCCGCGGTGGCGAGGATATAGCGGCCCATACCGTGCTCGTCGTGGGCGACGCGCCTGCCCTCGCGGACAAACTGGCCCTTGGACGAGATGATGGAGGTGCGGTACAGCTCCGCAATGATATCGATGATGCCGGAGCCGCAGATGCCGACCGGCTTCTGCCCCGCGGGGCCGACGATGCCGAGCGTCGGCTCCATGGTGTCCTTGTCGATGACGACGGATTCCACTGCGCCGTCGGTCGCGCGCATGCCGCAGGAGATATCGCCGCCCTCAAAGGCCGGGCCGGCCGAGCAGGCGCAGGACATCATGAAATCGCGGTTGCCGAAGACCAGCTCGCCGTTGGTGCCGAGGTCAATGAAGAGCGAGAACTCGTCCTTGTCCCAGATCAGGCTCGTGAACGCGCCCGCAGTGATATCGCCGCCGACATACGAGCCGATGTTCGGCGCCAGCAGGATCTCCGCGTCCGGGTTGGCCGGGAAGCCGAGATCCTTGGCCGTCATGCCGCGCCACTGGAAGAACGTCGGGATATACGGCTCCATGCGCACGGGGTTGGCGTCCACGCCGAGGAGCAGATGGTTCATTGTCGTGTTGGACGCGATGCAGACGCGGAAGATGCGGGACACGGGGATCCCGGCCGATTTGCACATCGCGGCCACGAGCGGCAGGAGCGTTTCCTTCAGGATCGCGTCCTGCAAACGCTTGGCGCCGCCGGGCTTCTGCTGCTCGACGATGCGGTTGATGACGTCCGCGCCGTAGCGGATCTGGCCGTTGCCGGCGGACGCCTTGGCCGTGAGCGTGCCGGTTGCAAGATCCATCAGAACGCCGGTGACGGTCGTGGTGCCGATGTCGATGGCGCAGCCATAGACGGGCGCGTCCTGCTTTTCCGTGACGTCCAGAATGGTCAGCACGCCGTCGGTCAGCGTGCCGGTGATGAGAACGGTGAAGTTTGCTTCGCGCAGCGTCTTCGCGAGCTTTTTGACCGTATGATAGGTGAGCTTTACGTCCGTACAGCCGTCGAACGCGTCCTGCGCGAAGCGCGCGAGACGCTCGGTGTCGGGCATGGTGTCGTCGAGCGTCGGCTCGTCGAGCGTGAGGACGGCCTGCACAAAGTCATTTGCAAAGTCGACGCCGGCGGCCTGCACATCCGCTTGCAGCTGATTGAAGATCGCGATCTCCTCACCGGAGGACAGATCCGCTGTCTTCATCCGGCTCTGGTAGGCGGAAGCGATGTCCGGAACCATGACGGTGATGTCGCCTGCGGGCTTCGTCGCGCAGCCGAGCCGCCAGCCGGCGGCATATTCCTCGTCGGAGATGTGGCCGGTCTGCATGCCGGTGACCTCGCCGGAGACGAGCTTCACGCGGCACTTGCCGCAGGAGCCGTTGCCGTTGCAGGGCGCGTCGATGGCGACGTTGGCCGACTTTGCGGCTTCGAGAATGGTGCTGCCGGGTGCGGCAGAGAATTTGACCTCCTGCGCGCCGTTTTCAAATTGGAAGGTGATTACGTACATGTGAGCTGATCCTTTCCTGTGAATTGCTGCACCGCCGCCGGCGGAATACGCGGAAGAGCATTCCGCCGCCCCCTGCGGGGTCATAGCTGCCTATACTATATAACAAGTCCGGCTCCGGGGTCAAGCCCGGAAGCCGGATTGCTTTGGATATTTACGCCTGTCCGCGTAGGATCTCGAGTGCCTGCTTCGTGTCGCAGTCAAAAAGCTCGTGCTCGTCCGTCTCGACGAGCCGCAGCACATCCTCGTGCCGCCGGATGACGGACGAGCCGCCGCGGTCGCCCTCGAGCGCGCACAGCTCCGGGAAAAAGCGCGCGGGAAACAGGCACGGATTGCCGCGATGACCGCCGTGCGCCGCGCTTATGATGCACGCCGGTTCGGCGCGCCACGCGTCCGCGAGCCGCCGCACGGTGTTCGCGCGCAGAAGCGGCTGGTCGGAGACCATATAAAGGATCGCGTCACAGCGCTCCATTGCCTGCGTCCCAAGGCGGATCGTGCGGCTGATGCCGTCCTCCGGGCGGTCATTCAGAATGGCACAAAAACCGGCCTGCTCCGCTTCCCGCAGAAGCTCCGGATACTGCGAAACGACGGTGACGCAGGTAAAGACGCCCGCGGGGATCGCGTCCAGCGCGAGCGAAAACAGGCTCTTTCCGGCAAAGCTGGCTGCCAGCTTGTTCGAGCCAAAGCGGGACGCATTGCCGGCCGCCATAACGAGACAGCCGATGGAACAGACAGTGGGATCAGACATAGCGACGCTCCTTTCTTCGATCAGTATAGCTATTTTGCCAAAAATGCGCAAGGTTCATGCCGGATTTTCGACAGTCGCGAAAAAAGTCGTTATTCATAAAGTAAGATAATGAATTTGCTTTCTCTCCAAAACCCGATATGCTACAATAAAAACAATCAAAAAGGACAACCGCCGGGAGCTGCGCCGCAGCGCGCAGCCCGCCGCGGACAAGCAAAAATGGAGGTATCCGAATGAACATCGTAGGCAGAAGCGAGGTTCGTGTCGACGCCTTTGACAAGGCGACCGGCCGGACAAAATACTATGATGATCTGGCCCCGAAGGACGCACTGCTCGTCCGGATCAAGCATTCCACCATCGCCCACGGCTTTGTCAAGTCGGTCGATATCAGCAAGGCCGAAAAGATCCCTGGCGTCGTGAAGATTCTGACCTGCTTCGACGTGCCGGACATCCCGTTCCCGACCTCCGGCCACCCGTGGTCGATGGATCCGTCGCATCAGGACATTGCCGACCGGCACCTGCTGAACCGGCACGTGCGCTACTACGGCGACGATGTCTGCGCCGTCATCGCTGAGGACGAGGTCGCCGCCATGCAGGCCGTGCGCGCCATCGAGGTCGAATATGAGGAGCTGCCGTTCGTTCTGGACGCGCAGAAGGCCATGGAGCCGGGCGCGCCTCAGCTGCATGAGAAGTTTCCCAACAACATCCTCAAGCACACGACCGCCGCCGCGGGCAATTACGCCGAAGCGATCAAGGAGCCGGGGCTCATCAAGGTCGAGGGCTGGTATGAGACGCCGATGGTCCAGCACTGCCACATTGAGAACCACGGCTGCTTCTGCTACGCGGAAAACGGCCGTCTGGTCGTGACCAGCTCCACGCAGATCCCGCACATCGTCCGCCGTATCGTCGGTCAGGCGCTGGGCCGCCCGTGGGGCGATATCCGCATCATCAAGCCGTATATCGGCGGCGGCTTCGGCAACAAGCAGGACGCGCTGTATGAACCGCTGTGCGCCTGGTGCTGCACGCAGGTGGGCGGGCGCCTGGTCAAGCTCGACTGCTCGCGCGAAGAGACATTCATCTCCAACCGTGTCCGCCACGCCATCCGCACCCACATCATCTCGTGGCTGCATCAGGACGGCACCATCGCCGCCAAGAAGGTCGAGTGCTTCTCCAATCAGGGCGGCTACGCGTCCCACGGCCATTCGATTGTTGCAAAGTGTCTCGGCTCGTTCAACCAGCATTATCCCTGCCCCAACTTTGAGGGCGACGCCTATACCGTCTTCACCAACCGCCCGGTGGCGGGCGCGATGCGCGGCTACGGCATGCCGCAGGCTTCGTTCGCCGACGAGTGCCATGCAGAGGAATGCGCAAAGGCTGTCGGCATGACGCCGCTGGCCTACCGCTGGCAGAACCTCATGAAGCCCGGCTACGTCGACGGCTTCTCCAAAAATGAGCTCTATACCGACTCCTACCGGCAGTGTATGGAAAAGGGCATGAAGGCCATCGGCTACGAGGAAAAGCTCAAGGCCTATCAGAACCAGACCGGCCCCATTCGCCGCGGCATCGGCTTTGCGACCTTCTGGTATAATACCGCCGTCTACCCCATCTCGCTGGAGACCTCCTCCTGCCGTTTGCAGTTGAACCTCGACGGCACCATCAACCTGCAGGTCGGCGAGACCGAGATCGGCCAGGGCGCAGACACCGCCTACGCCCAGATGTGCGCCGAGATCGTGGGTCTTTCCGATTATAAAAAGGTTCACGTCCTGTCCTGCCAGGATACTGACGTGACGCCGACCGGCCTTGGCGCCTACGCGTCCCGTCAGACCTACGTCGCTGGCTTCTCCATCCGGCAGACCTCCGAGATGATCAAGAAGAAGATCCTCGACTACGCGTGCGAGCTGACGCGGCAGGCCACGTTCAACATGGATATCATCGATTCCAACATCGTCCGCACGACCGATGGCCGCGTCCTCATGAGCCTGTCCGAGCTTGCCATGACCGCACAGTATAATCCCGTCCATTCCGAGCATATCACCGCGGAATCCACGTATACCATCCGCAACAACGCCTATTCCTTCGGCTGCACGTTCGCTGAGGTCGAGGTCGATATCCCGATGTGCAAGGTCAAGCTCCTGAACATCGTGAATGTCCACGACTGCGGCAAGCTCATTAACCCGGCGCTTGCCGAAGCGCAGGTGCACGGCGGCATGTCCATGGGCATCGGCTACGGCCTGTCCGAGCAGCTGCTGTTCGACGAGAAGACCGGCCGGCCGCTCAACAACAACCTGCTCGACTACAAGCTCTCGACCTTCATGGATCATCCGAATCTGGAAGCCGAGTTTGTGGAAAACTACGAGCCGACGTCCGCCTACGGCACCAAGGCGCTGGGAGAACCGCCCGCATGCTCGCCGGCACCCGCCATCCGCAACGCCATTTATCAGGCGACCGGCGTCGCCATCGATCAGGCGCCGATCACGCCGCACGTCCTCTTCGCGAAATTCACCGAAGCGGGCCTGATCCAGGACTGAGAGGAGGAAGCAGACAATGTATGATATGAAAGCGCTCTATGAAGCGCACAGCGTGGAAGAAGCCGTCCGGCTTCGTCTGGAGCATCCCGAAGCGCAGATCATCGCCGGCGGCACCGACGTTCTCGTGCAGATGCGCGAAGGCCGCCGTGCCGGCAAGGAGCTGATCTCCATTCAGAAGGTCGACGAGATCCGCGGCATCTGCATGGATGAGCAGGAGAACATCCGCATCGGCTCGCTGACGACCTTCTCCCATATCACCCATAACCCCATCATCATCGAAAAGATCAACGTGCTGGGCGAAGCCGTCGACATGGTCGGCGGCCCGCAGATCCGCAACGCCGGCACCATCGGCGGCAATACCTGCAACGGCGTGACCTCTGCTGATTCCGCGTCCACGCTCCACGCGTGGGAAGCGATCGTCGAGCTGACCGGCGTGAACGGCAAGCGCTATCTGCCTATCAAGGACTTCTACATCAAGGCTGGTACGGTCGACATCAACGTCGCCGAGGGCGAGATCCAGACCGCCATTCTGATCCCGAAGGCTTCGTGGGAAAACACGAAGGGCTTCTATATCAAGTACGGCATGCGCAACGCCATGGAGATTGCTACGACCGGCTGCTCCGTCAACGTCCGCCTGTCCGAGGATAAAAAGACGTTCGACCGCGTCCGCATCGCCTACGGCGTCGCAGGCCCTGTCCCCATGCGCGCGCCGAGCGCGGAGGCCGTTGTGAACGGCCAGCCCGTCACGATGGAAAACGCCATTGCGTTCTCCAAGGCTGTCCTGGAGGACATCAATCCCCGTGATTCCTGGCGTGCCAGCAAGGCATTCCGGAAGCACATCGCGGTCGAGATGGCCAAGCGGGCGCTCATTGAATCTGTCAAACGCTGCGGAGGTGAGATCTGATGGCACAGTATGCACTTGTCAAATGCAACATCAACGGCAAGGACGTGGAAAAGGTCGTCGACGTCCGCGCCAGTCTGACGGATATGCTTCGCAATGACTTCCGGCTCACGTCCGTCAAAAAGGGCTGCGAGGTCGGCGAGTGCGGCGCATGCACCGCGCTCATCGACGGCGAAGCCATCAATACCTGCCTGTATCTCGCCGTCTGGGCTGAGGGCAAGCACATCATCACGCTCGAGGGTCTCATGAACCCCGACGGCACGATCTCCGACGTGCAGAAGGCATTCATGGACGAGACGTCCATCCAGTGCGGCTTCTGCATCCCCGGATTTATCCTGACGGCAACTGAGATCGTGAACGCCGGCAAGGAATACACCGACGACGAGCTGCGCAAGCTCCTCTCCGGCCACCTGTGCCGCTGCACGGGCTACCAGAACATCTTCCGCGCCGTCAAAAAGACGATGCTCCGCCGTCTCGGCAAAAACGAGGAAGCAGAGCAGGTCCGGTAAGCGTAAGACGGCACAAGGCATTCCTCTGCAACGGCTCCAACTGCTTACAAAGAAAACAGACGCAAACCGTTTTGGACGGTCATATATCCCGCGGATTTCTTAAAAATCCGCGGGATACTTGTTTTTTTCGCGTGATCTGCTATGATGGCGGCAGAAAGGAGTCCCTATATGAAATCTATCCGCAAATATCTATCCGTGCTTCTGGCGCTGCTGCTTTTCTCTGCGCTGGCTTTGCCGGCCGGCGCTGCACAGCCGCAGGACTGCGGTGCAAAGCTGCTGGCAATCACCTTTGATGATGGCCCCGGCAAGTACACGGGCGCGTTGCTTGACGGGCTTGCCGAGCGCGGCATCCACGCGACCTTCTTTGTCAACGGCGTCAATGCCGCCGGCTGGCCAGAGACGCTGCAGCGCATCGTCCGCGACGGGCATCAGCTGGCAAACCATACATACAACCACAAAAACCTCAATACCTGCTCCACGCAGACCGTGCAGACAGAGATCGCTTCTGTCCAGGCGCTCATCACTGCCGCGGGCGGCGATGAGAACGCCTATATCCGCGCCCCCTACGGCAACGCAAATAAAACCGTCCGCTCCGTTGTCAAGGCACCGCTCATCTACTGGTCCGTCGACCCAGAGGACTGGAAATACCGCGACAGCGAGACGGTTCGAAAAAATATTGAAGCGGGCGTCTTCGACGGCGCGATCATCCTTGTCCATGATATTTACAAGACAAGCGTAGACGGCGCGTTGGCCGCGATCGACGATCTGATGGCCGAGGGCTACGAATTTGTCACTGTACGCGATTTGCTGCTGCGTCGCGGCATCACACCTGAGGCCGCAGTGGTCTATTTCTCGGCCAAGAACAATGGGATCAATCTCCCGGCTGACGCTGTCGGCCCGCAGGCGTTCGACGAAAGCCGGCTACAGAGCCACTGGGGCTATGAGGCCATGAAGCTCTGCCTGGACCACGGCTGGATGACACTGACGGATACGGGTGAATGGAAACCAAACGCCTATGTGACCCGGGCAGAGTTCGCCGCGGATCTGGCTCGCTTTGCCGGGATCCATGCCTTCTACCCGACAAGCGGAGCCGCGCAGTTCTCCGACGTGGATCTGTCCCTGGAAACTGCACCCTATATCGCTTGGGCCAGTGACAGCGGGATCATCACAGGCTTTGACGATGGAATCTTCTGTCCGGATCGGACGCTCACGCGTGAACAGATGGCCGTCATGCTGGCGCGTTTCTACACACTCTCTGACGTGACGGCAGTTGGCAGCACCGATGGTTACGCAGATGCCGACGCCATTTCTCCCTGGGCCGTGAACGGTACAGCACTGTGCACAGCGCTCGGTCTTGTTCAGGGCGATACGCAGGGACGGTTCCTGCCACAGGCCAACCTGACCCGCGCACAGATCGCCGCGATTCTGAGCCGGATGGCAAAATAAAAGCTGCCCGTGTTCCACTCGGAACACGGGCAGTATTTGCATTCAGTCCTTTCTCGTCAGGGCATACAGGCTGGCGTTGTCCGAGATCTTATCCAGACGGACGGCCTGCCGGAGCGTCCGTTCCCCGACACCCCACAGTTCTCCCAGCCACAGCTCCGTGTCGAACCGGAACAGGACATACGCTCCCTCCAGCCGCCGCACCTGCCGCAGGGCGTATTTGCTGATCGACGGTGCAGTCTCCGGTGCCGGGAACAGGTCTTTCCACGCGGGCGCGCCCTGCGTGTCCAGATCCATCCACGACGAGATGCTGCCATATGCGCCCGCATACCCGCTCTCGTCGTCCACGACGGTCAGCCGCAGCTGCTCGCCCCAGATATCCGTATCGGATTTCAGCAGATATGATTTCCCATCGTCCCCGGACGGCGGAAACGTGCTGCTGAGAGGGCTCACGTACTGTTCGCTGCTTGTCCGGTAGGTGCCGGTCGGGTCGGCAATCAGCGCCTGCCCGATCTCATCCAGCCGGGCGATCAGCGCCTGCATCTGCGTCTGACCGGCGGTCACACGCCAGAAGCTGCTGTCAACGATCAGGACATATGCGCTTGCCGCGCCGGTCTCGATTTGCAGAAGCTCCCGGATGGGAGAAGGTTCAGTTTCGTCCGGAAACGACAGCAGGATCATTCGCGTGACCGTCCCGGACGGCAGGCGGCCTGTCTTCTTCACGCGCACGCCGTCCAGCAGCCCGGAGAGCGGCAGGCGCGCATGCCGCACGCTGGCTTCTCCGATCACAACATCGCAGTCCGCTTCCGTTTCCCACGCGCAGTCCGGCAGGATCGTCTGCACCGGCTTGTCCGCACTTGGCTGCACCGCCATGCACACTGCCAGCACTGCCGCGGCCAGAACTGCCAGCAGCAGCACCCAGATCCCCGGCTGCCTGAAAAATCCGGGCCGCCGTTTCTCCTGCGCCATACCGTGTCCCTCCCATCTGCTATCTGATCCCAGAATATCCTGTTCAGGAGAGGTTTGTCAAGCAAAAATAGCCTCGCAGAGTTTGCACCCGCAGGCGCAGCCCCTTATCCCAAAAGCCCCGCTTTTGGGATAGTAAAAAACGGGCGCTTTCGCGCCCGTTTCGACTGCTCATTTCCACCCGAAGGTGACCATGCCGTAGATATAGATAAAGATGATCGCTGCCGGGACGACGTACTGGAAAACCGGCTTCATCCAGCCCTTGATCTTCAGGCCCTTGCCCTCATTTGCTTCGGCAAGGAAGTTATCCCAGCCCCAGCCGAACTTGTTGCAGCAGTAAAGCGCAAAGACCAGCGAGCCGAGCGGCAGGATGTTGTTGGAGACGAGGAAATCCCAGAAATCGAGCCATGCGGTTCCCTCCGCAAACGGCTGGAATTTGAAAACGCTGTAGCCCAGCGCCGTGGTGATGGCCAGCACAAAAATGCCCACGCCGCACACAAGGCAGCCGAGCGGCCGCTTCCAGCCGGTCATTTCGCGCACCATGGCGAGAATGTTCTCGCACACGGCCAGCACCGTGGACAGGGCGGCGAAAACCATGAACAGGAAGAACAGCGTGCCCCACCAGCGGCCGCCCGCCATGTGGGTAAAGACGGAAGCCATGGTGTCAAACAGCAGGCTGGGGCCGGCGTTGACCTCCAGCCCATAGGTAAAGCAGGCCGGGAACATGATAAGCCCCGCCACGATGGCGACGAACGTATCAAGGAGAATGACATTGACCGACTCACCGAGCAGCGACCGCTCCTTGCCGATGTAGCTGCCGAAGATCGCCATGGAGCCCATGCCGACCGAGAGTGTGAAGAACGCCTGATTCATCGCGCCGACGATGACCGTGCCGGTGATTTTGGAGAAGTCCGGAACCAGATAGAACTTCAAACCCTCTGCCGCGCCGGAAAGCGTCGCGCTGTGGACAGCAAGCACCACCATCAGGAGCATCAGAAGCGTCATCATATACTTTGTGATGCGCTCCAGACCGCCCTGCAGGTTGAAGCACAGGATGCCGAAGGCCACGATGACCGTGACGGCCAGATAGGTCACGTTGACGCCCGGATCGGTGATCATGGCCACGAAGCCGAGATCCTGCGTCTGGCCGGTCAGGAAGCGGACAAAGTAATAGATGATCCAGCCGGTGACGACGGTATAGAACGCCATCAGCGCAATGTTGCCGAAGAAGGCGACATAGCCGTGGATATGCCATTTCTGCCCCTTGCGCTCGAGCTTCTGGTACATGTGGATGGGGCTGGCCTGCGCTGCGCGGCCGACGGCAAACTCCATCGTCATGACCGGCAGGCCCAAAATCAGCAGGCAGATGATATAAAGCAGGACAAATCCGCCGCCGCCATATTGGCCGCACATCCACGGGAACTTCCACACGTTTCCGCAGCCGATCGCGCAGCCGGCCGACAGCAGGATAAACCCCAGCCGGGAACCCAGTCTTTCTCTTTCCATTTGTTACTCTCTTTTCTTTCGTATTAAAGTGATGTGGCTTTAAATCATTGCATTCAAAAACAACACTCTGATGTTATAACAAATACAGGCTGGAAAGTCAAGGGAATCTGTGATTTTTCGCGTACAAATGCCGCTGGCAAATGGACAATTTTCGAGTTGTGGTGACAGATTTGCCCTGTTTTCGTCAAAACGCCGACGCCGCTTGACAAGCGTCTGCACCTGTGCTAAAAGTAAGATTCCCGGAGCTTCACGCCGGGCAGGAAAGAGGAATCAGCATGCAGACACGACCGCGTACCGCCCATCGCAGCGCACTTCTGTGCGGCATCCGCGACGGAATCCCCATCGGCCTTGGCTATCTGGCCGTTTCGTTCTCGCTTGGCATTGCCGCGCGCAGCGCTGGACTGAACGCCTTTCAGGGCTTCCTCATCAGCATTCTCAACAACGCTTCCGCCGGCGAATACGCTGCGTTTACCGTCATCGCCGCAGACAGCGGCCTTTTTGAGATGGCACTCATCACGCTCATCACGAACGCGCGCTATCTTCTCATGAGCTGCTCGCTCAGCCAGCGCTTTTCCCCGGATACGCCCATGGTGCAGCGGCTGCTGGTCGGCTATGACGTGACGGACGAGCTGTTCGGCATCGCCATTGCCCGCCCGGGCTATCTCGACCCGTTCTATTCCTACGGCGCGTTCATCCCCGCCATTCCCGGCTGGGCCATCGGCACAGCGCTGGGCGTGACGGCAGGCAGCATTCTTCCGGCGCGCGTGGTGAGCGCGCTTTCCGTCGCGCTGTTCGGCATGTTCCTTGCCATCATCGTGCCGCCGGCAAGAAAGAGCAAGATCGTCTGCGCCTGCGTGCTTGTCAGCTTCGCGGCGAGCGGCCTGTGCTCCGTTCTGCCGCTCGTCAGCACGCTCTCCGAGGGCACGCGCACCATCATTCTGACCGTCGTGATCGCGTCGGCCGCCGCGCTCGCCTTCCCGGTGAAGGACAATCCGGCAGAGACGGCAGACAAGGAGGAGACCGGACATGAGCGGTAAAATCTATCTTTATATTCTCGTCAGCGCGGGCGTGTCGCTGCTCATCCGCGAGCTGCCGCTGACGCTCATCCGCAAGCCGATCAAAAACCGGTTTCTGCGCTCGTTTTTATACTATGTTCCCTATGTCACGCTGGCCGTCATGACCTTCCCGGCCATCCTGCACGCGACCAGCTCGCCGGTCGCGGGACTTGCCGCGCTCGTGCTCGGCATCGCCGCCGCATGGCTCGGCGCAAACCTGTTTCAGGTCGCCGTCGGCTGCTGCGCGATCGTGCTGCTTCTGGAGCTTTTCCTTGTGTAAGAATGAAACGAAAAGCCCGTCAAAAAGCACCTGTCATTCTGAAGCTGAAAACTTTCTGATTCGTCTTAGGGGCCGATGCCTGCCGCATCGGCCCCTAAAAACAAGCCGGAAAGTTTCCGGCAAATGTTTTTACCGCCCTGCATGCAAGCGACTGTATCCGCGGCAGAAAGCTGGCAAACTAAGAGCATCCTGTTGGTAAGAGGGGATGCACATGAGAAAACGGCTGGTACAGGGGATCTGTATGGCGGTGGTGATCGCGGGCGTGTTTGGGCTGATTGCCGCGGCGGGTGCGGAGCGGACGCACCGCGCCTATCTGCGGGGCTATCCGGACGGGACGATCCGGCCGGAGGAGCCTGTGACACGCGCGCAGCTGGCCTGCGTGCTCGCGCGCCTCGCCGAAGGCGAGCTGCCGGAGGGCGAACGGGTGACGTTTGCCGATCTGCCGCAGACAAGCTGGGCCTATCCGGCGGTACGCGCGCTGGCGGGGCTTGGCCTTCTGACGTTCGGGACGGACGGCTGGTTCCAGCCGGACAGGGCCGTCACGTGGCGGGAGCTTTGCGGCGTGATGGATCGGATGACAGAGCTGGCATCGTGCCGCGCGGTCTATCCGGCGCTCGCGTATGCGTGGAGCTGCAAGCAGGAATCCGCCGCTGCGCCGGAGCCCTCCGCCGGAAGCACAGCGGTGAGCCGGGCGGAGCTGGCCCGCGCCCTCAACAGCCTGCTCGGCCGCCAGCCGGACGCTGCGGACGCACAGCTCAAAGCCGCGGCATGGTATTGGGACAATCAGGACGAGACCGCGTGGTACTACGCCGATCTGATCGAAGCCTCCGTCGACCACACCTGCCGCTATCCCGCCGCCGCAGAGCGGTGGACAGCAGTTGGATAGAAGAAAAATCCCGCCGCGGGCGGGATTTTTTTACTGCCGTTCACGGAATATTCAAGCAAAAGAGCAGCGGATATAATATTATACTCTAATAGAAACAGAAACGAGGGAGCTATATGCAGGATTTTGTCGTGTTCGACCACGTCTGCAAGACGTATCAAATGGGCGAGGTGCGCATCGATGCGCTGAAGGACGCTTCTTTTACCATCGAAGAGGGGGAAATCTGCGTCATCGTCGGCCAGTCCGGCGCGGGCAAGACGACGCTTCTCAATATTCTTGGCGGCATGGACCGCCTGACGTCCGGCCATGTGCTGCTGGCGGGCGAGGATATCGCGGGCTATGACCGCCGGAAGCTGACGGCCTACCGCCGTCACGGCGTCGGATTCGTGTTCCAGTTTTATAATCTTCTGCCCAATATGACCGCGCTGGAAAACGTGCAGATCGCAAGCCAGCTCTGCAAGGATCCCATCCCCGCGGAGGAGGTCCTGCGGCAGGTCGGGCTTGGCGAACGCATGCAGAATTTCCCGGCGCAGCTGTCCGGCGGCGAGCAGCAGCGCGTGGCGATTGCCCGCGCGCTGGCCAAGCGGCCGAAGCTGCTGCTCTGCGATGAGCCGACGGGCGCGCTCGACTATCAGACCGGCAAGCAGATCCTTGCGCTTTTGCAGAAGCAGAGCCGCGAATCCGGCATGACGGTCGTCATTATTACCCACAATTCCGCTCTGACCGCCATGGCCGACCGTGTCATCCGCGTCAGAAGCGGGCAGATCACCGACGTCCGCTGCAATTCGGCGCCGACGCCGGTGGAAAGCATTGAGTGGTGACGCGATGGGCAAGCTGACACTGCGGGAGATCCGCAAAAGCATGGGGCGCTTTCTGGCCATCGCGGCCATTGTGGCGCTTGGCGTGGGCTTTTTTTGCGGCCTGCGCCTGACGAAGACCGCCATGGTCAAGACCATGGATACATACACCAACACGCAGCGCATGTACGATTTCCGGCTCGTGAGCACCGTCGGCTTTGAGGAGACGGACGCCGCTTCATTTGCGGACGGCATGCCGGGCGTTCTCTGTGAGGGCAGCAAGACCGCCGATGCGCTCGCCGTCGTGGCGGAGGGGATCGCGCGGCCGTATCACTTCATTTCCGTGCCGGAAACGCTCAATGTGCCGTCGCTGAAGGCGGGTAGATTGCCGCAGCAGGCGGATGAATGCCTGGCGGACGGCATGCTGTACGGCGAAAAGGATCTTGGCTCCACGATCGTCATTACGCAGGACAATGACGGCGATACGCTGGAGAAGTTCACAAGGCGGGAATTTACGATCGTCGGCATTGCCAAAAGCGTGCTGTATGCCAACTATGAGCGCGGCAGCACCTCGGTCGGCAGCGGCGCGCTGGCGGGATTTGTATATGTCCTGCCGGAAGCGTTTGATCTGGATTATGAGACCGACCTGTATGTGCGCCTGCAGGCGCGGCAGGGCGAGGTCTATTCCGACGAATATGAAGCGAGCATCGACGGCGCCGAACCGCAGGTCACGGCGCTGGCCGAAGCGCTCGCGCAGGCGCGCGCCGACCGGCTGACCGCCGACGCGCAGCAGGAGCTTTCTGACGCGCGCGCGACGCTCGACGAGAAGGAGCAGGAGCTCTCTGACGCAAAAAAGACGCTGGCCGACGCAAAGCAGACGCTTGCCGACGCCGAGCAGGAGGTCACGGACGGCGAACAGAAGCTCGCAGACGCCAAGGCGGACGCGGAGCGGGAGCTTGCCGACGCCTATCAGAAGCTGATCGACGGCCAGCAGGAGCTGGAAGAGAACGAGCAGAAGCTCGCGGACGCCCGGCAGGAGCTGGAAGACGGCGAGCAGAAGCTCGCAGACGCACAGCAGCAGTATGAGGACGGCGTGCAGGAGCTGGCCGACGGCCGCAAGAGCGCCATGGAGCAGCTGCACGCGGCGGCAAAAAAGCTCTCCGACGCGCAGGATGCGCTCGATGCGCAGCGAGCGCAGGTCGACGAGGCACAGAAAGAGCTGGACGCGCAGCAGGCACAGGTCGACGCGGCCGTGGCTGCGGGGATGATGTCCCCGGAGGAGGCTGCAGCCGCCTATGCGCAGATCGAAGCCGGCCGGGCAGAGCTGGACAAGGCCCGGCAGCAGCTGAGCGCGGCACAGGATCAGATCGACGCTGGACGCGAGGAATATCTGAAATCTCTGGAAGAAGTCAATGACGAGCTTGACGAAAATCAGAAAAAGCTCGACGATGCAAAAGCGGAGCTGGAGGAAAAGCAGCAGGAGCTTGCCGACGGCAAACAGGAGCTGGAAGACGGCGAGCAGAAGCTGCTTGACGCGAAGCAGGAGCTGGCGGACGGCTGGGCGGAGTATTATGACGGTAAGGCCGAAGCCGAGCAGAAGATTGCGGATGCGGAGCAGGAGCTTTCCGATGCCCGGCAGCAGCTGACCGATGGCAAGCAGGAGCTGGCCGATGCCGAGCAGGAGCTGACCGACGGCGAGAAAAAGCTCGCCGATGCGGAGCAGGAGTATCAGGACGGTCTGGACGCGCTCGATAAGCTGAAGGATCCGGATGTGTATGTGCTGGATCGCAGCAGCAATGTGGGCTATGCGTGCTTTGAGAGCGATTCCGATATTGTGCGCGGCGTATCCCGCGTGTTCCCGCTGTTTTTCTTCGCCGTGGCGGCGCTGGTCTGCATCACGACGATGACCCGCATGGTCGACGAGCAGCGGACGCAGGCCGGCGTTCTGAAGGCGATGGGCTATTCCAACGGCGCGATCATGTCGGTCTATTTCCTCTATGCCGGCAGCGCTTCGCTGCTGGGCTGCCTGGTCGGGATCGGTGCGGGCTCGTATTTCCTGCCGAAGCTGATCTGGCAGGGGTATAATATCATGTACGGCTTTACGGACATCCTGTACGCGTTCGACTGGCCGCTGGCGCTCGGGTCGGTGGGAGCGTATCTTGTCTGCGCACTCGGGACGACATGGTACGCCATCGAAGCGGAGCTGTCGCGGCCCGCGGCGGAGCTGATCCGGCCGAAGGCGCCGAAGGCGGGCAAGCGGATCCTCCTTGAGCGGCTGCCCTTTATCTGGAAACGGATCCCGTTCCTTCACAAGGTCTCCATCCGCAACATCCTGCGCTATAAAAAGCGCATGATCATGATGGCCATCGGCATAGGCGGCTGTACGGCGCTGCTGATCACGGGCTTCGGCATTCAGGATTCCATCCGCAGCGTCGTGGATTATCAGTATGACGAGATCACCCGCTACGACGCGAGCGTGACCTTCGCCCACGCCATGACGCAGGAGGAGCGCGGGACATTCTGTGCAGACTACGCGCAGGCGCTCTCCCAATGCGGCTTCGCGGCGGAAAAGAGTCTCAACGCCAGCGCGAACGGGCAGACCAAGACGACGAACGTCGTCTGCCCGGAATCCGGCAGCGTGGACGGACTGATCGACCTGCATACAAAGACAGGGGAGCCGGTGGCCTATCCCGCGGACGGCGCGTGCATCATCAGCCGCGGACTTGCTGACGCGCTGCATGTGGCAGCGGGCGACACCATCACGCTGCGGGACACGGAGCTGCATACGTGCGAGCTGCCGGTTGCGGCGGTTTTTGAAAACTATGTCTATAATTACGTCTATCTGACGCAGAATACATGGCAGACGCTGTTTGCGGCAGAGCCGGAGTATGAAACGGCATGGCTGAACTTCCCGGCGGACGCTGATGCGCACGAAATTTCGGCAGAGCTGTCCGCAGACGACAATGTCGCCGCCGTGAATCTCAGTACCGATTTCCGCGCGCGTGTGGCGACCATGATGCAGAGCCTGCAATATATCGTTCTGGTCGTTGTCGTCTGCGCGGCGGCGCTGGCGTTTATCGTCCTGTATAATCTGACGAACATCAACATCACCGAGCGGGCGCGCGAGATCGCTACGATCAAGGTGCTGGGCTTCTATGACGCGGAAACGAACCGGTATATCTTCCGGGAAAACATCATTCTGACCGTGCTCGGCGCGATCGTGGGTCTGCCGATGGGAAAGGTGCTGCATGCGTTCGTGATGTCGCAGATCAGGATCGATCTCATGTGCTTTGACGTGCGCGTCGACCCGAAGAGCTATCTGCTCTCCGTGGCGCTGACCCTCGGCTTCGGACTGCTGGTCAATGCCGCGCTGCGCAGAAAGATCCGCGCGGTAGACATGGCGCAGGCGCTCAAATCGATCGAGTAAAGAAAGAAGGAACCCATGAAAAACCTGCTCACTTACCTGCGGCCGTACCGGCCGCAGGCCATTTTAGCGCCGCTTTTCAAGCTGCTGGAAGCGGCGTTCGAGCTGCTCGTGCCGCTCATCATGGCGGATATCATCGACGTCGGCATCGCGGCCGGCGATACGGGCTATATCCTCCGGAAGTGCCTTGTGCTGGCGCTTCTTGGCGTGTGCGGCTTTGCCAGCGCGGTCATTGCGCAGTATTTTTCCGCGAAGGCTGCGACCGGCGCGACGTCCCGGCTGCGGCACGCGCTGTTTGCGCATATCCAGTCGCTGTCCTACGCGGAGCTGGACCGGCTCGGGACCTCCACGCTCATCACCCGCATGACGAGCGACATGAATCAGGTGCAGACGGGGCTCAATCTGACGCTCCGGCTGCTGCTGCGCTCGCCGATCGTGGTGTTCGGCGCGATGCTCATGGCGTTTACGATCGACGTGCGCGCTGCGCTCATTTTCGCGGTGGCGGTGCCGGTGCTGTTCGGCGTCGTGTTTGCCATCATGCTCAGCTGCATCCCGCTCTACCGCAAGGTGCAGCGGAAGCTGGACGGCGTCATGGGCGCGGCGCAGGAGAACTTATCCGGCGTGCGCGTCATCCGCGCGTTTACCCGCGAGCAGGAGGAGACGGACAGCTTTCAGGAAAAGACCGGCGCGCTGTTTGCGTCGCAGCAGTTCGTGGGCAGGCTGTCGGCGCTTCTGAATCCGCTGACCTATGTCATCATCAATCTTGCAATCGTGGCGCTTCTGCGCACGGGCAGCGTCCGCGTGAACGCGGGCGAGCTGACGCAGGGCGAGCTGATCGCGCTGTATAATTACATGTCGCAGATTCTGGTGGAGCTGATCAAATTTGCGAACCTGATCCTGAACATCACCAAATCCGCCGCCTGCGCCGGGCGCATTTCGCAGGTGCTGGAGACCGGCTCCAGCCTGCAAAGCGGCAGTGCGCCTGCGCCGGAAGCGGTGCAGGGCGCGGCGCTGACGTTTGAGAATGTCTCCTTCCGCTATCCCGGCGCCGGTGCGGACACACTGCGAGGGATCAGCTTTTCCGCCCGTCCGGGCGAGATGATCGGCGTGATCGGCGGTACGGGCGCGGGAAAAACGTCTCTGGCGAACCTCATCCCGCGCTTTTATGACGTGACCGAGGGTGCAGTGCTTTGGAATGGCGCGGATGTACGGACGCTGCGCCTGCCGTCACTGCGCGCGCAGATCGGCGTCGTGCAGCAGAAGGCGCTGCTGTTTTCCGGCACCATCCGCGACAATCTGCGCTGGGGGAACCCCGACGCGGCGGAGGATACGCTCTGGGATGCCCTGCGCGCCGCGCAGGCCGACGGCGTCGTACGCGGCAAGCCGGGCGGACTGGACGCGGAGGTGGAGCCGGGCGGCCGGAACTTCTCCGGCGGCCAGCGCCAGCGGCTGACCATCGCCCGCGCGCTGGTGCGGAAGCCTGCGCTTCTCATTCTGGACGACAGCGCGTCCGCGCTGGACTTTGCCACGGACGCGGCGCTCCGCAAGGCGCTGCGGAGCCTGCCGTGGCGGCCGACGGTGCTTCTGATCTCGCAGCGGATCTCGTCGATCCGGCACGCGGATCAGATCCTTGTGCTGGACGACGGCCGGCTTGCCGGGATCGGCACGCATGAATCGCTGCTGGCAGATTGTCCCGTTTATCAGGAGATCTGCCGCTCGCAGCTCAAAAAGGAGGATGCAGAATGAATACCTCCTCCAAAACGCTTCTTCGCGTGTGCAGAAGCCTTGGACGCTATCTGCCGCTTCTGCTGTTGTCCCTTCTTCTGGCTGCGGCCAGCGTGGCGGGGACGCTCTATATCCCCATCCTTGTCGGCGACGCGATCGACGCGATCGTTGGCCCCAGGCAGGTCAATTTCCCGGCGGTCGGCACGCTGGCGGTCAGGATCGCCGTGCTCGCCGGGCTGACGGCGCTGTTGCAGTGGCTGATGGCGGTCATTCATAACAGAGTCTGCTTCGCCGTGACGCGCGACGTGCGCCGGCAGGCGTTTTCCCGCCTGCAAAAGCTGCCGCTTGCGTATCTGGACAGCCATCCTGCGGGCGATACGCTCAGCCGCATCGTCGCCGACGTCGATCAGTTTGCCGACGGCCTGCTCATGGGCTTTACGCAGCTGTTCACCGGCGTTCTGACGATCGTCGGGACGATCGGTTTCATGCTGTCCATCAGCTGGAAGATCACGCTGGTCGTGGTGCTGCTGACGCCCCTCTCTCTTCTGGTGGCGAAGTTCATCGCCGGGCGGACGTATTCCCTGTTCCAGCAGCAGTCCAAAGCGCGCGGCGAGCAGACCGCGCTCATAGGGGAGCAGCTGAACGGCCAACGCGTCGTGCAGGCTTTTTCCCACGAGGAGCAGAGCCTGCGGCAGTTTGACGAAATCAACGACCGGCTGGAATCGGCCACCATGCGCGCGACGTTCTTTTCCTCGCTGACGAACCCGTCCACGCGGATCATCTACAATATTATCTACGCCTGCGTGGGCTTTACCGGCGCGCTCGGCGCTGTGGCGGGGACGATCACGGTCGGCGGGCTGTCGTGCTTCCTCAGCTATGCCAACCAGTATGCCAAGCCGTTCAACGAGATCACCGGCGTCATCACCGAGCTTCAGAACGCGCTGGCCTGCGCCGGGCGTGTGTTCGAGTTGATCGACGAGCCGGAGGAGACGCCGGACGCGGCGGACGCGAAAACGCTGGAGTCCGTCTCCGGCCAGGTGCAGCTGACGAACGTCGCCTTTTCCTATACCCCGGAGCAGCGGCTCATCGAGGATCTGAACCTTACGGTCCGGCCCGGGCAGCGCGTGGCCATCGTCGGCCCGACCGGCTGCGGCAAGACGACGCTCATTAACCTGCTTATGCGCTTTTATGACGTCAGGGACGGCTCGATCTCGGTGGATGGCAGCGAGATCCGCACCGTCACGCGAAAAAGCCTGCGCCATCAATACGGTATGGTTTTGCAGGACACGTGGCTGAAAACGGCCACAGTGCGCGACAATATCCGCCTTGCAAGGCCCGGCGCTTCGGATGCCGAGGTGGAAGCGGCGGCGCGGTGTGTGCATGCGGACTCCTTCATCCGCCGTCTGCCGGACGGATACGACACCATGCTTTCCGATACCGGCGGCGCGCTGTCCGCCGGGCAGCGGCAGCTTCTTTGTATTGCGCGCGTGATGCTCTGCCTGCCGCCTATGCTCATTCTCGACGAAGCGACCAGCTCCATCGACACGCGTACCGAGCAGCAGATCCAGCATGCATTCGATACGATGATGCAGGGCCGCACGAGCTTCATCGTGGCGCACCGCCTGTCCACCATCCGCGAAGCGGATGTAATTCTCGTGATGCAGAACGGCCATATCGTCGAGCAGGGCCGCCACGAGGAGCTGCTCGCCAAGGGCGGCTTCTACGCCAAGCTCTACCACAGCCAGTTCGAGGGATAAATTTTGCAGCCGCTTCCTGATGGAAGCGGCTGCGCTTTTGCCTTGCTTTTGCCCTCGGATGATGGTAATATAGTATTATAATAAAGAGCAAAGGAGCGATCCTTTTGGCAAAACAGATCACGCGTATCGTCCTGACCGGCGGGCCTGCGGCGGGCAAGACGACGCTTATCAGCCGTATTCTCAAGGAGTTCAAGCAGGACGACGGATGGAAGGTCATCACCATCCCCGAGACGGCGTCGGAGCTGATCTCCGGCTTTGGCATCAAGCCGTTCGGCGGGTGCGTGTCGATGCTGGAGTTTCAGTATTTTGTCGTCGCCGACCAGCTGCACAAGGAGAAGCTTGCGCTCGAAGCGGCACAGAAGATCCCGGAGGAGCATGTCATTCTCCTGTTTGACCGGGCGCTGTTTGACGATAAGGCGTATGTCAGCGACGAGGAGTTCCGGCAGGTGCTGGCGCATTTCGGCCTGACGGAGGAGCAGGCGATGACGCACTACGATACCGTCCTGCATCTCGTCTCCTGCGCCAAGGGCGCGGAGTTCGCCTATAATTTCGGCAATGAAGCGCGCTACGAGCCGCTGGAGGAAGCGCGGATCAAGGACGACCAGACGCTCCGCGCCTGGAGCCAGCATCCCAACCTCCACGTGATCGACAACTCGGTCGACTTTGAGGACAAGATTGTCCGCGGCCTGCGCGCGGTCTATGCCGCCATCGGAAAACCGGTGTCGCAGGCGGTCTGGCACAAATATCTCATCGAGCTGCCGACGCTCAAAACGCTGGAGAGCACCTACCGCGCGGCCGGTATCGACATGATGCAGACCTACCTGACCCGTGCGAACCCCAATGTCGTGCGCCGCGTGCGCCAGCAGAAAAACGGCGGCGATTATCTCTATTTCTACACCGAAAAGCGGACGACTTCGTCCGGCCAGTGGGAGACGGAGCGGCCGATCTCGGAAAAGGAATACATCCGCTATCTGATGGAGGGCGATACGAGCCTGCATACCGTCCATAAGACGAAGTATCGCTTTGTCTACCGCGGCTGCCGGTTTGAGATCGACGTCTATCCGTTCTCGCAGGATCGCGCCATTATGCGCGCCGCCCTGCCGGAAAATGCTCCTGCGCTCGACGCGCCCCCGGAGATCACCGTCCTGCGTGAGGTCACCGACGATCCCGCCTACAAAAACCGCCAGCTGGCCAAAAACCAGCGCCTGTAAGCAAAAACCGCCCGCTGCTCCAAGGCAGCGGGCGGACTGTTTATTCGGAGAGCAGGCGGTCGAGGTCGGCGACGGTCTTGCAGTAGAAATCGCAGTTTTTGCGCATGAACTGCTCGATCTCCGGGATATCGTTGGCCCATCCGGCTGCGGCAAAGGGGACGCCGCAGCGGCGCGCCATGTCATAGCCGGGCTTCAGATCGTCGACCATCAGAAGCTCCTCCGGCGGAAGGGAGAAGATCTTCATGATCTGCTGCAAGGGCCATGCCTCCGGCTTGCGCTGCTCGGGCGGCTGCTCCCAGCCGAGGATCAGATCCGGCGCCGGCAGGCCGTTTTCGCGGTAGTCGCGCTCGATATTTTCCCGCATGGAGTGGGACACGACGGCGATCTTCCCGCCTGCGTCCCGGTGGCGCTGCAAAATCTCCCGGATGCCGGGATAAGCCTTCGGCACGCGCGTGCGCACCCAGTCCTGCCAGAAGCGGAACTCGCCCTCCAGCTCCTGCTCGGAAAAGCCAAGCTCGCCGGTAAAGAGCGCCATGACGCCGGGATCGAAATTTTTGCGGAAATAATCGTCCAGCGTGTAAGAAAGGCCCGGACGCACCTGCGCCAGATAGGCAAGAAACGACGGAAAATGAATGGTCGCCGTGCTGTTGACCGTTGTATCGTCGTGGTCCATCACCAGACATTGAAAGCGCATCATGGATCCCTCCCGGCGGATTTTCTACTATCATATCAGCTGCGGCCGGGGTTCGCAAGCTGAAATGCGAAATCTTATTTTTTTATGAAGAATTGCTATTTGCAAAAAGCTGTGGTATCATAATCACGAATATACTGCGCGGACTATACATTTCCGCGCTTCCGGCCAAAACGTCATGACGATGGAGGTACGACAATGAACAAAAAAAGAAGAAAGCAAAGCCTGTGGCTGCGCAGAAACCTGCCGATGCTGGTCGCGATCGCGGCGCTCGTGCTGCTGGTTCTGATCATCGTGCTGGTCGCCAAGGGCTGCTCCAAGACGCCGGCTGACCCGGTGCAGGCCAAGGCCTTCTCGACAGAGACGACGCTGAATCTGCCGATCACGGCGGAGCTCAACAACGGCGATTTTGTCTCCTACGGCGGCTATCAGTTCACCACGAAAAAGTCGCTCAGCGCCATGAGCAAGCTCATCACCAAAAATAACGACGGCGTCACCGCCACCAACTACGTCAACAGCTACGGCACCTGCGCCGTCTTTACCAAGGCCAATGAATCCGGCGGCACGGACACTTGGTGCCTGTATGCCAAGGATCCGCAGAACACCAAGGACAGCTGGTATATCTTCATGGGTGAGCATCGGGAGCTTTCACTGCCCTCCGGCACGCTGGACATGCTCCTGCCGCTGCACCTGATCACTGACGCGGCTCTGCGCGACAGCATGTTCGCCACGCTGCAGACCGACACGGTCTATACCTGCGGCCTTGAAAAGCTGGACGAGGGACAGACGCTCGCGTCCATGTTCCGGACCTTCTATGAGACGTCCGGCCTCTATACCGTCACGACCAGTGACAAGGGCTTCACGCTGGTGCCGCGCGGCGGCTCCCAGCAGCTGATCTTCCAGTTCGATGAGAACGGCACGAGCGGCCAGTTCCTCATCACTGTTCCGCAGGACGTCGAGCCCCAGCCCACGACCAGCGCGGTCGTCACCTACGACAAGGAGGATCCCATTTCCCTGCCGGAGGAAGCGGCTGCGACGCTGTCCGCCGCTCTGATGCAGGCCAACTATAAGAAGACAGGCAAGACGGCGGATTATAAATACAGCGTCGATCTGGACGGCCAGGTCTATGAGGTCGCGCTGAGCTGGAAGGACAACACGTGGAACGGCTCCGTCCGCTATAACAGCCAGGTCGCCATCCTGAATGCCAGAAGCAGCTGCACGGTCGCTGCTGTCTTCGCGGCCAACGGTCTCGGCGGCACGCCGGAGCGTGACACGGCCAAGTGGCCGAACGATGTGCAGGATCTCACGGTAAACCCGATGAGCGACTGCATGGCGACGACCAACGACGTCAACGTCCGCACCGCGCCCTCAATCGACAGTCAGGTGCTCATGACCATGCCGACCGACAGCGCCGTTGCCGTGATCGGCCTGACGGACGACGGCGAGTGGTACGAGATCTGGTACAACGAGGTCTGCGCCTATATGAGCGCCAAATACGTCAAACCGGTCACCAGCGCCGCCGCTCCCGCGACGACAGAGGAATGATCTGAAAACCCGAAACGCCCGCCGGGGTCTTCCGGCGGGCGTTTGTATGCAGATACGCAGAAACGCAGCCGGTCAAAACCGGCTGCGTTTCCGTTAGAGAGATAAGAGAAAAAAGAGAGAGGAGAAATGGAAAAAACGCAATCTATTGGAAAGGCTGCTGTTGGCCCTCCGCGGATGTTTCCGCGAAGCAGCTTCCTTATGGTTCAAGGATACCGGATTTCGGCCGCCCGGTGGTGAACAGTTTGTAAACGAAATATAAAAAATTCCTGAAATGGAACGAAGCTGCACGAAAAATGGGAGAGCCTGCCGCCTTGACAGCGGAAAGAACGGGGTTCTATAATGAAAAATAAGAAATGCAACCGGCAGTTGACGGATTTGACAGCCTGATTTCTGGCATGCAACCGCCGAATTTCGTATGATGGCAGCATCAAACGAAGACTGGGAGGAAACACAATGATTCTTGCAGATAAGATCATGACACTTCGGAAAAAGGCCGGCTGGTCGCAGGAGGAGCTTGCGCAGCAGCTGAACGTCACGCGGCAGTCCGTCTCCAAGTGGGAGGGCGCGCAGTCCGTCCCCGACCTTGACAAGATCGTGCAGATGAGCCGCATCTTCGGCGTCAGCACGGATTATTTATTAAAGGACGAGCTGGAGGAGCAGGAGCCTGCGCCGAGTCTCGCCGAGCAGCCGCCGCGCCGCCGGGTGAGCATGGAGGAGGCGTCGCGCTATCTGGAGCTGCGCCGCGCGGCCGCGCCGAAGCTGGCGCTGGCCACGTTTCTCTGCGTGATCTCGCCCATCGCGCTGATTTTGCTCGGCGGACTGAGCGAATACAGCGCGCGCATCTCGGAAAACGCGGCTGCGGGCATCGGCCTGAGCGTGCTGATCGTGCTGGTCGCGGCCGCGGTCGGCATCTTCCTGTCCAGCAGCGCACAGGTGCGGGAGTTTGCGTTTCTGGAAACAGAGCCGTTTGAAACGGAATACGGCGTGAGCGGCATGGTCAGACAGCGCAGGCAGGACTTCCAGCCCACGGCGAACCGCTTGAATCTGGTCGGCACGCTTCTTTGCATCGTGTCCGTCCTGCCGCTGTTTCTGAGCCTGTGCCTTTCCGGCTCGGATCTCATGTATGTGGGCGCGGTGTGCCTGCTGCTTGGCTTTGCCGCGCTGGCCTGCATTGCGTTCGTCTATGCCGGAACGCAGACCGGCGCGCTGGAAAAGCTTCTGGAGGAAGGGGACTACTCCCGCCAGAGAAAGTCAAAAAGCCGCCTCGTTGGGACGGTCAGCGTCTGCTACTGGCTGGTCGTGACGGCGATCTTTATGTTCTACACCTTTGGCCCCTTTGGCAACGGCCAGGCAAAGTACAGCTGGTTCATCTGGGCGATCGCGGGCATTTTGTACGCGGCGGTGATGGCCGTGCTGCGGCTGGTCGGACAGAATGAGAAAAAATAAAAAAGAGACTTGACTCTCACATCGTGTCAGGCAGTATGCTGATTGCAGGCAATGAGAGTTGCCCGTTTGCGCAAACGATATGGAGGTACCGCTATGCTGAAAATCGGATTATTTTCAAAATTGTCCAGAGTCAGTATTCGCATGCTGCGTTACTACGATGAGATCGGGCTTCTGCACCCGGCCTATACCGATCCGGAATCGGATTACCGCTATTACCGCGAGGATCAGCTGCCGCAGATCGGCTGGATCACGGCGCTGCGGGATATGGGCTTTTCCCTCGCGGACGTCTGCCGGATCATGGCCGTCGGGCAGGACGCGGAAGCGCTTGCGCCGTTTTTCGCGCAGCGCCGGCGCGAGCTGGCGCAGGAAGCCGAAAAAACCGCGCGGCAGCGAATGCTTCTGGACACAGCCGAAAAACGGCTGGGAAAGGAAGACTTTATGCAGTACAATGTGACCATCAAGACCATCCCCGCGCGCTACGCCGCCTGTGTCCACACAATTCTCCCGCGCTATGAGGAGGAAGGGACGGTCTGGAAGACGCTCTGTGAGGAGACGGACGCCATGCACCTCGTCCCGGATGACCCGTGCTATTGTGCGGTGACGTTCCTCGACGGCGAATATAAAGAGCGTGACGTTGAAGTGGAAGCATGGAAGACCGTCAAGGGCAGCTATCCGGACACGGCGCATGTAAAATTCCGGACACTTCCGGCCGTCACGGTCGCGAGCTGCACGTTCCGCGGCCCGTATGAGAAGATCGGCGAGGTCTACGCGGCCATTGCCGCATGGATCGCGGACAACGGCTACGAGTGCGACGGCCCGATGTTCAACATCTACCACGTCAGCCCGCACGAGACACAGAACCCCGAGGAATTTGTTACCGAAGCCTGCTATCCGGTGCGGAAACTGTAAAACTGCCCACCGGCAGAAAAAGCCCGCTGCAAACGATGTTTGCAGCGGGCTTTTGTTGGATGTAAGGGAGGAATGGCTTAGAACATGCCCTGCTGGTACATAGCTTCGGCGACCTTCTTGAAGCCGGCGATGTTCGCGCCAGCGACCAGATCGTAGCCCAGGCCGTACTCTGCGGCAGCCTCTGCGGAGACCTTGTGGATGTTCTTCATCATCTTGTGCAGCTGTGCATCGACCTCTTCTGCCGTCCAGACCAGACGCTCGGAGTTCTGGCTCATTTCCAGACCGGAAACGCCGACGCCGCCTGCGTTGACTGCCTTGGACGGAGCAACGATCATGTGCTTCTGCTCACGCAGGAAGTTCAGAGCGTCGTTCGTGGTCGGCATGTTGGCGACCTCGATGTAGTACTTGACGCCGGAAGCCGCGATCTTCTCTGCGGACTCCATGCGGACGTCGTTCTGGGTAGCGGCCGGCATGTAGACGTCAACGTCCTTCACGCCCCAGCACTTTGCACCCTCAACGAACTCCACGCCGTACTTGTCAGCGTAAGGCTTGCAGTGCATCGGATCCTTTGCACGCATCTCGAGGATGTAGTCGAGCTTTTCACCGGTGACGCCGTCCGGATCATGGATGTAGCCGTCAGGACCTGCGAAGTAGGTGACCTTTGCGCCGAGTTCAGCAGCCTTCTTCATGATGCCCCAGCCGACGTTGCCGTAGCCGGAGATCGCGATGCGCTTGCCCTCGATGGAGTCATTCTCGTGCTTCAGGACTTCCTGGAGATAATAGACAGCGCCGTAGCCGGTTGCTTCCGGACGGATCAGGGAGCCGCCGTAGCTCATGCCCTTGCCGGTGAGAACGCCGTTCTCCCAGACGCCCTTCAGGCGGCGGTACTGGCCGTACAGGTAGCCGATCTCGCGGCCGCCAACGCCCATGTCACCAGCGGGAACGTCGATGTCCGGCCCAATGTAGCGGTACAGAGCGGTCATGAAGCTCTGGCAGAAACGCATGACTTCTGCGTCGGACTTGCCGGCAGGATCGAAGTCGGAGCCGCCCTTGGCGCCGCCCATGGGCAGGCCGGTCAGGGAGTTCTTGAAGGTCTGCTCAAAGCCCAGGAACTTGATAACGCCTTCGTAGACATTCTTCTGGAAGCGCAGGCCGCCCTTGTACGGGCCGATGGCACCGTTGAACTGGCAGCGCCAGCCGCGGTTGGTATGATAATTGCCGGCGTCATCCATCCAGCAGACACGGAACGTGAACATTCTTTCCGGCTCGACCATGCGCTTCAGCAGGTCGACCTTCTCGTACTCGGGATGTGCGTCCATGATCGGGGAAACGGAAGACAGAACCTCTTCTACGGTCTGGACAAACTCAGGCTCATTGGCGTGAGTTTTCTTCACGTAATCGATGACGCTAGCGACATATGCATTCATTTTGGCAAATCCTCCTCAAAATTTAACCAATATTGTGGCAATCTTATACAGATTGTTCAAAACTATCATAACGCATCCGCGCCTGAAAAACAAGCGCGGATGCATGTGCGAAATGACAGAATTTATGCCTTAAAATTCGTGATAATGTCCACAATTTCGGCGCCGATGCGCTTCTGGGCCTCGACGGTGGCAGCGCCGATGTGCGGCGTGCAGGAGACCATCGGGTGGGAATAGAGCGCCTTGTTCGTGGCAGGCTCATCTGCATAAACATCCAGACCGGCTGCACGGACCTTGCCGCTCTCCAGACCTGCGAGAAGCGCTGCTTCGTCGACGTTCGTGCCGCGGGAGGTGTTGATGATGACGACGCCGTCCTTCATCTTCGCGATGCGCTCAGCGTTGATGAGCGCGCCGCCGTCGACCGCCGGAGCGTGGACGGAGATGAAGTCGGACTTGGCAAGCAGCTCGTCCATCTCAACGTACGGGATGCCCAGCTTCTCTTCGATGCCGGGGATGTGGAAGATATCGAAGGCGATGACGTCCATGCCGATGGCCTTGGCCATGACGCCGAGGTGCTGGCCGATGCGGCCGAAGCCGACGATGCCCAGCGTCTTGCCACGCAGCTCGATGCCCTTGCCGTAGGCCTTCTTTTCCCACTTGTCCTCACGCATGGTGTGGCCCGCGATGGAAAGATAGCGCGCGCAGGAGAACATATGGCCCATGGCCAGCTCCGCAACGGACTCGGAGGAGGCCTTCGGGGTGTTCTTGACGGTGATGCCGTTTTCCTCGGCGTACTTCACATCGATGTTGTCCACGCCGACGCCGCCGCGGATGATGAGCTTCAGCTTGCCGCCCTTGGCTTCATCAATGTGGTTGGCACGGACCTTCGTCTTCGAGCGGACGACGACCGCGTCAAACTCCCGCAGGGCTGCGCCCAGCTCTTCGGGGGAATAGAACTGCTCCACGACCTCATGACCGGCCTCGCGCAGCTGCGCCATGGCGGTCTTGTCCATTCCGTCGGTAACGAGAATACGCATGATAAAATCTCCTTATTTTTTGTCGTTTGTTGAAACAAGGCGCGACAGAGGGTGCCGCGCCTTGTAAGCTTACTTATTTGCCGTAGTTGGCTTCGAAGTTCTTGAGGAACTCGACCAGCGCTTCCACGCCTTCCTTCGGCATGGCGTTGTAGATGGACGCACGCAGGCCGCCCACGGACTTGTGGCCCTTGAGGTTGTCGTAGCCCGCTGCCTTGGTAGCGGCGACGACTTCCTTGTCGAGATCGGCGGAGCCGGTCACGAACGGAATATTCATGAGGGAGCGGAACTCGGGTTCGACGGTGCCCTTGAACATCTTGGAGGAATCCAGGAAGTCATAGAAGACCTTCGCCTTGTCGAGGTTGCGCTTGTGCATCTCTTCCAGACCGCCGATGGACTTGAGGTACTTGAAGACCTTGCCGCAGCAGTAGATCGCCCAGCAGTTCGGGGTGTTGTACATGGAGCCTGCACCTGCGTGCGTGCTGTACTGGAGGTAAATGGGAAGATCGGTCAGATCGTCGCGGATGAGGTCTTCGCGGATGATGCAGACCACCATGCCGGCCGGGCCGACGTTCTTCTGCACGCCTGCGTAGATCATGCCGTAGTCAGACACGTTGCAGGGCTTGCTCAGGAACATGGAGGACTGGTCGGAGACGAGGACGTGGCCCTTGGTGTTGGGGAGCTTGCTCCACGTGACGCCGTGGATGGTCTCGTTCTCGCAGATGTAGACGTAGTCGGTGTCCTCGGGAATGTCCAGATCGGAGCAGTCGGGAACATAGGTGTAGTTCTTGTCCTTGGAGGACGCGGCGACGATGACCTCGCCGACCTTCTGGGCTTCCTTGATGGCCTTCTTGGACCATGCGCCGGTCTCGATGTAGACGGCCTTGCCGTTCTTCATGAGGTTCATGGGGATCATGGAGAACTGGAGCGTCGCGCCGCCCTGGATGAAGAGGACTTTGTAGTTGTCGGGAATGCCCATGAGATCGCGCAGATCCTGCTCGGCCTCATCGATGATCTGCTGGAAAACAGGGGAACGATGGCTCATTTCCATGACGCACATGCCGCTGCCGCGGTAGTTCATCATTTCGTCGCGGATCTCCTCCAGAACGGGTTCCGGCATCATCGCGGGGCCTGCGGAGAAGTTGAATGTACGACCGTATTTCATGATACTTTGCCTCCTGAAAGTTGTGGTGTTGTGAGTTGGTGTTGCTTCCTGAATTTCAGTATATACCTTCCGTTTCAAAGAATCAACCCGTTTTCTAAAAAATCTTTGCTTGCACTCATAAATTTTTAGCTAATCACACAAAAGAAAAGAGCGTTTCCCTGAAACAGGAAAACGCAGGAAAAAGGAGGGAACTCAGTATCCCTTGTATTTTTTTCTGGTGGCAAGACCGCCGCGGATGTGACGTTCGGCCTTATTGCAATTCAGAATCTCCCGCACTTGCAGATACAGCGCACGGTTTGCAAGCGGAAGCCGTTCCGTCAGATCCTTGTGTACGGTCGATTTGGAAAGTCCGAAGTGCTTTGCCGCCTGCCGGATGGTGGTGCGGGTTTCGATGATGTACACAGCCAGTTCCCTGGCTCTGGTGAGTAGATCCTCTGTCATATGGGCACCTCCAGGCTGTGTATGCTATTGGAGTATATGCCAGCGCCGCGCCGGGTAGAAGGACGGATCTCTGAATAAAAAACTGCAAACTTCACTTGAAAAAGAAGTTGCCAGTTGCTATAATAGAATAAAATGGGAGAACAGGGGGGATCACAGCATGGAAAATGACGCACTCCCGCAATATATGCGGATCGCCGCTTCTGTTGCCGAGCGGATCGCGGAGGGACAGTTTGCCGAGGGGGAAAAGCTCTCCGGCCGGTCAAAGCTGTCGTCCGAATATGCGGTCTCGCCGGAGACCATCCGCAAGGCCGTGCAGCTGCTGCGCGACATGCGCGTGGTCAGCGTCAAGGAGCAGAGCGGCGTCTATGTCCTCTCGGCGGACAATGCCCGCCGGTATCTGCATACCATGCAGGCCAGAAACGCACTGGTCGACAAAAAATGCAGGCTCCGCGCGCTTCTGGAGCAGCAGGAGACGCTGACGAAGCAGGTCTCGGAGCTGTGCCGCAGCATTCTGGACGAGGGCATTCTCCCCGTGCAGGCGGAGCAGAGTCTGCCGAACTACGCCGTCCGTGTCCCGGACGGCTGGGCGGAAGCGGGGCGCAATCTCGGCGAGCTGCATTTCTGGCAGGCGACCGGAGCGACAGTCGTCGCGATCCGCCGCGGCGGGACGACGATCCTCTCACCGGGGCCGTATGCGGAGCTGTATGCGGGCGACAGCGTCATCTTTGTCGGTGACGCGGACACGCGCGAAGCGGTCGCGCGGTATTTTTCGGAAACAACACAAAAAACATGAACCGGCGAACCATGTGTTCGCCGGAAGAGAAAGGAGCTCACGCATGGTTCATAATGAACTGCACGCAATCGATCTGGCGATCATCGCAGCCTATCTGATCGCCATGGTGCTCGTCGGCCTTGTTGTTGTCAAGAAGGTCAAGAGCATGGACGACTATTATCTTGGAGGGCGCTCCTTCGGGCCGCTGGTTCTGATGGCTACCGTATGCGCAACCATCATCGGCGGCAGCGGCCTGATGGGGCGCGCTGGCGTGGCATATTCCAGCGGCTTCAAGGCCATCATGACGGCGCTGCCGTATCTGCTCGGCATGTTCATTTTCTCGGGCTTTGCCGGGCGCATCTCGGACGTCGGCATGAAGTTTAACGTCACGTCCATCCCGGATCTGTTTGAAAAGCGCTTCGGCAAAACGGCCAAGGTCGTGCTGGGCTGCCTGATCGCGTTCACCATGATGGGGACGGTCGCTTCGCAGGTCACAGCGACGGCGACGATCATCAACATGCTCGGCGGCGAGATCGGCATTTCCTATGAGATGGGCGCGCTGATCGCCTGCCTGGTCTTTATCGTATATACGGCGACGTCCGGCCTGTTCGGCGTTATTTATACGGATGTGTTCCAGTTTGTCATGCTCATCCTGTTCGTCTATATCCTGATCCCGGCGTCCTCGCTGGCAAAGCTCGGCGGCATCGGCAATTTCCTGCAAAATCTTGCGCCGGAGCTGTCAAAGCCGTATCTGGACGGCAGCATCGTGGGCGATATCATCACCTATTTTGTCTTTACGCTGGCAGGCGCGGAGATGTGGCAGCGCGCCTTTGCGGCCAAAAACCGCAAGGCAGCCAAGGAGGGGCTGTTCCTCGGGACGCTGGTCTACGGCCTGACCATTCCTCTCGTCTGGTTCATGGGCGTGGTCGCGCACCAGCTTGTTCCGGCGGCAAAGCTCGCGGCCTATGGCTCGACCGATGCGGTCGTCCCGGCACTGGCGATCGAAATTCTGCCGGTTGGCCTGACGGGCCTTGCGCTGGCGGGCATTCTGTCCGTCATCATGTCGACGGCGGACAGCTATCTGATCGTCTCCGTGCAGACGTGCGTGCATGATATCTACAAGGTCTTCCGGCCCGATACACCGGAAAAGAAGGAGCTGCGGCTGACGCGGGTGTTCGCGGTCATTCTGCCGCTGGGCGCGCTCTTTATCGCGCTGTATATCAAGAATGCGTACAATATCCTGATGTTCGCGTGGAGCTTCTATGCCGCTGCGGCGGGCCTGCCTGCGTTTGCGGCGCTCTACTGGAAAAAGGCGACGAAGGCCGGCATTCTGTCCGGCATGGGCGCGGGCTTCACGGTGACGATCGTGTGGAAGCTGATCGGTCAGCCCTTCGGCCTCGGCGCGACGGTGCCGGGCGCGATCGCCTGCGCGCTGGCGCTCGTGTGCGTCAGTCTGGCGACGTACAAAAAGACGCCGTCTGCATTCCTTGATCCCGGTAAGGTCACAGCGGAATAAAAATACAGCATCCGGACAGGGGAACCTGTCCGGATGCTTTTTCTATTTACATGTCCAGCTCGTCGAGCAGGTCAAGGACGTCGTCCAGCTCGTCCTCCAGCGCCTCGTGGCGGTCGGCCCAGCGGGTGTAGCGGTCGCTCGCCATGTCCTCCGGCTCCTCGCCGTCGAGTGCGGCAAGCGCGTCCTGGAGCGATTGCAGACGGTCAAGCAGCTCATCACGGGTCAAATCGTCCGGCGCATGCGCCGGTGTCGGGAATGGGATCGGTTCAGTCATGGGGGTTCTCCTTTCTTTTGTCTGACAGCGCGCGGATGACCGCTTCCGCCGATAAAATGCCGTCCAGCGCGGCAGAGGTGATGCCGCCTGCATAGCCCGCGCCTTCGCCGCACGGATACAGGCCGCGCAGCGGCGACTGCCGTGTCTCGTCCCGCACGATCCGAACGGGCGAAGAGCTGCGCGTCTCCGGCGCGGTCAGGACGGCGTCCGGGCGGGCAAAGCCGTGCAGGCGCGCGTCCAGCAGGGATAGCACCTGCTCCAGAACGGAGGTGATGCGCGGCGGCAGAACGTCATGCAGGTCGCAGAGCGTGACGCCGGGACGGTAGGTCGGCCGGACATCTCCAAGCTTGGAGGACGCTCTGCGCGCCAGAAAATCGCCCACCAGCTGCGCCGGGGCGCGGTACGTGCCGCCGCCCGCGCGGAATGCGGCCTGCTCCAGCTCACGCTGCCAGTACATGCCGCCGAGCGTCGACTTGTCCGGGAAATCCTCGGGGTTCAGCGTGACGAGCAGCGCGGCGTTCGCGTTTTCGCCGTCTCGCGCATGGTCAGACATGCCGTTCGTGACCACGCCGCCTTCCTCCGAAGCCGCGGCGACGACGCTGCCGCCCGGGCACATGCAGAAGGTATAGGCGGAGCTGCCGTCCGGCAGGCGGACATTCAGCTTGTAATCCGCCGCGCCAAGGCCCGGCGCGTCCGCGAATGCGCCGTACTGGCTCTCATTGATCATCCGCTGCGGGTGCTCGATGCGCACGCCCATGGAAAACGGCTTCGGCTCCATCACGACGCCCATCGCGTGCAGCGTCTCGAACGTGTCGCGGGCGCTGTGGCCGATGGCAAGCAGGACGGTATCGGTCGGGATGACCTGCTCTGCGCCCGCGCATGCGGCGCGGACGGCCGTCACGCGGCCGTTCTGCGTCTCGATAGCGGTCAGCTTCGTGCCGAACTGAACCTCGCCGCCGTAATGCTGAATTTTTTCACGCAGATTCTGCACGACGGTCACCAGTTCGTCCGTGCCGATGTGCGGCTTGGCGTCATACAGAATGTCTGCGCTGGCGCCGGCTTCTGCAAACTGCTCAAGGATCCAGCCAATGCGCTCATTTTTGACGCCGGTGTTGAGCTTGCCGTCCGAGAACGTCCCGGCGCCGCCCTCGCCGAACTGCACGTTGCAGTCCGGATCCAGTTTGCCGGTCTGCCAGAACCGCAGAACCTTTTCATGGCGCGTTTTCGCGTCCTGCCCGCGTTCCAGCACGATCGGCCGCAGGCCGGCCATGCTCAAAACGAGCGCGGCAAACATGCCAGCCGGGCCGAAGCCGGCGATCACGGGCCGCCGCACCGGGAGCGCTGCGGGCTGCGGGACAGAATAGGTATAATCCTGTGCGATCGACGCTTTCTGGCAGTGCGCCATCTTGAGAATTTTGTCTTCCCGGCCCTTGACGGCCACGTCGACGGTATAGATGATACGCACGTCGCTTTTTTTGCGTGCGTCAACGGATCGTTTTTTGAGATCCAGCTGCTTGATCTCTGCCGGGGAGATGCGCAGCTGCCGCGCGGCTGCCTGTACGAGCCGCGCCATGTCGCCGTCCGGCGGCAGAGACAGATCACGAATGCGGATCATCGGGATTCCTCCTGTTTTCCAAGCTGTCCGGCCACATAGCCGGAGGACCATGCCCACTGCAGGTTGTAGCCGCCGCAGTCGCCGTCAATGTCGAGAACCTCGCCGCAGGCGAAAACGCCGGGCGCGAGCCTGCTTTCGAGCGTGTCCGCGCGGAACTCCGCCGTCCGGACGCCGCCTGCGGTCACCTGCGCGCTCTCAAAGCCGGAGACGCCTGTGACGGACAGGGAAAAATATTGAACGGTTCGGGCAAGATCGGTGAGCGTCTGCATGGAAACAGATGAAAGCGGCTGCGCGCCGAGACCGCAGGCGCGGCAGAGCGTCTTGCCGAGCCGCGGATGCAGCATGCCGGCCAGCAGCTCTTCCCCGGCGAGCGCCGGGAATGCCGCCTGCCGCGCGCGCAGAAGCGCCAGCACCTGCCCGGGCGAATAGTCCCGCAGGAAGTTCAGCAGCAGCTCCGCACCGGGCGCGGCCATCGCGGCGGCGCGCGAAAGCGTGAATGCCACGGGGCCGGAAACGCCGGTCTCGGTGAACTGTACCTCGCCGGCGTCCTGCTGCACGGTCTTCCCTCCAATGCGAAGCCGCAGCAGACAGTCGGCACGCACGCCCTTCAGCCCGCGGATGGGGCCGGGGTCGGTGCGGATCTGGGTGAGACTGGGATGCAGGGCAGTGCGGCTGTGGCCGAGCTGCGAAAGAAGCTCGTAGCCTGCCATCGTGCCGCCCAGCGCCCGTCCTGCGCAGCCGCCGCAGGCGACAATCAGCTTGTCGCCGAAAAAGCCCGCGCCGTCCGCGCCGGTCACCTGATAGCCGCGCGCCTTCTTTTTGACCGTCTGCGCGTCAAAGCCGCTGACGATCTGCACGTCTGCCTGCTCCGCGGAAAAGCGCAGCACATCTACAACGCTGTTGGCCTGATCGGAGAGGGGATATACGCGGCCGGAGGGCTCCTCCACGGTCAGAAGGCCGTGCGCGTGGAAAAAGTCCAGCGTCCGCTGCACGTCAAAGCGGGCCAGCGCCGCGCGGGAAAACCCGGCGTCCTGCCCGTGGTAATTTTCGGGCGTCAGATGGGTATTTGTCAGATTGCAGCGGCCGTTGCCGGTAGCAAGGAGCTTGCGTCCGACGCGCGACTGCCGCTCAAGGATGGTGACGGTGTTGCCGGGGGTCTGCGCGGCGGACAGCGCCGCCATCAGACCGCTGGCGCCGCCGCCGAGGATCAAAACTTTCATATGGTTGTCCTCTGATTTGGATATTTGATATCAGTATACTCGTTTTTGGCGGAAAAGCCAAGCGCATCGGATTGCATTTTCCGCACGCGCCTGCTAAAATGGCAGCGGAACGGAGGGGACTGCATGGACAAACGCGAACAGATCGCCCGCATGGCGCAGAATAAGGACGACGAGATCCTGCTGGCAAAGCTCTACGAGCGCATGACGACGGCGCAGGCGCGCAATATCCCGGCGGTATCGGGCTTTCTCTCGAAGCGCGAGCAGATGCTGGCGCAGGAGCTGCTGCGCGGGCAGGAGATCTGCTTTTTCGGCGGCCCGGAGCTGGCCGAGCGCGAGATCTGCTGCTATCTGCCGGACTATCTGGACAGCAGCTGGCTGACCGGGGACGACGGCCCCATCGCCGCCGTGCGCGCCGTATATTTTGCGGGCGACACGCTGACGCACCGGGATTTTCTCGGCGCGCTCATGGGCTGCGGCGTCAAGCGGGAGACGGTCGGGGATATCTATGTGTCCGAGGGCAGCTGCGATTTTCTCGTGACGCGCGAAATTCTGCCGTATCTGCTGCAAAATTTCCTTTCCGCAGGCCGGACAAAGCTGCACGTGGAACGGATCGCGCTGGACGAGATCCGGGTGCCGGAGCAGAAGGTCAAGATCGTCCGCGATACCGTGCCGTCTTTGCGGCTGGACGGGATCGTTTCCTCCGGCTTTTCCATCAGCCGCGGCAAGGCCGCGGACTATATCGCAGCCGGCAAGTGCGAGCTGAACTATGCGCCCTGCATGAAGGGCGACAAGCAGACGGCGGAGGGCGACGTGATCACCGTCCGCGGGCTCGGCAAGATCCGTCTGGAGACGATCGGCGGCAATACGAAAAAGGGCCGCATCGCGATCGAAATTACAAGATTTCTGTAAGAGGTGCTTTTATGAAAAAGGGAGACATCGAGCGCATCAACGAGTTGGCGCACAAGGCCAAGACCGTCGGCCTGACGCCGGAGGAGAACGAAGAGCGGGCGAAGCTGCGCCGGGCCTATATCGACTCGGTCGTCGGCGATCTGCGTTCGCAGCTGGACAACACGTATATTGTCGACGCCAAGGGCAACAAGCGCAAGCTGCGCCAGTAACCTATCGCAGCAGAAAATACAGGCAGGCCGCCTGCGCCAGAAGCAGCAGCGGAACCGTCACGGTAAAGAGCGGTTTTCGTGTCTTGTGCCGGCAGACGAGCATCCCGGCCAGCACACCGGCGCTGCCGAAGCAGGCGGCGAAGGCCAGCAGCATCGCTTCCGGCACGCGCCGGCGGTGATGGCGGGCAAGCTGCTTATCCAGCAGCATAATCCCGAAGCCGGCCGCATTCATTAGAAGCAGGGCAGTCCACATTTGGATCCATTCCTTTCTTTTGGAGGCGGTTTGGTATGAAACGAAGCATGACAGCGGCGCTGATCGCATTAACGGCACTTTTGTGCGCGTGTGCGGCGCAGCCGCAGTGGGAAATGGTCGCAGACGGGTGCACGCCGGGATCCTCCGGCGAACCGGGGACAATCTATGTGCATCTTCCGGCGGACGCGGTCGAGGAGGTCTTCTCCGAGCGCGGCGCGCAGCGCGTCTATACGCAGTCGGACGGCGGATACGAGATCACGGTGCAGACCATGCCTGCGGCGCCGTCCGGCGTCATTGTGCGGCAGCTGTCCGGCTTTGACGAGCAGGCGCTGCACGTCTATGAGACGACGACCGGCGGACAGACAATCTGGCAGTTCGCGTGGTACGCCGGCTCTGACGAGGGCGGAAGACTCTACCGGGCGAAGGTCATCACCGACGGCGCATACTGCTACGCCCTGACGTTCAGCGCGCCGGAGCTGTCCGGCACGTCCTATGATACCACGGCAGCGGAGCTGTTCTCAAGCATGGAAGTGAGACAGGTTTAAAAAATTGCGATTTTTTGAAAATTGTGCTTGACAATTGGCCGTCTGGCCGTTATAATACACACGTCGCTGAGAGATGCGGCTTGATGGAACGGAAGGTTAGCTCAGCTGGGAGAGCACCTGC
>CAKUHB010000019.1 GCA_934655875.1 uncultured Oscillospiraceae bacterium
GGCAAGATCCGCTATGACGGCGTCAACATCAACCACATCAAAAAGGCCGACCTGCGGCACTCGCTCGGTATCGTTTTACAGGACGTGAACCTGTTCACCGGCACGGTCATGGACAACATCCGCTACGGCAAGCTCGACGCGACAGACGAGGAATGCATCGCGGCGGCGAAGCTCGCCAATGCGCACGACTTCATCACGCGCCTGCCGGACGGCTATAACACCATGCTGACAGCCAACGGCGCGAATCTGTCGCAGGGCCAGCGGCAGCTGCTGTCCATCGCCCGCGCGGCGGTGGCCGATCCCCCGGTCATGATCCTCGACGAAGCGACCAGCTCCATCGACACGCGCACGGAGCTTCTGGTGCAGCGCGGCATGGACGCGCTCATGAAGGGGCGGACGGTCTTTGTCATCGCGCACCGGCTCTCGACCGTGCAGAACTCCGACGCCATCATGGTGCTCGATCACGGACGGATCATCGAGCGCGGCACGCACAACGATCTGATTGCCCAGAAGGGTACGTATTATCAGCTCTACACGGGCGCATTTGAACTGGAATAAGGAGAGTTTATCATGCATGCTTCTTCCATGACCATCCGCACGGCTTCCGCGTCCGATCTGGACGCGATCGCCGCGCTGGAGGCTGTCTGCTTCCCGGCTGCGGAAGCCGCGTCCCGTGCATCGCTCGCCGGGCGGCTGGCCGTCTATGCCGGTCACTTCTGGCTGCTGGAGAAGAACGGGCAGCTCGTCAGCTACATTGGCGGCCCCGTCACGGTGACAGACCAGCTGACGGACGATCTGTATGACGATCCGGCCTGCCATGACGAAGCTGCGCCGTGGCAGATGATCTTCAGCGTCGTCACGCACCCGGACTATCGCGGACAGGGCTGCGCGGCGCGGCTCATGCGCCGCGTGATCGACGACTGCCGGGCTGCCGGGCGCGCCGGGCTGATCCTCACGTGCAAGGACGCGCTGCGCCCGTTCTATGCGCAGTTCGGCTTCCGGGACGAGGGCGTCAGCACCTCCGTCCACGGCGGCGCAGTCTGGTATCAGATGCGGCTGCGGCTTGTGGAGCAGGCGTAATGGCGCGGGTCGAGCTTCTGGCGCTGCGCGATCTTGACGAAGTGCAGGCGCTGCGGCTGCTGCCGCCTGAACGGCGGGAGAAGGCGCTGCGCTGCCGCCGTCAGGAGGATCGCCTGCGCTCCGCGGCGGCCGGGCTGCTGCTCGCGCGGTATGCGCGGCAGCTGGGCTTTGACCGCTTTCCGGCGCTGCGCGAGGGCGCATATGGAAAGCCGTATTTCCCGGACGCGCCGCAGGCGCAGTTCAGTCTTTCCCATTCGGGCGGATACGCCGCGCTGGCTATGTCTTCCCTGCCTGTCGGCGCGGACATTCAGGAGATCCGCCCGGAACGCGTTCCGGCGGCCATGCGGTTTCTGACGGACTATGAGCAGGCACAACTGGCGGCGCTGCCGCCCGCGGAACAGGTGCAGGCATTTTTCTGTCTGTGGACGGTAAAAGAGAGCTATGGAAAGATGACCGGACGGGGGCTTCTCGGCGCAAGCGCCTTTTCGGTCGAGCTGTCCGGCACAGCTGTCCTGCCGCCGGATGGGAACCAGTTCTGCCTGCGCGCACCGGAGGGCTACTGCCTGTCCGTGAGTACGCAGGACGCCCAATGCGAAGAACCGGAGCTTCTCCATTGGGAACAGCTCCGGAAAGAAACGAGATAAACATAGCCCGCATGTGAGACTGTCAAAAACAGAACTGTCCATTCCATGCACAAGCCCTCCTAACTTGTATGTAGGGGGCGATGCCTACATCGTCCCGCTGGGAAGGTTGCGGATTTGCCGAAAATCTCCGTAAAATCGGTCTATTCTGCCGGGTCGATGTGTACCAGCAAGCGGTAGACCCACATCCGTAACGCTCCTTCGTCGCGAACGGCTGTGACCGGCATCGACTCCTACAAGCATCCCTGAAAATGTTAAACCGAAAAAGAACAATTATGGTTTAGGCAGTCTTTGCCCGGCAGGCCCTTCGGCCTGCCGGGCGTGTTTTATCGAGACTCTTGAGTTTTCCGAAAAACCCACGTATAATGTAGTAAATTGAAGCAAGGGACGGAGGAACGCCATATGGAGCTGTCCGAGTTTTTTAAACACAATCCGCGAGCCGCGCTGGGGTTTTCCGGCGGCGTGGATTCATCATATCTGCTGTATGCCGCGGTGCAGGCCGGCGCGCAGGTGCAGCCGTATTTTATCAAGACCGCGTTTCAGCCGCAATTTGAGCTGGACGACGCCAAGCGGCTCTGCGCGCAGCTGGGCGTCCGGCTGCGGGTATTGGAGCTGGACGCGCTGAAAAGCCCCGGCGTAGCCGCCAATCCGGCCGACCGGTGCTATTTCTGCAAGACGGCGCTGTTCGGCGCGCTGACTGAAGCCGCGCGGCAGGACGGCTATACGCTCCTGCTCGACGGCACGAACGCCTCGGACGACACGGGCGACCGGCCCGGCATGCGTGCGCTGCGCGAGCTGCATGTGCGCTCCCCGCTGCGGGAGTGCGGGCTTACCAAGCGGGAAATCCGCGAGCTGTCCCGGCAGGCCGGGCTTTTCACGTGGGACAAACCGGCCTATGCCTGTCTTGCCACGCGCATCCCGACCGGCGAGGAAATCACCGAGGAAAAGCTACAGAAGACCGAGCAGGCGGAAGCATTCCTGTTTTCCCTCGGGCTGACGGATTTCCGCGTCCGGTATTTTTCCGGCGCGGCGCGCATTCAGGTGCCGGAAGCGCAGCTGCCGCTGCTGCTGGCGCACCGGACGGAGATTTTACAGGCGCTGAAGCCGCTGTATCCGGCGGTACTTCTCGATCTGGAGGTGCGGGGATGAGCGAGCATCTGCACGAGCTGCTGCGAGCCGTCAGGGACGGCTCTGTTTCCGTCGAGCAGGCGGAGCTGGCGCTGAAAAAAGCGCCGTTTGAAGACCTTGGTTATGCAAAGATTGATTTTCACCGCAGTCTGCGTCAGGGCGCGGCTGAGGTTATCTACGGCGCGGGCAAGACGCCGGCGCAGATCGCCGGGATCGCCGCCGCCATGCGGGAAAAGGGCGTCGAGCCAATTCTGATCACGCGGCTGTCTCCGGACGCGGTGGCGCTGGTCGCGAAGGACCTGCCGCTCGACTACCGCGCAGACGCGAAGCTCGGCATCATCGGCAAGCTCCCGGAGCCGGACGGCGACGGAACGGTCGTGATCGCGGCCGCCGGGACATCGGACTATCCGGTTGCGGAGGAAGCGGCGCTGACCGCGGAGGTGCACGGCAGCCGCGTGCTGCGGCTGTATGACGTGGGCGTGGCCGGGCTGCACCGGCTGCTGGCGCATACGGACGAGCTGATGGCGGCGCGTGTCGTCGTCGCTGTCGCGGGCATGGAAGGCGCGCTTGCCAGCGTGATCGGCGGGCTGGTCTCCTGCCCGGTCATCGCCGTGCCGACATCTGTCGGCTATGGAGCAAGCTTCGGCGGTGTGGCCGCGCTTCTGGCCATGCTCAACTCCTGCGCCAGCGGCGTCAGCGTCGTCAACATCGACAACGGCTTCGGCGCGGGGTTCCTCGCCAACCGGATCAATCACATGGGAGGCCATACATGAGAGTTATCTATCTGGACTGCGCCATGGGCGCAGCCGGTGACATGCTGATGGGCGCGCTGTACGAGCTGCTGCCGGAAAAGGACGAATTTCTGCGGCGCATGCGCGCGCTCGGGCTGCCGGGAATCGAGATCACGGCGGAACCCGCCGTTCGCTGCGGGATCAGCGGCACGCATATGCGTGTGCTGGTTCACGGCGCAGAGGAGGGCGCAGCGCATGTGCATGTGCATGAACATGCGCACGAGCATGCTCACGAACACGAACATGCGCACACGCACACCGGCCTGCATGAGATCGAACACCGCATTTCCCATCTCGACCTGCCGGAGACTGTCCGCGCGGATGTGCTGGCCGTCTACCGGTCGATCGCCGACGCGGAGAGCCGCGTGCACGGCGTTCCAATGGAGCAGATCCATTTCCATGAGGTCGGCACGCTCGACGCGCTGGCGGATGTGGTCGGCGTATGCCTGCTCGTCTCGATGCTCGCGCCGGAGCAGATCCTCTGCTCCCCTGTTCATGTCGGCAGCGGACAGGTGCGCTGCGCGCACGGCCTTCTGCCCGTTCCCGCGCCCGCCACGGCGCTGCTGCTATCAGGCATTCCGATCTACGGCGGCAGCATCCGGGGCGAGCTGTGCACGCCGACAGGCGCGGCGCTGCTGCGGCGGTTCGTAACAAAGTTTGGGCCGATGCCCGTGATGCGCCCTGAGAGGGCCGGCTACGGCATGGGGACGAAGGAATTTGAAGCGGCCAACTGCGTCCGGGCACTGCTTGGGCAGACGGACGCGCCCGCGGAGCAGATTGCGGAGCTTTGCTGCAATCTGGACGATATGACGCCGGAAGCGATCGGCTTTGCCATGGAGCAGCTGCTGCGAGATGGCGCGCTGGACGTCTATACGACCCCGATCGGAATGAAGAAGTGCCGTCCGGGCGTCCTTCTGACCGTCCTGTGCCGCCCCGAAGACTGCGAGCGGCTGGCGCAGGAGCTGCTGCGCCACACGACGACGCTCGGCGTGCGCATGGCGCAGCTGGAGCGCCGCACGCTCCGGCGCGAAACACGCACCGTCCGCACGCCGGACGGCGATGTGCGCATCAAAACAGCCACCGGCTCCGGCATTGCGCGGGAAAAGGCAGAATACGACGATCTTGCGCAGCTGGCCCGGAAAAGGAGCTGCACGCTTTCAGAAGCGGAAGCGCTCGTTCGGGACACTGAACAGCAGACGCGCAGAACCTGACGGCGCACGAATGACCCGCGTGCTTGCAAAACGCGGAAAAACTGGATATAATAGCAGCAAATCAATCTGTAAACGGGAGGATCTTTTATGAAGCTGAAGGAAGCCATTTGCAGCAAGTCGGAAAACCCGCCCATTGTGGAGATCGTGCGCGGCGGCCGTCACGGGTCGCGCCATGTGCTGCGCAAGTCGGATATGAAAAAAGTTGGTCTGATCGCCGGCGGCGCGTTCGTCGCGCTGACCGCGCTGAACGTTTACAGCCACTATAAGCTGCACCAGACCATCGCCGACCGCAAGGTCAAAAAGCAGCTCGTCCCCATGCAGGAGCAGCTGAGCCGGCTGCTTGCGGAAAACACGCAGCTGCGGCAGGAGCTGAACGAGCTGAAAGCCAATCAGCCTGCCCCGGAAGCCCCGCAGACGGAGGAAACGGCAGAATAACAGGGTTCCCAAAAATGCTGTAACATGAAAAAAGACGCGCTGCGGCGCGTCTTTTTCGTTTTATTTATTTACGTGCGCGAGGATCCAGTTGTACATGTCCTCGCGAGCCTGTTCGGAGAGGGGGAAGACCTTTTCGTCCTCCATTTCGCTCTTTTCGTAGCAGTATTCGCCGTGCCAGCATTCGCACTTCATGGTGCTTTCGTCGAAGTTGACCTCCTTCTGGGTCAGCATGACGATGGACGGCGTGACGCGGAAGCGGAGCGCGCCGTAGCTCCCCGTGAAGATATTATTATTTTCAAAGCTGTGCAGCACCGGCAAAAACAGCGGTTCCATGGCCGTCGCTCCCTTCTTTTTTGTGTATCATACCACATTTTTTCCGCACAGACAAGTTCGTTTGACTTTCGGCGGGGCGTGTGATACAGTATGGAGGATTCTTTTTCCGGTTAAAGGAGCAAAGGCATGCAGAAACAGACAAAGGGCAGTATTTTTCTTCTCCTGTGCGCAATGATCTGGGGCTCGGCGTTCGTCGCGCAGAGCGAAGGGATGCAGTATGTCGGCCCGTTCACGATGGGCGCGACGCGGTTTTTCCTGGCGGGTCTCGTGCTGCTGCCGGTCATCGCCGTGCTGGACCGCAAGGGCTGGTCGCAGAACCGGCCGGTCACGAAGGTCGAGCGAAAAAAGCAGTTCTGGGCCGGTGCGGTCTGCGGCGTTCTGCTGTTTGCGGCGTCGTCTTTGCAGCAGTTCGGCCTGCTCTCCACCACGGTCGGAAAATCCGGGTTCGTAACGGCGCTCTATATCGTCTTTGTGCCGATCGTGGGCGTTTTCATGGGCAGGCGCGCGGGACTGAAGGTATGGCTCTGCGCGGCGCTCGCGGTGTTCGGCATGTATCTGCTTTGCGTCGGCTCCGGTTTTTCCATCTCGGGCGGCGATCTGCTGACGCTGGGCTGCGCGGTTCTGTTCACGTTCCATATCTGCTACATCAGCGCCGTTTCCCCTCATATGGACGGCGTGCGGCTGAGCTGCGTGCAGTTTTTTGTGTGTGCGGCACTTTCGGCGGTCGGGATGTTCCTGTTTGAAGCGCCAGAGTGGGGTTCCATTTTGCAGTGCTGGTGGCCCATCGTGTACGCAGGCGTATTCTCCGGCGGTATCGCCTATACGTTCCAGATCATCGGCGAGCGCGATGTGCAGCCCGCGCTGGCGTCTCTGCTCATGAGTCTGGAATCCGTGTTCGCCGCCCTGTTCGGGTGGCTCCTGATTGGGCAGAAGCTCTCCGGACGGGAGCTGATCGGGTGCGCGATCATGTTCGCGGCGATCCTTCTGTCGCAGCTGCCGGAGAAGAGACCGGAAAAGCAATAAATGACTCCGGTACAGCGGCGCTGTACCGGAGTTTTTCAGATATCCGACTTTTACCGCAATGTCTCCGACGGCCCAATCTTTTCTCTCGCAAGAGAAAAGATTGGGGAGAAAAGAGTACGTGGGGTACGGGGCTTGTGCCGCAGTGCGGTTCAGGCAGGAAACAAATTTGATAGTCTTTCATTCGCATTGGGTCACAATACGGGCACTGTGGTACGCGCCGCCCGTTGGTGTAGGCATCAAACTTGCTCGTCATTGCCTTTGAACAGGTGCAGTCAATAGAAGGTGCTTTCGAAACTTGCTGAATGGTACGTATTTGCATAAGCCCTTGGCTCTCCCTCTGGGAGAGCCAAGGGCTGCCGGAGAAGGCATTTTTGCAAAAACTTGTAGGAGGGCTGTAGCCTTATGCCAGCTTATTCTATCCTCTCCAGCAAGCACACCGCATGTGCCGCGATGCCTTCGCCGGCGCCGGTGAAGCCGAGGTGCTCCTCGGTCGTGGCCTTGACGCTGATGTTAGAGATATCCGTCTCAAGGGCGTCCGCGAGGTTCTGTCGCATCTGCGGGATGTGGGGCGCGAGCTTCGGGCGCTGGGCGATGACGGTCGCGTCGAGATTGCCGAGACGGTAGCCGTTTCCACGCAAAAGACGGTTCACCTCGCGCAGCAGCGCCATGCTGTCCGCGCCGAGATAGCGGTCGTCGGTGTCCGGGAAAAGCTTGCCGATATCGCCCATGGCCGCCGCGCCGAGCAGGGCATCCATGACGGCATGCACCAGCACGTCCGCGTCCGAGTGGCCGTCCAGCCCCTTCTCATACGGGATCGTCACGCCGCCGAGGATGAGCTTTCTGCCCTCCGTGAGCCGGTGGACGTCGTATCCGTGGCCGATCCTCATGCGTCCGCCCTCCGTCTTAAGATCAGGGCGGCAAGCTCCAGATCGAGGGGCGTCGTGATCTTGATGTTTTCCTCGTCGCCGTCCGTCAGCTGCACGGGCATGCCGAGCGCTTCGACGGCGCTGCAATCATCGGTGATGGCAAGGTTCTGCGCCTTTGCGTTCTGCAAAGCAGCCGCAAGCAGGTCACGGTCAAAGACCTGCGGCGTCTGCACGGCGAAGAGCGTTCTGCGGTCCGGCGTGGACTCCACCGTGCCGTCTGTCGAAACCTTGATGGTGTCCTTGACGCGCACGGCGGGCGCTGCGGCGGAGAATTTCTTTGCCTTGACGACCGTCCTGCGAATGACGTCATCCGTCACAAGCGGCCGTGCGCCGTCGTGGACGGCAACGAGCTGCGCCCGGTCGGACACTGCGGCAAGCCCTGCCATGACAGAATCCGCCCGCGTCTCGCCGCCTACAACGACCATGCGCATTTTGCCGTAAGCCTTGAGATAGCGGCTGACCTTCTCCAGCAGCTCCTTCTGCGTGACGACGATGATCTCGTCGATGAGATCGCAGTGGTCGAACGCATCGACCGTGCGGCAGATGACCGGCAGGTTCTCCAGAATGGTCAGAATTTTATTCGTGCCGCCCATGCGGGACGACGTTCCGGCCGCGACGATCACGGCCGCGCAGTACGGGTGCAGAAGCTTCTGCTTCAGTTCCATCCCCCTGCGCAATCCTTCACTGAGCTTCATACTGCCCTCCTGTTACAGTGCCTGCACGAGCGATTTATACGTTTCGCCGCGCACCATGAAATTCTTGAACTGGTCGAACGCTGCGCAGGCCGGCGAGAGCGTGACGATATCGCCCGAAACCGTGTGCGCGTGTGCGAGCTGCACCGCTTCGGCAAGCGTTCCGGCGTGCAGGATCTCCGGCTGGCCCGGCTGATACTCCGGTGCGCCGCAGACGGCAGCTTCGATCTTCTCCGCCGTCGCGCCGCAGAGGATCAGCAGCCGCACATGCGCGCAGATCTCCGGCCCCAGCACGTCGAACGGGATCTTCTTATCATAGCCGCCCGCGATCAGCACGAGCTTCTGGTGGAACGAATGAAGACCCGCGATGGTGCGCGACGGGCTGGACGCAATGGAGTCGTTATAATATTTGACGCCGTCCTTTTCGCGGACAAACTCGATGCGGTGCTCCACCCCGGCGAAGGTGCGCGCGACCTCGTCAATATCCTCGTCCGTGGCCAGTCCCTCGACGGCGCAGGCCGCGGCCATATAATTCTCGATGTTGTGAACGCCGGGGATGCGGATATCGGCGGCAGCCATGATTTTCTTTCCATTGCGATAGATGACGCCGTCTTGCAGATACACACCGTTTTCCGGCCTCGATTGACGGGAGAAGAACTCGACGGTTCCCTTTGCGTCGGCGGCGAAGGTGCGCGTAATATCATTGTCGTAGTTCAGGACGACCTTCCCTGTCTCATTCTGGTGCTCAAAGACGTTTTTCTTGGCCTGCACATACTCGGCCATGTCCTTGTGGACGTCCAGATGGTTCGGCGCGACGTTCGTCACGACGGCGATATCGGCCGAGCGCTCCATCGTCATGAGCTGGAAGGAGCTCAGCTCCACGACGGCGATATCCGTCGGCTGCATGTCCGCCGCCTGCGGCAAAAGCGGCGCGCCGATGTTGCCGCCGATCCAGACGCGGTGGCCCGCATGCTCCAGAATTTTTGCGATGAGGGTGGTCGTGGTCGTCTTGCCGTCGGAGCCGGTCACAGCGATGATGCGGCAGGGGCAGACCTCAAAAAATGCTTCCATCTCGCTGGTGATCTCCGCGCCGGACGCGCGCAGCTGCCGCAGGGCGGGAATATCCGGGTGCATGCCGGGCGTGCGGAAGACGACGTCAGCCCGGACATCGTCAAGATAGCCCTCGCCGACGTGCAGGGCCGCACCGGCCTTTTCCAGCTGCAAAACCTCCTCGTCCAGCTTTTCCCGCGGCGTCTTGTCGCAGGCAAGCACGTGAATGCCGCGCGCAAGCAGCATGCGGATGAGCGGACGGTTACTGACGCCGATGCCAAGCACGGCGACTCTTTTATCGGTAAGCGAATCAAAATACTGTTCGACAAGCGGATTCATAAACAAGCCTCTTTTATTTTTTATCGTAAAAATATTATATTCAAATCCGAAACAAATTGCAATCCATTTGACTTTTTCACGCAAATAAAGTACAATATCTCAGCGACCGGGCCGGACAGTCGCGGGCGCAGCGCCGAAAGGCCGCGCATGAGGAAAGTCCGGGCTCCGCAGGGCAAGGATAACGGGTAACGCCCGCCCAGAGCGATCTGAGGAAAAGTGCAACAGAGATATACCGCTGGCTGCGGCGTTTGCTGCCGCCAGCAAGGGTGGAAAGGTGCGGTAAGAGCGCACCCGATGGCGTGCGAAAGCGTCCATCGCTGTAAACTCTATCCGGAGCAACACCGCAGAGGAAGCAAGGCTTGCCCGGCTGCTTCCGAGAAGGTGGCTGGAGCGTACCGGCAACGGTACGCCTAGATAGATGACTGTCTATAACAGAACCCGGCTTATAGGCCCGATCGCAAAAAATACGCCTGACCTTACGTCGGGCGTATTTTTTGTGGATTCTGGATAATGAAGAGAGCTGGAATAAGGCTGATACTCTCCCACAAATTTGCGACTGCTGACCTACTTTTTCTTTTGCTTCTCCAAAAGAAAAAGTAGCAAAAAGAAAACGAGCCTGAGGGGATTTCGATTTCCCCTCAGACTCCCTTGAACCGACCAAGAAAACCCCTTCGGTTTTCTTGGATCTTTCCCGCGCAGACTGACAGACATGCGCATCTCAAAAGCCTTTCCCTGGGGGCCGATTCCCCCTGTCAGGGGGAAATGTCCCGAAGGGACAAAAGGGGTAGGGACAGGTGGCCCGAAGGGCCGGATGAAGGTCGGGGAGCACCATCGATACTGCTATGCAGATATTCAGTGCCTGCATTCCCTCATCAGTCACGGTTTACGCCGTGCCAGCTTCCCCCAGGGGAAGCCTTTTGGGGCCTATGCGAATACGTACTATCCAGCAAATTTTGATGACACTTTCTATTATCCGCACCTGTTCAAAGGCACCTGCAAACAAATTTGATACCCACGCCAACGTGCGGCGCGTACCATAGCGCACGTATTGTGACCGAATGCGAATGAGGAAAGCTTCAAATCAGGTTGCTGCCTAAATCGCACTGCGGCACAGGCCCCGTGTCCCCACGCACTCTTTTCTCCCCTATCTTTTCTCTTGCGAGAGAAAAGATAGGGCCGTCGGAGACGCGCCGTGATAAAAACTGCGCCTGACTGGCTGTCAGGCGCATTTTTATATTACATAGTTTCCAGCTTGATCTTCCCGTCCTCGCAGGATGCCTTGATGGAGCGGAATGGGTCGACGTAGCTTTTGATGATACGTTCGGCGATGGGGTCTTCGAGGTCGGTCTGGATGGCGCGGCGGAGATTGCGCGCGCCGTAGGCGACGGAGTAGGACTTTTTGACAAGATAGTCCTTGACGCTCTCGTCCCAGGTGAACGCGATGCCGCGGCCCTCCAGCGCCTGCCGCAGCTCGCCCAGCATGATATCCGCGATGCCGCGGAAGTTCTCTTCGCTGAGCTTATTGAAGCAGACGATCTCGTCGACGCGATTGATGAACTCCGGCCGCAGGAACTCGCCGAGGGCCTTCATGGCCTTCTCCTTCGACTGCTCGGTCAGGCTGCGGCTGAAGCCGACGCTGCCGCCCTTTTCGTTGGAGCCGGCGTTGGAGGTCATAATGATGATCGTGTTTTCGAAGTTCACGACGCGGCCCTGTGCGTCGGTGATGCGGCCGTCGTCGAGAATTTGCAGGAGGATGTTCAGAACGTCCGGGTGCGCCTTTTCCAGCTCGTCAAAGAGGATGACGGCATACGGCCGGCGGCGGATCTTTTCGGTCAGCTGGCCGGCTTCGTCATAGCCGACATAGCCGGGAGGTGAGCCGATGAGCTTGGAGACGCTGTGCTTCTCCATATACTCGGACATATCGAGCCGGATGAGCGATTCGACCGACTCGAACATTTCGCTGGCCAGACGCTTGACGAGCTCGGTCTTGCCGACGCCGGTCGAGCCGACGAAGATGAACGAGACCGGGTGCTTTTTCGTCTGGATGCCGACGCGCGAGCGGCGGATGGCCGAGACGACGGAGGCAATGGCTTCGTCCTGCCCGACAATGTGCTTTTTGAGCGCGGCGTCGAGGTTCAGCAGCTGTTCGTATTCCTGCGCGCGGATCTTGCTGGCGGGGATCTTCGTCCACAGCTCAATGATGCGGGCAAGGTTGTCGATGGTAAGGACGGGCTTCGGCAGCTTTTCCAGCTCCGCGATCTCGGAATCGAGCTGTAGGTTGCGGCTGCGCAGCTCCGCCATGCGGGCGTAGTCCTCCTGCGTCTTTTCCGTGTTCTCGGTGAGCAGGTTCAGCTCGACGTCATAGTCGGCGTGTTCTTTTCTGAGCGCTTCGAGCTCGCCGAGGTTCTTATTTTTGAGGTTCACATCCGAGCAGGCTTCGTCGATGAGGTCGATGGCCTTATCGGGCAGGAAACGGTCGGTGATATAGCGTTCGGAGAGCAGGACGGCCTGCCGGGCGATCTCCGGCGTGATGACGACGCCGTGGAAGGCTTCGTAGTAGTGGCTGATGCCGCGGATGATGGCGATGGACTGCTCGATGGTCGGCTCGGCCACGGTGACGGGCTGGAAGCGGCGTTCGAGCGCGGCGTCCTTTTCGATGTGCTTGCGGTACTCGTTGAAGGTCGTCGCACCGATGACCTGAATCTCGCCGCGCGAGAGGGCGGGCTTGAGGATATTGGCCGCGTTCATGGAGCCCTCGGCGTCGCCTGCACCGACAAGGTTATGCACCTCATCGATGACGAGGATGATATTGCCGAGCTTTTTGACCTCCTCGATAAGGCCCTTCATGCGGCTTTCAAACTGGCCGCGGAACTGCGTCCCGGCGACGAGCGCCGTGAGATCCATGAGATAGACCTCTTTGTTTTGCAGCTTATAGGGGACGTCCTTCGCGGCGATCTTCTGCGCAAGGCCCTCGGCGATGGCCGTCTTGCCGACGCCCGGCTCGCCGATGAGACAGGGATTGTTCTTCTGCCGGCGGTTGAGGATCTGAATGACCCGCTCCAGCTCTTCCTCGCGGCCGATGATGCCGTCGAGCTTACCGTCGCGCGCTCTCTGGGTCAGGTTCTGGCAGTAGGTATCGAGGAATTTATGCTTTTTGTTCTTCGCGCCGTTCGGCTTGTCGCCGGCGCGCTGGCGGCTCTCGGTCTTTTCCGGCTCAGGGACGGCGGGCGTATTCTCCTGCCCCTGACCGCCGGCGCCGAAGAGCTTGTTGAGGAACGGGAACGTCGCCGTCTGGCTGTCGTTTTCCTCGTCGTCGCTGTCTTCATTCTGGTTCTGGCCGAGCAGGCCCTCCAGGCCGCTCATGGCTTCGGTCATTTCGCCGTTGAGGTTTTCCAGATCCTCCTCGGACAGGCCCATCCGCTCGATCATATCGTCGACCGGCTTGATGCCCATTTCCTTGGCGCACTTGAGACACAGCCCCTCATTGACGGTCTTGCCGCCGTCGATCTTCGTTATAAAAATGACTGCAAGATTCTTTTTGCATCTTGAGCACAAGGTCGGTTTCATAGAGGTTTCTCCTTAATCACTTTGCTTCTAACGAGTATAGCACAGGCAGGCCGTCGTATCGTTGCAGAATTGTAAACGATTTTCGGAAAAAATATGACAGCTATGGCACATACAGTGTCCCGTGACCGTTGGCGAGCAGGATCGCCGTCCCGTCGGCGCGCATGACGACGCTGGTCGCGCCGGTGGTATTGTCGGAGACGTCATATTCCTTCAGCGTCTGGTCGTAGATGCTGAGCGTGCTGCTGGTAAGGATGGCGAGATATTTGCCAGCGGCGGACAGGTCGAGGATCTGCTCGTTGGCGGACAGACGGCCAAGCTCGCTCCCGTCCAGTCCGACGGTCGTGACCGTGTAGCGGTTGCCCGCCTTATAGAGGTTCACGGCCAGCGTCAGAAAGCCGGAGCCATCGGCGGTAAAGTCCTTGAGATAGGACGACTGGAAGCTGTAGCTCCCCTGCTTCTGGCCCTCAAGGTCATAGAAATAGAGATCATTTTCGCACAGGACGGCCAGAAGGCTGTCGGAGACGAAATGCAGATCGTAGATGAGATCGTTTCCAATGGGGATCGTCCGGTAGATCTCCTCGGAATCCGTCCGGAAGAGCACGACAGAGGATTCAAACATGCCGTCCTGCTGACCGAGCGCGGCTGCCGCGGCATAGTTCGCGCCGCCGGAGACCGTGCAGCGCAGGAAGAACTGGCTCGACGAGAGCCAGCGGTAGATCAGCTCCTGACTGCTGTTATAGACGTACAGCACCGCCCGGTAGCCGGATTCACTGGAGAGATAGCACAGACTGTCGTCCGCGGCGAGATCCGCGTCCAGGATCGGCCGCTGGGACGTGATCTGCAAGACCTGTCCCTTCTTCTGGCTGGCCGCGAGCAGCGTATTGCCGCCGGTATCGTAGGCCAGCGCAAGCTCGCTGCCGGTCTTGAGGACGGGCACAGACATGGTTGCCTGTAGGGCGGCAGTCTCCACGCCGTCCTGATCGTAAAGGCTCAGGCCGGTCGCCGACGCGACGGCAAGGCCGCCGGACAGGCCGGCATACTGGTTGGAGTTGCTTTCGTCATAGGTAAAACGGCCGGTCTTGCTGTCGTCCGAGACGTTCAGATAGCGCACATAGCGCTGTAACGCGTCGAGGTTCAGTTCGTCCCGGAACACGTAAGCCGCAGCGCCGCCCGCAATGAGCACGGCGAGCAGCGCGAAAATGAGGATCTTTTTGACAAGCCCCTTCTTCTGCGGCGTATGCAGCTGCGATACATTATCCGACATGGAAAACCGCCTTCCCGTCATCATACCAGAGTTTCGTCATATACAGGCCGCCCGGCGGCACTGTCGGCCCGGCGGCTGTGCGGTTGCCATCCAGCAGGATCTGCGAGACGGCTTCCGGCGGGAATTTGCCCTCGGCAGCGTAGACGCACGTACCGGCCATAGCGCGGGCCATGTTGTAGAGGAAGCCGTTGGCGCATACGCGCAGGGAGATGAGATCGCCGTCGCGCTCGACCTTGTAATAATAGACCGTGCGCACCGTGGACTTGACCTCCGTACCGACGGAGCGGACGGCTGCAAAGTCGTGCGTGCCGACAAAGCAGTCGGCGGCGCGCTGGAGCACGGACTCGTCGAGGTGCTTGGGATAGAACCACGCGCGGTTGACATAAAACGGGTCGCGGATGGCGGAGTTATAGATGAGATAGGTATATTCCTTTTTGACGCAGGAGCCGATGGCATTGAAGCCGTCATGCACCTCCATCGCGCCGGTCACGACGATATCCTCCGGCAGGTGCGTATTGAGCGCATACGGGATCCGGTCGCACGGGATGCGTGCAGACGTGCGGAAATTGGCGACGTACACCCTCGCATGGACACCCGCGTCCGTGCGGCCGCAGCCGGTCATGTGGACGGGATGGCCCACGACGGCGGCGGCGGCATTTTCCAGCGTCTCGCCGACGGTCGTGACCGTCTTCTGCACCTGCCAGCCGTGATAGGCCGTGCCGAGATATTTGAGCGTCAGAGCAATGTTTCGCATAGCAGACTTCCCTTTTACAGTCCAAACCGGCGCAGCACGATCATCACGGCGAGCAGTCCCGCGCCCGCGAGATACGCGATGCGGTCGCGCGTCTGATAGTGCAGCTCGGAGAGCTTCGTCCGGCCCTCGCCGCCATGGTAGCAGCGGCACTCCATCGCCGTCGCCAGCTCGTCGGCGCGGCGGAAGGCGCTGATGAACAGCGGCACCAGAATGGGCACGAGCGCCTTGGCGCGCTGGAAGAGGTTCCCGGATTCAAAATCCGCACCTCTGGCCTTCTGCGCGGACATGATCTTGTCCGTTTCCTCGATGAGCGTCGGGATAAAGCGCAGCGCAATGGCCATCATCATGGACAGTTCATGCACCGGCGCGTGCAGCTTCTTAAGGGGTGAGAGCAGGCTCTCCAGCCCGTCGGTCAGCGCGATCGGCGAGGTCGTATAGGTTAACATAAATGTTCCTGCGACCAGCAGCGAGATCCGCAGCACCATGAAAACGGCGTTTTCCAGACCGGACTTTGTGATCTTGAAGATCCAGAACTGCGCGATCGGCTCGCCCTGCCCATAGAACAGGTTGAGAACCGCCGTCAGAATGATGATGAACAGCAGCGGCTTGAGGTTTTTGAGAACGACCTTGAGCTTGATGCGGCTCATGGCGATGACCAGCGCGAGAAACGCGGCCACGACCACATAGGAGACGAACCATTTGGCCAGAAACAGCGCGACGATATACACGATCACAAGCACCAGCTTCGTGCGCGGGTCAAGCCTGTGGATGGGCGTCTGTCCCGGGAAATACTGGCCGAGCGTCACGTCCTTCAGCATGCGTCCCGGCCCCCTTTCAGAAGCGGCTCGAGAAGCTCGGCCGCCTGCTCCACCGTATAGGCGGAAGCGTCGATGTTGATGCCCAGCTCGCGCAGGCGCAGCAGCACCTGCGTCATACAGGGCACGTTCAGGCCCATGGACACCAGCTCCGCCGCGTGGGAAAAGACCTCGGACGGCGCGCCGTTCATGACGGCGCTGCCCTTGTCCATGACGATCAGCCGGTCGACATTGGAAGCGATCTCCTCCATGGAATGGCTGACCATGACGACGGCGGCGTGCTGCGCGGCCTGATAGTCGCGGATGTTGCCGAGGATGCTCTCGCGGCCGGCGGGATCGAGTCCGGCGGTCGGCTCGTCCAGAATGAGCACGTCCGGCTCCATGGCGATGACGCCCGCGATGGCCACGCGGCGCTTCTGGCCGCCGGACAGCTCAAACGGGGACTTTTGCAGGGTCTCCTCGCGGATGCCGACGAAGCCGGCGGCACGGCGGACGCGTGCGTCGATCTCGTCCTTGGAAAGCCCCATGTTTTTGGGGCCGAAGGCGATATCGGCGTAGACCGTCTCCTCAAACAGCTGATACTCCGGGTACTGGAACACCAGACCGACGTGGAAGCGGATCTGGCGGGTGAACTTCACATCCTCCCAGATATCGCGGCCGTCAAACAGCACGCGGCCGGAGGTCGGCTTCAGAAGGCCGTTCATATGCTGCACAAGTGTCGACTTGCCGGAGCCGGTATGGCCGATGAGACCGACAAACTCGCCCCGGCCGATCGTCAGGCTGACGTCCGAGAGCGCCGCATGCTCAAACGGCGTATCGGGGCTGTAGATATGCGATAAATTCTGTATCTCTAAAATTGGCGTCAAGATCCTATCCTCCGGATGAACTGGTTCAGGCCTGCTTCAGCCTGCGGTACAGAAGCTGCGCGCACTGCTCCGGCGTGAGCGCGTCGGTCGGAAGATCGATCCCGCGGCGCTTCAGCTCCAGCAGCAGCTGCTCGGTCTGCGGCACATCCAGCCCGACGCTTCTGAGGAGCTTCTCCTGTGCAAAAACGTCCTTCGGCGTGCCGTCGGCAATGATCCTGCCGCTGGACATGGCAATGACGCGCCCGGCGCGCACGGCTTCGTCCATATGGTGGGTAATGAGGATCACGGTAATTCCTTTTTCGCGGTTCAGCCGCTCGACGGTGCTTAGCACCTCGCGGCGGCCCTGCGGGTCGAGCATGGCGGTCGGCTCGTCGAGCACGATACACTGCGGCTGCATGGCGATGACGCCCGCGATAGCCACGCGCTGCTTCTGGCCGCCGGAGAGCAGCTGCGGCGCATAGGTACGGTAGTCGTACATGCCGACGGTGCGCAGGGCGTCGTCCACACGCTGCCGGATCTCCGGCGAGGGTACGCCGAGATTTTCCGGGGCAAAGGCGACGTCTTCCTCGACGACGTTGGAGACGATCTGGTTATCCGGGTTCTGGAACACCATGCCGACATGCTGCCGGATGGCGAGCAGCTGCTGCTCGTCCTTTGTGTCCATGCCGTAGACCGTCACGCTGCCGCCCGCGGGCAGCAGAATGGCGTTGAAGTGCTTGGCAAGCGTGGATTTTCCGCAGCCGTTATGGCCGAGAATGGCGACGAAGCTGCCCTGTGCAACGGACAGGCTCAGGCCGTCGAATACGATATGCGCCTGCTCGTTTTCCTGCGGCTCGTAGGCATAATGTAGATCCTTGACTTCGATCGCAGTGGTCATGGCTTCTCCTTTGTCCAGCGGCAGGTCGCGCCGCACGGCAGGGCCAGCCCCGTATCGCGCACGGGCAGGCCCAGTTCGTCCGACTGGGTATAGCCGCCATAGCGCTTCGAGACGATCGACTCGGTCAGATAGCGCATGACGGACGGCGCAAGGCCGGTCGTATACGAATTGATGATGAAAAACAGCGGATCGTCGGACAGGACTTTACTGACCAGCTCGACGAACGGGTACAGGTTCTCCTCGAGCTTCCAGACCTCGCCGGACGGGCCGCGGCCATAGCTCGGCGGATCCATGATGATGGCGTCATACGTCTTGCCGCGGCGGATCTCCCGCTCGACAAATTTTGCGCAGTCGTCCACGATCCAGCGGATTGGTTTCTCCTCCAGCCCGGAGACCTTCGCGTTCTCCTTGGCCCAGAGCACCATGCCCTTGGCCGCGTCCACGTGGCAGACGCTTGCGCCGGCGGCGGCGCAGGCAATCGTCGCGCCGCCCGTGTAGGCGAAGAGGTTCAGCACGCGGATGGGGCGGCCCGCGCTGCGGATCGTCTCCATCATGAAGTCCCAGTTGGCTGCCTGCTCGGGGAAAACGCCCGTGTGCTTGAAGTTCATGGGCTTGACCTGGAACGTCAGCTCCTTATAGCGCACCTGCCACTGGGCAGGCAGGCGCAGATTCTGCCACTTTCCGCCGCCGGTGGACGAGCGCGCGTAGCGCGCGTCGTATTTGCGCCAGAGCGGATCGTCCTTCGGCGTGTTCCAGATCACCTGCGGATCCGGGCGCACGAGGATATAGCGTCCCCACCGTTCGAGCTTTTCTCCGGCGGAGGTATCGAGGACCTCATAGTCCTTCCAATTGTCGGCAAGCCACATATTGCGTCTCCTTTAGGGGTTTAGCAGACCATTGATGATATGGTCGATGATGCTGTCGGCGCTGTCGCCGGTCGTGTTATCCTCTTCCTCCGGATCGGGCTCCGGCTCGGGGATATCGTCCTCGCTGTGGACATAGCACTCGACATTGATGGAATCCACGTCCGGCGAGACAGCGGCATAATAGCCCGCCGGCAGGTCGCCCGAGAGGATGGCATACGCCTGATCCATGACGACGACGCCGTTTTTCGGGAACGCGCGCGTCACGTCGAGCAGCGCGACCTTATGCGTCGAATTGCCGGGCACCTGCGCGCAGTATTCGTTGGCCACATGGCCGGACGCATTGCAGATCTCGACCAGCTTGTGCACGCTGCACTGCTCGGTCGGCACGTCGTGGGCGCTGAGCGTCACGCGCATGGTGCGTTCGCCGCGCGGATCCATCGCACAGGCGTCGGACGGAAGAAGGCCGCTGTCGCGGCAGACCGTGACCTCGACGAGGTTCGACGGCTGTTTGAACGCCTTATTTTTAAGGTTTTCATGGACAAGGCTCATGACCTTCTGCCACATGACGATGGCCGGGTTCGTCTCGGAGTCGGTCAGGACGATCTCCTCCGGGTCATTATAGCCGCACCAGACCACGCCGGTATAATACGGCGTATAGCCCGCGAACCAGCGGTCAAAGTCGCGCGAGGTCGTGCCGGTCTTGCCGGCGACGGTCATATTGTTCAGCTGCGCAGCCGCGCCGGTGCCGGACTGAACGGTCTCAGTCAGCATATCGGTGATATACCACGCGGTCATATCCTTCATGGCAACGTGGGATTCCTGCGTGTTGTCCAGAATGATCTGCCCGTCGGCGTCCTTGACGACGGTATACGTCCGCGCTTCGCGGTATACGCCCTCGTTGGCGAAGGTGGCATAGGCCGCCGTCATGGCGCGCACCGTCACGCCCTTCGTCAGACTGCCGAGGGCGAGCGCCCAGAGGTTCACGTCGGACAGCTCCTCGCCGGTGTTGGTCGTATAGGACGAGACGAGCGTGGAAAGGCCCATCTTGTCCTTGGCAAAGGAATAGCTGTGCTCCGGTGTCATCTGCGCCACGAGCTTGACGGGGATGGTATTGAGCGATTCCGCGACGGCTTCCTTGACGGAGACAAGACCGCGATAGGTCGAGTCGAGGTTTTTGGGCCATGTTGCCGTATCGGTGAAGGAATACGGCGTATCGTCCAGCACGGTCGCCGGGGTGACAAGACCTAGCTCGATGGCGGGCGCGTAGACCGCGACGGGCTTGATGGTGGAGCCGGGCGAGAGCAGGCTCTGCGTCGCGCAGTTCCAGACGAGACTGCCCTGCTTCTGGCCCACGCCGCCGGCGAGCGCGACAACGTCGCCCGTCGTATTGTCGACGATGACGATGCCGGATTGCAGCTGCTGGGAGCTGGCCGTGGCCGGAAGATTCTTGAGATCCTCATAGACCTTGTCGACGGCAGCCTGCACGTCGGGATTGACGGTGGAGTAGATCTGATAGCCGCCGGTCATGACCATCTTATAGACAATGTCGTATTCATAGCCGGTCTTGTCGCAGAGGTCGCTGACCACATCGCGGATGACCTGATCCTCGAACCAGGAGTAATAATCGTCGCTCGTGTCGTTTTTCTCGCGGCTGTTGTTGGTGAAGACCAGCTCCTCGGATACGGCTTCGTCATACTGCTCCTGATTGATATAGCCCTGCTTGAGCATCTGGCTCAGGATGACCTCCTGCCGCTCCTTGTTTTTGCTGGTATTCTCGGCGCTGATATAGGGGTCGTACCGGGACGGGTTGTTCGTGATGCCGATGAGCGACGCGCACTCGGCCAGACTCAGATCCTTGACGTCCTTGCCGAAATAGACGCGCGAGGCCGACTGCACGCCCTTGCAGTTTTCGCCGAGCGGAATGATATTGAGATACCACTCCATGATGTCCTTTTTGGTGTGCGTTTTTTCAAACTCCAGCGCGCGGTAGATCTCAACCAGCTTGCGGCGGACCGTGACCTCCCGCTCGCCGGTCAGGTTCTTGATGAGCTGCTGGGTGATGGTGGAGCCGCCGGCCTCGCTCTTGCCGAGGAACATCTTGAAGCAGGCGCGCAGCGTTGTGACCCAGTCGACGCCCTGATGCTTTTCAAAGCGCTTGTCCTCGATGGAGATGCAGGCGTGGATCAGGTTCTTGGGAATATCGTCATACTCGACCCACGTGCTGTTGGAGCCGCCGTAGAGCGTCTGCAGAACCTCGTATTTGCCGGTCGTGGGATCCTCATAATAAATGACCGAGGTCTGGTCGAGCGAGAAGCTGTCCGCCGCCCATTCGGCCTGCTGGGACAGATCGTTTTTCACATAGACCGCAAACAGGCAGGCAAAGATCAGAGCCGCCAGAAACGCCGTGAGAAGCACAGTGCCGACCACCTTGCCGATGGTGCAGAGCACGCGCGCGGCGCCGGATCTTTTTGCAGCTTCGTTTCGTTCTTGTTTCGCCATATGGACCCTCCATACATTATGACTGTTACAGGTAAACGGCGCATTGCGCCATCATATATCGTTCTATCTGAATGATTATAACACATCTGTCAATTATTTTGAAAACAAATTTTGAATCCCATGCAGTCTTTTTCGTGTTTTGCGCATTCCTTCCGATTTTCTGCGGTTTGCGCCGGAAAACAGGCGGAGCCGGAGCATTTTCCGGACAAATTGACGTGCCCGCGCGGCGCGGGCGGAATCGGGTCAGCAATTTCCTCTTGATTTTACCGGCCATACGGGGTAAAATAGAGCCATCAAACAAGTGATACGGAGGAACCCCATGGAGCAGCAATACGGCGACGATTTCATCAGCATCACCGACGAAGACGGCAAGGAATACGAGCTGGAGGTTCTGGCCGAGCTGGAGCACAACGGCTGCCGGTATCTGGCGCTGGTTCCCGCCGGAAGCGGCGAAGACGACGAGAATGAGGATCTTGAGGTCAGCATTCTGAAGTCCGTGGAGGAAAACGGCGAGGAATTTCTCGAAGCCATCGAGGACGACGCTGAGCTCGAAGAAGTCTATCAGGCGCTGATGGATCTCATTTACGAGGACGAAGAAGAGCCGGAAGCGTAAGCTGCGGCGATACCTGAATATGGTTTTACGTGTCCCTGCGGGGTGCGTGACGGGTCCACTTAAACCCACATTATAATTACGGGATGCTGGATACGTTTGCTGTCGATTGCAGGCCTCCCGCCCACGGCTTTGACCGGTGGTGGACGTTGGAAGCAGAGAAGCAGCAAAGAGGCAACCCACCTGCCCTTTCGTGCAGGTTATAATTGGATTCGCACGGCTTTCGCGGGGATACCTATATATAAGTAACAGGTAATAGTGAAGCGTGAAGAATTGTGGTGTGCCGCAGAGCGGCATCGCATATTTTCACGCTTCACCATTTTTTACCTTTCTTGCGTATTCTGTAAAAAATTTTGCTTGCATATGGCGGCTATTTTCGGTATAATACGCATTGAATTGCCTGACGGGATGAATTTCGCGCCCGCAGGACAAAACCCAGACTTATGAGAGGAATGATCCCAAATGAGCGCATCCCGCGAAAAGAACAAGCGCAAAGAGCAGACAGCATCTCCGGAAGCTGCCAAGGAAACGAAGAAAGGCATGAGCAAGGGCCTTAAGACGACTTTGATCGCCGTATGCGCTGTTCTGATCGTCTGCATCGTCGTTTTCTTCTATATGCTGACCAGCGGCTTCTTTGCAGGCCACACCACCGCTGCCACCGTAGGCTCGCACAACCTCACCCCTGCTATGGTCAACTTCTTCTACAAGAACGCCTACAGCAGCATGCAGAACACCTATGGCGACTACATCAGCTATTTCATCGATACCAACACGCCGCTCGACGAGCAGTATTATGATGAATCTGCCGGTACGACCTGGGCCGACATGCTGACCGAGCAGGGCCTGACCACGGCTGCCGAGGCTTACGCCCTCTATGACGCCGCCATGGCGGACGGCTATACGCTCTCCGAGGAAGACCAGAGCTCCATCGACACGCAGGTCACGTCGCTCGGTATGTACGCTTCCGCCTACGGCACCACCACGGACGGCTATATCGCCGCTGTCTATGGCACGGGCTGCAACGCGAAGAACTTCCGCGAGTATCTGACGGTCGTCACCGTTGCCCAGAGCTACGCACAGCAGGCGCGCGACGGCTTCACCTACAGTGACGCCGATCTCGCCGCCGAGTATACCGCCAACTCCAATGACTACGACAGCATCAACTACCGTCAGTTCCTCGTCTCCGACTCCATGTTCCAGACCTCGTCTGAGGACGTTGACGCCGGTGAAGCCGAGCTGACCGAGGACGAGCTGACCGCGAAGAAGGAAGAAATGGCTTCCAAGATGGCCGAGGATGCCAAGGGCGACGAGCAGGCCTTCATCGACGCCGCCTATGAAAACTGCAAGGAATCCGACAAGGACACCTACGCAGACGAAAGCGCCACGCTGCGCGAGAACGCGTTCTATTCTTCCCTTGACAGCGGTGTCGCCGAGTGGCTGTTTGACAGCGCCCGCGCCGAGGGCGATACGACCTATATCGTTTCCGACACCGGCCTGTACTATGTTCTGTACTACATCTCCCGCAGCACGAACGATTATCAGCTGCCGAACGTGCGCCACATTCTGATCTCCGTCAGCGACACCACGGATGAGACTGCGATGGACGAAGCCCGCACCAAGGCCGAGAGCATCCTGACCGAGTATGAAGCCGGTGAGCATACCGCTGACGCGTTCGGCGCGCTGGCCAAGGAATACACCGACGACTCCAACGGCGATGAGGGCGGTCTGTACACCAACATCACCCCGGGTCAGATGGTCACCGAGTTCAACGACTGGTGCTTCGACGCAAACCGCCAGCCCGGCGACACCGGCATCATCGAGACGAGCTACGGCATCCACGTCATGTACTTTGACAGCTTCGGCTCCCTGTACCGCGACGTGCTGGTCGAGAACGCCCTGCGCAGCGCCGACTACACGGCATGGCACGACGAGATCACCAAGGACAGCGGTTACACGCTCGTTCCCTTCGGTATGAAGTTCACGACGAAATAAGAAACCAAAACCGGCTGCCCGCATGGGCAGCCGGTTTTTCAGTTCATCAAAAGTCCGTTTTTGCAATGCGGTACGAAAAATATACCGTCCGTGTAGGGGCCGATGCCCACATCGGCCCAAGAAAAGCTGCGAATTTTCCGCAGATTTCCGTTAAAACAGTCTGTACTGCCGGGACGATGCGACGCCCGCAGGCTAGTTTCGAGGCGCAACCGCGCACAGCGCGGCTCTTAGCGCCGAAGATGGGCATCGTCCCCTACATTCAAATCAGCAAGTTTTCAGTAAAGAATGAACAATGCGTTTCTTGACAGCCCAACGCATACTTTTTCTCTTCGTATAAAAAATCCCTTCTCATGGCAAGCTAGGCCGTGGGAAGGGGTGTTTTTTATGCAGGAGAGTGAGCAGCCGCGCATCGGCTTTTGTCTGCTGGCCGGGGCGCTGGCGGGGTTTATCAACGGATTTTTCGGAGCCGGCGGCGGAATGGTGCTCGTGCCGCTTCTGATCCGGCTGTGCCGGCTGGAGGACAAGGCGGCGTTCTCCTCGGCGATCGCGGTGATATTGCCGCTGTGCGCCGTCTCCATCGCGGTATACGCAATACATGACAGTCTGCCGCTGCGCGATGCCCTGCCCTATCTCATCGGCGGCGCGGGCGGCGGTGTGCTGGCCGGGCTTTTATTCCGGAAGGTCCCGGCGCGGCTGCTGCATCTGATCCTTGGCGGCGTGATCCTGGCGGGCGGCGTCCGCCTGCTTGTATGCTGAGGGCGGTGGGAGCCGCGGCCGCAGGGCTTGTCTGCGGCGTTCTGTCCGGATTCGGGATCGGCGGCGGGAGCCTTCTGATGGTCTGGATGACGGCGGTTCTGAGCATGGAACAAAAAACGGCGCAGGGCGTGAATCTTCTGTACTTCCTGCCCTGCGCCGTGTGCGCGCTGATCTTTCATATCAAAAACCGCCAGATCGTCTGGCGCGCCGTGTGGCCGGCAGCGCTGGCCGGAGCCGTATGCGCAGCCGGCGGCGCGCTACTGGCGCAGCGGGTGGACGCTGGGCTGCTGCGGAAGCTGTTCGGCGGGTTTCTCATCCTTGTCGGACTGTCGGAGGTCTTCTGGAAGGGCCGGAAGCAGGCTGGTTCTTAGTCAATCATCCCGTAGGCCTGCTCGAAGAGCTGATAATACGGCAGGAGGAACCGGAAACCGTCCTTGACCCAGTCGATCAGTTCGCCGGATGCGCTGCGGGCATCGAAGGCATGCATGCTCTCGAGGGAGAACGAGCGCATGTTGTAGAGTCTGTCAATCGTCTCGCCGGCGTGGCCCTTCGGGCGCGCGTAGGCGGGGCCGGAGAGCGTAAATTCCTGCTGGGCGTCGAGCTTCTTCAGAAGCGCCTCCGCGCGCTTCGGATCGTTGTCCAGAAGCCGCCGCAGCTGGACGCCGGAAGCCGCCGGCATCCACCAGCCCGCGCCGCAGCCATAGCCGTCCGCGCCGACCTGAAACCAGAAGCACGGCGCTTCGCCGCGGTTCTCGATCGCGTTCTGGAACGAGAACCAGATATGGTCGTTGAGCGGCCCGCGGCCGAACAGCCGCCGGGCATCACGGTAGATGCGGGAGATATGGAGATTGAGGTGCAGGTCGGGATAGTCCGACTGGAACCAGTCGAACAGCTCCCCTGCCAGCGCCCTGGTGGGCGTCATGACGGCGTCCTGAAAGTCCTGCTTGTGGTCTGCGAACCAGGCCCGGTCGTTATTGAACCGGATGCCCCAGAACACGTCGACCGTCCGGTCGGTATAGCCTGTAAACATGTGTGTTACTCCTTGTGATTGCGAAGATAGGCGAGATAGCCCTCCAGAATGAGACTGGCCGCCACAGCGTCGACGGTGTTTTTGCGCTTTTTGCCGTGGTAGTTGTTCTCGCTCAGGATCTGGTGGGCCTCGATAGTCGTCCGGCGCTCGTCCCACAGAACGGGCGCCATGCCGGTCGTCTGCTCCAGAAGGGCGGCAAACTCGCGGTAGAGCGCGGCACGCGGCCCCTCGGTGCCGTCCATATTGCGTGGAAAGCCCATCACGAGCCGCTCCGCGCCGCTCTCGGCGATAAGACGTTTGATCTCTTCCGCCGTCTTTTCCGGCTTCCAGGAGTGGATCACCGCCGTCTGGCCGGTCATCCAGCCAAGCGCGTCTGAAATGGCCACGCCGGTGCGTGCGTCGCCGTAATCGATCGCCATGATTTTCATAAGAGTATTCCTCTTTATCTTGAATTTTGCGTGAATTTTTTCTATACTATATCAGGTTTTTCCCGGTTCTGCAACGCGGGAAAAATTTCTTCCGATTTTATGAAATATTTGTTGACCGGACGGCAGATTTATGATAATATGACCCTACCTGTGAAAAAAGGGTCTTATTTTTTTGCGCCCATTTTTTCAAGCCGCGGGACGCCATTATGTAGTTTCGGCGTCATCTAAATTTCATAATAGCCGCGGTTATGCAGGGAGGCAATGATTTAAGGAGGTGCCGAACATGCGAGTTAAGATCACGCTCAGATGCAACGAGTGCAAGCAGAGAAACTACAACACCATGAAGAACAAGAAGAACGACCCCGACCGTATCGAACTGAAAAAGTATTGCAGATTCTGCAAGAAGCAGACCCTGCACAGCGAGACGAAGTAACACATCGGACAAGCAGAAAGGGTGAACATCATGGCAGAAGCAAAAAAGGAAAACTTCTTTGCCCGCACCGGCAAGCGTCTCAGCCGCTGGTTCCGCGAAATGAAGAGCGAGCTGAAAAAGGTCGTATGGCCGACAAAGAGCCAGATGGTCAACAACACCGTCATCGTTCTGGTGTGCACGCTGATCGTCGGCATTTGCATTTGGGTCTTCGATGCTGTTGGCGGCGTCGTCGTTAACGGTATCATTACCCTGGTCAGAGGCTAAGGCATGGCGGAAGCAGCAAAATGGTATGTTGTGCATACCTATTCCGGCTACGAAAACACCGTCAAGGCCACCATCGAGAAAACCATTGAGACCCGTCATCTCGAGGATCTGATCCACATCGTCTCCATCCCGATGGAGACCGTGACCGAGATCACCGACAACGGGCCGAAAACGTACGACCGCAAGGTATTTCCGGGCTACGTTCTCATCAAGATGATCATGTCCGACGAGGCATGGTACATCATCAAAAATGTCCGCGGCGTGACGGGCTTTGTCGGCTCCGGCACGAAGCCCACGCCCCTCACCGAGGAGGAAGTGCAGCAGCTGGGCATTGAAAAGCATGAGATCGTGGTTGCGTACTCTGAAGGCGACAGCGTCCGCATCAATGACGGCCCGCTGACCTCCTTCATCGGAACTGTCGATCAGATCGATATTGACAAGAACAAGGTTCGCGTCATCGTCTCCATGTTCGGACGTGAGACGCCGGTCGAGCTTGAGCTTGATCAGGTCGAGCTGGTCACCGACTAACCCCGCAGCAAGAGCGGAACGTGGGAGGGGCTTGACCCCCGCCAAATATACGCGCACGCGCGTATCACCACATTTATTCAGGAGGTGCTCATCATGGCACAGAAAGTAACAGGTTATATCAAGCTGCAGATCCCGGCTGCAAAGGCAACCGCATCGCCCCCTGTCGGCCCGGCTCTCGGCCAGCACGGCGTCAACATTTCCCAGTTCATCAAGGAATTTAACGAGCGTACCAAGGATCAGGCTGGTTTCAAGATCCCGGTCGTTATCACGGTTTACGCTGACCGCTCCTTCTCCTTCATCACCAAGACCCCCCCGACCCCGACTCTCATTCTGAAGACGCTGGGCATCGAAAAGGGTTCCGGCGTGCCCAACAAGGACAAGGTCGCTACCATCACCAAGGCTCAGGTCAAGGAAATTGCCGAGCGCAAAATGCCCGACCTGACCGCGAACACCATCGAAGCCGCTATGAGCCAGGTTGCAGGCACCTGCCGCAGCATGGGCATCGTGGTCGTCGACTGAGTTTGACCGCAATAACAGCTTGACCGAGGTATATCGGCAACAGGCCGAGCCTCATAAATACGTGGGAGGAATCATTCCGAATCACCACTAAGGAGGAAATTACATTGTTCAGAGGTAAAAAATATAAGGACAGCGCGAAACTGATCGACCGCTCCACGCAGTACGAAGTTCCCGCTGCTATGGATCTTGTTGTAAAGACCGCTTCCGCCAAGTTCGATGAGACTGTCGAAGTCCACATCAAGCTCGGCGTTGACTCCCGTCACGCTGACCAGCAGGTCCGCGGCGCCATCGTTCTTCCGAACGGCACCGGCAAGACCCGCAAGGTTCTCGTTTTCGCCAAGGACGCCAAGCTCGACGAAGCCAAAGAGGCTGGCGCCGACTACGCAGGCGGCATGGAGCTGGTCGAGAAGATCCAGAAGGAAAACTGGTTCGATTTCGACGTCGTCGTCGCTACCCCGGATATGATGGGTATTGTCGGTCGTCTTGGTAAGGTTCTCGGCCCGAAGGGTCTCATGCCCTCCCCCAAGGCCGGCACCGTGACCCCCAACGTCACTGCCGCTGTCAAGGAGATCAAAGCCGGTAAGATCGAGTACCGTCTCGACAAGACCAACATCATCCACTGCCCCATCGGCAAGGCTTCCTTCGGCCCCGAAAAGCTCGCTGAGAACTTCAACGCTCTCATGGGCGCCGTCATCAAGGCAAAGCCGGCCGCTGCAAAGGGCCAGTATATCAGAAGCTGCACCGTCGCCAGCACCATGGGCCCCGGCATCAAGGTTGCTACCACCAAGATCTAAAATTAGTTCTTGACATTCGCGCAGATTCTGCTATAATATATAAGCTGCCAGAGACAGCAGGAGGCCTTGTGCCGTAAAGGAGTGCTCCTTCCTGCCGAGGTTCCGCACAAATGGTAACATTTTTGTGTCCTCACGTCTTTGGCGTGAGGACATTTTATTTTCAGAGGTGACATTCATGCCCAACGCAAAGGTACTTGAAAGCAAGAAAACCGTCGTTGATGCTCTGTCTGATAAAATCCAGAACGCTACTTCTGCTGTTTTTGTAGACTATAAGGGCATCACCGTCGCGCAGGATACCGAGCTTCGCAATCAGTTCCGTGCTGCGGGAGTCGAGTACTCTGTCGTCAAGAACACCCTGACCCGGTTCGCCGCCAACAAGGCCGGCTACACCGAGTTCGACGAGGTTCTCAACGGCACGACGTCCATGGCTTCCACCACCGACGATCCCATTGCTCCGGCTCGCGTAATCTGTGAGTTCGCAAAGAAAAACAAGAACGTCGTCAAGATCAAGGGCGGCATGGTTGAAGGTAAGGTTCTGTCTGTTGACGAGCTCATGTCCTTCGGCGAACTGCCCTCCAAGAACGCACTCGTTGCGCAGGTTCTCGGCACGTTCCTCGCCCCGATCTCCTCTCTGGCTGTGGTTCTGAACCAGATCCTCGAGCAGAAGGGCGGCGCTCCCGCGGAAGAAGCTCCCGCAGAAGCTTGATCCATTCAAAATTATTTAATTTGACTGAAACAATTTACTGGAGGTAACTATAATGGCATCCGAAAAGATTACTGCTATGATCGAAGAAGTTAAGACTCTGACCGTTCTGGAGCTGGCTGAGCTGGTTCACGCTCTGGAAGACGAGTTCGGCGTTTCCGCCGCTGCCGCTGCTGTTGCTGCTCCCGCTGCCGGCGCTGCTGCTGCTGAGGAAGAGAAGACCGAGTTCGACGTCGTTCTGAAGGCCGCTGGCGCCAACAAGATCGCTGTCATCAAGGTCGTCCGCGCTCTGACCGGCCTGGGCCTGAAGGAAGCTAAGGAACTTGTCGACGGCGCTCCGAAGAACCTCAAGGAAGGCGTCTCCAAGGACGAAGCCGAGAAGATCGCTGCCGAGCTCAAGGAAGCTGGCGCAGAGGTCGAGGTCAAGTAAGATCTCTTACTGTAAGCTCAAAACACGCTGCACATCTGTGCAGCGTGTTTTTTCTGTCCTGACGGCTCGATATTTGTAAAGAAGTACGGGATATGCACCGTCCCCTACAAACAAAACAAGAAGTTTCCAGCAAAGAATGTACAATACTATTTTCTACAGCCAAATCAGAACAGCCAGTTGATCAGCAGGCAAAGCAATGCACCGATGGCAGTCGGGATGGCGGCGGAGAGGAGTGTCCAGCCGGGGCTCCCGGTCTCGCGCCGGATGGACAGGAGCGTTGTGCTGCACGGCCAATGAAAGACGCAGAAGATCAGGCAGCAGACGGCGGTCTTGGGCGTGACGCCGCAGGCGGCAAGCTGCGCAGCTGCCGCGCTGCCCGGCGAGCTTCCAAGGACAGTCTGCCCGGACAGCTGCATCAGAATGACGGGAACAGCCAGCTCATTCGCGGGCAGTGCAAACAGAAAGCCCACCAGAATACTCCCGCTCATGCCGAGCGCCCGCCCTGCCCCATCCAGTGCGCAGGCCAGCTGCTCCAGAAGCGTCCCGCCGCCCGTCCGGATCATGCCAAGCCCCCACAAAAGCAATCCTGCCGGAGCTGCGACGGCTGCCGCACGGGCGAGAATATGGAGCGTCTTATCAAGCAAAGCGTCCGTCAGGATCTTTTTCATGCGCGGCCGCCGGTACGGCGGAAGCTCCAGCAGGAACGGCGTGCGATCCCGTTTGCGGAGGATGCGGCTGAGAATGGCCGAGACCGCAAACGTGCTTCCCGCACCAAGGCCGACCGCTGCCGTCAGGAGCAGAGCCTGCAAAAGTGCAGATTCCCGCCGCAGAAGCACCGCCCCCATCGCGAGGAGCATCGGGAACCGGCCATTGCAGGGCATAAGACTGTTCGTGCAGGCTGCGATCCGCTTTTCCTCCGGCGTCGGCAGGATACGGCAGCCGGTCACGCCAACGGCGTTGCAGCCAAGCCCCATACACATGGTCAGCGCCTGCCGGCCAGAGGTGCCGCAGCGCTCGAACGCGTGGTCGGCCAGAAAGGCCGCGCGGGGCAGATAGCCAGCGTCCTCCAATAAGGAAAAAAGGAGAAAGAAGATCGCGGCTGGCGGCAGCATGACGGCCACGACGCGCGCTGTGGTCGCGTAGACGCCATGCAGAAGCGCGTCCGTCAGCAGCGGCGGCCAAGCTGCGCAGGCGCGCAGGAGCACGCCATGCAGCCGGTCAAAGCCCAGCTGGAGCCAGTCGGAGACGGTGTTGCTGCCGGCCAGCGTCAGCCAGAACAGGACGAACAGCAAAGCCGCAAAGAGAATCGGGCCGGTATATTTTCCGGTCAGGACGGCGTCCAGCCTTGCGCTGCGCGCCGTCTGTGCGCTGCCGGAGACGATCTGCGCGGCAAGCTGCCGCGCGTAGGACACGGCGGACACAGGCGTCAGCTTCTCCGGTACGTGCGGGCGGACGGTCACGAAGCCGTCTGTCACGTCGCGGATGCACTGCCGCAGGCGGCGCATATCCTCCGGGTCGCCGGCGCACGTGCCGATGACTGGCACGCCGAGCAGCGCCTGCAAGGCGCGCAGATCCAGCTTCAGCCCGCGTGCTTCCGCTTCGTCCATCAGATTGACGCAGACGATCACATGAGTGCAGCGCTGCATCAGCTGCAACGCCAGCGCAAGGCTGCGCGCCAGACACGTCGCGTCGCAGACCGCGACCACACAGGCGTCGGTGTGCGCGCGCAGATAGTCTGCGGCGATATGCTCCTCCTCCGAGCCGGTGCGCAGGGAGTATGCGCCCGGCAGGTCGGTCACGGCGTAGCGCTGCGCGGCATAGGAATATGTGCCCTGCGCCACGGCGACCGTCTTTCCGGGCCAGTTGCCGGTGTGCTGATGCAGTCCCGTGAGGGCGTTGAAGAGGCTGCTCTTGCCGACGTTCGGGTTCCCGGCCAGCGCAACGGCGCGCGGCGGCAGCTCCTGCCGGGTCATCGGAGCTCCTCCGTCACGATCCGCGCTGCATCCTTCCGCCGCAGCGCAAAGACGGCGCCGCCGATCGCATACGCCGCAGGCGTCCCGCATGGCGCGGCATATAGGCATCGGATCTGCGTGCCGGGCAGCAGCCCCAGCTCCTCCAGCCGTGTCCGCTGCGCCGCGGGAAGCTCAATTTCACGCAGGACGCAGCTCTGCCCCGGCTTTACCGTATCCAATCTCATCCGCCGCACTTCCATGGGCGCACTCCCCTTTCTGTTCTCCCGGTTTTCATTCCAGAATATACAGAAATCCATGATTTTGTGACAGCGCCATTGTTTTTGCTGCCCGGAAGTGGTATACTGTCGAAAGTTCAGCAGCATTGAGGTGCCGTATGCTTCACAATTATCATACTCACACGTTCCGCAACCACCATGCGGTTGGCACGGAACGGGACTATATCGAGGCCGCGATCGCAGGCGGCTATCGGACGCTCGGCTTTTCCGAGCACGCGCCATATCAGTTTCCGGACGGCATCGTCTCCTACTTCCACATGTTCCCGGAGGATCTGGAGGACTACATCCAGACGCTTCTTGCACTGAAGGCGGAATATGCGGGGCGCATTGAAATTCTGATCGGCTATGAAGCGGAGTATTATCCCAGATTTTTTGACGATCTGCTTGCCCGTATCACGCAGTATCCGGTCGATTATCTGCTGCTTGGGCAGCACTATATCCATAACGAGATCGACGGCGTCTATGTCTACGAGTCAACGGACGATCCCGATGTCCTTACTGCCTATGTCGATCAGTGTATTGCTGCTCTGAAAACCGGACTATATACCTATCTGGCCCATCCGGACCTAATCAACTTTACCGGCTCTGAAGCGCACTACCGCAGGGAAATGGAGCGGCTGTGTCTGGCCGCGAAGGAGCTGCACATCCCGCTGGAGCTCAATCTGCTGGGTCTGCGCGCAAACCGCCGCTATCCCTCGGAGCGGTTTTTCCGCATTGCCAAAGCCTGCGGCAACACAATCGTCGCCGGGATCGATGCGCATGACCCCGACTGCTTTTTCCAGCCTGAGACGTTTGAGCCGTACCGGAGATTCGTGTCGGACTGCGGTCTGACGGTCACGGACGAGATCACGCTGCGGCCGGTGCGGCGATAAAAGCCGGGCTTCATGCGGACGCGGCAAATGCTTCATGGAGGGTAAGTATGGTAAAGAAGAAGTACAATTTCAAAGAGATTGCAAGGGAAACGGCCATTCTGACCGCGGCGGTGGCGATCATTGCGGCAGCGGTCTACTTTTTTCTGGTGCCGAGCCACACATCCGTCAGCAGCATTTCCGGGCTTGGGATCATTCTGTCCAATTTTATTCCGCTTCCGCTGTCTTCGATCACGATGATCCTGAATATTCTTCTGCTGCTCATCGGCTTTCTGACCTGCGGGCGGGAATTTGGGGCAAAGACGGTTTTTACGAGCGTGATGCTGCCGCTGTTTCTGGGGCTGTTTGAGCTTCTGTTCCCGGAGTTTGAATCCCTGACGAGCAGTCAGGAGCTGGACGTGCTCTGCTACATTCTGGTGGTCAGTATCGGCCTGAGCATTCTTTTCAACCGCAACGCGTCCTCCGGCGGACTGGATATCGTGGCAAAGATCATGAACAAGTATCTGCGCATGGATCTGGGCAAGGCCATGTCGCTGGCCGGCATGTGCGTGGCGCTGTCAGCGGCGCTGGTCTATGACAAGAAGACGGTCGTGCTGAGCGTCCTCGGCACGTACTTCAACGGGATCATTCTCGACCATTTCATTTTCGACAACAACAAAAAGCGCCGTGTCTGCATCATCACGGAGAAGGAGGAAGCGCTGCGCCGCTTTATCATCAGCGAGCTGCACAGCGGCGCGACCATCTACGAAGCGATCGGCGCATACAACTTTGAAAAGCACAACGAGATCATCACCATTGTGGATAAAAGCGAATACCAGAAGCTGATGAACTTTATCAACCGCGAGGATCCGAAGGCGTTTATCACAGTCTACAATGTGTCGAATATGCAGTATCAGCCGAAGAAGTGGGAAAAACCTGGCGGAAAAGGCTGACCCAAACCCTCTCAGTCGCCTGCGGCGACAGCTCTCCCAGAGGGAGAGCCAAGTGGAGCGGTGGCTGAGCAAGGCGAAGACGGAGAAGGTAAATGCTGCAGGCCCTCTCAGCCTAACCCCCTAAATCTTTTTTGGAGGATCTTTCCATGATACAATTGAAAGAAATCACAAACGCGAATATCTGGAAGGTTTGCATGCTGGAGCCGTTTGACGAGCAGAAGGAGTTCGTAGCGGAAAACATGCAGAGCCTTGCGGAGGCATATGCAACGAGAAACGAGGGCAACAACGTGCTGCCGCTGGCGGTCTACCGGGACGAAGATCTGATCGGATTCGTTATGATCGGCAAGGGTACCGTGGGCAATGAAAATGAAAGCGAGCTGATCAAAGAGAATTACTCCCTTTGGCGGCTGATGCTCGACAAAAAATATCAGGGTCAGGGACTTGGAAAGCAGACCATGGACGCCGTCATGGCACTGATCCGGACTTTCCCCTTCGGCAAGGCAAAAAAGGTCTGGCTCTCCTATGAGCCAGAAAATGCGCACGCCAGAGAGATTTACAGGAAATACGGGTTCGTGGAAAACGGTGAGATGTGCGACGACGAGATCGTAGCCGTGTATGAGCTGTAAGGCCACATCCCACGGCGCGTGATCCCGCTTTCTTTTCTCTTACGGGAAAAAAGACAGAGCCGCCGGAGACGCTTCAGGCGATCGGCGCTCACAATTCAAACTGTGCAAAAGAGCTCGCTGCCGTATGGCAGCGAGCTCTTTGAATTGGAAAATGTTTACTTCATTGCTTCTTCGACTGACTCGGTCATCTAGGTTATAAGCTAGTGTTTTCAAGCATTTTTTATATTAAGATGTAGGAACAATATATAAATATACTACATTTACATTCTATTTTATTTTTTCAATCTCACTTTTTAACCATGCGAGGTCTCGTTGCGTATAGACCTTTTCTGTTACATCGTTTATTTCATGGCCTACAACGCGTTTGATAGCATACTCATCGACTTTGAATTTCTTTGCCATAGTAATAAATTGCTTTCTCGGATCATGAGCTCTATGATCTGAATTTAAGCTTAGTCGAGTTACGATTTTCATAAAGCGCTGACGATATTTTTCATAGGTCATCATCAAGCTGCTTCGATGCGTATGGGTGTCGGTACAATTAAAAAGATATTTGCTGTTTAGCTCCTTTGCTTCGTTATAATAGCGTTCGACGAGCGGAAAAATCTTAGGATGAATCGGAACGATTCGGTCTGTTCCGGCTGTGGTTTTCATACCTCCCACGATATAATGGTTTTCAAGATCGACATTTTTAAGCTCTATCAGTCCCAACTCCTGAGGACGCCATCCAGAATAACACTGGATCAGAACGAGATCAACATAACAATATGAATGGAGATTGTCCCAGAGCTTTTTCATTTCATCGTCCGTAAACGCGATGTGTCCTCGCTTTGATTCTTCTATGCCCTCAAGAATATCTTCAGATATATCAAAAGTTCGTGCATAGTTGCGGTCCACAATTTCATACTCCAAAGCATAGTCAAGCATCAGGTTGAACATCGACTTGATGCGTCCTTTTATATTTGGGGTAGTGTGCTTCTCAACTCCTTTCACAGTGATCGTACCGTTTTCCATACATCCTTTTATGTGTCTGGCTCGAAGATCCTGGACGCGCATTTTGTAGACAGAAGAGCAGTAAGACCAACTCGATTTAACAGTTCGTTTACTGGAATCATTCTTTAACGTCGCGAAGTATTCATCAGTCCACCTTTTATATAGATCCTGAACCAGAATAGCGGGGTCTAAATCGTATGGATTTTTGTTGTACGCTACAAGTGCGGCGTATGCTTCATTGTAAGTCTCAAAGTAAGCCTCAGGCTTCAGCATTTTGCAAATTGGACGCCCATTATCCTCCTTTCCGATAGTAACCATTGCTCGGAATGGCTTACGGAGGTTACGGCCTTTGATTTCACTGATTTGGCCGAACCCATTTGGTAATCTTCTTCTCTTGTTGTGTCTAGCCCGCGAGTAAGTCGGTTTTATATTTTTACCCATCGGGCAACCACAATGCGGACAGGCCAGCGCTTTATCGCTGACATTCAATTCACATTCTGGACATTGTATAAGCACAACTCTGCCCTCCTTTCGGAAATACGGTATCAAATCGTGCAGGAATTGTCAACTCCTACACACAGTTTTTGTCAACTTCGGGACGCGGGTGACGTTTTTCAATGATACGCTTTCGACTGAGAAGAGCGTGATTGCTTTTCTGAAATCGTATCAGATAGGAGAACGTAACAATGGAAGAAATGATATTTCCTATGGGATCTGTTCCGGTAAGCGTAGCAGCAAAAGTATACGGAAAAGACGCTTGCTGGGTTCGAGCAGGGATCATCTCCGGGTGGCTCCCGATCGGCAAAGCAACTCGAAATGGCAAAGAAATCACGAGTCTGGATGAAATGGATTCTCGCCTTGGGCGCATAAACTTCTACATTTCGCCAAAACTACTTTGGGAGCATACCGGCTATGTGTGGGGAGGCGAGCGTGTATGAGCACACAGATTCGTCCAGAGATTTCGCAGAAGAATCCTTATTGGATTCCAAAGCATCGCTACTATGAGCTTAAGCATTTTGTGATGCAGTATCCAGCGTGGGTGGCTGCAAGGAAAGGACTTGATTTTCTCCATACACCAAACTATTGTGTTCGGGTGAGAAAAGATGCTGCAGATCCAACGATGACAGGTGCTGAACTCCGGGCATATTACTCCGACCGAATTGACATGGTAGACAGAGCGAGCTTTGGCTGTGGCTGCCCGCAGTATGTCCTCAGAGGGATTCTTGACAGTCTGTCGTACGAAAAGCTCCTTCTGAAGTATCCAGCATTCATCCGCTATACAAAGGAAAAATACTATGAGGCATATCGTAAGTTTTTCTGGTTGCTGAATCAGGAGAGACACTGATGAGAGTGATCGACATTATGTTGGATTATAATATCGCTATATATAAAGAGTCGGAGTCCTAACAAGGACTCCTTCTTTTTCTTTCGCGAAAATAACAAATGCCTTTATGAAGGAGGCTGATATTATGTTAACAGCAATTATTGTATATTTGATTATTGGAGGGATTATTACGTTATATCTATGTAATACTTTGGGTGATATAGTAGAAGATGAGACTTTAGCTATGAAAGTCATCTATTACACTTGGATGATCGTAATTGCACCGCCGCTCTTCATATACGGTATTGCGAAGGGTGCATATCAGGAACTAAAAAATAAGTCGGAGTCCTAACAAGGACTCCTTCTTTTTATATTTTCCAAACGGAGGTATCGAAATGAGATGGTAAATTAGGATCATAAAAATTCCCGGGTGAGAAATTTCAGAAAACAATTAAGGAGGGTATTATGTGGATTTATATTTTAGTCGGAGTTATCTGTAATTTGATCGGTGCTCTGATAATGTGGTTTATGATGAAGCCCCACGAGGAGGGAGCTATCATCATCGAGAACGGCAATGCATATCTTCAGCTTAATCATGAGCCGGAGAAGTTGGCTGAACACCAGTTCGTGACGTTTATGGTCATATCGCGAAAATAACAACTCGCTTTATGAAGGAGGTTGATATTTATGAAACGATATTGTGTTGTTTGGGGCGACTCGGAGATTCGAGCCTATGTGTGTGCTGAATCACCTGATGAAGCAGTAAATAAGGTTATTCGAGATCTTACTCTTTACAACGGCAGACTTGTTGCACTTAACGCCAAATCAGTCGAATGCGTGGAGTCCTAACAAGGGCTCCTTCTTTTTCGCGCCAAACGCAATGCCTATTATGGAACAATTAACATTGAAAGGAGTTTTATGATGAACGAAAAGACATTAGAAGAACAACTGGAGGAGGAATTGAAGGATCAGTTGACTGATATTTCAATGCTGCATACCGGTAATCCTGAAAAAACAGAAGCAATTAAAGCGTTCGCAGTGCTGTATGATAAGCGACAGGACACGATCAAACTGAAGGCTGAAGCCGAAGAAGCAAAGGTCAAGAAGAAGGATCGCGTCGTGGATCATATCATCAACGGCGTTGGGACGGTATTGCCGGTTCTGGCTACAGGATTTATATTTGTGTGTATGGTGGCGATTCCACTATTCTTTGCAAAAAGAAATTACATCTATGTATGAGAGAGTCCACATGGACTCTTTCTTTTTGCGCGAAATTTACATCTGCTCTAATGGAAATAATAACAAAATAAAGGAGATATTATTATGAAATTCTGGAACAAGACTTATAGTGAATTGACCGTTAAGGAACTTACGATCTGGGCTGTTGCTCTGAGCGCGATTGCCGGTGCAATCTCGTATATTAGCATTGCCACAGACTGGTTCGAAACGGCTGCTGAAAAGATCACTGGAATCTGGAATAAGGTCTTCCACAAGTGATTTCCAATGAGAGAGGTCCGACACGGACTTCTCTCTTTTTCTTTCGCGAAGTCTGCAAGTTGTATTATGAAGGAGGGTTATATTATGACTTGGAAACAAATTGAAGCAAGCCGTGAAGCTCGTCTATGGATCGGGCAGGTTATCGTTCCGGCAGTTGTCGGAATTATGGCTGTCTCACCGGAGGTAAGACAAACGGTAAAAAACAAATGCGTGCAGGTCAAGAATACGATTCGCCGCAAACTGGAGAAGAGGGGCTAATCCCCTCTTTTTGTTTTATCTTGAATCAAATTCAAAAGGAGAATGAATTATGTACAGCAACCACCCCGAAATTCTTGAAGATGGCACGAAATACTATCCGCCGATCGACAGCTGTGCTTATGACGAGCATGAACTCGATATGTATTTCATTGACGATAATTACGGAAAAGACGAAGATTAACGCGAAATTTACAAGTCGTATTATGAAGAGACTGTTAGCTCAAATGGTGGAGCGCAAGATGAAAATCTTGAGGTTGCTGGTTCGAGTCCAGCACAGTCTCTTCTTTATATTTTTCTGAAAGGAAGTATCAATCATGCGAATTAACATTCGAAAAGCCGGACCGTTGATTGCAACCGGTCTGGCGTGTGCCGGGGTCATTGTGACTGCACTTCTGGCAGTAAAAAAAGCTCCAGAGGTTCAGGAAGCCGTGGAAGATACACGTTTGGAACGAGGCAGAGACCTGAAACCGCTCGAAGTTGTCAAAGCTGCTGCTCCCTCCGCATGGCCGGTATGTGCTGTTGCAGCTGGAACGATTGCCTGCATCGTTGGGATTCAAGCGATGAATCAAAAGCAGCAGGCATCTCTTGTGGCGATGTATGGTGTTGCGTCAAAGAGCTTGAAAAAGTATGACACCAAAATCAAAGAACTGTTTGGCGAGGATGCTCCCACAAAGGTAAAAACAGCGATTGCGCAGGACACAGCTGATAAGTGTCATGTTCCGAATCCAATTGGGGACGCTTGTATGTTCTACGATATGATTTCTGGTAGATATTTCACAAGTACAATGCTGGAAGTCCGAAATGCAGAGTATCATTTCAATCGGAACTTTGTCCTTCGTGGTGGACAGGCAGTTTTGAACGAACTATATGACTTTCTTGGTCTGGATCATATCGAGGGCGGTGACATTGCAGGCTGGGATGTCTGTGAAACCGGTGAATTCTATGGATATGAATGGATCGATTTTGACCACGAAAAGGTGACAATCACCGGCGATGACGGCAACGAGTTTGAATGCTATATTCTCTCTTGTCCATTCCCGCCCTGCTATTTGGATATGAAAGAAGAATTTGACCCCATTGAATTCGAATACGCAGAAAAAACACCGCTTATTATGAAGGAGGCATGAATTTATGAAAAAGATCAACACATTGAAAATTCTCGGCGTCATATCGTCCGTCCTTGGTCTGGTATTACCGTTACTGGATCAGTATCTGGACGAGCAGAAAACCAGAGAAATCGCACGTGAAGAAGCTCAGAAAGTTCTGGCCGAATCCAACGAAGAAGAGTCTGAATAAGGCTCTTCTTTTATATTTACTATGGATGCAGCTGAACTGGTCGTGAAGTACATAGAGACTTCACTTCCTCCGCCTCAGATCGAATGGGGACGAAGAGAATTTGACCAGAGAATCTATGAACGATGGGCAGCAGACGAACTGTTGTCACACCTGCTTAACCGCGGTGAAAAAGATCCGATTGCAGTTGCTGATGGATATTTGCTATCTCTTATCGCTGCGACGGGGTCTTGCGTAGACAATAAAAACCTTATATTTTCCTCTGCGATTCATACCGCGGAGACGATATTACATCTCATTGAGAAGGAGTATTCAGTATGAAGACGACAACTTTAGTCTTAAGTTAAATCGTATACGCTTTCTAGCGAGTGGTAAAAGTCTGAAGTGTAAGCGCTGGTCGTGCTGGTGTGTTTAAGCCGTTAGTAGCAGAAATTAACCACTTCAGCTCTAATAGTGATGTACAATTACCTCAATAATTAACTGCATAAGGAGGGCCAATATAGAATGAACACCTTTACCAATATCGTTACAATCTGCGCTGGGATCACATCGATCCTGGCGCTTTCTATTATGCTCGTAAAGCCTTTCCGCGAGAAGTTTTTTGACTTTGAATCGATTCGGGAAGGACTGAAATGTATGCTGCGGGCGGATATGCTTCGGGTCTACTACAAACATCTTGATGAGAAGCAGATCCACCAGCATGAATATGAGAATTTCATGTACGAATACAAAGCTTATAAGGCACTGAAGGGTAATAGTTTCATTGAACATGTAAAAACAGAAGTAGATTCATGGAGCGTGGTTCCATGATCTACCATAAATCAAAATGGGCAAAAGGTGAGATGGCCAGGACTATTGTTATCTACTGTATCAAGGTGCTGACATATGTTCTGATCTGGGCTATCTTGCTGACGACCATTGCGACGATCTTCAAACTGCAAATCGACTTATCCGCTGTACTAAATTTCACGGCTATTACTTTTGGTGGGGAATTGGTTCTTTTAGCCTTTAAGCGAGTTTTCGCGAAAAAGAATGAGGAGGTAAATTAGATGATCAATATTATCAAACGGGCTGCTTCTCTTCTTAGTGTCAAGAGCATTGTAACGCTCGTGCTTACGGGTGTTTTTGCGTATCTGGCAGTTAAGAAAATGATCAGCCAGGAGTTTATGATGGTGTATACCGTCATTATTGCATTCTACTTCGGTACGCAGTCTCAGAAACTTCAGGATGTCATTACAAAGAAAGATGGTGAAGAGAATGCCGACGATTAAGGAGAATCTGACGCCGATTCATTTCTATCGTAATGGTAATACCCCAAAGTATCTGGTCATCCATTACTTTGGCGGTCTGAGTAGTGCGCTTAGTGCTGCTGAGTGGTTCAAAGACCCTCGTGCCCAAGGCTCGGCTCACTACTGCGTTGACGAGACTGATGTAATTCAGCACTGTGTCAGAGATCAGGACGGCGCATGGCATTGCGGTGCAGTTGGAGGGCTCCGGTACATTCATCCATACTGCCGCAATAACAATTCCATTGGCATTGAAATGCGACCGTCAAAGATCAACCACGCATCAATTAACGCCACTGATAAGGACTGGTACTTCAATGATCGAGTCGTAGAGAATACGATTTGGCTGTGTGTGCAGCTCATGAAGAAGTATAAGATCCCTATCGAAAATGTCGTTCGTCATTGGGATGTAACGGGCAAAATCTGCCCTGCCCCGTATGTTGGTGCATACTATAACACTTATTACGGAACAACTGGCGATCAGCAGTGGGGAAAATTCAAAGAACGTCTGGAGGAGGAACTTGAAATGAGGTACAACAAACTCGGAGAAGTGAAAAATCAGGACTACCGCAAAACGCTGGACAAGCTGGTTCGCAAAGGCCTGCTTAAAGGTAAAGGCGGTGTTGGAGAAGGTCTCATCGTCGATATGAGTGAGGATATGGTCAGAACGCTTGTGATCCTTGACCGGGCTGGGAAGTTCGACTGATAAAAAATCCCCACCATAGCGAACTACGGTGGGGAAGTAGAATGTAAATGTAGGAGTGCAGTGTAGAAGTAGTGTAGAAACCTTGTAGGAATAGCCTACATTGAATGGCTTCTTCCTACTTCTACCTGCGCTGTTTCACATTGAAAACACTAGACTTTTTCTATTTAGGCTTACTTCATGGCCTCTTCAACAGCAACTGCAACTGCGACAGTCGCGCCGACCATGGGGTTGTTGCCCATGCCGAGGAAGCCCATCATCTCGACGTGTGCCGGGACGGAGGAGGAGCCTGCGAACTGGGCGTCGGAGTGCATACGGCCCATGGTGTCAGTCATGCCGTAGGAAGCGGGGCCTGCGGCCATGTTGTCCGGGTGCAGGGTACGGCCCGTGCCGCCGCCGGAAGCGACGGAGAAGTACTTCTTGCCCATCTGGACGCATTCCTTCTTGTAGGTGCCGGCGACCGGATGCTGGAAGCGGGTCGGGTTGGTGGAGTTGCCGGTGATGGAGACGTCGACGCCTTCCTTGTGCATGATGGCAACGCCCTCGCGGACATCGTCAGCGCCATAGCAGCGGACGTTGGCGCGCTCGCCCTCGGAGTAGCGGATCTCGCGGACGATCTTCAGCTCGCCGGTGTAGTAGTCGAACTGGGTCTGGACATAGGTGAAGCCGTTGATGCGGGAGATGATCTGGGCGGCGTCCTTGCCAAGGCCGTTCAGGATGACGCGCAGGGGCTTCTTACGAGCCTTGTTGGCATTCTTGACGATGCCGATGGCGCCCTCAGCGGCTGCGAAGGACTCGTGGCCGGCGAGGAAGCAGAAGCACTCAGACTCCTCGGACAGGAGCATCGCGCCCAGGTTGCCGTGGCCAAGGCCGACCTTGCGGTCGTCGGCGACGGAGCCGTCGATGCAGAAGGCCTGCAGGCCCTCGCCGATGGCGGTAGCGGCTTCGGCAGCGGTCTTGACGCCCTTCTTCATGGCGATGGCAGCGCCGACGGTGTATGCCCAGCAGGCGTTTTCAAAGCAGATGGGCTGGATGCCCTTGACGATCTCATACGGGTCAAAGCCCTTGGCCTGGCACATTTCGCGGCAGGCCTCGACGGACTCGATGCCATACTGCTTGAGGACGCCGTTGATCTTGTCGATTCTTCTGTCGTAGTTTTCAAACAAAGCCATTTTCGTGTCCTCCTTCTCTTATTCCTGACGCGGGTCGATATACTTCGCCGCGGTGTCCCACTGGCCATAGTGGCCGGTTGCCTTCTTGATGGCTTCCGCAGGCTCGTCGCCCTTCTTGATGAAGTCCATCATCTTGCCAAAGTTGATGAACTCGTAGCCGACGATCTCGTCGTCCTTGTTGAGAGCGATCTTGGAGCAGTAGCCCTCGGCCATCTCCAGGTAGCGTGGGCCCTTTTCCTTGGTGGCGAACATGGTGCCGACCTGGCTTCTGAGGCCCTTGCCGAGATCTTCCAGAGAAGCGCCGACTGCAAGGCCGTCCTCAGAGAAGGCGGACTGGCTGCGGCCGTAGACGATCTGGAGGAACAGCTCGCGCATGGCGGTATTGATAGCGTCGCAGACGAGGTCGGTGTTGAGGGCCTCGAGGATGGTCTTGCCGATGAGGATCTCGGAAGCCATAGCGGCGGAATGGGTCATGCCGGAGCAGCCGATGGTCTCGACCAGCGCTTCTTCGATGACGCCGTTCTTGATGTTCAGGCTCAGCTTACATGCGCCCTGCTGCGGTGCGCACCAGCCCACGCCATGCGTAAAGCCGGAGATATCCTTGATTTCCTTTGCCTGCACCCACTTGCCCTCTTCAGGGATGGGAGCCGGGCCGTGATACGCGCCCTTGGCAACCGGGCACATATGCTTGACTTCTGCAGTATAGATCATATACAGGTCTTCCTTTCAAGAATTGTAAAAGCCGGAATTGGCTATTCTAACGATCGTATTATAAGCTTTCCCGGAAATAAAGTCAAGAAACACGCTTATTTCGTACCGAAGATGCGGTCGCCGGCGTCGCCGAGACCGGGGACGATATAGCCGTGCTCGTTGAGCTTTTCATCGACTGCGCCGCAGTAGAGCTCGACGTCGGGATGCTTGTCGGTGATGAGCTTGATGCCTTCGGGGGCCGCAACGAGAACCATGAGCTTGATATTATGGCAGCCACGCTTTTTCATCTCGGCGATGGCCGCGTCGGCGGAGCCGCCGGTGGCGAGCATCGGATCGACGATCATGATATCACGCTCGGCGATATCCTTCGGCATTTTGCAGAAATAGACGTGCGGCTCGAGCGTTTCTTCGTCGCGGAACATGCCGATGTGGCCGACACGTGCGGACGGCACCATACGCAGAACGCCGTCGACGAGACCGAGACCGGCGCGCAGGATGGGGACAACGGCGATCTTCTTGCCGGCCAGCGTCGGCTCCTCTGCGGGGCAGATCGGGGTCTCGACCGTCTTGGTGGTGAGCGGAAGGTCGCGGGTCGCCTCATAGGTGATCAGCATGCCGATCTCGCTGACCAGCTCGCGGAAATCCTTGACGCTGGTGTTCTTGTCGCGCATGATCGTCAGCTTGTGTGCAACAAGCGGATGATCCATAACGTGTACGTGCTCTCCAAATGCGTTCATGCTCATGATAAGGCTCCTTTTCTTTTCTGGTTTGCAGTATTCAGTTATTTTTTCAAATAAAAGTCGTGATCATTCTGCCGCGTCCGCTCGGCCTGCGCCATGCGCAGATAATTGGGAGTAAGCGCGGCTGCATCGCCGGGGTCTCCTGCTTCGATGCGGGCCATCGCGCACAGCGCCACGCCGGACGCGTGCTGCTGGCGCAGCTGCTCAGGCAGAAGGTGAAGCAGAAGGCCGCTTCCGGCAAGCGTATCGGCGGTCAGCTTTGCGCCGTCGCCGACAAGCCAGATGGGGGCTTTTTCCCCGGCCAGCTCCTGCGCAAGCTCAAAGATGGCGAGCGCGCGATCCTCTGTGACGCGGCGCAGGACGCCCTGCTCCATGGCGAAGACAGCATTATAGATCTGCTGCTTTCTCGCGTCCATGCAGGCGCACCAGATACCGTCGGCATAGGCCGCGCCGCGCACCATCGCTTCGAGCGTGGACACGCCGTAGAGCGGCAGCTGCCGTCCCCATGCAAAGCCCTTGGCACAGGCCATGCCGATGCGCACGCCTGTGAAGCTGCCGGGCCCGGCGGCCACGGCGACGGCGTCGATGTCCTGCGGCGTGAGGCCGCAGTTGGTCAGCATGTCCTTGGCCATCTCCATGAGCGTGCGGCTGTGGGTCTGGCCGGAGTTCTGCGTATATTCCGCCAGCAGCGCGCCGTCGGACAAAAGCGCCGTGCTGGCCGCCTTGGCGGAGGATTCAAAGGCAAGCAGCTTCAAAGCGGTCTCCTCCTGTGATGGTGATATGACGGGTATCGGGCTGCTGCGGATCCTTTTCGATCGTGACGTGGATGGCGTCCTGTAGGGCGTCGGCCACGTTTTCGCTCCACTCGACGGCGCATACGCCGCCGCGGGCCAGATAGTCCTCCCACCCGATATCGAACAGCTCGTCCGACGAGGACAGGCGGTACATATCAAAATGGAACAGCGGCAGCCGCCCGGAGAGATATTCGTTGACGATGGTATACGTCGGGCTTGTCACCGGGTCTTCGATGCCGAGACCGCGCGCAATGCCGCGGGTCAGGGCCGTCTTGCCCGCGCCGAGGTCGCCAAAGTAGGCAATGACGTCGCCGGGACGAAGAGCCTTTGCCAGCTTTTCTCCCAGCGCCTGCGTTTCGTCCGCGCTGTGCGTGGTGATCTGCATATCCAAAGCCCCCTAGCTATCCCATTTTATCTGTGGCATTATAGCATACTCCGTGTCTAAAATCAATCGCAAATCCCCTGTCTGCAAAAACAGGTTTACAGGTTCGGGTTTTTTTGATATAATTCAGGGCATATCACACGAAACATGGAAGGAGGCGGCGGTATGCACGGGATATGGAAAGCGATCAGCAGCTTTGTCCGGCGGGCGGACATGGTGCTGCTGAGTCTCTGCGTCGCCGCAAGCGTCTTCGGCATTGTGGTCATTTCCAGCGCTACGAATGTCAAGGGCAGCGCGCAGTTCGTGCGCGTGCAGGTCTTGGCGCTGATCCTCGGTATCATTCTGTATGTGCTGTTCACGCTCATCGACGTGGATATCATCGCCGAGCGGCGCGAGCTGCTGCTGATCCTGTCGACGCTCTTTATTCTGCTGCTCTTCCCCTTCGGCGATACCAGAAGCGGCAACCGGTCGTGGCTGGCGTTCAGCTTCCTGCCGTTTTCCATCCAGCCGGCGGAGATCTGCAAAATTCCGTTTATTATGATTCTGGCCAAGACCATGAGCATCCGGCAGAACAAGATTTCGCATATCTCGACCGTTCTGCGGCTGGCCGCCATCACGATCTTCATGTTCGGTCTGATCGTCGTGGCGTCGGAAGACTTGGGCGTTGCGCTGCAGTATCTGTTTATCTTCGTCATTATGGCGTTTGTCGGCGGCATCAGCATTTTCTGGTTTCTGGGTGCGCTGGCCGCTGTGGTGGCGGCGTCGCCGATCTTATGGCGGTATCTCTCCGCTGACCGGCAGAACCGTATCCTTGTTCTGTTTGACCCGCGGATCGACCCGCTGGCGCAGGACGAGCGCTATCAGATGAACCGAAGCCTGCGCGCGCTGCAGAACGGCGGCGTCACGGGGCAGGGACTGTATCACGGCGCGATGGTGCAGAGCGGTTCCATCCCCGCGCAGCACACCGACCTGATCTTCTCCTCCATCGGTGAGGAGCTTGGCATGCTCGGCTGCATGGCCGTTCTCATTCTGCTGACGGCGATCATCATTCGTATCATCCACGTCGGCATCAAGTCCGGCAACTATATGAACCGGCTCATCTGCGTCGGCATTGCCGGCATGCTGACTGCGCAGGTGTTTATCAACATCGGCGTGTGCATCGGCGTTCTGCCGGTCATCGGTCTGACGCTCCCGTTCTTCTCCTACGGCGGCAGCTCACTCGTCACCATGTTCTTCGCCATGGGCATCGTCTCCGGCATCAACATGCGCCCTGCGCCGGATGTCAACGCGAGATATATCCGACCGCCATTGGCCTGACCATTCAAAAATCTCTCTTCTAGGCAGAAGAGAGATTTTTATTTTTGTTTGCATATTTTCCCGCCTTGCGCAGAAACTACCTCCGAATCAAATTATAAGGAGGTTTTCCCTTTGAAACACCGCACCTGTACGTTCCGCACCGCGCTGGCCGCGGCGCTGGTGCTTGCTCTGCTCTGCCTGCCGGTCTGCGCGGCGGAGATCGCCGTTGACTATACCTCGGAATACCAGTTCACCGCCGCCGATTTTTCGGACTCCGCCGAGCTGGAGGGCGTCTACATTTCCGCCGTCCCGCCTGCGTATCAGGCGGAGCTCTGCGTCGGCAGCCGCGTGCTGCGCCGGGGTGATATCCTGCCTGCTGCCGCGCTGGAAAAGCTGAAGCTGAAGCCGGTCTGCCTTGGCGAAGCGGACTGCGAACTGGTCTACTGCCCGATCGCGTCCGGGACGCTGGGCGACGCTGTGACGGTCAGCCTGCGCATTCTCTCCGGCACGAACACCGCACCGGTTTGCAGCGACGGAACGCTGGAGACCTACAAGAACATCGCAAATTCCGGTACGCTCGCCGCCACAGACAAGGAGGACGCCGAGCTGACCTATCAGCTCGTCAAGGAGCCGAAGCGCGGCACGGTGGAGCTGCACAGCGACGGCAGCTTCACCTATACGCCGGACAAGAACAAGGTCGGGCGAGACTGCTTTGTCTTCACCGCGACCGACCCGGCGGGCAATGTCTCGAATGAAGCCTGCGTCAAGATCAAAATTCTCAAGCCCACGGACAAGGCCACGTATCAGGACATGCACGGCGACGCGGACGAGTTTGCCGCCATGTGGCTCAAGGAAAACGGCATTTACACCGGCTGCCGGATCGCGGGCAACCTCTGCTTTGAGCCGGACAGCGCCGTAAGCCGCAGCGAGTTTCTGATCGCGTGCATGCAGCTGTCCGGGCTGCCGCAGGCGGACGGGACGGTCTCGACCGGGTTTGCGGACGAGCTGGAGACGCCCGCATGGCAGCAGCCGTATCTGACGGCGGCCTACCGCTCCGGGCTGATCTCCGGCACGTCGACAGACGCGGGGCTGGTTTTCCGTCCGGGTGAGAGCCTGAGCCGGGCGGAAGCAGCCGTGATGCTGCAAAAATTCCTGCGCCTGCCGGGCGACACCGCCGTATTTGCAGGCGAGGACGAGTCGGTTGTTCCGGCATGGGCCAGAAGCGCCGTGAGCGCGCTCAGCACCGCCGGGATCCCACTCAGCGCGGAGGATTATGAAGCGCCGCTGACAAGACGGGAGGCCGCACGGCTGCTCCTTGCGGCTGCACCGGCCGCGGAGACCGCGGGACTTCTCTGGAGCAAGTAAAGCATGAGCCGGGCGGGATACTCCCGCCCGGCTTGTTTGATTTTCAGATCAATTCCAGGATCATTTGCAGGACGGCTTCGGCGGCCTGCTGGCGGATCTCGGCGCGGGAGCCGGATAAGTGCAGCTCCCGGCAGAAGGAGAAGCCCGGCGCGTCGATGGCGATATACACCAGACCGACCGGGCGGCCGGTGCCGTCGCCGTCCGGACCCGCAAGGCCAGTGACAGACACGGCGCAGTCGGACCGGCAGCGTTCTCGCGCGCCGCGCGCCATCTCATGCGCCGTCTCGCGCGAGACGGCGGTGCTGACGTCGAGCGTCTCCTGCTCCACGCCGAGCAGGCGGTGCTTGATCTCGTTTACATAGCTGATCACGCCGCCCTTATAGACCGCGGACGCACCGGGAACATCGGTCAGCAGCGCGCCGATCAGGCCGCCGGTGCAGGATTCCGCCGTCGCAAGCGTCAGTCCCTGCGCCTTGAGACGCTGGATAACTTCCTCAGCTCTTGTGTTCATCTTCATAATAACGGATCTGGGTCTTTTCCGTGTTGGCGATGGCGCGCGCGATAAGACCCTCGACGTCCAGCTTCTGCTCTTCCGCTTCGACCTGTGCAAGGACGGGCTTCGTCTTCGGGTGCTTGGGCGTGAAGACGGTGCAGCAGTCCTCATACGGGAGGATGGAGGTTTCAAGCGTGCCGATCCGCCGTGCGACCGTGACGATCTCCTCCTTGTCCATGCCGATGAGCGGATGGAAAATGGGCATATGCACGACCGCGCCGGTGACGGCCATGGCATCCATGGTCTGGGACGCGACCTGCCCGAGGTTTTCGCCCGTGACAAGGCACTTTGCGCCGTGGTCGCGGCCGATGGCTTCGGCAATGCGCATCATGAAGCGGCGCATGATGATGGTAAAATACTCCTCACGGCAGTGGTCGCGGATGGCTTCCTGAATCTCGGTGAAGCCGACGATATCGACGGTCATGCGGCCGCAGAACTTCGTCATGATATGCGCCAGCTCCAGAACCTTCTCCTTGGCGAGCTCCGAGGTATACGGGTACGAGAAGAAGTGGATGCACTCGATCTCGACGCCGCGCTTGGCGATCATATAGCCCGCGACCGGCGAATCGATGCCGCCGGACAGGAGGACTACCGCGCGGCCGCCCGTGCCGGTGGGCAGGCCGCCCGCACCGGGGACAGACGGGCCATGGACATAGGCCGCGGTCTCGCGCACCTCGATATTGACGGTATAATCCGGGTTATGAACGTCGACCGCGACGTTCGGGAACGCTTCGGCGAGCCGTCCGCCGATCTCCTGCGAGATCTGGATGGAGTTCAGCGGGAAGCGCTTGTCCGAGCGCTTGGATTCGACCTTGAAGCTCTTTGCCATGGAGAGCTCGTCCCCGAGGTAATCGCAGACGGCGGTATAGATGGCGTCGAGCTCCTTTTCGCAGGCGCGGCAGCGGCACATCTGCGTGACGCCGAAGATGGTGCCGCAGGCTTCCCACGCGCCGTCCAGATCGCAGTCGTCGGTCAGCGGCTCGACGTAGAGCGTGGACTGGACAATGGAAATTTTGAACTCGCCGAATTTCGTCATACGGCGGCGGGTGACAGTCTTGAGCTTGTCCTCAAACACGCGGCGATTCTGCCCCTTCAGGACGATCTCGCCCAGCTTCAGTAAAAACAGTTCTTTCATGATGTGTGTCCTATCTATAAAAAATATTATTTTTTGCAATGTATCGACGGCGTCCCCTTGCCTTCCCCTGGGGGAAGGTGGCGCGCAGCGCCGGATGAGGGTCAGGAAGCACCATCGATACCGCTATGCAGATATTCAGTGCCTACAGTCCCTCATCAGTCACGGCTTCGCCGTGCCAGCTTCCCCCCAGGGTAATGTCATCAACTTAAGGCGGTTCAACATCTCTTAACGTTGCTTGGGAATTTCAAAGATTTGTGTTTTTTCA
>CAKUHB010000020.1 GCA_934655875.1 uncultured Oscillospiraceae bacterium
CACAGGCAGCAAGCCCTTTCGGCTGCTTGAACAATTTTTGCTTCAGAATATTGTCTAACTTTTTGGGGTCACTTCAAAGCAGGTGCCGGTTTCTATAATGATACGTTTTACCGGTGATACGGCTTAGTACATGCCGCCCATGCCGCCGCCCTGGGCTGCGGCAGCTGCCATGGCAGCGTCAGCCTTGGGATCGGGCTTGTCGGCGACCAGAGATTCGGTCGTCAGGACGCAGGATGCGATGGACGCCGCATTTTCCAGTGCGGTACGCGTGACCTTGGTCGGGTCAACGATGCCGGACGGGATCATGTCGCAGTAGGTCTCGGTGTAGGCGTTGTAGCCGTAACCGAGCTTGCGGCTGGAGCGGATCTTGTCGTAGACGATGGAGCCGTCGACGCCGGCGTTCTCAGCGATCTGGCGGATCGGAGCCTGCAGGGCGCGGGCAATGATCTGCGCGCCGGTCTTCTCATCGCCGGAGAGCTTGGCAACCAGCTTCTCAACAGCCGGGATGGCGTTGACATAGGCGGTGCCGCCGCCGGCAACGATGCCTTCCTCAACGGCTGCGCGGGTCGCGTTCAGGGCGTCCTCGACGCGGAGCTTCTGCTCCTTCATGGCGACCTCGGTCTGTGCGCCGACCTTGATGACGGCTACGCCGCCGGACAGCTTCGCAAGACGCTCCTGCAGCTTTTCCTTGTCATAGTCGGAGGTGGTGACGGAGATGGTGTTCTTGATCTCGGCGATACGGGCCTTGATCTCGTTGGCATCACCGGCGCCGTCGACGATAACGGTGTTGTCCTTGGTGACCTTGATCTGACGGGCAGTGCCGAGATCGGTGATCTGGGCGTCCGGCAGGTTCATGTTCAGCTCGGAGGAGATATACGTGCCGCCCGTGAGGATGGCGATATCCTTGAGCATTTCCTTGCGGCGGTCGCCGAAGCCAGGAGCCTTGACGCAGACGCAGGTGAAGTTGCCGCGCAGACGGTTGACCAGCAGGGTGGCCAGTGCGTCGCCCTCGACGTCCTCTGCGATGATGACGAGCTTCTTGCCGGTCTTGACGATCTGCTCGAGCAGCGGCAGGATCTCCTGGATGGAGGAAATCTTCTTGTCGGTGATCAGGATATACGGATCATCAATGACGGCTTCCATCTTGTCGGTATCCGTGACCATGTACGGGGAGATGTAGCCGCGGTCGAACTGCATGCCCTCGACGACCTCCAGACCGGTCTCGGCGGTCTTGGATTCCTCGATGGTGATGACGCCGGACGCGCCGACCTTCTCCATGGCTTCCGCGATCAGCTTGCCGACGGACTCGTCGCCGGAGGAGACGGTGCCGACTCTTGCGATATCATCGGAGCCCTTGACGGTCTCGGAGTTTGCCTTGATGGTGTCGATGGCGGTCTTGACGGCCTTTTCCATGCCCTTGCGCATGACCATCGGGTTTGCGCCTGCGGAGACGTTCTTCAGGCCCTCATGGACGATGGCCTGCGCCAGCAGCGTTGCGGTGGTGGTGCCGTCGCCGGCGATGTCGTTGGTCTTGGTAGCGACTTCGCGGACGAGCTGCGCGCCCATGTTCTCGAATGCGTCTTCAAGCTCGATATCCTTGGCGATCGTGACGCCGTCATTGGTGATGAGCGGAGAGCCGAACTTCTTGCCCAGAACAACGTTGCGGCCCTTCGGGCCCATGGTGACCTTTACGGTATTGGCGAGCTGGTCAATGCCGGACAGCAGAGCCTTGCGGGCTTCTTCGCCATAAACAATCTGCTTTGCCATAAAAATTGCTTCCTTTCAATCAATCACGAATTATTCAACAACTGCCAGAATGTCGGCCATCTTGACGATGACATAGTCTTCGCCGTCGAGCTTCAGCTCCTGGCCGGCGAACTTGCCGGTAACGACCTTGTCGCCGGGCTTGACAGTGACCTTGACGTCATCGGTGCCGGGGCCGGCAGAGATGACCTCTGCGATCACGGATTTTTCCTTCGTGGCAGTGGAGAGGATGATGCCGGATGCGGTCTTTTCCTCAGCGTCCATGTGCTTGAGCAGAACGTTGTCTGCGAGCGGGGTCAATTTCATAACGAATACCTCCCAGTATCAAGTCGCTGCACGAAGCAGCGTGTCTTACAAGATTTTTTAGCACTCATTCGCCTTGACTGCTAACACCTATATAATAATCCGAACTGGGAAAAAGTCAAGGGGGTATTTTAGCAAATTTATGACGAGAGTGTTAATTTTTCACGTGGTAGGTCAGACCCTTCGGATAGAAGAAGCGGATGGCGTGCGGGACGAGCGTGATTTTCGCGTCTGTCGTGTGGATCGCTTCGCCGTCGACGTTGACGACGGACGGCTCCGCGCACTCGATCCGCAGATCCGTGCAGCGGTAATGGCGGATGAGCTCCGGGAAGTCGGCGTAATGCCCCTTCTGATACTGGCCGACCACCGACGCGACCTGCAAAAGATTCACCTTGTCAACGACGAGCACCTCCAGAATCCCGTCGTCCGGCTCTGCCTCCGGCATGGGATTGAAGCTGCCGCCGTACCAGCGGCCGTTGCAAATGCAGATCATGGTCTTCTGGCCGGAGATCGTCTCGCCGGAGCCGAGCGTGACCGTATACTGCGCGCTCAGCCCGTGCAGCATATTGGAGAGGATGGACAGGATATACGCGCCCTTGCCCGTCACGAGCGGCAGGCGCTTGAAGCGGGCGATATCCGTGCCGACGCGCGCGTCAAAGCCGATGGACAGGATGTTGAGCGCATACGTGTCGTTGCAGCGGATGAGATCGAAGCGCGTCTCCTCCGCGTCCAGCAGACGGTCGATGGACGCGAAGGCCGCGGGATTGCTGAACACCTTGATGGAGTCGTTGCCGGAGCCGCCGGGAAAATGCGTCACGGCGGCGTTGCCGAACCCGACCACGCCGTTGACGACCTCGTTGAGCGTCCCGTCGCCGCCGCAGGCATAGATGCGGACCTCCTCGCCGGATGCAGCCGCCTGTCTTGCAAGCGCCCGGCAGTCGCCCGGCGCCTTGGACACGAGCAGCTCATATGTAAGCCTGCGCGGCTGGAAGGCCGCGTCGATCATGGCGCGGTAGCCCTCCGTGCGGTCAAATTTTCCGGCGGCGGGATTGACAATAAAAACGTGCTTCATAGCGCGGAACATTCCCCTTTCTCGTTCGTCTTATCTATATCCGGATCAATAATACATGTATACGTTGCACTGTAGGCGGCCGTTATAGAGCTTGCGCTTCTTCGTTGCTTGACGGCCGAAATAGTGCTCAAATTCCGGTTCGGAGGAGATGATGTATTTTTTCCAGCCGTCCGCGTATTTAAGATGCCGCCCCAGCGCGCCGTAGAGCCGCTGCGCGCTGCGCTGCTCAAGCATGCGCTCGCCGTAGGGCGGATTGCAGACGATCAGCCCCTTGTCGGCGGGCAGGCTCATCTTGGTGGCGTCCGCTTCGCGGAAGTCGATAAGCTTGCCGACGCCCGCCTTGCGCGCGTTCTGCTGCGCGATCTCAAGCGATGCCGGGTCGATATCCGTGCCGAGGATGTGATACTCCCCGCGGTATTCACGGTCGAGCGCTTCCGTCCGCGCCTGCTGCCAGATGGTTTCGGGCACACAGCCCCACTTCTGCGCCATGAACGACCGGTTCAGACCCGGCGCGCGGTTCAGCGCGATCATGGCCGCTTCGATGCAGATGGTGCCGGAGCCGCAGAACGGATCCCAGAAAAAGTCCCGCCCGCGGTATCTGGCCAGATTCACCATCGCGGCCGCCATCGTCTCGTGCAGGGGCGCAAGATTCGCTTCGCGGCGGTAGCCGCGCTTGTGCAGGCTCACGCCGGAGGTATCGAGAAACAGCTCCACGTGATCCTTCATGATGGAAAAGCGCAGCTGATATGTTTCGCCAGTCTCCGGCAGCCAGCCAAGGCCGTATTTCTCGCCCAGCCGCGTGACGGCCGCCTTCTTGACGATGGCCTGGCAGTCCGGGACGGAATGGAGCTGGCTGTTCAGGCTGTAGCCCTTGACGGGGAACGCGCCGTTTTTCGGGATGAAGCGTTCGAGCTCCACCGCCTTGACGCCCTGAAACAGCTCCTCAAAGCTGTGCGCGTCAAATTCGGCAAGCAGGATCATCACGCGCTCGCCCATGCGGCAGCAGAGATTGGCCTTGGCCATGGCGTCGAAGCCGCCCTCAAAAAAAACGCGCCGGTCCTCCACCCGGACGCTGGTCAGACCGAGCCGCTTCAGCTCGTCTCCGACCAGACCCTCCAGCCCAAACAGGCACGGCACGCAGAATGTCATTGTATCCATCGTTTTCTCTCTCCAGCTTTCCGGCCGCACGCGGCGGCACAAATACAATAGTTTAAGTATACGGAATTTTCCGCCAAATAGCAAACCCTATGTGTAACGATTTTGTAAAATTTATTAAGAAGAACTTAAGGCATCAGACTCGTGACAAGCGCGGGCGGATGCTGTATACTGATATTTGAGAAGAAAGGAGACCATGCCTATGACGCCATCTATCTGGTTCTGGATCGCGGCCATCGTGATCTTCATTATCGCTGAAGCTGTCACGGTCGCGCTCGTGTCCGTGTGGTTCATCGGCGGCGCGGTGTGTGCGCTGCTGGCAGCGATCTGCGGCGTATCGGGGCTGGCACAGGCGGCGATCTTCGTGATCGTGTCGGCGCTGCTGCTGATCCTTGTGTACCCGCTTGCCAAAAAGAAGCTGAAGCCCAAGCCCGAACGGCTGAACGCCGACCGTCTGGCCGGTCAGACCGCCATCGTCACCGAACCCATCGACGCGCAGCTCGACACGGGCGCCGTCAAGGTCAGCGGCGTGCTCTGGACGGCAAAATGCCCGTCCTGCGCACGCATCGAGACCGGCGCGCACGTGAAGATCCTGCGGGTCGAGGGCGCGAAGCTCCTTGTCGAGCCGGTCGAGATCCCCGTAAACACCCGTTGAACAACGGAACAGAACGATTCGAAAAGAACTGAAAAATTGAAGGAGGAACTATTATGCCCGTTGGATTGATCGCCATTCTTGTCCTTGCAGTCATCCTGCTTATTCTCATCATCAGCAACATCCACATCGTCCAGCAGTCCCGCGCGTACGTCATCGAGCGTCTCGGCGCGTTCTCGAAGGTCTGGGAGGTCGGCATCCACGTCAAGGTCCCGTTCATCGAGCGCGTGGCCAAGAAGGTCAGCCTGAAGGAGCAGGTGCTCGACTATCCGCCGCAGCCCGTCATCACCAAGGATAACGTCACCATGCAGATCGACACCGTCGTCTATTACCAGATCACCGATCCCAAGCTCTACACCTACGGCGTCGAGCGCCCCATGATGGCCATGGAAACGCTCACGGCCACGACGCTCCGCAATATCATCGGCGATCTTGAGCTGGACCAGACGCTCACCTCCCGCGACGTCATCAACACCAAGATGCGCGCCATCCTGGACGAAGCCACCGACCCCTGGGGCATCAAGGTCAACCGCGTGGAGCTCAAAAACATTCTCCCGCCGCAGGACATCCAGAACTCCATGGAAAAGCAGATGAAGGCCGAGCGTGACCGCCGGCAGGCCATCCTGCAGGCCGAAGGCACGAAGCGCAGCCAGATCCTTGTCGCCGAGGGCGAAAAGGAAGCCGCCATCCTGAGAGCCGACGCGGAAAAGCAGGCCGCCATCCTCAAGGCCGAAGCCGAAAAGCAGGCCGCCATCCTCCGCGCTGACGGCGAAGCGCAGGCCATCATGGCCGTGCAGAAGGCCATGGCCGATTCTCTGGCGCTCCTGAATGAAAAGGCCCCGAACGATCAGGTCCTCCGGCTCAAGGCGCTCGAAGCCATGCAGAAGGTCGCCGACGGCAAGGCCACGAAGATCATCATTCCGTCCGAGCTGCAAGGCTTTGCGGGACTGGCCAGCGGCATCGTCGAGACAGTAAAGGAGACGAAGTAACATGGCAAAGAAGGACGAACGCTTCATCAAGGTTCTGGACGAGGGCAGCGCCTTTGGCTGGCAGCGCACGGTCTTTGTCGACCGGCAGACCGGTGTCAACTATCTCTGGATCGCTTCCGGCTACGGCGGCGGCCTGACCCCGCTGCTGAACGCCGACGGCCGCCCGGTCGTCACCGGGATCCCGACAGAGGAAGAATAAACCCAAAATAAACCAAAGGTGCAGACCGGACTTCCCGGCCTGCACCTTTTTCTGTATGAGCGCAAAATGCCTTTCCATGCCCCCTTGCCTCTCCCCTTGGGCGAGGTGTCTAAGCGAAGTTTCTTGCCTCTCCCTCTGGGAGAGGTGTCTGAGCGAAGTGAAGACGGAGAGGGTCACCGCAGGTGCCTGCAGGAGCCCTCTCAGTCGCCTGCGGCGACAGCTCTCCCAAAGGGAGAGCCAAGGACCGATGCGAATACGTACAATTCAGCAAGTTTCGAAAGCACCTTCTATTGACTGCACTCTTTTCTCCCCTGTCTTTTCTCTTGCGAGAGAAAAGACAGGGCCGTCGGAGACATAACAGGCTGCAAATACTCAGCATTTCCCCGCCTTGTGGAGCTTCCGGATAAGAATGACCGCACCGGCGATGACGGCGGCGCAGAAGACGCCGACGCAGGCAAGGCGGAGGATGAGCTGCCGGTGCGCGGCCTGCCGGGCCTGCGCGGCTTCGGCTTCGGCCTGCGCCTGCTGCTCGGCGGCGATACGCGACTGCTCTTCTGCCTGCCGCTGCTGCTCGAGCTGCCGGGCTTCCTCGGCGGCTTTTTCCTCGTCGGCCCGCTTTTGGGCTTCTTCCGCGGCTTTCCGCTCGGCTTCCGCTCTCGCCTGCTCCGCTTCCAGCCGTGCCTGTTCGGCTGCGCGCGCTTCTTCCTCGCGGGCAAGCTGCGCCTGTTCCTCCACATACGTCTTAAGAAGCACCGCAAGCTGGCCGCAGATCACGGAGCCTGCGCTCTGGCCGTCTGCATACGCCGAATCGACGTTGCCGCCTGCGCCGTAGGACAGGCCGGAGGTATAGACCGCCAGCAGAAACGGCTGCTCGGCCCAGATAATGCCGACGTCGTTTTCCGCACCGTTGTAGCTGCCATATTTGTGCGCGATGGGCGTTTCTTCAATGTCGATATAGGTCTTGAAATACGCGTCCGGGCAGGCGATCTTGAGGTAGTCGATCAGCTCGGTGTATTTTTCCTGCCCGTCCCAGACGACCTTCAGCGTGTCCATCATCATCCGGGTGCAGAAGACGTGGTCATAGTAATAATTCTGCGGGATCTCATCGTCCGTCATGGTGAAATACTTGCGCATGGCCATCTTATACTCCGGCCAGTCGCCGATGCGCCGCCAGAGGGAATAGGACAGCTCATTGTTGGAATAGACCAGCGACTGATAATGCGCTTCGTCCAGACTGGAGCCCTGCGTGATCATGGTGTCGCCGGTAATCTCGCCGGCAAGCTGCATGTCATAGTAATAAAGATTCAGCGGCAGCTTATACGTGCTCGCGCCGTAGAGCAGCTTCGTCTCGTTATAGTCATAGCTTTCGCCGCTGACGGTGTTGTAGTAGCTCAGCTCGAAATTCGTCTCGTTGAGGTTATGCTCCTCGCGGAACGCGTCGATCAGCTCCTCCACGCTCTTGCCGGAGACGTCCGGCGGCGTGTAGCTTTCGGCGGCCAGCGCCGGAACGGCCATGGAGAAAAGTCCGGCTGCGCAGATCGCCAGCGCAGCGGCAGTACGGAACGGATGGTGCATGACAGGCCCTCTCTTTTTCTCAGATAGCAGAATCATACCGCATCCCGCGCCGATTTGCAACCGTGCACCAAATAAACCGCTGCGGCATATGGTAGGGAAGGAGAAACGAATAAAGGAGTGATCCCATGCATCAACCCTGCAATTATACGACGACCGGCGGCGCGCAGGACGCGCAGACCTGCCCGTCCTGCTGCCAGCAGCCGTGTCCGCCGCCCGCGCCGCAGCCATGCCCCGGCCCTCCGCCGTTCCCGCCGCCTCCGCCGTTTCCGCCTGTCTGGCCGGATAATCGGCGCGAGCCGCCGGCGCAGGAAGCCGATATCGACTGCGGCTGCGGCTGCTCCTGCGCACCCGGTCTGGTCGCGGCATTGCAGCTGCTGTGCCGTCCGCGCTTTGCGCCGCTGACGGATTATAAGCAGTTTGCGTTTATCACGCGCGATTTCGTGCTTGGCTCGTCTTTGAACTGTCCGGCCACCGTTACCGTTCCATACGACAACCTGACAGGCCCGCTGGATGGGGAATTTGTGAAAATCAAGCCGGATTCGTGTGAGAATTTAGAGGTTTCCGGCCAGCTGTACTATCCCATTCCGCTCTGCACCGAAGCCGCGGAGACGCCCTGCTGCGCGGAAGGGCCGTATTTCGATACGGATTCCGTCCGCCTGTGCAGCCTGACGGCCGTCGCCTTCGGCGTGTCCACGACGACCGACTATCCGAGTGTCGACGCCGCGTATGACGCGCTGGCCGCCCTGTTCTATCAGGCGACGCACGCCGGCTGCGGCCCCGCACCCGTCGCGCCGACAAAGCCCACGCCGTGCGACCGTTCGGACGATGATCTTGCCGGCCGCGGCACCGTCTCGGTGACGGCAGGCCCGCTCGTCGTCGGGAACGCCAGCGTTCTCGGCGAGATCGGCGACGTGCTCATTCTCGCAAACAGCGAGGACCACCTGTTCTACTTCGTCTGCCGCAGCGCAGTCGGGTTTATCGGGTAACAGAAAGCCCTCCTGAAAGCAGGAGAACAAAGAACCGGCGCTCCCGGATGGGAGCGCCGGTTTCAGCGTGCTTATTCTGCGGAAATCAGATAATAATAGATCGGCTGGCCGCCGCTGACGAGGTTGATCTCGGCGTCCGGCACGCGGGACTGGAACAGAGCCAGCGCCTGCGCAGCGTCGTCCTCCTGGATGTCTGCGCCGTAGAAGATATTCACGAACTCCTTGCCCTCGGCCGCGGTCTTGTCAGCCATGGCGCCCAGCAGCTCGGAAATGTCGTGCGTCGTGCCGACCAGCGCGCCGTCGCACAGGCCGAGATAGTCGCCCGCGTGGATCTCAAAGCCGTCAAAGTCGGAGTCGCGTGCGGCGTAGGTGATCTGCATGGTCATGACGCCGGACAGGCACTCGGTCATGGCCGCTTCGTTCTCCTCCGGCTCCATCGCCGCGTCAAAGGACAGAAGCGCGCTGATGCCCTGCGGGACGGTCTTGGACGGGATGACCACGACCGTGCGGCTGGCAAGCTCTGCCGCGGCCTGCGCGGCCATGATGATGTTCTTGTTGTTGGGCAGGACGAAGACGATCTCTGCCGGCGTCTTTTCGATCGCGCGCAGGATATCCTCGGTCGAGGGGTTCATGGTCTGGCCGCCCTCGATGATCTCGTCCGCACCGAGATCACGGAACACACCGGCAAGTCCTTCGCCTGCGCAGACGGCCACGCTGCCGTAGCGCTTTTCCGGCGCAGCCGGTGCGTCCAGCTCTGCGGGCTGGCCTTCCAGCTCCTTTTCCACCGCTTCCAGATCGTCGGTCGAGCGCGCCTTGCGCCCGGCAGTCAGATCGTCGTGCTGCAGACGCATGTTTTCGATCTTTGCAAGCTCCAGCGTGCCATACTTCTGCGCTTCGCTCAGCGCGTCGCCCGGAATGTTCGTATGTACGTGAACCTTGAACGCTTCGTCGTCCTCGCCGATGACGAGACTGTCGCCGATGCTGCCGAGATACTCGCGCAGCGGGTCAAGCGACGTGATATCCTCGCGCTTGCGCACGATGAAGACGGTGTCGAACGCGAACGTGATATCCTCGGAATCGAAGATGGAGAAATCCGCTTCCTCGTTCGTCTCGTCTGCGTCCGCGCAGACGGTGTCGTTGCCGCGCAGGCTCTCGAGCATGCCGCGCAGGATCAGGCAGAAGCCCATGCCGCCCGCGTCGACGACGCCGGCCTTTTTGAGAACCGGGTTCTGGTTGACGGTATTGTCCAGCGCGGCGTGCGCCGTGTCGATGGCATGCGTCAGGACATATTCGATCTCGCAGTTTTCCTCTGCCAAATCGCGGGCCGCGTCGGCCGTCAGGCGGGAGACGGTCAGGATGGTTCCCTCGGCGGGCTTCATGACCGCCTTATAGGCCGCTTCAACGCCGGCCGTCAGCGCGGCAGCAAAATCCTTGCCGTCGGCTTCAGTTTTGCCCTTGAGCGCCTTGGAAAAGCCGCGGAACAGCAGCGACAGGATGACGCCCGAGTTGCCGCGCGCGCCGCGCAGCAGCGCGGACGCGGTCAGATCGGCCGCTTTGGTCAGTGTGACGCCGCCGCGCCGCAGATCGGCGTTCGCCGCGTTCAGCGTCATGCTCATGTTGGTGCCGGTATCGCCGTCCGGAACGGGGAAAACGTTCAGTTCGTTGATCTTCTGTTTATTCAGCTCAATCTCGGCGGCGGCAGAGAGCATCATCCGGCAGTATGCCGCGCCGTCAATGGTTTTGATCATGGTGGTTTACCTCCGTGAGCGCCTACGTGTGCGCGTGAATTGGGATCAGTCGACAGAAATCGAATCGACGAAAACGTTCACGGCACGCACCTCGGTGCCCGTGGACTTGGTAACGAAATAACGGACCTCGCCTACAATGGAGGAGGCGATCGCGCTCAGATTGACATTTTTGTCGACCATGATGTGCAGGTCGATGGAGATGGAATTGTCTGCATTGAAGGTCACTTTGACGCCCTTGCCCATTGCTTCCTTGCGCAGCAGGTGCACAAGGCCGTCTGTCATGGAGCGCACCGCCATGCCCTTGACGCCGAAGCAGTTGGTTGCGGCATACCCGGCGATATTGGTATAGACAGCGCTGTCGACCGTGATCTGACCGGCGTCTGTATTCATACGGATCATCAAGATTCCTCCTTCTGGGATATGTTGCGGGATAAATTCAACTCATTCTAACCGATTTGGCGGAAAAGCACAAGAGAAAAAACGGCAAATCAGTCTTTTTCGTAGCCGCTCACGCCGTGGCTCTGCATCCATTGGAGCTTTTCGCCCATGAGATAGGTCAGCGTTTCGTTTTCTGCTTTGCCGAAGCCGGTGAGATATTTGCGCAGATGCAGCAGGTCGTTGTAGGTCAGATACGGATAATCGCCCTCGACATACGTGCCGTCGGGCTTGACGCTGTAATAGAGGTTATGATCCGGCATGACCCAGCCAGTGCCGGTATCCTCGATGGCCAGCAGCATCCGGTCGGCCAGCGCGCGCAGATCCTCGCGCCGCAGAAGATCGGCCGCGTGGTAAAGCGCCAGACACTCCGCCGCCTGATGGTTCAGAGACGTATGCGGGGCGGTGATCTCCGTGGGGTGCCAGTAATCCGGCACGAGCCAACCGCCCGATTCCGTCGAAATGTGGCTGGTATCCGCCACCTGGCTGAAAAAGCCGACGTAGCGGGTGATCGTCTCGTCGAACATGCCCTTGCCGAGCTTACGCATCGCCGTGATGTACAGCTCAAGAAGATCGGTGTTGAAGCGCGTGTCATAGAAGCCCGGCCCGATGCCGTAATCGGTTTGCAGCCATTCGCTGCCCGGCTCCGTCGCCCAGTAGCCGTAGCTGTTCTGCCGCTGCGCCATGGTGTCGAGTGTGACGATGACGAGCGCCCGCGCTTCCTTGCTGCGCGGCATGCAGGCCAAGAAGCCCTTGATGCAGTAGGACGCGGCGCAGCAGTAATAATAGTTCGTGCCGGACGGGATATAATTCGCGGGCGATTTGCGATAATAGCCGTCAAAGCACCAGTGGGACGCGCCGTTTTTCACATAATTTGCCCACAGCTCCGCACAGTTGTCCCCGTCCCAGTTGACCATGTGGAAAGGCGCAGATACAATCAGGCAGTCCGTCACGCGCCCCTCGGCAAGCCCGTAGCCGTTCACGGTCAGATGGAAGCCGTCCGGCGTTTTTGTGACGTAGAGCGTGCCGTCCATCTCCGGCAGGTACTCTCTGGAGTCATTTTCGCGCAGGATGAACGTGCGCGGCAGCGCGAGGAAATACGACGCGCCGGAATCCAGCTCGATCACGATGACCGAAGACGCGTATTTCCCTGCGGCCAGCGGCTCTGAGACCCATTTGTTCGCTGCCGCGTCATAATAGTGGATCGTTCCGCCCGACTGCACGGTATGATCGAGGAATTTGCTCGGCCCGCCGACGCCCGTCGCGCGGTAGGCGCGGGCGGTCACGCCGTCGGAAATGACGTATTCCCGGCTCTCGATCGAGCAGTTATACTGCCGGATGGTGGTCTCGTAAATTTCCGCGGAAGCATGCGTCGCGGTCAGCACGCGGTCGGGCACGTGCGGATCCTCCGGCTCCGGATCAGGCTCCGGCTCCGTGGCCTGTGCAGGCTCGTCCGGCTGCACGACCGGTTCGGATTCTGCTGCCGGTGCGTCCGCCTGCGGCTTGCCGCAGGCGCAAAGCTGCGCCAGCACCAGAATCAGAACCAGAATGAGCGTAAACTTCTTTCGCATGGATACCTCCGGAGAACGAACGTCGGAAACAGGCGGGGCAGGATGCCCCGCCTGTTGGGAATCGGGTTTAGATCATGCTGGGCTGCCAGCAGTCGGGCGTTTCGAGACCCATCATGGTCACAATGGTCGGCGCGACATTGGCAAGACCGTAATGGCCGTCCTTGATCTCGTACTTGTTGTCCGGATCGTAGATGATGAAGGGGACGGGGTTCAGCGAGTGCGCGGTGCGCACGCTGGTCTTGCCCTTCTTGGTCTCCAGCATCTGATCGGCGTTGCCGTGGTCAGCCGTGACGAGCAGGGTGTAGCCGTACTTGTCAGCCGCTTCCTTCACGCGCGCAAGGCCAGCGTCGACCGCTTCCATGGCGGTGATGACGGCGCTCAGAACGCCGGTGTGGCCGACCATGTCGCCGTTCGGGTAGTTGCAGCGCAGGAACTGATACTTGTGGGAAGCCATGGCCTCGACCAGCAGATCGGTGATCTCCACGGACTTCATTGCGGGCGCCTGCTCAAACGGGATGACGTCGGACGGAACCTCGGCGTAATCCTCCAGGCTCTCGTCGACCTTGCCGGAGCGGTTGCCGTTCCAGAAGTAGGTGACGTGGCCGTACTTCTGCGTCTCGGAGACGGCGTACTCATGCACGCCGGCCTTGCACAGAACCTCGGTCAGCGTGTTGCGGATGACGGGCGGCTCGACCAGATAGTGCATCGGGATCTTGAGGTCGCCGTCATACTCCAGCATACCGGCAAACTTCACGCCGGTGTAGTCGCCGCGGTCAAAGTGGTCAAAGTCCTTGCGGTCGAAGGCCAGAGAGATCTCCTGCGCGCGGTCGCCGCGGAAGTTGAAGAGGATGACGCTGTCGCCGTTGGCGATCTTCGCGACGGGCTTGCCGTCCTTCGCCACGACGAACGGCAGCAGATCCTGATCGATCATGCCGGGGTTCTCGGTGCGATAGGTCTCGATGGCTTCCTTCGCGGAAGCAAACTGACGGCCCTCGCCCTGCACGTGCGTGCGCCAGCCCTTTTCGACCATCGGCCAGTTGGCTTCGTAGCGGTCCATGGTGATGACCATACGGCCGCCGCCGGACGCAATCTTGTATTCGTGCTCCGCGTCGGACAGCTCTGCGAGGACGGTCTCGAGCTGGTCGACATAGTCCAGCGCGCTCGTCGCCGGAACGTCGCGGCCGTCGAGCAGGATGTGGCAGTAGACCTTCTTCAGGCCCATCTCGCGCGCCTTCTTCAGCATCGCGATCAGGTGCGAGATATTGGAATGGACGTTGCCGTCGGACAGCAGGCCGATGAAGTGCAGCGCCTTATCGTTCTGCAGGCAGTTGTCGGTCAGGTCGACCCAGGTCTTCGACTGGTACAAAGAGCCGCTCTCGATGGATTCCTGCACGAGCTTTGCGCCCTGCGAATAGATCTGGCCGCAGCCGAGGGCGTTATGGCCAACCTCGGAGTTGCCCATGTCGTCGTCGGTGGGCAGGCCGACCGCCGTGCCGTGCGCCTTGAGCCACGTCATCGGGCAGGTCGCCATCAGCTTGTCGAGCGTCGGGGTGTTGGCCTGTTTGACAGCATCGCCGGGGCCGCCGTCGCCGCGGCCGACGCCGTCCATGATCACAAGAACAATCGGTTTTTTCATTGGTAATACCTCCTGAGTAGGGTGAACTCAAATTTCAATATATTTTACTACATTTTCCCCGCAGATACAACTTAATTTTCGCGCAGCAGCCGCAGCGCGTGGGAATTTGCCAGCGCGTACACACGTGCGAAATCCACGTGGGGATTATAGACCGATTCCAGCTCGTCATGCAGCTGCTTCGCCTGCGCCAGAAGGGATACGGCCGCCTGCACGTCCGGCAGCGGCGTATCCGGCCCGCGCAGATAGCGCGCTTCCGCCGGAAGATAAACGGCTTCCGCTGTGTCCGGGAACAGGGGATCGCAGTATACAATCGCGTCTCCGCGCCCCAGAAGCGCCCGCAGCCGCTCCTCCGGCACCAGCTGCACCGCGCCCGCGGGCGGCTCAGCGGAAACAAGCCCTCGGCACGTGACGGCGCGCAGGAACCGGCGCTGCCGCTCCGCCGGTATCTCCATCGAGACTTCCGGCGCAGCAAGCGCGGCGAGCCGCGCATATGCGTCCCGGTACAGGCGCTTGTAGCGCCGCTGCAAGTCTTCGATCGCGCGCCGCTCCTTTTGCAGGGCGGTGCGGTCATAGAACTGCCCAAGATCGAGATACAGTCCCGCCGCGCCCGGCGTGATGGCTTCGATGACGTGCGGGGCCGTCCCGTCAACGTAGCCGGTGTGCCACGCGGGAATATAGACGCCGTCGACCGAGTCCGGGTCGCCGGAGCACAGCACATATTCTGTATCCAGCCCGGCGTCCTCCGCCGCATGGCCGATCGTCTTCATGAAGCTCGACTTGCCGCAGCCCGGCCCGCCCTTGATGACCCAGAGAAAGTCCTCCGGCCCCCGGCAGAAGCCGTCATAGAACGAAACAAAGCCGCGGGCCGTGTTGCCGCCGAGAAAATACCGCGTCACTGCCATAGAAACCCCTCCTGCATTTCAGTTACCGGTATTGTATGCGGCGCGGCGTCCAAATGTGCGCGTGCCCGCGCCGGTTTTCCCTGTTTCAAGTCTTGACAGCGCTGGTATAATATATATAATATCAGAGTATATTTGCCGGAAGGAGGTGCGCGGATGGCGGACGGCGTCAAGATCGTCGCGAGAAATCAGAAGGCGTTTCACGAATATTTCATCGACGAAAAATTTGAAGCCGGCATCGAGCTTTCCGGCACCGAGGTCAAATCCATCCGGCAGGGCACGCTGAGTCTCAAGGAAGCGTGGTGCCAGATCAAGGATGGCCAGCTCTATATCCGGCAAATGCATATCGCCCCCTATGAGCAGGGCAATATTTTCAACAAGGATCCGCTTCGCCCCCGCAGGCTGCTCATGCACAAGCGTGAGATCATGCGCCTGTTCGGCAGGGTAAAGCAGGACGGATACGCGCTCATCCCGCTTTCGGTTTATTTCCGCGGCAGTCTCGTCAAGGTCGAGGTCGCGCTGGCCCGGGGCAAAAAGCTCTATGACAAGCGCGAGGATGCCGCCAAAAAGGACGCCAAGCGCCAGATCGACCGCGCAATGAAAGGAAGGTAACCATGGAAAATCCCATTATGACCATCACAATGGCAGACGGCGGCAAGATCGTCTGTGAGCTGTACCCCGAAAAGGCGCCGCAGAGCGTGCGCAACATGATCTCCCTCGCCAACAAGGGCTTTTATGACGGCCTGATTTTCCACCGGGTCATCTCCGGCTTCATGATCCAGGGCGGCTGCCCGCACGGCACCGGCATGGGCGGCCCCGGCTACTGCATCAAGGGCGAGTTCAAGCTCAACGGCGTCAAGAATAACCTCAGCCACAAGCGCGGCGTTCTCTCCATGGCCCGCGCCCAGTCGCCCAACTCCGCCGGCAGCCAGTTTTTCATCATGCATGAGGACGGCGAGTTCCTCGACGGCCAGTACGCGGCTTTCGGCAAGGTGCTTGAGGGCATGGACGTTGTCGACAAGATCGCAGCCGTCAAGACCGACGGCAACGACCGTCCGCTCACCGAGCAGAAGATCGCTTCCATCCGCGTCGATACCAAGGGCGAGGAATACCCCGAGCCCGACAAGCTCCGCGACCCCTACGGACGCGGATGACCGCGGCCATCATTACCGGCGCGTCCGCCGGTCTCGGCGCGGAGTTCACGCGCCAGCTCGTCGCCGCATTTCCCGAGATCGAAGAGTTCTGGCTCATTGCCCGCCGCGTCGGCAAGCTGGAAGAGCTGGCGCAGCAGTTCCCGGAAAAGAAATTCGTCTGCATCGGCCTGAACCTCCTCGACCCGAAAAGCTTCCGCTATCTCGGCGAAAAGCTGCAGGAGCAGCGGGCCGACGTGCGGCTGCTCGTCAATAACGCGGGCTGCGGCACAACGGGCAATCTCGGCGCGGATGCATCTTCTGCGGACGTGATGCGCGTGGTCGATCTCAATGTCCGCGCGCTCACCATGGTCACGCAGACGGTCCTGCCGTTCATGACGCGCGGGGCGAAGATCATCAATGTCTCGTCCATCGCAGCCTTTTGTCCTACGCCGCGCATGACGGTCTACAGTGCGTCCAAGGCGTATGTCTCCGCCTTCACCGGCGGGCTCGCCGACGAGCTGCGGCCGAAGGGCATTTCGGTCACCGCCGTCTGCCCCGGCCCCATGAAGACCGAGTTCTTTGACGCCGCGGGTGACCACGATCTGTTTTCCAACATCCCGTGGTGCGACCCGGTCAAGGTCGTCGCCGGGACGATCCGGGCCGCCAAAAAGGGCCGGACGTTCTACACGCCGACGGCATTCAATAAGTTCTATCGCTTCGTGGCAAAGCTTTTGCCGATGAAGTGGATGATAAAAGCAACAAGAGTTTGATTTAGAGTTCTTTCAGCACATCCGCAGCGGATTTCCGCTGCTATTCGGGGCTGCACTGGTTTCGACGGGGGCAGTGAGGCCGGATAAGCGGGCGGAGGCGCCTGGCCTCCATAAAACGGGCAATTTTTCTAAATTAACTGACAACTCTAAAGTTGCTCTGGCTGCCTAATTAGGCAACCCGTCCTCCCCGGAAGGGCCGCGAGCCGGGCTTGGGCGTGACTTAGCGGCGTCCGTGAACGCAGTAAGCTTTGCCTGCGTCATGCATCATGAAGCTACCAAGGTGCGAAGAGTGTCTGTTCCCGCCGCACCGAGGGAATGTAAATAACAGACTGCGCCCGGAGAAAGTCCTGTCAAGTTGCTTTCGGACAGGGGTTCGATTCCCCTCAGCTCCACCACGAAGAAGCCGCCCACCCGGGCGGCTTTTTTCGTGGGTGGAGCTGAGGGCCGCGAGAAAGCCTGCAGGGTTCGACCGACTGGATTTCGCGGCGTGTCAACGCCGCAATTTTGCGCTTTGTGCAAAATCAAAAAGGAAATCCAGTCGGCACGGAGGCGGCGTCAGCCGCCGGAGTATTCCCCCCGCGCAGAGCGCGGTCACCTTGACAGCAAAGGTCTTTCTTCGTCCACCCCCGTGACCGCTTCACCGGCTCACGGGGGTGCGTTCTGATAAGAGAGAGTATCCCATTCACCGCAAAAACCGCCATCCCATCCGGGATGGCGGTTTCTGTTATCCCTGCTTGTCCAAGGCCGTCTCCCGGCTCTGGCAGGTGAAGAGGAGGATCTGGCGGCCGGCGGCCTCGCGGTGCAGAAGGCCCAGCGCCAGCTGCAATCGCTCGTCGTCAAACATGACCAGCGCGTCGTCGAGAACGATGGGCGCGCCGTCCGGCAGAAGCAGACGGCAGATGGCCAGCCGCACAGCCAGATACAGCTGATCCGCCGTGCCGCCGCTGAGACTCAGAAGCCGCCGCATGGCGGCGTCCTGCGCGCCCGCTTCCAGATTCATCTGCCGGTCCACATGCACGCGGGCATAGCGCCCGCCGGTCAGAGCGGCAAAGATCTCAGACGCCTGCTGCACAAGACGCGGCGAGAAGCGGCTGGTCAGCTCATTGTTCGCCGCTTCCAGTGTCCCGGCTGCGAGCAGCAGTGCCTGCTGCCGCGCACGGAGCGTCTCAAGCTGCGCGGCCAGCGTCTGGCGGCGCGCTTCCAGCTCGTCATAGCCGCCGAGACTGTCCAGCCGTCCGCGGCTCTGGTCGAGCTGCGACTGTACCGCCGCAAGGGCGGCCTGCGTCCCGGCAAGCGCGGCCTGCGCGCGCTCCGGCGTCAGGCCCGGATGCTCCTGGACGGGCTGCGCCTGCTCCGGCAGATCGCCGAACGCCTGCTGGAGCGCGGCATACTGCGCCTTTGCCTGCTGCGCGGCGGCGCCTGCGGCGTGATATGCCCCATAGGCGCCGAGTGCGTCCGTGATCTTCTCCTGCGCCTGCTGCGGCGTGTCGGCGTCTGCAAACATGCGCACGCTCCCAAGAAGCGCGGCGGTTTGCTCCGCGCGCAGGCGGCTCGCTGCCTGATAGTTTGCGGCCTGCTCTGCTGCGGCGTCGCTGGCCGCGCGCCAGACGCGGAGCGCTTCGCGGTAATCTGCGGCCACGGCCGGAAATTCATCGCGGCTGCGGTTCCCATAGCGCGCAAGGAGCGCCTGCGCTTCGTCCAGCGCCGCTTCGCGCGTGCGGTTGCTCTTTGCGTTCAGAATCGCCGTCAGGGCGCATCCAAGCGCAAGCGCGGCGCACACGGCCGCAAAGACCGGCTGCTGTACCCAGAACCAGAGCCCAACGGCTGCCGCCAGAAGGAGCGCGCCGAGGATCCAGAACGGGACTGTCGGCCGGAAGCGCCGGGCGGTCAGACGGTCGAAGGTGTGCATGTCCTGCTGCGCCTTTTCCAGAAGCCGCTCCTCCTCCACGCCGGCGAAAACCGGCGGGCAGGCGGGCTTCTCCGGTGCGGGCGCCGGTTTTTCCGGTTCTTCTGTTTGTAGGAGCAGCTGCGCCTGCTGGGACAGCGCGGTAAGCATGTCCTCCCGCGGGAGTCTTGCGCACAGGGCAGCCGCGGAGTTTTCCCGGTTGGCCGCCTGCATGGCAGCCACGCGCGCGTCGTGGAGCTGCTGCTTTTTTTTCTGCACGTCCAGCGCTTGCAGATCCTGAAGCGTCTGACGTGCGTCCGTAAGCTGCGCTTCCAGCTGCGTGCGCTGTGCGGCCAGCCGCAGCTGCTTCTGCTGCTCCTCGTCCAGCTGTCGCAGGCGCTCCTCTGTTTGCAGGAGCGCGCGCTCCGCGTCCGGGAGAAGCCCTGTTTTGTTGTGCTGCACGCGGTTGAGCTGCTCGCGCAGACGGCGGCTGGCGGCGGCATAGCTGACGGTCTCGTCGCCCGTGGTGACGAGCGCGGACAGCCGCGCTTCCAGAGAATCGTCCGGCGTCAGGCCAAGTCCCGCCTGCCGGACGAACGCGCTGCGCTGATAGACGCTCTTCGGCACGCCGAGCAGCGTCTCGCCGCAGTTCTGCCCCGTTAAGCCTTCGACCGGCAGGCCGGATTCTGTATAGACGGCGGAGAACACGCTCATGGGGGCGCGCGCCGTGGAGGTGCGCGTCAGGGTGATGCGCGCTCCCTGATACTCCAGCTCCAGACTGCCCTCCATCGGCTTGCCGCTCCACGGCTGGTATTTCGTTTTGACCGGCAGGACGCCGGCCTTTTCGCGCTCCGAGGTATCGACGCCATAGAACATGGCGAGCAGAAACTCTGCCCATGTCGATTTTCCGCCCTCGTTCGGCAGGGAAAGGAGGTTGAGCCCGTCTGAAAGCGTGAGCGTCTCGCGCTCCAGCTTGCCGAAGGTCGCGGTCATGCGAAGGAGCTTCATATCTCGTCCTCCCTTCCGTCCATGGCGGCCGTGCCGAGCCGGGCGGCCAGCACGATGCGGCTGCGCGCGGCGTCATCCGCCGCCGCGTCATACTGCGCCTTCAGCGCCTGCAAAAACAGTCCGCGCAGCGTATCATCTCCCGCGCCTGCCCAGAGACTGCGGCGCGGGCGCGTCTCATCCCGGATGGTCAGCGCGTAGAACCGCGGCGCGAGCGCGGCCTGCACGGCGGCGCAGGGAACGGCCCCGGCTTCGCCGGTAAAGACGATGCGGTAGATATCATGTTCGGTATCCGCCGGCAGCGCGGCCTGCGCCGCGGCAAGCGGATCGTCGCCTGCGGCGACGCGCAGGATCTCATACCGGCGGCCAGGCAGCGGCAGAAATGTCAAACTGACTTCGCCGGTATCCGAAATTTCACCCAGATACGCGCCCTTCTGCCCCAGCTCGTCAAAGCCGCGCCCCATCGCGCAGCCGGGCCATGCATAATGAACGGCCCCGGCGGACAAGAGGCCGCTCGCCTGATGGATATGGCCAAGAGCAAGATAGGAAAGGCCGGACGCCGCGATCTGCGCGGGCGAGACGGCGTTATACGGCGAAGCTGCATTCTGCGCATCGCCATGCAGAACCATGAGATTGATTCTGCCGTCCTGCTCCGCATGGAAGCCATCCAGGATCGGCGGCTGCTCGCGCGCGGTGAAGCCCGCGCCGTAGACCCGCAGACCCTTTTCCGGCAGCTCGATGGCCGTAATGGACGGCGTGCGGAAGATATGGACATTCTCCGGCCAGCGCTGCGTCAGATAGGCTGAGCCGGGCAGCAGGCAGTCGTGGTTGCCGGGGCTGATGAACACCGGCGCGCGGATCGAGCCGAGCGCGCGGCAGAGCGCCTGCAGCGTCTGCTCGGACGCGTGTACGCTGTCAAACAGATCGCCGGCCAGAAGCACGGCGTCGCACGCATGCGTGTTCGCCGCGTCTGCCAGCTCCTGCAAAAGCGCGCGCTGCTCCTGCCGCCGCTCCGCCGCCTGCTCCGGCGAGAGGGCGGAGAACGGCGCGTCCAGATGCAGGTCGGCGGCGTGCAGAAATTTAATCAAGAACGTTCACCCTTTCTACATGTGTGCAGCGTCCGCTGGATGTGTCGACGGTAAATAATGCGCCGTGCAGCGCGCACGGCCCGGGCGCGGGCGTATAGCGGGAGGTCAGCTCGCCGCGGAAGTTTGCGATGGACTGCTCCGGCCGGATGCCGATGACGGAGTGCACCGGCCCTGTCATGCCGAGATCGGTGAGATATCCGGTGCCGTTCGGCAGGATCTGCTCGTCCGCGGTCTGCACATGCGTATGCGTGCCCCACTGCGCGGATATTTTGCCGTCAAGATAATACGCCATGGCGAGCTTTTCGCTCGTCGCTTCGGCGTGGAAATCCAGAAGCACCGGCAGGCCGTCCAGCTCTTTTAAGATCTTATCGACAACGCGGAACGGATTGTCCGGCCGGAAGTCGAGATTGCACCGCCCAAGCAGATTCACAACGCCGACCGGCCCGGCCTGCGTTTCAAAGACGCCCCAGCCGCGCCCGGGCAGGCTCGGCTGCAGGTTGCCGGGCCGCAGGATATAGCGGCTGTCGTCGAGATACGGGCAGATCTCGCGGCGGTCGAACGAGTGGTTGCCGAGGGTAATGACGTCCGCACCGGCGTCCAGCATCCGCTCCGCCTGCTGCGGCGTCAGGCCCGTGCCGCTCGCGTTTTCTCCGTTCACCACGCAGAACTGCGTGTGGTACAGCCGCCTGAGCCCGCGCAGATTCTTTTCCAGGCATTGCAGGCCGCCGTCGCCGACTACGTCGCCGACGGCCAGAATATGAAGCTCCATCCCGAAGCCTCCTTCTCATCATTTTTTTCAGTATACCATTTTCAAAAATGTTTGGCAATGTTATACTATCCTCGAAACCATCCGCAGATTTCTGCGTCTTATAAAAAGGAAAGCAGCAAAAGGAGGATACCCATGGAGGATTCCGCGATCATCGACCTGTACTGGGCGCGCGCAGAGCAGGCCATCCGCGAGTCGGATACAAAATACGGCGGCTACTGCCGCACCATCGCCCATAACATTCTGCAAAACCGCGAGGACACCGAGGAGTGCGTCAGCGATACATGGCTGCACGCCTGGAACGCCATGCCGCCGCAGCGGCCGTCGATCCTCTCCTCGTTCCTTGGCCGGATCACACGCAACCTGTCCTTTGACCGCTGTAGGCGGCAGAAGGCGGAAAAGCGCGGCGGCGGCGCACTCCCGCTGGCGCTGGAGGAGCTGTCCGAGTGCGTGCCCGCGCCGGGCCGCGTGGAGCACGCGCTGGAGGAGCAGGAGCTGGCCGCCAGCATCGACCGGTTTCTTCGCACGCTGCCCGAGCGCGAATGCAGCATCTTCCTGCGCCGGTACTGGTACGTCGATCCCGTGCAGCTGATCGCCGCACGGTATGAGATCAAGGAGAACACCGTCAAATCCATCCTCTTCCGCACGCGGGAGAAGCTGCGCAGATATCTTCTGGAGGAGGGCATTGCCGTATGAAGCAGCAGGCAGAAACGCTGTTCCGCGCCATCGGCGCGGTCGGCGACGATCTGATCGCCCGTGCGGACGAGCCCGTCAAAAAGGCGCCGCGCATCTGGGTCAAATGGGCGGCGCTGGCCGCCTGCTGCGTGCTGGTGATCGGCGCGGCGGCATTCGTATGGCCGATGTTCCACGCTGGCTCGTCCGCACCGGATACCGCAGCGCCCATGGCGGCGGATTCCGCCGCGCAGGAAGAAAAGTCCGCCGACACCGCGCCGATGGACGCCGCCGAGGCCCCGGAGCCGGCCGCTGAGGCTGCCGCGGAGGAAGCGGATACCGCGGCCGCAGCTTCCGCCGTTACCCTGACCGTGGACACGTCGACGCTGACGCGCACCTCCGCTTCGTTCACGCTCACAAGCGAGACGGACGAAGCTGTCGCCCTGCACGGGGACTACACGATCGAGACGCTGACGGACGGGGAATGGACCGAAGTCCCTGCGCTTCTCACCGGATTGCAGAAGCAGCCTGACACCGGCGCGTTCGGTGAAGACGCCTGCACGCTGCAAATCGACTGGTCCGGCCGCTACGGCGAGCTGCCGGACGGCACCTACCGGCTCGTCCAGCCGATCCTCCTGCCTGACGGCTCCGAGGATACCGTGTACGCGGAATTTACGCTGGGATAACAAATAACAGGCACAGTGGGATGGTCTGCTGTGCCTGTTTTTGCATCATTCAATTTTGTGCGGCGATCTCTTGCCTCTCCCTCTGGGAGAGGTGGCTGAGCGAAGCGAAGACGGAGAGGGTAAACGCCGCAAGACCCTCTCAGTCACCTTCGGCGACAGCTCTCCCAGAGGGAGAGCCAAGGGGCTATAACATGTTGGCATGAGAAATGGAGCGTATCGGCATCGATACGCTCCATGAAGTGTTTTACGACCACCCTTCAAATGCGGCGGGGGGTCTTTTTTATCCCTTCAGCTTGTCGAAAAAGCTCTTGCGCTTGGGCTGGCCGTCTTCGCCGACGGAGGATTCGAGCTGACGGAGCAGCTCCTTCTGCTCGCGCGTGAGCTTCGTCGGCGTCTCGACCACGACGGTGACGAACTGGTCGCCGCGCGTTTTGTAGCCGACATACGGAATGCCCTTGCCGCGCAGACGGAAGGTCGTGCCGGTCTGCGTGCCCTCGGGGATCTGGTAGCGCACCTTGCCGTCGAGCGTCGGAACCTCGATGGACGCGCCGAGCGCGGCCTGCGTGAAGGAAATGGGCATCTGGCACATGACGTTCGCGCCGTCGCGCGTGAAGATCGGGTGCTTGCGCACCGAGACCGTCACGAGCAGATCGCCGTTCGGGCCGCCGTTGGAGCCGGCATTGCCCTCGTCGCGCACGCGGAAGGACTGGCCGTCGTCAATACCGGCCGGAACCTTGACCTTGATGGTCTTGGTGTGGCGCACCTTGCCCTTGCCGCGGCAGGCCGTGCAGGGGTCGGAGATGATGGTGCCGGTGCCGCCGCACTTCGGGCAGGGCTGCGAGGACTGCATGGTCATGCCCATGAAGTTCTGCTGCGTGCGTACTGTGCCGGTGCCGTGGCAGTAGGAGCAGGTCTCCGGCGTGGAGCCTTCCTTTGCGCCGGTGCCGTGGCAGGTGCTGCACGTCTCGATGCGCGAATACGTGATCTCGCGCTCGCAGCCGAAGGCTGCGTCCTCAAAGCTGATCTCGATCTCGCTGACGACGTTCTGGCCCTTTGCCGGCCCTCTTCTGCGGCTGGAGGACGACGAAGCGCCGCCACCGAAGAAATCGCCGAAGATATCGCCCAGATCGCCGAACCCGCCGAAGCCGCCGCCAAATCCGCCGCCGAAGCCCGCGTTCGGATTGAAGTTCGGATCGACGCCTGCAAAGCCGTACTGGTCATACCGGGCCTTTTTATCGGCGTCGGACAGAACCTCGTAGGCTTCGTTGATCTCCTTGAACTTTTCCTCGGCGGACTTGTCGCCGGGGTTCTGGTCGGGGTGGTATTTCATGGCCAGCTTGCGGTAGGCCTTTTTGATCTCGGCGTCGGACGCGTTTTTCTCAACGCCCAGCACCTCATAATAATCTCGTTTGTTCTGATCTGCCATATGTTCTCACCTCAGTTTCGGTGGGTAACAGCCAATAGGGGCGGTCATGCCGCCCCTATCAAGCTGTGATACTCGAATTAGTTGTCCTTGACCTCTTCGTAGTCCGCATCGACGACGCCGTCGTCATTGCCGCCTGCCTGCGGGCCAGCCTGACCTGCGTTCGGATTGGCATTCGGCTCGCCCTGCGGGGCTGCGTTCTTGTAGAGCTTCTCAGACACGGCGTAGAACGCCTTCTGGACCTCGTCGGTCGCGGCCTTGATGGCTGCAAGGTCGGTGCCCTTCTGGGCGGCCTTCAGCTTCTCGATGGCTTCCTTGACAGGAGCCTTGTCAGCTTCCGTGACCTTGTCGCCCATCTCGTTCAGGGTCTTCTCGGACTGGTAGATGACCTGGTCGGCATTGTTGCGGGTGTCGACCTCGTCCTTGCGGGCCTTGTCCTCTGCCGCATACTGCTCGGCTTCCTTGACGGCCTTGTCGATGTCTTCCTTCGACAGGTTCGAAGAAGCGGTGATGGTGATCTTCTGCTCTGCGCCGGTGCCGAGATCCTTCGCGGAGACGTTCACGATGCCATTGGCGTCGATATCGAACGTGACCTCAATCTGCGGAACACCGCGGGGCGCCGGAGCGATGCCGGTCAGCTGGAACTTGCCGAGGGTCTTGTTGTCGGCAGCCATCTCACGCTCGCCCTGGAGGACGTGAACCTCAACGGAGGTCTGGTTGTCAGCAGCGGTGGAGAAGACCTGGCTCTTCTTGGTCGGGATGGTGGTGTTGCGGTCGATCAGCTTCGTGAACACGCCGCCCATCGTCTCAATGCCGAGAGACAGCGGAGTGACGTCCAGCAGGAGCAGACCCTTGACGTCGCCGCCAAGCACGCCGCCCTGAATGGCTGCGCCGACAGCCACGCACTCATCGGGGTTGATGCCCTTGAAGCCTTCCTTGCCGGTCAGCTTCTTGACCTCGTCCTGCACGGCCGGGATACGGGTCGAGCCGCCGACGAGCAGAACCTTGGAGATATCGTTTGCAGTCAGGCCGGCATCAGACATCGCCTGCTTGACCGGGCCTGCGGTCGCTTCGACCAGATGGGCGGTCAGCTCGTTGAACTTTGCACGCGTCAGCGTGACGTCGAGGTGCTTCGGGCCGGTCGCGTCAGCGGTGATATACGGCAGGTTGATGTTCGTGGAGGTCACGCCGGACAGCTCGATCTTGGCCTTCTCGGCGGCTTCCTTCAGTCTCTGCATGGCGACCTTGTCGTTGGACAGGTCGATGCCCTCTGCCTTCTTGAACTCGGAAACGAGGTAGTTCATGACGCACTCGTCAAAGTCATCGCCGCCGAGGTGGGTGTTGCCGTTGGTGGCCAGAACTTCGATGACGCCGTCGCCGATGTCAAGGATGGAGACATCGAACGTGCCGCCGCCGAGGTCATAGACCATGACCTTCTGCTCGGCTTCCTTGTCGACGCCGTAGGCCAGTGCAGCCGCGGTCGGCTCGTTGATGATACGCTTGACGTCAAGACCGGCGATCTTGCCGGCGTCCTTGGTGGCCTGACGCTGGGCGTCGTTGAAGTAGGCCGGAACGGTGATGACGGCTTCGGTGACGGTGCCACCCAGATATGCTTCGGCGTCCGCCTTCAGCTTCTGCAGGATCATCGCGGAGATCTCCTGCGGGGTGTACTTCTTGCCGTCGATGTCAACTTTGTAATCGGAGCCCATGTGGCGCTTGATGGAAGCGACGGTGCGGTCATGGTTTGTGACAGCCTGACGCTTTGCGACCTGGCCGACCATTCTTTCGCCGGTCTTCGAGAATGCCACAACGGACGGGGTGGTGCGGTTGCCTTCGGCGTTTGCGATAACGACGGGCTCGCCGCCTTCCATAACAGCCACGCAGCTGTTGGTAGTACCAAGGTCAATACCAATAATCTTACTCATAATAAATTTCCTCCTATATATCAATGCCAGTATTTATAAGTTTATGTGACGCCGGATCCCCGGCGGGGTAAACAGCTTAATTTGCGACCTTTACCATCGCGAACCGGACGACCTTTTCGCCGACCTTGAAGCCCTTCTGGAAGACCTCCGCGATGACGTTTTCGCCAAGGCTTTCGTCCTCGACGTGCATGACTGCGTTGTGAAGCTGCGGGTCAAAGGCTTCGCCGGCTGCGCCGAAGCTCACGACGCCCAGCTTTTCCATGACAGAGACGAGCTGGTTCATCGTCATCTCGACGCCCTTTTTAAAGGCGGCGTCCTGCGTTTCCTGCGCGAGCGCACGCTCGAGGTTATCGTACACGGGAAGGAACTTCTCGACGGTCTCCGACCGGATCTCGGTGTAGAGGTTGTCCTTTTCCTTCTGGCTGCGCTTGCGGTAATTGTCGTATTCTGCGGCCAGCCGCAGGTAGCTGTCATGCTCCTGCGCCAGTGCCTGCTGGGCTTTTTCAAACTCGGTGGCTTCCTGCTGCTTGGCGTCCTCCGGCTTTTTTTCCTCCGCTGCCTTTGCCTCAGCATCAGCGGCAGGCTGCTCCTGCTTCTTGGCCTCTTCGGCCTGATCGGCTGCGGACGGGTTCGGAGCCTTTTCCTCCGCTGCCGGATTGGTGTTCGTTTTCTTACTCATATCTATGCCTCCGGATCGTTGTGCTTGTCATCCGGCCCTTCGAGCGCCGGTGTCTGGTTCTTCTGGAACATCCGGCTCAGATTCTCAGCAAAGTAGCTGAGCCGGGCGGTGATCTGTGCGTAATCCATTCTCGTGGGGCCGACCACGCCGATCAGACCCTGCATGCCGTCGCCGATGTCGAACTTCGTCATGACGACGCTGGTGTCCTTCAGCTCCTTTGACACGTTCTCCGGCCCGACCAGGATCTGCGTCCGGCTGTCGGAGGAGAGCGCCGCGGGAAGGTTGGAGACCACATCCTCATCGAGGGTCGTCAGCATTTTCTGCGCCTTTTCGATGTCGTGGTACTCCGGCTGGCCAAGGAGCTTGGCCTGACCGGTCATATAGACCTCGCTGTGCTCGGCGTGCAGAAGCGTGGTGACAAAATCCATGATGATCGGCACGAGACTTGCCGCCGCGCCTGCGCTTCTTGTCACGCGGGCGAGAAGCTCCGGCGTGATCTGCTCGGCTGTCAGCTCTGTGACGCTCGCATTCAGGACGGCCCCGAGGAGCTTGAGATCCGTCTCGGTCAACTCGACCGGGAGCCGGATGAGCTTGTTGCGGACGGAATTGTCGCTCAGCATGACCACCAGAATGAAGCTGCCCGCGTCCGCCAGAATGAGGTCAAACCGCTTGACGCTCAAGCCCCCGGCGCGCGCCGCCATGGCGTAGGCCGGAAGATTGGTCATCTGCGAGACGAGCTTGCCGACCTGCGAGACGACCTTGTCGACCTCCTGCATCTTCAGCTCCATCGCCTGATTGATGGATTTCGTTTCATCGGTGGACAGGCGGTAGTCCTGCATCAGCTCGTCGACATACAGCCGGTAGCCGGCAGGTGAAGGGATCCGGCCGGCCGACGTATGCGGCTGCTCCAGATACCCGAGCGTGGTCAGCTCGGCCATTTCGTTGCGGATGGTGGCGGAGGAAAAATCCATGTCCGGCATCTGCGCGATCGTCTTCGACGCGACCGGCTCTGCCGTGCGGATATAGAGATCTACGATCGCACGCAGGATCTTCTTTTTCCGTTCGGAAAGCGCCATGTCTCATTCCTCCTTTGCCTTAGCACTCCATTTCCATGAGTGCTAAACGAAGTGTACCACCGGAATCCGGCAATGTCAATACCCGCAGACTTAAATTATTTGTGAACAATTCATATCTTATGTATGAAGGCGAAAAAACACGCCGCAGCAGCCGCTGCGGCGTGAAAAACGTTATCCGAATAAAAGCTGCATCATAAGCGGGATTGTCAGCAGAGACAGCAGTGTGCTGACAAAAACGCCGGAGGACGCGACGGACTCATCCGCGCCGTACTGATAGCTGAGGATGGTCGTGTTGGTGGCGATGGGCATGCACAGAAGCACGGTCAGGACGCACAGCACAAACTCGTTGGACAGCACCTGCCGCAGAATCACAAACGCCAGCAGCGGCACAGCCGCCATCTTCAGAAGCGACAGCGCATATATGCGCCAGCTGCCAAAGATCTGCCCGGCGCGCATCTGCGCCAGCGAGCAGCCGATGATCAGCATGACGACGGGGCTTGTGATATCGCCGATATACCTGACGGCCCGGTGCAGCAGCACCGGCGGCTGCCAGCCGGACAGATAGATGACGAACGCCGCCAGCGCCGCGACCACGCACGGGTGCCGCAGCACCGACCAGTGGAACCGGAACCGCTCCTCGCCGCTGATGAGACTTGCGCCGTAGCTCCAGCAGAGAAGCTGGAAAAACAGCACGTACAGCGTCACATAGAATGTCGCCTGATAGCCCAGCAGGGATTCCACGATCGGATAGCCGAGAAAGCCGGTGTTGGCGAAAATGAACATGAAGCGGTACACGCCGCTCTGCTCCTTCGGCACGCGCAGCAGCTTCGGCACGGCGAAGCTCAGAAGGATCAGCGCCGCATAGATCAGCACAATGATCCCCGTCAGCCCCAGCGTCTGCCGGTTGGAGAGCACATGCTCGCCGGTCAGGGCGGAAGCGAGGATCTGCATGGGGTTGGCCACGTTCACGACAAGGCTGGAGAGCTTTTTGTTGCTCTGCACGTCCATGACCCTCGCCTTCGCCGCGAGAAAGCCCACCGCGATGCAGAAGAACAGAACGGCCATCTTCTGAGAAAGCCCGGTAAGATCCATGCCCGCACCTCTCAGCCGCAGTCTGGGCACGCGGTATAGCCCGCGGCCGCCGCCTGCTTCCGGCTGTAGACCTCGAACGTCTTCGCCGCGAACCGGCTGCACCCGTACCGGTGGTACAAACCGGAGCCGTCCTCCTCCACAAATACGACGTTGCGGTCCATGAAATCTGCCTGCGCCTGTAGCTGCTCCAGCTGCCCGGCCTGCTCCTGCAAAAGCTCTGCGTTCTGCGCGAGCGCCGTCTGCACGGTCTCATTCTCCTCGCGCAGGGCTTGCAGCTCCTGCTCGCTTTCGTCCAGCGTCTGCTGCTGCGATTGCAGCAGCGCCGCGTCCGCTTCTGCGACCCGGTACAGGCGGAAGGCGATATAGGCGCTTGCAAGGCACAAAAGCGCCAGCAGCGCGATCACAAGCCTGCGCCCGGCAGGCTGCTTCTGCCGTGCGGCGGGCTCCGCCGGCTCCGGCTGCGCCTTGCGCGGCCGCGGCTGGAGCCGCACGGGTGTCTGCATCCTTCCGGCCGGCGCGGCCATGGGCCTTGGCTGCGATACGCCGCCGTTCATCGCGCACGCTTCACAGAAAAGCTCTCCATCCGGGATGGGAGCTCCGCATTTGATACAAGTCGTCATAGGGACTGCTCCTGTTTCTCTTTTTCTTATTGACAAGTATAGCGGCCTTTTGCCGAAAAGTAAACCAAAAGGCTGTCAAAAGCCACGAAAAGACTTTTTCGGCACGCTGAAATAAAAACCCGGCCATATGGCCGGGTTTTGCGAAAAAAATCAGTCCTTGCGCAGCGCCTTGATATCATCGCCGCGGATGTATTTGCCCATCGGCTTCCAGAGGATCCAGCCGACCAGCAGCACGAGGATGCAGTCGAGCACCATGTAAGAGCCGTTGTAGAGTGCGGAATAGAACCACGGCGAGGTCATCGTCATGCCGAAGAAGGTCTCCGGCATGTATTCGCCCCAGACCGTCGCGCCGACGACATAGTGAACCAGGAAGCGCAGCGCGGAGCCGAGCAGCGTGCCGTAGAAGAAGCCGAAGCGCTTCTTGCTGAACAGGCCCGCAAAGCCGAGGACGGTGAAGGCGAAGATGTAGTCGCCCAGCATCGACTGCCAGCTCCATGCATACGCGCCGTCGAGGAACAGCTGCAGCAGGCTGAACGCGAAGGACGCCAGCATGCCCGGCCCGAAGCCCCAGCGGGAGCAGAACAGGAAGATCGGCAGCATCGACAGCGTGATGGAGCCGCCCTGCGGCAGCTCGTACAGCTTGAGATACCCGAGGATCTGCGCAAGCGCGATCATGATAGCCGCTTCGCACAGGCAGCGAAGCGTCAGCTTGGATTTTTTCATAAAAATCCCTCCGAAAATAAAAAAGTACCGCACACAACCGGATGATGGTGTCGTGCAGTACGCAGCGCGTCGATAGAGAACTCATATACGAAGCAGCTTCCTACGCCGGCATTACCCGGATCAGGTTTAAGGGACATGCGAAAAACGCAATCTCAGCCGGTCGCCCAGCGCCCCTGTGTTCGATTGTCTGTGGTCTGCCCGTATTATAGCGGATGTCCTCCGTTCCGTCAAGAAAAATCACGCGAAGCCTCTTGAAAAAACGCGGAAAACAGGTAATATAGTATGGCTGTCCATACAGGACGCGGAAATGGAGGTTCCTCCGCATGAAACAATCAGCTTCCCGGGCCATTGACCTGCTGCATGGCTCGGTGTTTCCCAATATGATGCGCTTCTTTGTCCCGATCATGCTCGGCTCGCTTCTCCAGCAGCTGTATTCCATGGTCGATGCCGTCGTGCTCGGGCGGCTTGTGGGCAAGACGGCGCTGGCCGCCGTCGGCGGCTCGGATCTGGCGATCATCAATCTGGTCGTCGGCTTTTTTGTCGGGCTGGCCTCCGGCGCGGCTGTCGTCATCTCCCAGCATTACGGGGCGGAGGAAGAGACGCTGGTCAGCAAGTCTGTCCATACGGCCGTTCTGTTCTCCGTGCTCATTGGAGCTGTCATGACTGTCCTCGGCATCACCATGGCGCGGCCGACGCTCATCCTGCTCGACCCGCCGGAGGGCACGCTGGAGGATTCGGTCATTTATCTGCAATGGTACTTTGCGGGCATGATCCCGTCCATGATCTATAATATGGGCGCGGGCATCCTGCGCGCGGTGGGCGATTCGCGGCGGCCGCTGTACTTTCTGATCGTCTGCGCGGCGGCCAATACGGTTCTGGATCTGCTGTTCGTGGCCGTGTTCGGTATGGGCACAGCCGGTGCGGCGATCGCGACGAGCCTGTCGCAGCTGATCTGCGCGGTGCTCGTCCTGTACACGCTCGCGCGCGCACCCGGCGCGTGCCGCCTGCGCCTTTCCGAGCTGCGCATGGAGCGGGCGCTTCTTACGCGCATGGTCGCTATCGGCCTGCCGGCAGGGCTGGCCAGCGTCATGTACTGCGCCGCCAACGTCATCATCCAGCGTGCGATCAACCTGCTCGGCACCAACGCCGCGGCGGCGTGGTCGATCTACTGGAAGCTGGACGGGATCTACTGGCCCATTTCCAGCGCCATCGGCATCACGGTCATGACCTTCGTCGGCCAGAACTACGGCGCGCAGCAGCACGCGCGCATCAGGCGCTGCATCCACACGGGCCTGTGGATGGACGCGGGCTTTTCCGTCCTGTTCAGCGTGCTCCTGTTCCTCTCCCGCGGCTTCGCCGTCAGCTTCTTTACCGACGATCCCGCCGTCATGCAGGAGGGCGGGCAGATCATCGCCATGCTCGCGTTCTTCTATCCGACGTTTGTCTTTGTCGAGGTGCTGTCCTCGGCCATGCGCGGCACGGGCAACAGCGTCGTCCCGACCGTCCTGACGCTCTTCGGCGTGTGCATTCTGCGGCTGGTGCTGCTGTTCACGGTCACATTTCCGCACCTCAGCGACTGGACCGTCGCTCTCTGCTATCCCGCCACATGGGCGACAACGTCGGTTCTGTTCCTCATCTATTATAAATGCTTCCGCTGGATGCCCGCCTGCCGCGAAAAGGCGCAGGGAGCCAGATAAGCGATAAAGCAGAAGCCCCCGGCAGTTTTGGATGAACTGCCGGGGGCGCTTTCTTTATACCATTTCCGAATAGCTGCCGAGGTAGCAGACGTGCTCGCACACGTCCTCCAGCTCGCCCAGAAGCTTCGGAAGCTCCGGGGAGTAGACAGACGCTTCCAGATCGAAATAGAACCGGAAGGTATCATCGGAGCCTGCGATCGGGCGGCTTTCCAGCTTCGTGAGGTTGATGCCGCGGCCATAGATGCGCGAGAGCACCTGATACAGGCTGCCCGGCTCGTTGGCGAGCGAGAGCAGCAGGCTCGTCCGGTCTGCGCCCGGATAAATTTCCGGTTTCGCCGCGATGCAGATGAAGCGGGTATAGTTGCCGCCGTCATTCTGCACGCGCGCCTGCAAAACCTGCAGACCGTAGACCTCCGCGCAGGCGTTCGAGGCGATGGCGGCCAGATCCTTCCGGCCGGACTGGGCGACCAGCCGGGCCGCTTCGGCGGTGTTGGCGCAGCGCGTGACGGTCACGCCCGGCATGGCGCGCAGCAGATCGGAGCACTGACCCAGCGCCTGCTCGTGCGAGACGATCTCGCGGATATCCGAAAGCTTCGCGCCGGGCAGCGCCAGCAGGCTGTGGTCGATGCGCAGGCGGACGCTGCGGACGATGGAGAACTTGTGCTTCTGCATGAGGTCATACACCGCGTTGACAGAGCCTGCCGTGCTGTTTTCCAGCGGCAGAACGCCGTACTGGCACAGGCCCTGCTCGATGGCGGAGAAGACCTTGTCGAACGTCGCGCAGTAGAACACGCTGGGATGGCGGAACAGGCGGTCGCACGCCTGCTGGGAATACGCACCCTCCACGCCCTGGCACGCGACGGCTGCCGACGCCGGGAACATCTGCGGCGTCGACGCGACGGCGGTCTTCAGAAGCTCCGGGAGCGTGCTGCCGCTGCCGAGCAGCTCATGCTGATAGCTGCGGCTGAGAGAGAACAGGAGCCGGTACAGGCTGACCGCTTCCTCCTGCATGCCTTCCGGCGCTTTCTTTACGATATCGGCCAGCTTTTCCCGCTCGCGCCCCGCGTCAAGCACCGGCAGCGCGTTTTCCTTCTTATAGGCCGCGATCCCCGCCGCCGTCTGCATCCGCTCGGCAAACAGCCGCAGCAGCTCGTCGTCGATTTTGTCAATGCGCGCTCTGTACTCGGATAATTCCATGATCGTTCCCTGCCCTTTCTGAATTGAAACAAAAAACGCGGCACAGTAATCTGTGCCGCGTTGCATGACGGTAGCCCGCTTTTCTGCGCATCACAAATTACCCTTACTGCAAGCCAGTAAAGGTAAAAATAAACCCGAATGCGTTGGAGCGAAAAGCGTTCATAACTGATCTCCTTCTGAAGATGGCATCATGGTAGCAGAATCGCGCGCAAATGTCAAGCCGTCCGGCCGCGCAATTTTTGAAGCAGCTGCTCAAAATATTCCGGCAGCCCGCACGAGACCGTCACGCGTTCGCCGGTGCGCGGATGGACGAACGTCAGCTCCCGCGCGTGCAGGCACTGGCTGTCCTGCCCAAGCTCCGGCTTTTTGTGGCCGTAGACCATGTCGCCCAGGATCGGGTGGCCGCGGTAGGCCATGTGCACGCGGATCTGGTGCGTCCGCCCGGTCTCCAGCCGGCATTCGACCAGCGTATAGCCGCCGAAGCGCTCGAGCACGCGCCAGTGCGTCACGGCGCTGCGGCTGTTTTTTTCGGTGACGGCCATTTTCTTGCGGTCCGCCGGATGGCGGCCGATGGGCGCGTCGATGACGCCGGAATCCTCCCGGATATTGCCGCAGACGATGCAGACATACGTCCGTGCCAGACTGTGATCCTTCAGCTGCGCGGCAAGAGACGCGTGCGCGAAGTCATTTTTGGCCGCGATGATCAGACCCGAGGTGTCCTTGTCGATGCGGTGGACGATGCCGGGCCGCCGCTCGCCGCCGATGCCGGAGAGCGAATCGCCGCAGTGCGCGAGCAGGGCGTTGACCAGCGTCCCGTCCGGGTGGCCGGGCGCGGGATGCACCACCAGTCCCTTGGGCTTGTTCACGACGATCACGTCCGCGTCCTCATAACACACATCCAGCGGAATTTCCTGCGCTTCGAGCGCAGTCTCCTGCACCTCCGGCAGCGTGAGCGTCAGCGTATCGCCGGGCAGCAGCTTTTCGTTCTTTTTGACCGGCCTGCCGCCGCACGTCACCGCGCCCTGCTCGATGAGCCGCTGCGCCTGACTGCGGCTGAGCTCCGGCACGAGCCGCGCCAGTGCGGCGTCCAGCCGCTCGCCGGAGCGGTCAAGCGTCAGGATCATGATGGTTCTCTTCCGGCTGCGCCTTCGGCTTGTCGGCCAGCAGCTCCCGATCCTTGGCGAAGATATAGACCACCAGAATCAGCGCGCCGAACGTAATGAACAGATCCGCGACGTTGAACGTCGAGAACCACGGAATGCAGATCATGTCGACAACCAGCCCGGAGGAGATCCGGTCGATCAGATTGCCGATCGCGCCGCCCGTAATGGCCGCGACGCACCACAGCTCCGGCTTCTTTTTCAGCCACTTTTTTGCCACGACGAGAATCACGATCGCAAGATATACCACCGTCATCACCACGAACAGCCACCGCGCGCCGCGCAGCAGACTCAGCGCCATGCCGTCGTTGGTGATGTAGTGCAGCTGGAGCCAGCCGGGGATGAGCGTGATCGTCCGCCCGGCCAGATTGGCCGCCGCCAGATATTTTGTCAGCTGATCGACCGCGACAATGGCCGCAGTGAACAGCACAAGTGCAGCATAAAACAAAGACAGTTCCTCCTACTTGAAAGTATCTGCTATTTTATCACAGGTTCCGCCCCAATGCAATCGCACACCGGCGGCACGGGCGCATAGACATTCTCCCGCAGGCGCGCGCCGAACAGCGCCGGCAGCAGCCGGGGATCTGCGATGAGCGCAAGCTTTTTTTCGCGCGGCAGCGTCTTGATGAGCGCTTCGAGCCGCACGGCGGCCGCGTGATCCTCCGCCTGCCACAAAGCTTCCAGCGCTTCGACCGGGTGTGCGCGCGTATATTTGGCGCACGCCGCGCCGCGCGCGAGGTGCTGGCGCATGCGCTTTTCGATGTCGGCGGCGATGCCGGTATAGAGACTCCCGCCGCGGCAGCGGACGATATAGATATAATACATGCCTACCGCTCCGCCAGCGCGTTTGCGATCGCGGCGAAGCCCGGGATGTCCAGCGTTTCGCCGCGCACCGTGGGCGCAAAGCCGCACGCTTCGATCACGCCGGCGAGCGCCGGCTTGTCAAACTGCGAAAAGCCGGCGGACAGGGCGTTCAGAAGCGTCTTGCGCCGCTGGGCAAAGGCGGCGCGCACGACCTTGAAGAACAGTCCCTCGTCGCGGATCTCGCAGACCGGCTCCTTGCGCATCGTGAGCTTCAAAACGGCGCTCGTGACCTTCGGCTGCGGGATGAAGCAGCTGGCCGGAACGTCAAACAGCAGCTCCGGCTCGGCATAATACTGGCAGAAGACACTGAATGCGCCGTAATCGCCCTTGCCCGCGGGCGCGCAGATGCGCTGCGCGACCTCCTTCTGCACCATGACGGTCACGGCTTCGAACGCCCGGCTCTCCAGCAGCGCCGCGAGGACAGGCGTCGTGATGTAATACGGCAGGTTGGCGCAGGCCATCGGGCGAAGGCCCATAAACTCCTCGCGGACGAGCGCGGGGATGTCCGTCTTCAGGATATCGCCGAAGATGATCTCCAGATTTTCATTGCCGGCCATCGTCTCGGCCAGCACGGGCTGGAGCGTCCGGTCGACCTCGACCGCGACGACCTTTTTCGCGTGCCGGCACAGCTGCTGCGTAAGAGGGCCAATGCCCGGGCCGACCTCCAGCACGCCGCAGCCCTCGTCAATCCCGGCTTCCAGCACGATATTCTGCGGCACCCAGCTCTGCGTCAGGAAATTCTGCCCCTTGGCCTTGGAGAAATGGAACCCGTGCCGGGCCAGAAGCGCCTTGATTTCGGTAATATTACAAAGATCCATAAAAAATCCGCCTTTCTTACCGGTATCATACCAGAAGAAAGGCGGTTTTTCAATCAATTTGCCGTGTCTTTCTCGACGTAGACGCTCACGTGCTGGACGCCCCATTCGATGCACGTGTCATAATCCGTGCCCATGTAAATGTCGATCACATACGGGTGCGCCAGCATGTTGCTGCCGGTGTCCTCCGCGTAATAATCCCCGACGAGCGTCCCGTCGTCCAGATACAGCCACACATGCGTGCCGTAGGGGATCACGCCGGGGTTGACGGCCAGCGTCCGGTTGACGGTCGTATAGGTGCCCGTCGCCGTCGTGCCGGTCTGGCAGTAGGCCGTGGCGAGGAAGGTGTCGAGCAGCTCCAGATCGTCCGGGACGGCGGATCCCGTCGCATCGTCCGGCGCAGGCTCCGCTTCCGGCTGCGCTTCTTCCGGTTCCAGTGCGGTCTCTTCCAGCGCCAGAAGCTTCGGCTCGATATGCTCGACCGGCGCTTCGGATACGGTCTGCTCCGGTTCTTCCGCGGCTGCGGCAGACGGCATGTCCGCCTGCTGCGGAGCCGTTTCTGCGCGGGCCGTGCCGGACAGCAGCAGCCCGAAGCCTGTGATCAGCGCCGCCGCAAGCAGCGGCGCAAGCGTTTTTACGGGTTTGTTCCATTTCATATCAGATAGCCTCCTTGTCGGTATTTGCGCGCGCACAGCTTCTCTGTTTACAAAATGATAACATTTGATTACAAAAATGTTATGTCCGCTATTATAGCGCGTTTTTTGAAAACGTCAAGAAAAACTGGCAGAATCCCGCCGCGCTGCCGGAAATTGACGCGATCCGGGCGGAAACTGCCTGATTTTTATTTGCGCAACGGCATTGACAGCGACCGGGAAACGTGCTATTGTTAGGGGCAGTTGAACAGCCTTGAAGAAGACATGTCCCCGCGATCCGCTTCGCAGGCAGAGAGAGGCTCATCTGGTGCAAGAGCCTTTGCGTCGCCCGCCGGGATACCGCTTCCGAGCTGCGGCACGGAACGTTTTCAGTATGTGCCGCCGGGTTCTCCCGTTACAGAGATCACGAGCGACGGACAATGCGTCCGTAAGCAGGGTGGAACCGTGGAGCGTACAACGCCTCACCCCTGAAATGACAGGGGTAAGGCGTTTTTGTTTTGCCCCAACACTTTTGAGGAGGCAGAGAATATGTCCGAAAACAATGAATTTACGTTTGAAAACCCGCAGTACCGCAAAACGTACTGGCATACCTGTTCGCACGTCATGGCGCAGGCCGTCAAGCGTCTGTGGCCCGAGGTCAAGCTCGCCATCGGCCCGTCGATCGACAACGGCTTCTATTATGACTTTGACGCTCCGTTCAACTTCACGCAGGAGAATCTCGACGCCATCGAAGCCGAGATGCGCAAGATCTGCAAGGAAAAGCTGAAGCTTGAGCGCTTTGAGCTGCCGCGCGAGGAAGCCATCAAGTATATGCAGGAAAAGGATGAGCCGTATAAGGTCGAGCTCATCAACGATCTGCCCGAAGACGCGCACATCTCGTTCTATACGCAGGGCGAGTTCACAGACCTCTGCGCCGGCCCGCACCTCGACTCCACCGGCCGCATCAAGGGCAACGCCATCAAGCTCACGCAGTGCTGCGGCGCCTACTGGCGCGGCGACTCCAAGCGCAAGATGCTCCAGAGAATCTACGCTGTCGCCTTCCCGAAGAAGGAAGAACTCGACCAGTACCTCGCCGAGCAGGCGGAAGCGCTCAAGCGCGACCACAACAAGCTTGGCCGCGAGCTGGAATACTTCACCACCGTCGACTGCATCGGTCAGGGCCTGCCTATCCTCCTGCCGAAGGGCGCGCGCGTCATCCAGCTTTTGCAGCGCTGGGTCGAGGACGTCGAGCAGGCGCACGGCTATCTTCTGACCAAGACCCCGCTCATGGCCAAGCGCGAGCTTTACAAGATCTCCGGCCACTGGGATCATTACCTTGACGGCATGTTTGTCATGGGCGACCCGCAGGATGAGACGAAGGAATGCTTCGCCCTGCGCCCGATGACCTGCCCGTTCCAGTATCAGGTCTATCTGAACCGCGGCCGCAGCTACCGCGATCTGCCGATGCGTCTCGGCGAAACGTCCACGCTGTTCCGCAACGAAGATTCCGGCGAAATGCACGGCCTGATCCGCGTGCGCCAGTTCACGATCTCTGAGGGCCATCTGGTTCTGCGTCCGGATCAGCTCGAGGACGAGTTCCGCGACTGCCTGTCTCTGGCCAAGTACTTCCTCGGCACGATCGGCCTGCTGGACAAGTGCACGTTCCGCTTCTCCCAGTGGGATCCGGCGAACCCCAAGAACAAGTATGAGGGCACCAAGGAGCAGTGGGATCACGCACAGGCCGTCATGGGCCAGATCCTCGACGATCTGGGCGTCAAGTACGACATCGGCATCGACGAAGCCGCGTTCTACGGCCCGAAGCTCGATATCCAGTACAAGAACGTCTACGGCAAGGAGGATACCCTTGTCACCATCCAGATCGACATGCTGCTGGCCGAGCGCTTCGGCATGTACTACACCGATGAAAACGGCGAGAAGAAGCTGCCGTACATCATTCACCGCACCAGCCTCGGCTGCTATGAGCGCACGCTGGCTTACCTGATCGAGCACTACGCCGGCGCGCTGCCCACCTGGATGGCCCCGGAGCAGGTCCGCTTCCTGCCTGTCACGGACCGCGCTGTCGACTACTGCAAGGAGCAGGCCGCGAAGCTCACCGCGCAGGGCTACCGCGTGACGGTCGACACCCGCAGCGAGAAGATCGGCAAGAAGATCCGCGACGCGCAGATGGAGAAGATCCCCTACATGCTCGTCGTCGGCGACCGCGACATCGAAGCCGGCACCGTCTCTCCGCGTCACCGCGCGGACGGCGATCTCGGCGCCATGACCCTCGAAGCCTTCACCGCCGTCCTCAAGGACGTTGTGGACAACAAGCTCAAGAAGTAATAACAATCGCCCCCGGCTCAATGCCGGGGGCGATTTGTCCTTCCTGTATCAATAAATATCGATGTCCGGTCTGCGCTGAAAACTTCCTGATTTGTTGTAGGGGACGATGCCTATCTTCGGCGCTAAGAGCCGCGCTGCGCGCGGTTGCGCCTCGAAACTAGCCTGCGGGCGTCGCATCGTCCCGGCAGAACAGACCGATTATACGGAGGTTTACGGCAAATTCGCAACCTTTACCGCGGGACGATGTGGGCATCGTCCCCTACAGACAAGCTTGAGTGATTTCGGCGCAGAACAGGCATTGAGGTTTTGGCAGTCTCAAAAAATCCCTGCCGGGTCTCCGGCAGGGATTTTTATGCGGTTATTCAAACACAACGCCGAGGGCCTTGCACACGCTTGCGCAGCGCGGGCAGAGGTCGTGCTCGTCCGGGGTCTCGGAGTGCATCCAGCAGCGCGGGCACTTGGTGCCTTTCGCTTCGCTGACTGCGACGCGAAGACCGGGGAAGTTGACGCCGTTCTCAACGACGGCGCCCTCCGCGGGCGCGGCTTCGTCGGTGCTGACGTTGGAGACAATGAAGATCTCCGGCAGGTCGAGCGCCTTGACAGCGTCCAGCGCAGCCTTGGCCGCGTCGTCATCCGCAAACAGCGCCACGTGCGCTTCCAGACTCTTGCCGATGCGCTTGTCAGCGCGGGCCGTCTCCAGAACGCCGTTGACGTCGGAGCGGACGCGGAACGCGGTGTCCCATGCGGCCATGTCGGTCTCCGGCAGGGCGTAATCGGCATACGGCTTCGTCATCTGGTTCAGGACGATGTTTCTGGGGTCGTCTTCCGTGCGGTGCGGCATTTGCAGCCAGATCTCGTCGCAGGTGAAGGCCAGGATCGGCGCGAAGACCTTGGTCATGGCGTCGAGGATCATCCACAGGGCGCTCTGCGCCGAGCGGCGGGACGCAGATTCCTTGCCGTCGCAGTACAGGCGGTCCTTGATGATGTCCAGATACAGGCTCGAGAGCGTGACCACGCAGAAATCGTTGACAGCGTGGGACACGGTCAGGAACTCGTAATCCTTGTACGCGGCTTCGCACTTGACGAGCAGCTCGTTGAGCTTCGTGATCGCCCAGCGGTCGAGCGCTTCCATGTCGGCGGGCGCGGTCAGGTGGTTCGGGTCAAAGTCGGTGAGGTTATCCAGGCAGAACTTCGCCGTGTTGCGGAACTTCAGATAGTTCTGGCTGATCTGCTTGAAGATGGCGTCGGAGCAGCGCACGTCGACGTGATAGTCGGCAGAGCCTGCCCACAGGCGGCAGATATCCGCGCCGTATTTCTTGAACACGTCCGCGGGATCGACGCCGTTGCCGAGGGACTTGTGCATGGCCTTGCCCTCGCCGTCGACGGTCCAGCCGTGCGTGACGCACTCCTTAAACGGAGCGCCCTTGCCCAGCGCGCCGACCGCGGTCAGGAGGCTCGACTGGAACCAGCCGCGGTACTGATCGAGACCCTCAAGGTAGACGGTCGCGGGCCAGAAGCCCTGATCGTGCTGCATGGAGGCGAAATGCGTCGAGCCGGAGTCGAACCAGCCGTCGAGCGTGTCGGTCTCTTTATCAAAGTGCTTGCCGCCGCAGTGCGGGCAGGTGAAGCCCTCCGGCACCAGCTCATCCGCGTCCTTCTCGAACCACACGTTCGAGCCGAACTCGCCGAAGAGCTTCGAGATCTTTGCGATCGTCTCGTCGGTGCAGATGGGCTTGCCGCAGTCCTTGCAGTAGAACACCGGGATCGGCAGACCCCAGCGGCGCTGGCGGGAGATGCACCAGTCGGCGCGCTCGCGGATCATGGCCTTCATGCGGTCAATGCCCCACGACGGCAGCCAGCGCACATCGTCGCACGCGGCGCAGGCGTCGTCCTTGAACGACTCGACGGAGCAGAACCACTGCGGCGTGGCGCGGAAGATGATGGGCTTCTTGCAGCGCCAGCAGTGCGGATAGGAGTGGACAATCTCTTCCGAAGCGAAGAGGGAACCGGCTTCCTGCATGTCCTTGAGGATGACGGGGTTGGATTCCTCGACCAGCATGCCGGCATATTTCCCGGCATAGTCGGTGTGGCGGCCCTGATCGTTGACGGGAACGACCATGTCCATGCCGTAGCGGCGGCAGGTCTGATAGTCGTCGGCGCCGAAGCCCGGCGCGGTATGGACGCAGCCCGTGCCGGAGTCCATGGTGACATAGTCGGCCAGAACAAGGCGGGACGTCTTCGGCAGGAACGGATGATCGGCCAGCATGTTCTCAAAGAATGCGCCCTCGTGGCGGGAGACGACGGTATAGTCCTCCACGCCGCCGACCTTCATGACCTTCTCCATGAGTGCTTCGGCGACAAGATACTGCTCGCCGTTCTGATTGTTGCGGACGATGACGTAGCTTTCAGACGGGTTCAGGGCGATGGCAAGGTTGCCGGGCAGCGTCCAGATCGTGGTCGTCCAGATGACGAACGAGAGGTTCTTCTTTTCCTCGTCTGTGAGCTTGCCCTGATCGTCGTGGAGCGGGAACTTGACATAGACGGTGGTGCAGGGATCGTCCTGATATTCGATCTCGGCTTCGGCCAGCGCGGTCTCGTCGTGGTAGCACCAGTAGACGGGCTTCAGACCCTTATAGATATAGCCCTTCTTATACATCGCGCCGAAGACCTTGACTTCTTCCGCCTCAAAGCTCGGGGCCATGGTCTTGTACGGATGCTCCCAGTCGCCGATGACGCCGAGACGCTTGAAGCCCTCCATCTGCACATCGATATAATGCTGCGCGAAGTCATGGCAGGCGGAGCGGAACTCCGGGATGGGCATGGCCTTGTGGTTGAGCTTGTTCTGCTTGATGATGGCGGACTCGATGGGCATGCCGTGGTTATCCCAGCCGGGGATATACGGGGTATAATACCCGCGCATGGCGGCCGAGCGGATCATGAAGTCCTTGATGCACTTGTTGAGCGCGTGGCCCATGTGCAGCGCGCCGTTGGAGAACGGAGGGCCGTCGTGCAGGGCGAAGCGGGGCTTGCCCTCGTTTTTCTTGAGAAGCTCGTTGTACAGATCCATGTCGTACCAGTGCTTCAGCATATCCGGCTCGCGCATCGGCAGACCGCCGCGCATCGGGAATCCGGACTTGTTCATATTCAATGTCTGTTTGTATTCCATACATTCCTCCTGAAAAAACAAAACGCCCTGAGCCATGGCTCAGGGCGATAAATTACCGCGGTACCACCTGAATTTCCGCTCTTTCCGAACAAAAAAGCGGACACTCGTCTTCTGTAACGGGAAGTCCCGGCCGGACTTACTCTGGGAATGCTCCCGTTCGGCCCGGCTGCTCCAAGGGGATCTTCGGGGGATCCTTGCCGCTGCCTTACACCGCCCGGCAGCTCTCTTTGCGCGCTGGAAGCCCGTACTTGTCCTTTTCATCGCATATATCGGCTATAGTGTATCCACTTTTGCCGCCTTTGTCAAGGAAAACACGCGGCAGAAATTCAAAAAATGTTCAAAACTGAACGCGCGCGCAGCGATTGCAAACGCCGCGCGCATGTGGTATGCTTAGGAGACCTCAATTGCACATACCCGGCAATCTAATTTCCAATGGAAGGAATGACCTGTTATGACCGAAGAACAGACCGGCGGCATGCCGCTGGAAAACGAAGAAACCGCATGTCCCGCAGACGGCGTTCAGCCTGAAGCTGCGAACGACTGCGCGCAGGATCCGCAGACCGAGCCTGTGACCGAATCCGTGACCGAACCCGTGCCGGGCGAGACGCCCGTGGAAGCGGAGCCCCAGCCCGAGAGCCCCAAAAAGAAGCCCAACCTGCCGCTCATTCTCGGCATCGCTATCGCGGCGCTCGTTATTATCATCACGCTGCTGATTGTGCGCATCGCGCGCACGGCCAAGCCTGCCGATACGGACGCGGCTGCGTCCGATGACACCACCGTCTCCGACACCGAAGCGCCCGCCGACGGCGAAACGCCCGCCGGCACCGACGATACCACCAATACAGACGAAAGCACCGACACGGCCGGTGAGACGACCGAGCCTGCCGGCAACGGCATCAGCTACACTGTCGCAGCCGACGATCTGACCGACGAGGTCCTGGACAAGGTCGTCGCCGTGTGCGGCGACGATCAGCTGACGAACCGGGAGCTGCCGTATTATTACTGGCAGCAGTATTACTCCTTTGCCAGCAACTATGGCAGCTACGCCAGCTACTTCATCGACCCCTCGACGCCCTTTGACCAGCAGATGTGCGTGTTTGACGACACGTGCACTTGGCAGCAGTATTTCCTCGAGGGCGCGATCTCTACCTACAAGAGCGTCTCCGCTCTGTGGCAGGACGCGCGTCTGGCCGGGTTCCAGCTGGACGAGGAGGATCAGCAGTACCTCGACGGGCTGAGCAATGACCTCTCCGTTGCCGCGGTCACCTATGGCTACGACAGTGTCGACGCCTATCTGCAATCGGGCTATGGCCCGGCAGCTACCATGAACGGCTACCACAGCTTCATTGAGCGCTATCTGACAGCGTCGTCGTATTTGCAGTCGCTCGTCGATGCAAAGACCTATTCCGAGGATGACATCAGCGCCTATTACGATGAAAACGCCGACAGCTACGCTGCCAGCGACATCAACAAGGACGACACCAAAATGGTGAACGTCCGCCACATCCTCATCACCCCGACCGAGAAGGATGAAGACGGCAACTACACCGACGAAGCATGGGCCGAAGCCGAAAAGAAGGCACAGGAGCTGCTGGCCGAGTGGCAGTCCGGCGCGCACACCGAGGAGTCCTTCGCCCTCATGGCGACGGAAAACTCTGCTGACACCGGCAGCGTCTCCAACGGCGGACTGTATGAGGAGGTCTATCCCGGCCAGATGGTCACGGAGTTTGATGCATGGTGCTTTGACGCCGCGCGCAAGCCCGGCGACACCGGTATTGTCAAGACGAGCTACGGCTATCACATCATGTACTTCTCGTCCGTGTGTGAGCATCCGTACTGGTATGTCCGCGCCGAGAGCGACTATCTGAACAAGATCTCCGCCGACTGTGCGCAGGAGGTCGCCGATAAGTACGACGCTTCGGAGACCGTGGACAACGCTGCGCTCGCCGACATCCTTCAGAACTGACACGGTATTTTCCGGAGGAACTATCCCCATGAAGCGATTACTGTTTTTCATCAACCCGCACGCCGGACACGCAGAGATCCGCTCGTCGTTGATGGAGGTATTGGAGATCTTCTCCGTGGCCGGCTATGAGACCACCGTGCACATGACCGCCGGCCCGCGGGATATTACCAGCCAGATCGCCGCCCGCGGCACGCAGTATGACCTGATCGTCTGCACCGGCGGAGACGGCACGCTCAACGAAGCCGTCTCCGGCCTGATGGCGCTGCCGTATGAAAAGCGGCCGCCGCTCGGCTATATCCCCGGCGGCACTGTCAACGATGTGGCTGCCACGCTGGGGCTGTCCAAGGATCCCATTCGTGCGGCGCGGGACATCGTGGCGGGACGGCTGTACCCGCTGGATATCGGCTCGTTCGGGCCAGACCGGTATTTTACCTATGTCGCGGCCTTCGGTATCTTCACGGACGTCCCGTATGAGACGCCGCAGGAGGACAAGCGTATCTGGGGCAGGCTTGCGTATATCATGAACGGCGCGGGCGCGCTCGGACGGCTCAAGGACACGCATGTGCGCGTCTGGTATGACGATCACATGGAGGAAGCGGACGTGCTGGTCGGTCTTGTCACCAGCACGACGTCCGTCGGCGGGTTCAAGGCCACGCGCGATCTTGGCATTTCGCTCAATGACGGCCTGTATGAGATGGTGCTCGTGCGCGCGACGAAGACGCTGGCAGAGTTCAATCTGGCTGCGACGCGCGCGCTGCGCATGGATTTTGACAACGATTCCTTCATCTCTGCGCAGACCGGCGCGCTCCGGTTCGAATTTGACGAGCCGGTCGCATGGACCGTCGACGGCGAGTTCGGCGGCAGCGTCACCGAGGTCGAGATCCACAACGAGCACCGCGCCATCGACATCGTTGTTCCGTAAAGGGGGCCATTCGGATGCTCATCCGCTTTGCAACGACCGCGGACACCGACGGCTGTCTGGCGGTTTATGCGGAATATCTGGAAACCGTCATCACATTTGAGACCGAGCTGCCCTCGCACGAGGAGTTCGCCGGCCGCATCCGCAGCTACGGCGCGGTCTATCCGTGGCTGGTCGCGGAGGAGAACGGCGAGATCCTCGGCTACGCCTACGCCCACCGCGCGCAGGAGCGCGCCGCCTACGGCTGGAACGCGGAGCTTTCCGTCTACCTTGCAGGGTGCGCCGCAGGCCGCGGACTTGGCACGAAGCTCTATGGCGCGCTGCTGGCGCTGCTGCAAAAGCAGGGCGTGCGCAATGTCTACGGCATCGTCACGCTTCCGAATCCGGCGAGCGAGGCGCTGCACCGGAGCTTCGGCTTCCGCACCGTCGGTGCATATCATCGCAGCGGCTATAAAAATGGCCGGTGGATCGACGTCGGGCTCTTTGAAAAGCAGATCGGCTCCTTTGACGGCGCGCCGGAACCCCTGCGCCCGATCGGCACGATCGAAGATCGCGAGCAGATCCTGCACGCGTTTAACCGGTTCTGATACAAAAAACCACGCAGCCCCGATTCGGGGCTGCGTGGTTCTGTTCTATTATGCGTTACCGCAGCACGTGCCAGCTTTTGCGGAGCAGGAGCCATGTGACGAACGGACCGACGATGTGGAACAGCGACCGGACGCCGCTGCCGAGCACCAGCATCTGCGCCATTTGCAGCACAGCCGCGCCGGTCAGAATGTAAAACGCCAGCTTCCGCTTGGATGCAAGGAACCAGACCGTGCAGCCAAACTCCGCCGCGGTGAGCGCCGCGACCGCGATATAATAGGCCGGCATGGCCGCAACGCTGTCCAGCAGCACCTGCATGAGCTCCGCGACGGCGTGCAGCTCCTCAAACTGCTGCATGGCGGAAAGATAGAAGTCCCGGAAGCGGTAGACGAGCAGCAGACTGCCGAAGCTGAGCAGCGAATATCCGAACCAGATCGCGCACAGCACCAGCCAGAACGTCACATAGCCCCGGAATTTGAGCTTTCCGTTCTCCATCCGCCAGACCGCATCCTGCGGCTGCGTGGAAAAGACCGGCTGTTCCGGCTCCGGCTGCGGCTCCGGCTTTGCATAGCGCTTGACCAGCGCGCCGCATTCCGGGCAGATGAGGACGTTGTCGTCTACTTCCTTCCCGCAGTTATAGCATTTCTGCATCAGGCATCTTCCTTCCGTGCTTTTTTTCTAGTTTAGCGTGGATCGGGCGGAAAGTCAATGCAGGTGCGGGGACGTGCACAGCCGCATGCGCATTTTTTGCAATATTTATAGCATATTTTTGCATTTACTTTGTTCTCGTACCGGCATATACTAGAAGCAGTTACTGACCGGGAGGCATTCCATGCACTTTACAAAGATGAACGGCGCAGGAAACGACTTCATCCTGCTCGACGCCATCCGCGAGCCGTTCGATATTGCCGGTGCGCCCGCGATCGCGCGTGCGGTCTGCGACCGGCGGCGCTCGATCGGCGCGGACGGCCTGATGATCGTGGATCGCGCCGAAGCAGATGCGGATTACCGCATGCGCTTTTACAATTCCGACGGCTCCGTCGGCGAGATGTGCGGCAACGGCGCGCGCTGCATCTGCCGCTACGGCTATGAGCACGGCTACGCCGGCGAAACCCAGCGCATCGAGACCACAGCCGGACTTGTGACCGGCCTGCGGATCAGCGAAACGCAGTACCGCATCCGGCTCAATACGCCGTCGGTGATCGAGTTGGAAAAGCCGCTCGATGTGAACGGCAGGACATACCAGTGCAGCTATGTGGTGCTGGGAGACCCCGGTATCCCGCATCTGGCAGTGGAGACGCCCGCGCTTGCCGCGCAGGACGAGGATGCGCTGCGGCGGCTCGGCCGGGCGCTGCGGTACCATCCGGCGCTGCCGAAGGGCGCGAACGTCAACTTTTACGAGCTTACAGGGCCGGACGAGGTGCTGGAAAAGACGTATGAGCGCGGCGTGGAGGATTTTACGCTTGCCTGCGGCACTGGCACCGGCTCGGTCGCAGCCGCGCTGACGTGCATGGGAAGGGTCAGCGGGCACGATGTCCGCGTCACGATGGACGGCGGCGTCCTGACGGTCGACGCGGAAGAGAAAGACGGAAAAATCGAAAATCTGTACCTGACGGGCCCGGCGACGCTGGTCTGCGCGGGCGAGATCCTGGACAGGGAAATTTTGAAACTGATCAAAAAGCAGGAGGAGAAAGCATGAAAAAGGGTAGCTTCTGGAAAAATTACGGATTTCTGATCCTGATGCTGACCGGCATCGTCGCCGGCTGCATCGTGGGCGCGGTCTGGCCCGGCGCAAAGAAACTCGAGCCGATCGGCACCGTCTTCGTCAACCTCATGTTCTGCGTCGTCGTGCCGATGGTGTTCTGCTCCATCTCCTCGGCCATCGCCAACATGAAAAGCGCCAAGCGTGCCGGCAAGATCATGGGCGTCACCGTGGCGACCTTCCTGATCACCGCCGCCATCGCAGCTGTCATCACCTATGTCGTCGTGCTGATCATCCCGCCGGTCAAGGGCGTCTATGAGGTCGCCGCCGAGGGCGAGATCGGCGATACGCTGGGGCTGTCCGACATGATCATCAACTTCTTCACGAAGCCGGACTTCTCCGAGCTGTGGAGCCGCAGAGCCATTCTGCCGCTCATCGTGGCTGCGATCCTCTTCGGCTTCGGCGTCCAGATGGCCGGCGGCCCGGAAACGAAGACCGCAAAGCTCCTTGAGGACATCACGAACTGCATCATGAAGACCGTCAAGATCATCACCTATTACGCGCCCATCGGCTTCTTCGGGTTCTTCGCGTATCTGGTGGCCTCCTACGGTCCGGAGCTGATCGGCGATTATTCCCGCACGCTCATCATCTATTACGTTCTGAGCTTCGTGTACATGTTCATTTCCTTCCCCATCTATGCCCGCTTCGGCGGCGGCAAGGGTGCGGCGAAGCTCATGTTCTCCAAGCTCTTCCGTCCGGCTGCCGTCTCGTTCGGCACCTGCTCGTCTGTCGCGACGATCCCGACCAACATGGAGGTTGCAGAGGAGACCGGCATTTCCAAGGACGTGACCAACATCGTCGTCCCGCTGGGCGCGACGATGCACATGGACGGCTCGGCCATGTCGGCCATCATCAAGGTCGCGTTCCTGTTCGGCATGTTTGGCCAGAACTTCACGACCGGCCGCGCACTGCTTGCCATTGTTGTGGCGGTGTTCTCCTCGGTCGCCATGTCCGGCATTCCGGGCGGCGGCGGCACGGGCGAGCTGGTTCTGTGCTCGATCTTCTTCCCGGAGCATCTGGCCGTGGCGTATCCCATCGCGCTGGCGCTCGGCAATCTGGTTGACCCGCCCGCGACCATGGTCAACTCCGCCGGCGACTATGTCGTCAGCTACATCGTCTCCCGCTACGTCGACGGCAAGGACTGGCTGCAAAAGCAGCTTTCCCGCAGCTGCGAACAGAAGCCGTAAAAGCACGGTTATTTCCCGGCGTGTCCCTGTTTTGGGCACGCCGGTTTCTTTGTCTGTTGACGCTACAATTTTTTTGTGATCTGCTCATTTCATAAATCATATCGCAAATCATATCGGTTTGTGGGTTGTCACCGTTTTTATGACGTTTTTACCGAATAATTCGTGCAAAATCCGGCGAAATCAATAAAAAAGGAATGATTCCGTTTTTTTAGTGGATATTCTTGACGCAGCGTGATATACTGTTATTTGGTGAACAATGGCTTGTCTGGTAGTTGTTCGCCCATGTTAAAAATTGTTATTTTTTAGGAAAGAGGTTTCACATAATGGCAGAACTGAATCTGAGCAAGTATGGCATTTCCGGCGTGACGGAAATCGTCCACAATCCTTCCTACGAGATGCTCTTCGCAGAAGAGACCAAGCCCGGTCTGGAAGGCTTTGAAAAGGGGCAGGTCAGCGAGCTGGGCGCCGTCAACGTCATGACTGGCATCTACACCGGCCGCTCCCCCAAAGACAAGTATATCGTTGTTGACGACAACTCCAAGGATACCGTTTGGTGGACGTCCGACGCATATAAGAACGACAACCACCCCATGACCGAGTCCACCTGGAAGACCGTCAAGGATCTGGCTGTCGGCGAGCTGTGCAATAAGAAGCTGTACGTGGTCGACGCATTCTGCGGCGCGAACCATGACACCCGCATGGCCATCCGCTTCATCATGGAAGTTGCATGGCAGGCACACTTTGTCACCAACATGTTCATCCGCCCGACCGCGGAAGAACTCGAGAACTTCGAGCCGGACTTCATCGTCTACAACGCTTCCAAGGCCAAGGTCGAGAACTACAAGGAGCTGGGCCTCAACTCCGAGACCTGCGTCGCCTTCAACATCACCAGCCGTGAGCAGGTCATCATCAACACCTGGTACGGCGGCGAGATGAAGAAGGGCATGTTCTCCATGATGAACTACTACCTGCCCCTCAAGGGCATCGCTTCCATGCACTGCTCCGCCAACACCGACATGAACGGCGAGAACACCGCCATCTTCTTCGGCCTGTCCGGCACCGGCAAGACCACCCTCTCCACCGACCCGAAGCGTCTGCTCATCGGCGACGACGAGCACGGCTGGGACGACAACGGCGTGTTCAACTTCGAGGGCGGCTGCTACGCCAAGGT
>CAKUHB010000021.1 GCA_934655875.1 uncultured Oscillospiraceae bacterium
TTGTCAAGAACTTTTTTCGACTTTTTTCAGCCGGCTTTCTTGACGCCCCTCCAAAGTACCGCGCTCTTCAGAACGCTTTGCTATGATAACAAAAACTGATGGAAATGTCAACAAGAACTTATGTCAAATAGTGCACAAAATAGCCTGCCCTGTTTTTGTGCCATTTAGCCATAAGTACCATGCATGCCGGCATTTACCTGTCTTAATCCCCTTTCACACCAAAAACGGACGCCCTTGCAGGCGTCCGTCGTTTATCAAACCCTATTAAGCTTCGTCCTCAATCAGGCCGTAGCCGCCGTCGGTTCTCTTGTACACAACCGCAAACGCGCCGTCGTTGTCTTCATCGCGGAAAGCAAAGAACGTGTGCTCCAGCAGGTTCATCTGCAGGATGGCCTCTTCGCGGGTCATCGGCTTCATGTTGAACTTCTTGGTTCTCACGAGCTCGAAGGTGCCCTCTTCGGGTTCATCGGGTGCGAACGAGGTCTCGTCCGGCGTGCGCACAAATGCATCCTGACGCAGGCGTCTTGCGAGTCTGGTCTTGTTCTTGCGGATCTGGCGCTCGATGGTCGCCACAGCCGCATCAATGGACGCAAACATGTCGGACGTGCTTTCACTGGCGCGGAAGTAGGTGTTGGCTGCGTGAACCGTAATTTCGACGTTGTTGCGGTTCTTTTCTACGCTGAAGGTGACAAGAGCGTCGGCGTCGCTGCCGAAAAAGCGTTCGAGCTTCATGACTTTCTTTTCTGCGTACTTATGAACGTTTTCAGGCAGGGTGACTTTCTTTTCGGTGTACTGGAATCTCATAGTTACCGCTCCTTTCGTGATGCCTAACTTCCAAGGGATCTCTCCCTGTGATGTTAGTATAGCACATCTTCCGTCAAATTGCAATGTTGAGCTCGCGCCGCACGCGTAAACATTGTATGAACGGACGGAGACTCAGTCCGTGCCGGAGAATGCGTCCATCAGTGCCTGCATGCTCAGGCCGAAATAGCGTGCGAGCGTCATGAGGTTGCGCGTGCTGATCGCCCGCTCGCGGCCGGTCATGATCTTGCGCAGGATCCCGGCGTCGATGCCCGTCTGCCGCGACAGCTCCGCCGCGGTCAGCTGCCGCGTCTGCATCCACGCAGACAGAACCGGCGCAGCCTTCTCAAACGTCCGCATGCTCCGTCTGCGCCCCTTCCAGCAGCTGTCTGAGGAGCATCTGATAGATCGTATCGGCCTGCTGCTCATACGCGCGGCAGAGCGCCCGCGCCTGCGACAGCGTCGGCGCCGACAGCTCCAGCTTCATGAGACTGCCCGCTTCGTCAAACAGGCGCAGCTCCGCCGTATAGTCGCCGGCTTCCTCCTTGCGGATCTTCGTCTCGATCAGACCCTTGCGCTGCATCTGGGTGTTATACCGCTGCACCGCGCTCAGTGCGCGCTGCATCACCGGGTACGCGATGGCGTCGCAGGTGACCTCCTCGTGCTCCCGGCCCTTGTCCGTGATCAGGTACGTATCGTCCGGCAGCTTTTGCAGATGGCCGCTGCGGACCATATCCGGCACCGCGACGCTGACGTCAAAATAGCTCAGCTTATCGTCCTGGTAGCAAAGCTCATAGATCTTCTGCAATGTCACCGGGTAGGACAGCTTCGACATCACGAACAGGATCAGCACCTTGACGTCCAGCATATCCTGAATAAATCCATGCTGTTCCACGCTCTCACCTCACAGGAAAACATTACTACTGTGTACACAGTATAGCAAAAAAGTCCCGGAAACACAAGCCCTTTCCGGCCTTTGCCAACTGCGAGGAAGGATTTACCGCTTGTTTTTGTGCGGAAATGGGCGTAAAACGAAGCAGAAGGAGGTATTACCATGAAAAGAAAAATCCACGCATTACTCCTTGCGCTGCTGCTTGTTTTTTCCGCAGCGCTGACCGCGGGCGCCGCCGGTTATTCCGGCAGCTGCCGGCCGGGCTGCCGCTTCTGGCAGCTGATCTGCACGCGCGATCCCGGCCTTTGCCAGCCGCCCGCATCCTGCACGCCGTCGCAGCCGGAGACCCCGGAGCAGCCTTCGCAGCCCGAGGAACCGGATGCGCCGGAGACGCCGTCCGAACCGGACACGCCCGCGCAGCCGGACGGCAGCGCTTCCGTCCTGGCCTATGAGCAGGAGGTCGTCACGCTCGTGAACGCAGAGCGCGCGAAATACGGACTTTCCGCCCTGACGCTCGACGCCGCGCTCTGCGGCTACGCCCGTTTGAAATCGCAGGACATGCACGACCAGGGATACTTCTCCCACGCAAGCCCGAGCTATGGCTCCCCGTTTGATATGATGCGCAGCTTCGGCATTTCCTATCAGTACGCCGGAGAAAACATCGCCATGGGCTATTCCTCGCCCGCCGCCGTTGTGAACGCCTGGATGAACTCCGAGGGACACCGCGCGAATATTCTCTCCGCGAACTACACCTCGATCGGCGTCGGCTATGTGGCGGACGGCGGATACTGGACGCAGTGGTTCATCGGCTGACCGGACTGTACCTCTGTACAGATACATAGAAAAAGCCGTGATAGATCCCTTTGCCCCTGCCATCCGGCAGGGGTCTTTTTCTGCCCGTTTTCATGCGCCGCCGGGCGCGGCGCTGCATAGAATGAAGCGGAAAGAAGGGATATTCTTGACGACTGCTTTTTCGGTCCTCGGCGGCGACACGCGGCAGACCTGTCTGGTGCGTCAGCTCCGCGCGGCCGGGTATTATGTGTCTGCGTTCCGCGTCCCGGAGGTAGAGGACACATCGCCCGATCTGACTGCCTGCGTCCTGCCGGCGGACGCGATCATTCTGCCCATGCCGGCACTGCGCGGGCCGGACAATATCCGTGCGTCCGGCCCGGCTCTGCATCTGGGCGAGGTTCTGGACGCGGCGCTGCCCGGGACGTGGCTGTGCGGCGGGATGCTCGATCTGGCCGTGACCGCCGCGCGCAGACGTGGGCTGCGCGTGTTTGACTATGCAAAGGACGAAGCGCTCGCCCTGCAAAACGCGGAGCTGACTGCGGAGGGCGCGCTTCCCATTCTGATGGAGCGCCTGCCGCGGCCGCTCGCCGGCAGCCGGATCCTGATCGCAGGCTTCGGCCGCATCGGAAAGCTCCTTGCGCGGAAGCTCGCCGCCTGCGGCGCGGAGGTCACCGTTTCCGCGCGCAAGGCATCCGATCTTGCATTGGCCAATCTTCTTGGCTATCACCGGGAAAAGACCGGTGTCTGGCGTGGTGGGCTCTCCGGCTTTGACGCGATCGTCAATACCGTGCCGTCCGCCGTCTTTTCCGCGGCACGGCTGCCGGAGCTCCGACAGGACACCGTGCTGCTCGAGCTTGCCAGTCTTCCCGGCGGCTTCTGTGACGCCGCGCAGGCGCACCCCGGGTATCTCGCCGCACGCGGGCTGCCGGGCCGCTATGCGCCGGACGCGGCGGCCGCCATCATCCGTGACGCCATCTTCCGGACGCTTTCCTTGGAGGGATCCTCATGAAACCGATCACGCTGGGGCTTGCCATGTGCGGCTCCTTCTGCACGTATGCACGCGTCCTCGACGCGTTCCGCGCGCTGGCAGATACGCAGCGCTGCGCGCTCATCCCGATCATGTCGCAGGCCAGCTACGAAACCGACAGCCGTTTCGGCTCCGCCGGCGCTTTCCGCGCGCAGCTGGAGGAGCTCTGCGGGCATGAAATCATCCATACGATCGAGGGTGCCGAGCCGATCGGCCCCAAAAAGCTTCTTGACGCGCTCATTATCGCGCCCTGCACCGGCAACACGCTTGCCAAGCTCGCTGCCGGGATCGCCGACGGCCCGGTCACGCTTGCGGCCAAGGCACATCTGCGCAACGAGCGCCCCATCGTCCTCGCCGTATCGACAAACGACGGTCTGGCCGGGAACGCGGCCAATCTCGGGACGCTCCTGAATCGCCGTGGCTATTACTTCGTCCCCTTCGGGCAGGACAGCGCGTTCAAAAAGCCGCGCTCGCTCGTCGCAGACTTTACAAAACTGCCGGAGACCGTGGACGCCGCTCTGCGCGGCGAACAGCTCCAGCCGATGCTGTACGCATAACGCAAAAAATGTCCGGCACGCCATCGCGGCGTGCCGGGCTTACATATATTATATTATTTCACAACGCCCTTCTGCAGGATGATATTGGCGTAGACTGCCTTCTCACCGGACTGCAGGATGCAGTAGGTCTTGCGGGCTTCGTCGTAGAACGCGAAACGCTCGACGCTGCCGAAGGCTTTTTCCCCTCTGGCGTCGTACTTGGCGACGATCTTCTTATACTCGTCCCAGATGGGCACCTCCATGCCCTTGTCCTTTTCCGCGACCTGCATGATCTGCACGGGATGCTCGACATACTCGTCCAGCGGGATGACCTGCAAAATTGCGTCAAGCAGTTCCGGGACGCCGTGGCCGTCCGCGCGCACGAGGACGCAGTTGTTCGGCTTTGCCATCGACGCGCCCGGGAAATTGCCGTCGCCGATGCAGATGCGGTCGCCGTGGCCCATTTCACACAGGACCTTCAGAAGCTCCGGGGACAGAATGGCGGGAATGTTCTTTAACATAGGTTTTTACCTCCTGTTTCCGCGCCGTCCATTGACTTTGGGGCACGGAAGAAATAGAATACTATAAAATATTTTTTACGCAAAAAGGAGTATTTCCATGGACTACGCACAGCATCTGGCAGAATTTGCCAACATTCTGGAGCAGAAGCGTCTTGTCACCGGTCTCGAGGGCAACGCGTCTGTCATCAACCGTGAAACCGGTCTGACCTACATCACGCCCTCCGGCCGCATGAAGCTGCTTTTGCAGCCGGACGACATCGCCGTAATGGACGCAGGCGGCAATCAGGTCGGCGGGAACGGCCGCCGTTCGAGCGAATACCTCCTGCACGAAGCCGTCTACCAGGCCCGCCCGGATATCAGCGCCATCGTTCACTGTCACTGCCCGTATCTGACGGCCTATGCCATCCGATATGAGGACTTCGTCGTGCCGGAGAACTGCTCGCTGCGCGCCGTCTTCCAGCGGTTTGTCTGCCTGCCCTACGGCAAGAACGGCACGCATGACATTCACCGCGGCATCGACAAGGCGCTGGAGCACAGCCCCATCTGCCTGCTGGGCGGCCATGGCGTCGTCTGCGCGGCAGCAAGCATGGAACGCTGCATCGGCCTGCTGGAAGCCGCGGAGGGCTTTGCCAAGACGCTTTTTCTGGCCAGCCACCACTGAATTACTTCGATCTGCGCGCAGCGGGGTCCGCCCTGCGCGCATTTTTTATTACGCTCTGGTATGGAACGCTTCCTTCAGGCTGGGATAGAGCATCGCATAGCGCTTTTTTGTCAGCGCGTAGACAGCCTGCGTCTCCGGATTCGGCTCCACATCGCCGCAGGTCGAAATATGGCTGCACGCTTCCTTCAGATCGCGGAACAGGCCGATGCCGACGCCGGCGGCAGCCGCCGCGCCGAGACTCGTGGCGCTGTCGGAGAACGTGGCCACGTCGCGCAGCGTCACGTTGCAGACGTCCGCCAGGATCTGCTTCCACAGCTGCGACTTTGCGCCGCCGCCGATGATGCGCAGCTCGCGGATCTCCTGCTGTTCCCGCATGACGTCCAGGATCTGGCTCAGCCCGCAGGCCGTGCCCTCCAGAACGGCGCGCAGGAAATGCTCCCGCTTGTGCGTCGTATCCATGCCGAAGAAAACGCCCTGCGCCTGTGCGTCAAACACCGGCGAGCGTTCGCCCTCGAGATACGGCAGATAGATCAGCCCGCCCGCGCCTGCGGGCGCGCCGGACGCGACCGTGTCAAACGCGCGCGCGGATGCAACGTCAAAGACCTCCTGCGCCCACGTCACCGACCGGCCCGCGCACTGCTCCGTGCCGAACACGTTGCAGCCGTTGCCGTCGAGCGTGCAGATGTGGAAGACCCGGTGCTGCGGATCGATGAAGGGCGTTTCGATCAGGCCCGCGATCCACGCCGTTGTGCCGAGACTGAGATAGAAGTCGCCGCATGCCGCGACGCCCGCGCCGACATTCGAGCAGGCGCCGTCGCCGCCGCCGACCGACACCGGGATCCCGGCGCGAAGACCAAGGCAGCCCGCCGCTTCCTCCGACAGATATCCCGCGATCTCGCAGCTGGCGTGGATCTGCGGGAATTTCTCCACATCAACGCCGACGTTCCGGAACATTTCCGCGTCATACTGCCGTGTCCGGAGGTTCATGAGCAGGCCGTGGGATGCGTCGGAATAATCCGTCGTCTCCATCTTCCCGGTCAGCCGGTAGACCAGATAGTCCTTGGATTGCAGGATGCGCGCGGTGCGCGCGTAGATCTCCGGCTCATTTTCCTTCAGCCAGAGCGCCTTGCAGAGCGTGGACGCCGGCGAAAGCACGTTGCCGCAGATCTCGTAGAAATAATCACGGCCGAATTTTGCGCGCAGGCCGTTGGAAATGGACAGGGCGCGCGTGTCTGCGTGGATCATGGCCGGGCGCAGCGTCTGGCCGTCGCGATCCATCGGCAGGCAGCCGAGCATATGGCCGGAAATGCCGATGGCGTCCACGCGCTTGACCGACTCCGGCGAAAGCTCGCGCAGCATCATCATCGCGCGCACGGCGCTCATCCACCAGTCGGCTGCTTCCTGCTCGCAGCCGCCGTCCGGATAGTGGTGCGTCGGATAGGTGGCGGTCACGTTCCGGATAACGTTCAGGTTCTCGTCGACCAGCGAAGCCTTCAGCCCGCTGGTGCCGACATCAAATGCCAACAATGTACTGTGCAACTTGAATCACTCCAAATATTGTATAGGACGGGGGCCGGGCCGCGCGGCATGCGCGCCCTCCCTGTTTTATTGTACAATACCGGCGGGGAAATGCAAAGGACTTTTTGCCCAATCTGCCCGAAAAAGAATCGTTATCCCTCTCACGCCGGCGGAGCAAAAAGGCGGGCATGCGCCCGCCTTTTTGTATCAGCTCAGGATTCAGCGAATGTTGCGGTACATCGGGCCGTAGGCGGCGCAGGCGCGGAAGTCCTGGCCCTCCTTGTCCATGCCGAATGCGTTCCACGCAGCCGGACGGAAGATGTCCTTTTCGGGGACATTGTGCATGCAGACCGGGATACGGAGCATCGAGCAGAGCGTGATGAGATCCGCGCCGATATGGCCGTAGGAGATCGCGCCGTGGTTCGCACCCCAGTTGTTCATGACCGAGTATGCGTTCTCAAACGGGCTGCCGGACTTGCCGTCGCAGCGCGGCGTGAACCAGGTGCACGGCCACGTGGGATCAGTGCGCATCATGAGCGTGTCAGTGACCTCGTCGGGCAGGCGGACTGTCCAGCCCTCGGCGATCTGAAGCACGGGGCCGAGACCCTTGACGAGATTCAGACGGATCATGGTCGCGGGCATTTCCGCGCGGGTGATATAGTGGCTGGAGAAGCCGCCGCCGCGGAAGTAGCCGTTGTCGGCAGCGCACCAGACGGTCGCGTCGGTCATCTTCTTGATGTCCTCGTCGGTGACCTCCCACCATTTCTTCATGATGGCGTTGCCGTTTTCGTCCGTGCATTCGCCGCAGGCGTCAAGGCAGGCAGCGCCGGAGTTGATCAGGTGGATAAAGCCGCCGTTCTCCTTGGCGACGCCGGTCACATCGTAGCCGGAAGCACGCTTGCAGGCTTCGGGCGACCAGTAGGTACGCACGTCGGCGAAGATCTGTGCACGGCCGGTCAGCAGCTTCATGAACAGCATGCCCAGACCGTTGAGCACGTCGTTTTCCGTGGCGAGGATATACGGCTCGCGCGCGCCGTTGTAGTCAAACGAGGAGTTGAGCAGCGCTTCGGGATAGTCGCAGTTCGGATAGAAGTCCGTCCACTGTCTCTGGCCCTGGAAGCCGGCGGCGATGGCGTTGTGGCCGACCATTTCCTCCTCACGGCCCTCGGGCAGCTTGTTGTTGCCGTTCATCAGGTCCTTGATGATGCAGTACATCTTGACCGTGAACTCCCACTGCTCCTTCTTCTTTTCATCCGAGCACTTGACGAAGTCGGGGTTCTTGTCCCAGCCCTCTTTGCAGTGCTCCTTCGTCCAGGCCAGCGCCTTCTGGTATTCGGCCTCGTCGTAGATCCCCTCGCTCATACGGCGGATGATCTCGACCTCGTCCACGGACTCAACACGCAGGCCCAGATACTCTTCCATGAAGCTCTGATCCATGATGGAGCCGCCGATGCCCATGGTGACGGAGCCGATCTGCAGATAGCTCTTGCCGCGCATCGTGGCGACTGCGACAGCTGCCTTTGCAAAGCGCAGCAGCTTTTCCTGCACATCTGCGGGGATATTGGTCACTTCGTCGAGGTTCTGCACGTCGTGGCCGTAGATGCCGAAGGCGGGCAGGCCCTTCTGCGCGTGGGTCGCCAGAACGGAAGCCAGATAGACTGCGCCCGGACGCTCGGTGCCGTTGAAGCCCCAGACGCCCTTGATGGTCATGGGATCCATGTCCATGGTCTCGGAGCCGTAGCACCAGCAGGGCGTGACGGTCAGCGTGATGTCCACGCCGGCCTTCTTGAACTGGGCGGCGCAGGCGGCGGATTCCGCCACACGGCCGATGGTCGTGTCGGAGATGACGACCTGAACCGGCTCGCCGTTGGAGTAGGTCAGGTTTTCCTCAAACAGCTTTTTCGCGGCCAGAGCCATCGCCATGGTCTGATCCTCCAGCCCCTCGCGCACCTTCAGCGGGCCGCGGCGGCCGTCGATCACGGGACGGATGCCAATGACAGGGTATTCGCCGATGTAACGATTCTTTGCCATAAGTAAGCTCCTTTACATGAAATATGAATCTATTTGATTGCTTCAGCCCACGCGCCGGCGCTCAGCCATTGCGCGCAGGCAGGTTTGACGTTGTTGTGATCCGGGCCTTCAGCCGCAGCAGCTTTGCCGGAGACCTGTCTCCGGACAATCGCGCGATGAGAAGCTCCGCTGCGCGCCGGGCGATCTCCGCCGTCGGCTGCTCCACGATCTCCAGCCGCGGCGAGAGAATGGAAAACAGCTCGACATTGTCATAGCCGATGAAGTCCAGATCCTCCGGCAGCCGGACGCCGCGCTCGTGCGCGGCCATGAGCGCGCCGATGGTCATGTCGTAGTTGGTCACGAACATCGCCGTCGGCGGCTGCGGCAGGTCGAGCAGCGCGCCGAACAGGCGCGAGCCGGATTCCAGATCATAGTTGCCCGCAGCGATCAGCGACTCGTCCACCGGCAGGCAGTAATCCTCCAGCACACGGCGGTAGCCGATGGTGCGCTCGCGCGCGGTGGAGATGCTCTGCGGGCCGGCGATCAGGCCGATCCGGCGGTGGCCGCGGCCGATCAGATGCTCCACGCCCACATAGACGGCGTTGAGGTTATCGACCACGACGGTATCGCAGTCCGCGCCATCCATCGTGCGGTCGAGCAGGATGACGGGCGTCTGGCCGACGCGGGCGCGAACCTCGGAAAAGTCCGTCGCCTGCGGCACATAGACGATCCCGTCCACATGATAGCGCGCGAGAAATTCCAGCTTTGCCAGCTCCTGCGCGCGGTCAAAATCGTAGCTGCAAACGAAGCATTCGTAGCCGTTCTGCCGCAGAATCGGCTCCATCTCCGTGACGACGCGGCCAAAAAACGGAGTGGAGAGTGTCGGCAGCAGCACGCCGATGGTCATGGAGCGATTCGCCTTGAGACTGCGCGCAAACACGTTGACAGAGTAGTCCAGCTCGCGCACCGCCGCGTCGATCGCCGCGCGGTTCTCTTCCCGGACGTTGCCACCGTTGAGATATTTTGAAATTGTCGACAGGGACAGCCCCGTCCGCTTCGCAACATCCTTGATCGTAGCCATATCTGCTCCTGCGCATAACGTTTCGTTCCATACTCATTGTACTCCACCCGTTTCTCCCGCGTCAAGCGGCAAAGCGATCAAAGTTTTTTCGTTTTTTTGTGTATTTTGCCCGACCGTCTCCGGTATTTTCCCATCCCGTCTGGTGTGTTCTTCCATTCACATAAACGAAACGTTTCGCGATAAAGCGTGCAGGTTTCTGTGCTTTCCGCCATCTACAGAAAAAAGCCGTGCCGCCCGAGGGCGGCACGGCAGGTATGTTGTTTGATGGAATGGACGATTAGTCGTAAACCAGCATGGCGATCATTTCGTCGTCGATGTTGGAAGCATCGTACCACTGTGCGCCGGTGTCGACGTCTTCAACAGCTTCGCCGTTGGCAGCCTTGACAGCCAGTGCGACAGCCTGATAGCCGATCTGGTACGGATCCTGGGTGACGGAGCCGTAGAACCAGCCCTGACGGACAGCGTTCTTCTGAGCCGCGCCTGCGTCGAAGCCGGCGACGACCAGACCTGCGTACTTGCCGCCCTCAGCGAGATCCTCGCCGTCGGAAACAGCAGCCAGGAAGCCAGTGACAGCGCCTTCGTTGGAGCAGAAGATCGCAACGGGGTTCATGCCCAGCAGGGAGTTGGCAGCGGTCTGGACAGCGGTAGCTTCGGTGGTAGCGGAGATGGCGACCTCAATGATGATGGCGGGAGCGTCGACCTTCTTTTCCCACTTGGCGTGGCCTTCGATGGAGACCTTGCCGGGCTGATAGGTCTCGGCGATCTTGGCCATCTCATCGACGAAGCCGGTGGTACGGCCGGTGACGGAAGCGGAGACAGCGTCCTGAGACAGGCAGCCGATGATGACGGGGTTGTCGGAGGTCGCGTTCTTCATGGCCTCGACAACAGTCTCGTTCTCATTGAACTTGTCGGCAGCGATGGCAGCCGCGTTCTCGTTGTTGGTGCAGGCGGTCGCCTTGACAGCGCCGGTGGTGTCGCCGGGAACGCCGGAGTCAAAGCCGATGACGGGGATGTTCTTCTCTGCGCACTCTTCGAGGATCTCAGTGACAGCGTCGGTGGACAGGGCAGCCAGAGCCATAGCCTTCGGGTTCTTGGCAAGCTCGTTCTTGACCATGTTGACCTGTGCGTCGATCTCGGTCTCGGAAGCGGGGCCGTCGAAGTAGATGTCGACGTTCAGATCAGCGGCAGCTGCGTTGGCGCCGGCTGCGACTGCCTGCCAGAACTGATGCTGGAAGCCCTTCGCCATGACGGGGATGTACATTTTTTCGCCGGTGGTCTCTTCCGCGGCAGGCGTCTCGTCCTGTGCGGGTTCGGTGGTGTCAGCAGTGTTGTCGGTCGTTGCGGGAGTATCGGTCTCGGCGGGAGCCGGGGTCTCGGACTTGGCGGCGCAGGCTGCCAGAGCGAAAACCATGACCAGTGCCAGAAGCAGAGCGATCAGTTTTTTCATTTGATAATTTCCTCCTAATAATTTTTATCAAACACGCATTCGCGTGCAGGATACGGATGGTTGGGCGGAGCGTTTAGCCCTTCTTGACGCGGTTGGCTGCCTTGGTTCTCGCGATGTCGAGCAGGACTGCACCGATGACGACGACGCCGGTGAGGAACGTCTGCCACGGAGCCTGCAGGCCGCAGGAGGACAGGCCGTTTTTCAGAACCGACATGATGAACACGCCGATGAGCGTGCCGACCATCGTGCCGGAGCCGCCGGACATGGACGTGCCGCCGATGATGACGCCGGTGATGCCGTTCATTTCCTGGCCGTTGCCGGTGCCCGGGGTGATGGTGGTGTAGGCCGCGGCGTAGAACAGGCCGCACATGCCCACGAAGAAGCCGGAGAGCGTATAGACCGCGACCTTCCAGTTGTCGACGTTGATGCCGGACAGGCGGGTCGCCTCTTCATTGGAGCCGATGGCGTAGACGTAGCGGCCGAATTTCGTCTTGTGCAGGATGAGCGCCGCGATGATGAAGAAGCCGATGAGCCAGAACGCGCCGACCGGGAAGCCCTTGATGCCGAACAGCTCCGCGCGGATGAAGACCTTCTTGAACCAGCCGCCGATCTCTGCGGTCGCGGTCGGCCAGGTCTGGGACTGCACCTTGGTGATGATGGAGCCGAAGCCCATGGACATCATCTGGGTGCCGAGCGTTGCGATGAAGGGGGGCAGCTTCAGCTTGGCGATCAGAACGCCGTTGACAAAGCCGAACGCAATGCCGACGAACAGCGTCAGCGCAATGGCGAGGATCAGCGGCCAGCCCTGTTTGAACACGTAGCCGCCCAGCAGCGCCGCGCACATCATGACCGTGCCGAGTGACAGGTCGATGCCGCCGGTAATGATGATGAACGTCACGCCGAAGGCCATAAAGCCGATGTAATAGCTCGATTCGAGAATGTTCTTGACCATGTCCAGGGACAGGAAGTTGTTGCCGAAGATCGAGAAGACGATGTACAGGATGACCAGCGCGGCCGGCGCCAGCAGCTTTTGCAGATCCAGTTTCTTTGTTCCAAGTTTCTCCATAGTTTAAGCCCTCACTTCTCTCTTGGTTGCGAATGTCATGATGGATTCCTGCGTTGCTTCGGAAATGTCAAGCTCGCCTGTGACGCGTCCTTCGCACATGACGATCACGCGGTCGGACAGACGCAGCAGCTCCGGCATATCCGAGGAGATCATAATGATGGATTTGCCCTCCTCTGCGAGCTGGGTCATGAGCTTGTAGATTTCGCTCTTCGCGCCGACGTCGATGCCGCGGGTCGGCTCGTCGAAGATCAGCACGTCGCAGTCGCGCAGCAGCCACTTGGAGATAACGACCTTCTGCTGGTTGCCGCCCGAGAGACTGCCGACGCGCGCACGGGTCGTCGGTGTCTTTGTGCGGATCTTTTCCACATAATCCTGCGCATGGCGGTCAGCCTTTTTATCGTTGACGAACGGCCCCTTGAACAGCTGCTCCAGACTCGGCAGAACCGTGTTGTCCGTTACAGACAGGCCCAGACACAGGCCGTAGCGCTTGCGATCCTCGGAAAGATAGCCGATGCCGTGGCGGACGGCGTCCTTCGGGCTGCGGATCTTCACGTCCGCGCCGTTTATGCGGATCGTACCGGAATCCATCGGATCCGCGCCACAGACAAGGCGCATCGTCTCCGTGCGGCCTGCGCCGACAAGTCCGGCAAAGCCAAGGATCTCACCCTTGTGCAGCTGGAACGAAACATCCTTGACGTCCAGCGAATTGAGGTGCTCCGCTTCCAGCACGACAGGTGCGTCCGGCGGGCACATGGACTTGGTTTTCGGTTCTTCATAGATGGTGCGTCCGACCATCAGGCGGATGACCTCGGAAATTTCCGCGGTGGGCGTGTCGAGCGTCGCCACATACTGGCCGTCGCGCATGACGGTGATGCGGTCGGTGATACGCTTGAGCTCATCCATACGGTGAGAGATGTAAATGATACCGACGCCGGTCTTCTTGAGCTGGCGGATGAAGAGGAACAGATCGTCGATCTCCGTATCCGTCAGGACGGCGGACGGCTCATCGAGGATCAGCAGGCGGGTATTGTCGTGGGACAGCGCCTTCGTGATCTCCACCATCTGCTGCTTGGCAACCGAGAGCGTCTTGACCGTCGCCCTCGGATCCAGCTCGAGGTGCAGCTTGTCAAACAGTTCCTGCGTCAGGGCGTTCTGTTTCGCCTTGTCGACGAACGGCCCCTTCATCGGCTCGCGGCCGATAAAAATGTTTTCTGCTACCGTCAAATGCTGCATCAGGTTCAGCTCCTGATGCACGATGCAGATGCCAAGCGCCTGCGCGTCGCGCGGGCCGTGCAGATGCACCTGCTTGCCGAAAAACTCGATCGTGCCGCCGTCGCTCGGATAGATCCCGGTCAGGACCTTCATGAGCGTCGATTTGCCCGCGCCGTTTTCACCGACAAGCGCCATGACCTCCCCTTCGCGTACCTCGAGCTGGGCGTTGTCCAGCGCGTGTACCCCCGGGAAGTATTTCTGAATGCCGGTCATTCTGAGAATCGTTTCGGCCATCTTCTTCGCATTCCCCTTTCTTCTGTCGCACGGCGCCGCGTCAGGGAACCGGCGGCCGCGATCCGCGCGGCGGTCACTTTATGGTTCTATTGTAACAGGCTCCATCCGGAACGGGCATGAAAATTGTCCACAAAAAGGTGAAAATTGTGCGTGGAGATTGTACAATTTTTTCTCTTTCTGCTTGTATTCTCTGCCCGAACGACAAATCCGCACAAAAGATCCGCAGAACACGGATTTTTTGCGTTCTGCGGATCTTTCATTTCCCGGTTTACGATTCTCCCGTCAGCGGGAACAGGAGCTTCTGATTCTCCTGCGTGTACATATTTTCGCGCGTGATGAGGACGCACGGCACCTCGACGAAGTCCTCGGTTTTCTCGCCGGACGCAACCTCGACCGCCTGCTGTACGGCCATATAGCCCATGTTGAACGGCCGCTGAGTCACGATCGCCTGGATGATGTTCTGCTCGAGAAACGCGATCTGCCGCTGGGAGTTATCGCAGCCGACGACAAAGACCTTTCCGCCCATGCCAAGCTCGACCAGCGCGTTCGCCGCGCCGACGTTGCAGACCTCATTTGTGCAGACAAAGCCGCTGATGTCCGGCCCCCGCTCCAGAAGCTCCTGCGTGATGGCCTGGGCACGGTCGGTGCTGTTGTCGCAGCAGAAGCTGCCGAGGATCTCGATATTCCCGGCCTGCGTCAGCGCGTCGATGACGCCGCGCGTGCGGTCGATGCCGGTCGTGGTCGTCAGCATGTGCTGGATCACGGCGACCTTGCCGCCCTCCGGCAGATAGGACGCCATTGCGCGCCCCATCTCCAGCCCGACCTCGTAGCTGTTGCTGCCGACAAAGCAGGCACGGCCTTCCGCATTGACATCCGTATCGATGGCCACGACGCCGATCCCGGCGGCGATCGCTTCCTCCGTCGCTTCGGCGCAGCGGTCATAGTCCGAAGCGGAAAGGATCATCACATCCGGTTTTTCCGCTGTCACCTGCCGGATCAGCTCGATCTGCTCGTCAATATCGATCTCTCGCGGCGCAGTCAGGACCTTCAGCTCCACGCCGTATTCCGCCGCCGCTTCCTCAACGCCGGACAGGAGCGTCCCCCAGAACTCTGCAACCTCCGTTACCGTCTTCAGAACCAGCGTCACGCGCAGCGGCTGCTGCTGCCCCGCGCAGCCGGAAAGGCCCGCAAGCAGCAGGCAGACTGCCAGCACGCAGGCCAGCCATTTACGTCTCCGCATGGTTCTCCTCCTTTTCCCGGACGATCGGCAGAACCAGCATCACCATCGTCCGCTTCCCCGGCGAGGAATAGTATTTCATCGCGGCATCGGGGCCGAAGAACAGCTGCAGGCGCTCACTCACGTTATAGACGCCGATCTTGCTGCTCTCGCCGTCCGCTTCCTTCTTCTCGAGGATCGTCGCCAGCTGCTCCTGCGTCATGCCGACGCCGTCGTCCTCTACCGTGATGAGGAGCCGATCCTCCTCCAGGAGCGTCTCAATGCGCACCGTTCCGCCGCCCTGCTTGAGCTTGATGCCGTGGTAGATCGCGTTTTCCACCAGCGGCTGCAAAACGAGCTTCGGCAGCAGGCAATCGCCCGTCTGCGGATCCATGTCGATCTCGTATTGCAGCTTTTCGTTGTAGCGCATTTTCTGGATGGTCAGGTAGCTGCGCACATGCGCAAGCTCCTTTTCGAGCGTGTTGGTATCGGAGCCGTCGCCGATCGACGAGCGCAGCAGCTGCGCCAGCGCGCTCGTCATCTCCACGACCTCCTCGTTTCGTCCGGCGTGGCTCATCCAGATAATCGAATCGAGCGTGTTATAGAGAAAATGCGGCTGGATCTGCGCCTGCAGCGCCTTCCATTCGCTCTTGCGCTTCTGCTCCTCAATGCGCAGCCGCTCATCCATGAGATCCGCCGTCTTGGCGATCATGTGGTTGAAGCTGTCCGAAAGCTGCCCAAGCTCCGTGCGCGACGACACGCTGCAGCGCACATGCAGATCGCCGTCCTCCACGCGCTGCATAGTCTGCGTCAGCTTGCGGATCGGCTCGGCGACCGAGACAGACAGCCGCACAGAAAACAGCAGCGCCAGCACCAGCGCCAGCACAGCGATCCAGAGATAGGTCTTGTAGATCCGATCCTGATTGCGCAGCAGCTCCTGCGTGTAGGCAGCGCCCACCGCTGTCCAACCCGTCGCTTCCGACTCGCACGCAACATAGAGCCTGCGCGCCGCGCCCTTGCCGGAGAGGATCCGGCCGTTTTCCGCGGCCAGGATTTCTTCTACATTTTCCTGCTTCAGACCCGCGTAAATGAGATCCTGCTGCGGGTGCCAGAGGATGCCGCCGCTCTGGTCGATGATGTAGATATAACCGCGGTTGCCAAGATCCACGGCGGCGCACAGCCGGTCGATGATCTGATAGTTGAGATCGACCAGCAGAACGCCCTGCACCCGTCCTGCCCGGTCGAGCACTGCGCGGGAGATCGATACGACCCAGTTATACTGCCCCGCGATCAGGTTCTCCACGCGCGACGAGGAGACCTGCACCTCCTCCGGATTTGCCAGCGCACCGGTGTACCAGTCCGCCTTCTGATAGCCGGAGGACGTGTTCAGCTGCGCGTCCGCAGAGCCGAACAGCGCGCCGCCCGACTGCGGGATGAGCGCGATGGCCGTGATCTCCGAGCGGATCTTCTGCGCGGCGGCGAGCTGCTGCTGGGCGGACGCGCAGATCGCGTCGGTCAGCACGTGCTCGTTCGCAGCCGTCAGGTAAGCCGAGACCACGTTGTTATCCACGATAAAATCGGAGATATCCTTCATATACTCGACATACATGTCGATCTCCGCGTTGACGCGCAGGATGAGCTGGCCGGTATAATCGGTCGCGTTTCCCAGCAGCTCATTGGTCGAAGCGTTGATCGACACATACGTCATGGCCGCCGTGATGACGAGGATCAGCAGCATGAAAAGCGCCACAATGCGCGTGCCGATCGAATGCGGGGAAAAAAGTCTGCCGGTCTTCATCTGGCGTCCTCCCGGTACTGCTTCGGCGTCATGCCCTCGCGCCGCCGGAACGTCAGAGAGAAGTAATGCGGGTCGGCAAAGCCGATGCGCTCGGCGATCTCATACGTGCACAGACCGGTCTCGCGCAGAAGCTCCTTCGCCTTTTCCATGCGCAGATTCGTCAGATATTCCACAAACGACTGGCCGGTCTTTTCCTTGAAGACCGCGGAAAAATAGCTCCGGCTGACGCCCAGATGCTCCAGAACGTCCGGCAGCTTCAGATCGCTGTCGGCATAATGCTCGTTGACGTATTCCACGGCCATCCGGCCGCAGCGATCCGCAGGCGTGTCGTTCTGCTGCGACTGGCACTGCAAAATATATCCCTCCAGCCGCTCGACGGACAGCCGCACCTCCTCCAGCGAGCATCCCGCCTGCGGCAGGAGCATCTCCGGCGCGCGCCGCAGCTGCTCGCGCGTCAGGTGCGACGCCATCAGGATCTGTAACCGCTGCAAAACCGTGCGGCACTCATCTATATGCACGCGCCGCCGGCGCATGCAGGTAAAAAGCGTTCCCGTCAGCTCCAGCGCGCGGTTCGCCGCGCCGGATTGCAGCGTGGATGCGATCATCGCCGCCGTCGGGCAGTCGTCGGTCTGCAAGGAGCCGGACGCCTTGCGCAGCTCCGGGTCAAATAATAACGTCTGTCCGGACGAAAACGCGTAGCCCAGCGCGTGCTGTGCTTCCTGCGCAGACTGCCGCAGGCCCTCCAGCCCGCTGTATGCCCCGCCGATCCCGACCGGAACGGCGTGCTTTTCCAGCTGCGCGCACAGCTGCCGCGCACCGGCCGCCGTCCGTGCCATGAGCTCCGCCGGATCCTCGCCGCTCACAAGGAGCATCGCGTGCTGATCCTCCAGCACGCGGAACTGTGCCGGCACGCACAGCTGCACGATCTGCGCTTCCTCCAATGGCGGCTGTCCCTCCGGCAGCGCCGCAAGCACGACGGCGTGCGTCCTGCCGCCAAACGCCAGACCGGCTTCCCGCGTCGCTTCGTTCAGCTCCTGCGGCGGCTCCGGCTGCAACAGGCTCTGGAAAAAGCGCTCCTTCAGCACCTCGCCAGCCACGGCAGCACGGCTGTAGACGCCCTGCCGCTCGCGCTTTTCCGACAGCTCCGCGGCAAGTCCCCGCAGCAGCTGATCAAATTCCCGCGGGCTGACCGGCTTGAGAAGATAGTCGTGCACGTGATACCGGATGGCCTTCTGCGCATAGGAAAACTCGCTGAAGCCCGTCAGAACGACGACAATGGTCTCCGGACGCGTCTCATAGATGTGCTGCGCCAGCTCCAGTCCGTCGACAAACGGCATGCAGATATCCGTGATCACGACGTCCGGCTTCAGCGCTTCCAGCTGCTCCAGCGCCTGCTGCCCGTTTTCGAACACATGCGGCGCGGCAAAGCCAAACTTTCCCCAGTCGGTGTTCTGCGCCATGGATTCGCGGACAAGCATCTCGTCCTCCACCAGCATGATCTGATACATCCGGCAGCCCTCCTTTTGCTCTTTGTTGTCAGTGTACAATACCCGCTCCGAAATTGCAACCAAATTGAGCATTTCGCCGGTTTCCCATTTCCGCCGCCGCTTCCAACATTTTTCGGCACTGCCGAATATGTGATGTTGCTGAAAGTCGTTCGGCGTGATATACTGAAAATATCATACATCGTTTCATGTCTGGAGGTATCCCCATGGCTGAATCCGAAGGAAAAACCATACATTCTGTTGCAAAAGCGATCCGGCTGCTGGATCTTCTGACCGCCAGCGGGCAGCCCGCTTCCCTGACGGAGCTGTACCAGAAGACCGGCTGGCCCAAGAGCACCATCCACGGGCTTCTTTCCACCATGCGCGAGTCCGGTCTCATTGAGCAGACAGCCAACGGCCGCTACTGGCTCGGCATCCACCTGTTTGAATACGGCTGCGCCGTCTCCAATTCGTGGGACATCGGCGCGATCGCCCGGCCGCACATGCAGGCCATCTGCAATGAGCTTGGCGAGAGCGTCTTCCTGTCCGTCTTTGACCGCGCATCGGTCGTGACGCTTGCGGAGGAGGAATCCCGCGCGAGCCTTCGCGTCGTCTCCGAGGTCGGCGCGCGCCTGCCGGTTCACTGCACCTCGCAGGGCAAGCTCTTCCTCGCAAACATTTCCCCGGCGGAGTGCCGCCGGATCCTGACGCACACGGAGCTGAAAGCCTTCACGCCGCACACGCTCACCACGCTCGAGCAGTTCACGCCCGAGCTTGGCCGCATCCGCGATCAGGGCTACGCCGTCGAGAACGGCGAATATAAGGTCGGTCTGCGCTCGGTCTCCGCACCGGTCTACGACGTCACTGGCGAGGTGCGCTACGCCATCGGCTGTGTCGGCATGTTCCGGCAGGTGCAGTCCGACGAATTTCTCCATGCCATCCGCCTTGTCTGCGCCGCCGGCGAAGCCATCTCCCGCTCGATCGGGTATCGGGGATAGCGTCGGAAGCAGAGCTTACGAAACGAAGCCTTGCTTATTCTGACGCTCTGTTCCTCCTTGTTCCATGCAGACCGCTTCGCTGGGTCTGCATGGAAGTCCATTGACATGTTTGCATACGAAACCGCGGAGCGCCGAATGGCGCTCCGCGGTTCTTTTTTATTCTGCCGGGCGTCTTGCGCCCGGATCCAATGCTTTGCCGCAGTGCGGGCAGGTCTCGCCGTCGCTGCGGCCGAGATGCCGGCCGCAGAACGGACAACGCCACAGCGCCGCATAGGCGATCGCATAGCCCGCGGCAAACGCCGCGGCCAGAAGAAAATACACAGGCTTTGACAGCCCGCCGCCAATCAGCAGGCAGGCCACCGTCAGGGAAAGCAGCACAAACAGCAGGATCTTCACCGATTTCAGATGCATTCCGAACGCCTCCTTTTTCCGTCTTGCATCCGTTCACACAATGGTTGGCTTTCTGTTTATAGTATAGCACATCACACTGAAACCGTACACCACTCCTGAAAATTTTTATGCACTCTGCCCTATTTTTCCTGCGCGTCGATGCGCTCCTTGAGGTCGTTGAGATAGACCCAGCGCTCCATTCTCTCGTCCAGCTGCGCGCTCAGCCGCTCCTGCTCGTCTGTCAGCTCCTGCAAGCGGACATAATCGCTGCCGCAGGCCGTCTGCGCCTGCCGGCACGTCTCGAGCTGCTGCTCCAGCGCGGCGATCTCGCCGTCGATGGTCTCAAATTCCCGCTGCTCCTTATAGGAAAATTTCAGTTTTTTCTCCCGCGGCCGCTCCGGCTGCGGTTTTTTTGCTTCTTCCTGCTTTTTTGCTTCCTCCGGTACGCGCTTGCGCATCCAGTCCGACCAGTTGCCGGTAAAAATTTCGACCGGCCCGCCGCCGCGCACCTCAAAGACCGTGTCCGCCATCTTGTCAAGGAAAAACCGGTCATGTGAGACGGTGATAATCGGCCCCGGAAAGCTCTGCAAATAATCCTCGAGGATCGACAGCGTCGTTACGTCCAGATCGTTGGTCGGCTCATCCAGCAGCAGCACGTTCGGCGCGGCCATCAGGACAGACAGCAGATACACCCTCCGCCGTTCGCCGCCGGAGAGCCTGCCGATCGCCATCTGCTGCAAGTCCGGCGGGAAAAGAAACCGCTCCAGCATCGTCTTGGCCGAGAACGTCCCTTCGTCGGTCTTGACCTCGTGCGCAATGCCGTAGATAAAGTCAAAGACCTTCTGGTTCAGATCCAGCTCGCGTCCCTCCTGTGAGAAGTGGCCGATGCGGACCGTCTCGCCCAGCTCCACCGTGCCGCTGTCAGGCTTCAGCTCGCCCGCGATCAGGCGCAGGAGCGTCGATTTGCCCGCGCCGTTGCGCCCGACGACGCCGATACGGTCTGCGCGCAGAACGCCGTAGGAAAAGTCAGAAATAACAGGCTTGCCGTCATAGCACTTTCCGGCATGCTCCAGCGTGATGATCTTTTTGCCGAGCCTGCTGGACGCCGCCGCCATCTGGACGGCGCTGTCCGTTTCCGGCGCTTTTTGCGCAAGCAGCGTCTCATAGCGGTCAATGCGCTCCTTGCTCTTGGTGCTCCGCGCCTGACAGCCGCGCAGGATCCACTCCCGCTCCACACGCAGAATGGACTGCCGCTTGCGCTCGGACGCTTCCGCCATCTGTGCGCGCTGCTCCCGCAGCTCCAGATAGCGGGAATAGTTGGCCTCGTAGTGATAGAGCTTTCCGCGGGAAAGCTCGGTGATGTGATTGACGACGCGCTCGAGGAAATACCGGTCGTGCGTCACCATAACAAGCCCGCCCTTGAATCTGCGCAGCCAGTCCTCCAGCCACTGCACCATTTCGGTGTCCAGATGGTTCGTCGGCTCGTCGAGGATCAGCACGTCCGCCGGATGAATGAGCGCCGCGCACAGCGCAACGCGCCGCCGCTCGCCGCCGGAAAGCGTCCCGATGCGCCGTTCGGTATCGGAAAGCCCCAGCCGCATGAGCATGGCCTTTGCTTCGTACTCGCTCACCTCGCGGTACTGCGGCGGCATGCTGGAGAGCACCTGCTCCAGGATGGTCGCCTTGTCCTGCATCTGCGGGTTCTGCTGCAGCATGCTGACCTGCAGGTTCGGCTTGCGGGCGATCGTGCCGCTGTCAGGCGGCAGCTGCCCTGCGATCACGCGCAGGAACGTCGATTTTCCCGTTCCGTTGATGCCGATGACGCCCGTTTTGTCGCCCTCTTTGAGATAAAAATCCACGTCCTGCAGCAGCTGGCGGCTGCCGAAATTGATGTTCAGATGCTCTGCCGATATCAGCATGATAGTCCTCCTGCGCGCGGTTTTTCTCCATTCTATCACACCGCGGCCAAGAACGCACGCCCTTCTTGCATTTTGGTCGCACGTCTGCTATCATGAGGGCAAAAATCAAGGAAAAGAGGGGGATTCCCTGTGGAGCCTGTCAAGCTGCTGGCGCTCGATCTGGACGGGACGCTGCTAAATTCAAGCAAAGAGCTGACGCCGCGCACGCGCGCGGCTCTGTACGCTGCGGCGGAAGCCGGCGTGGAGATCGTGCCGACGACCGGCCGTTTCTTTACCGGCATGCCGGAGGTCATTCAGAAGCTGCCGTTTCTGCACTACGCCATCACCATCAACGGCGCGCAGGTCTATGATATCCGCGAGAAAAAAGCCGTCAGCACGGCGGAGATCCCGCTGGAGACGGCGCTGCGCGTTCTGGAATATCTCGACGGCTTCCCCGTGATCTACGACTGCTATCAGGACAACTGGGGCTGGATGACGCGCAGCATGCAGGAAAACGCCGCCGCGTTCATCCCGATCGACCACTCTCTGCGCATGGTGCGCGAGCTGCGCACGCCGGTGAGCGAGCTCAAGGCTTATCTGCGGGAGCAGAACCGCGGCGTTCAGAAGCTCCAGCTGTTCACGCCGGACAATGCACTGCGCGGCAGACTGCTCACAGATCTCGCGGCGCGGTTCGGCTCTTTGAGCGTCAGTACGTCCATGCCCTGCAACATTGAAATCAACGACGCGCACGCCAATAAGGGCGAAGCCATCGCGGCGCTCGCCGCCTATCTCGGTCTTCCCATGGCGCAAACCATGGCCATCGGCGACGGGCTGAACGACCGGAGCATGATCGAAATGACCGGCGTCGGCGTCGCCATGCAGAACGCCTGCCCGGAGGTCCTGTCCATTGCCGACGAGATCACCGCCAGCTGCGACGAGGACGGCGCGGCCATCGCCATCGAGCGGCACTGCGTGCCGGAAGCGGCGAACCATGATTGACTGTCATATTCATATGATCCTTGACGGGATCTGGTGGAAGGACGCCATCGCCCGCCATCAGGACGGCGTGCAGGAGCAGGCCGTGCGCGAAACGCTCCGGCAGTATCAGCTGCGCGGCTATACGTATCTGCGCGACGGCGGCGACCGCTGGGGCGTGTGCGCGCTTGCCGCCCGGCTCGCGCCGGAATACGGCATCCGCTATCGTATGCCCACCTTCCCTATCTACAAAGCCGGGCACTACGGCAGCTTCATCGGCCGCGGCTTTGACACGCCGGACGAATACCGCGCGCTTGTGGCCGAAGCGAAAGCCGAGGGAGCCCATTTTATCAAGCTCATGATCTCCGGCCTGATGGACTTTGACCACTACGGCGTCATCACCGGGCAGCCGCTGGCCGAACGCGAGATCCGCGCCATGATCGCCATGGCGCACGACGCAGGGTTTTCCGTCATGGCGCACGCCAACGGCGACAGTGCCGTCCGCGCGGCGCTGCTGGGCGGCGTCGACTCCATTGAGCACGGGGCGTATCTGTCCGATGAGACGCTCGCACAGCTCGCGGAGAGCAGCGCCGTCTGGGTACCCACGCTGGTCACGATCAGCAACCTGATCGGCTGCGGCCGCTTCCCGGACGAAGTCCTGAAGCTGCTTCTGCAATATCAGCTTGCCGCCGTCCGAAAATCCGCCGCCCTCGGCGCAAAAATCGCCTGCGGCAGCGACGCCGGCGCGTACCGCGTCCTGCACGCGCAGGGCGGACTGGACGAGCTTGCGCTCCTGCGCCGCGCACTGGGGCCCGATGCCGACCGCATCCTCGCCGCCGGAGCCGCCGCCATTGAAGCCAGATTCTGAGATGATAAACGCCCCCGCCGCATGGATGCGGCGGGGGCTTTGCATGTTCTTACCGCTCCCAGCGGTCGATGAGAGCCTGGATCTGGGCGGTGAAGCGGGTGAGATCGCGGTTCGGGCGCTCCTTGCAGCTCTGCGCCACAACGAGCAGGCGCTGGGCCGCGGCGATGAGCGCGTCGAAGACGCTCTTCTTGCGCGCGGCGCCTTTCTTTGCGATGGGCCGTCCCTCCGGGAAGGCCGTGAGCTTTCCGGCTGCCAGATCAAACTGCGCGCCGGAGAACGGCGCGATGGCAACATAGCCCTTCTGCTGCAAAAGCGCCTGGAACGCTTCGCAGGCTTCCGTATCGCCGTGGTTGACAAAGACGACCTCCGGCTTTTTCTCGAACGCTTCGACCCAGTTGAGCAGCCCCTTCTGGTCGGCATGGCCGCTCGTGCCGTGCAGGACGGCGATCTCCGCGTTCACGGCGATATCCTCGCCGAACAGCCGCACCTCCTTCACACCGTCGAGCAGCGCCCGGCCAAGCGTCCCCTTGGACTGGTAGCCCGCGATCAGGATGATGTTCTCCGGCATCCAGAGGTTGTGCTTCAGATGGTGCCGGATACGGCCCGCGTCGCACATGCCGCTGGCGGACAGGATGACCTTGGAGCGCGGATCGTTGTTGATGGCCTTCGAGTCCTCCGCCGTCAGCGCCAGCTGTAGGCCCGGACACCAGATGGGGTTCTGGCCGCTTCTCAGGACCTCCTGTGTCTCGGGGTCAAAGCAGTCGGTATCGCACTGCAAAAAGACGCTGGTCGCTTCCTCCGCCAAAGGGCTGTCGAGGTAGACCGGGAAGCCGTCGTGGCCGTGGACGAGCTTTTTCTGCTTGATCTCGCGCAGCAGGTACAGAAGCTCCTGCGTGCGGCCGACGGCAAAGGCCGGGATGATGACGCTGCCGCCGCGGTCGAATGCCCGCTGCAAGACCTCCGTCAGCTCGGCGCGCACGTCCTTCGGCTTGTCGTGCAGGCGGTTGCCGTAGGTAGATTCCACAACAAGATAGTCTGTCTCCGCGACCGGCTTTGGGTCGTTCAGGATCGGCTGGTCGATATTGCCGACGTCGCCGGAGAAGACGATCTTCTTTTCACACCCATCCTCGCGCAGCCAGAACTCGATGCAGGCCGAGCCAAGCAGGTGGCCGATATCAGAAAACCGCACCCGCAGCCCGTCCGCGATCGTGACGATCTCGCCGTACCGGCAGGGCCGGAACAGTGACGCCGCACCCTTCGCGTCGTCGACTGTGTACAAGGGCGCGACCGGCGGCTCGCCTGCGCGCTCCGCCTTGCGGGTCTTCCAGGCCGCTTCAGACTCCTGAATGTTTGCCGAGTCGCGCAGCATCACGTCCGCCAGACTACAGGTCGCAGGCGTGGCATAAATTTTGCCCCGGAAGCCGTCCTTATACAGCTGCGGCAGCAGTCCTGCATGGTCAATGTGTGCGTGCGTCAGAAAAACGGCGCTGATGTCCTTCGCCGCAACGGGCAGCGGGATATTTTCGTAGACATCCACGCCCTGCTCCATGCCGCGGTCGATCAGATAGCTCTCCCCGGAAAGCTCCAGCAGCGTGCAGCTGCCGGTCACCTCATGGGCTGCGCCGACAAATGTGATCCTCATAGCGGTCCCTCCTCTATGTTATACTTTATAGTATAGCACAAACCGCCGGAAGTGCAAATACGGCGTGCGTCTTCCCTCCCGAAAAAATATTCCGCGTTTTTTCAAAAAGTTCTTGACATTTTGGCACTCTTCGTCTATAATCAGCCTTGCTGTTTGAGTTGCTGGTATAGCTCAGCCGGTAGAGCAGCTGATTTGTAATCAGCAGGTCGGGGGTTCGAATCCGTCTACCAGCTCCATTTTACCGCAACACAGCATCCTGAATATGGGGGAATTCCCGAGTGGCCAAAGGGGACAGACTGTAAATCTGCTGTCAATGACTTCGGTGGTTCGAATCCACCTTCCCCCACCAAAATCCGCACTGAAAAGTGCGGATTTTTGCTTTATCCGAACTTTTTGAAGAAGAACCGAGACTGCCGACGCGGCGCGTTTTTGCGCAGGCAGGCTCGATTTTTTTTCGTTTCACGCGGCTGTCGTCCGCACCGTAAGGTCAAGGCAACTTGGGCTGATGTCCTCCACTCAACGACATTGACGCCAACCCTGACGCCAACGGCGATGGGACGAAACGTGTCTAGTTGGACAAAATGAGATGAAAACGAGAATCCCGGCTGCTTTTTTCAGGCAGCCGGGAGTTTGTTTTTGCTGTTTTCAACGCTCTAGCATCTTTGGCATCGCGTTTCCGACGGTTCGCGCTGCTTCCTGCTGCATCCGGCTGGTCGAGTGCGTGTAGACGTTCAGCGTAAATCCCGCGCTGCTGTGACCGAGCATCGTGGAGACTGTTTTCACGTCCACGCCGCATTGCAGCGCGGTCGTAGCGAAGCTGTGTCTCAAGTCGTGAAATCTGACGTTCTCCAATCCAATGTCCTTGCAGATCTTGCGGTGAATCTTCACGATGGCGTCCGGATGGTACATTTCGCCGGTTACCGGGGAAGGAAACATGTAGGGATTTTTCGGGTGCTTTTCATGCTCCTGCTCCAGCAGCTTTGCAGCTTCCTCCGGGATGGAAACGTAGCGGACAGAGGTGCTTGATTTGGGCGGGGACACAGTGCCCTGACCATTGTAGAAGAGATATTGTTTTGTCACATGAATCGTCTGCGTCTGCGCGTCGTAATCCGACCAGAGCAGCGCCGCAATTTCACCTTTCCGAAGCCCAGTGGACAGCTCTAAGTAGAACATTGGCAGCACACCGCGCTGTTCTGCCGCGTGCAGGTAGGACTGATATCGCTCCGATGGAATCACTTGCAGCTCCGGCTTTGTGATCTTGGGCGGAATACAGAACTCTGCCGGATTGAAGGGGATCAAGCGCTCCTGCACGGCGCGTTTCAAAGCAGATTTCAGCATGACGTGGATGCCATGCACAGTTGTGCTGCTGAGCCCCGGCTTTTTGGCTTTTGTATCCTCACGAATTCTGCCGTTTTCCAACAGATCTTTATAGAACTGCTGAATGTCCAGCGATGTCAGTTTGTTTAACGGCGTATCGCCCAAGCGCGGGATTACATGGTGATCGATATAGCCCTTGTAGTAGCGCGCGGTCGTTTCGCGCACGTTTGGCTGCGCATACAGCGAGTACCAAGCCTGCACCCAACCTGCCACGTTATATTCGCCGGATTTGACCACATCGATCTCGGTTGCTTCTGCCAGTGCTTCTTTCAGTTTGGTGCGAACCTCCGCCTGCGTTTTTCCGAGAATGCTTTTTCGAATCTGCTTTCCGGTTTCCGGGTCGCGACCTGCGATGTATCGCGCTTCCCAGCGACCGTCTTTTCGTTTTCCAATGGTGCCTTCGCCATTGACTCTCTTTTTTGCCATTTGCGTTCCTCCTTTCTGGCAGCTCAAACGAATATCACAAAGACAGCAAAATAGCTAGTCCTAAGTGAGAGAATTTTGCCCGGACTGCTTTTCCAGCCAGTCCAGAAATTTTTCCTGTGAAATGACGATCCTGCGTCCAACCCGGAACGCAGGGAAATCTCTGCTGTGGGCGAGGGTATAGGCTCCCGCCTTGGAAATACCGAGCACGGATGCAACGTCCATCATGCTCAGCATAAGCGGGAGTTCCCGCAGGGATTGATAGATTCTTTTCTCCATAGTGTCTCCTTTCGCGTTACACGCGCCAACGCGCGGTTTTTCTGGTTTCTGGTGCAGCGACCCTGCCGGGACGCAGAAAAGCCGACACGCGGGCGCGTGTCGGCTGGTAACTGTTTTCCGGGGCGCTGTGCAACCCGGCTCTGTCTTTTTGTTTCAGGTTTCCGTTTCCTCGAATAGTGCTCGGAACATACTGGGAAAACCGCCAATCAGTTTTGGGTAATGATAATAGATATGGCGGCAAAGCTGTTTGGACAATTCACGGAAACGGGCATCGTCCCCGAAATCAATTACCCTGTCCAGCAGCCGGTCGATCTGCGCTTCATCGGTAAGCTGTCCGGCTAAAACCTCATCCACAGCTTGTTTGCACAATTCATAAACCTGTGTCTTCGCGCTTTCATATTGGGCAGTGCTTTCCTCGATCCGCGCAAACAAATCCATATCCGGCATTGCTTTGGCTGTCAGCAGTTCTGTCAGTGTACGCGGCGTGTAGTGCATATAATCCAGCATGCAGCCGACGTTGATAAGGCGGCATGGGATTCCCAGCACCCATTGCTCACGTTTCCACTTCTCCACGAGCTGCCACTCTCTTGAATTATGTACATGTCCGTACAGCATCGCCGCTCCGTGGTGCTGGTTTTTATAAAACAGCATTGGGTAATGGCTCAGAATGACCAAGCGGTTTTCGTCATTGATTTCTGCATACTGCGAAATGCTTTCCCAATAAAGGCGGAGTTTGCCCTTGACCCGGTCATGATTGCCTTGAATCAGATGCTTGTGTCCTTTTAGCTGCTGCAGGATCTTCACGCTGTTTTCTTCGTTTTTCCAGAAAGCGTCTCCAAGGACATAGACGGTATCATCGTCTGCGACACGAGTATTCCAGTTCTGGACGAGCGTTTCATCCATCTGATCAATCCCTAAAAACGGCCGGTTGTCAAACTGCAGCACATTCTCATGCCCGAAGTGCATATCTGCGATGTAAAAAATCATAAGCCCTCCTGCCCGTAAGTTAATCTGTTTTGTATTATACAGGATTTGTGCTCAAAAGTCGCCTCTCTCGTAAAAATGTAATCATTTTTGCAGAAAATATATTTTTCTTGGGATTATTTTCATTTTATGTCCTCATATCGCAAGAAACGTTTGTTCTTCCGTATCGTCTCTTTCGCCGCAATTAACAGATCCAGCAGAACACGCCGCTCAAATTCATTGCAGTCAAGTGCAGCTGCAGCAAAGGAAGAATTGGAGATTCGCTCCGTATTCTCAATACTGTCTATCAAAAGCGCATCCGCTGATACGTTCAGCGCGTTGGCAATGGATACGAATGTTTCGATACTCATGCCCCGCTGCCCGGTTTCGATGCTGCTGATAAACGTAGGCGCTTTTTCGATCTGTTCTGCCAACGCCATTTGGGAAAGGCCCCGTCTTCTTCTGATCTCTCCGATCCGCCTTCCCAATGCCTCTGTGTTGAATTTCATAAATAATACCTCCTTAAAAAAGTCGGAAGTATTATAATGAGCGGGAAATCAGTCGATTTTGCCTTTCTATCGTTTCGGTATCACATAAAAACTTCAGTTGTAAAAGCCCGATTTTTCCGTACCTTCACTGGGAGTGGATATCTTCACTCTCAGTTTATTTCTTTTTGCATTTGCGCGGGCTAAAATACAATCAAATATTTTTATTGTCGCGCGGAGGGGATATGAAATGTCCGATATGCAGGATCAAGCAGCGCAGGATTCGCTTCTGAAAGCAGCATCTGAATCCGGAGGTGAAACATCTTCAGCAGCACAGGGTCTGCCTCACAATTCAGCAGATCAATCTATGCAGCCCCTATTGCGCTCTCCGCGCAGGACATTGCTCAGCAATCTTCGGGGAGAACGTCCAAATCCCAAGCAGCATTACAAGGTCGGAATCTATATCCGTTACTTCAACCAGACGAAATATCCAGACTATCTGGACTACCATGTGAAGCAGTATCAGGACACCATGGCCCTCTGCCCAAATTGGGAGCTTATTGACTTTTACATCGACGAAGGAGCCACCGCGCCGAACATGGAAAGTGCGCCGGAATGGTGCAGACTTTTGCAGGACTGCTTCCGCGGCAATGTCAATTTGATTATCACGCAGAAGGTATCCAACGTTTCCAAAAAGGACTACGAGATCACATTTCTTGCAAGAATCCTCGCAGCGTTGGAGAATCCTGTCGGCATCTATTTTGTATCCGAGGATATTTTTACGATGGCTTCCTGCTATCAGGATACCCTGCACGATTGGGGCATGTTCCCCGATCATTGGACAGTCCTCCCGGACAATATTTCCGAGGAAAGCCTTCTTTTGACAGGAGAACGTTCAGATGCATAATTCGGAAGCCAGACGACGCAAGGAGCGGCAAAAGGAACAGATCAAGCAGCGATACAACGTGGTGATTGATCCCGAAAACTACGAATACATCCCTGCGAAAAAACAGGCTGATTACTACGACAATGACGTAAACCAGCGGGTTGCTATTTATGTTCGTGTCTCAACGGACGATGTTCGGCAAACAACATCCTATGAGCTGCAAAAGAAGTATTACGAGGAGTTTGTTACCCGTCACCCAAATTGGACGCTTGTGAACATCTACGCCGACGAAGGAATCAGCGGCACTTCGCTGAAGCATCGGGACGAGTTCAATCGGATGATTGCAGACTGCAAGGCCGGTAAAATTGACATGATCGTCACAAAGAGTGTTTCACGCTTTGCGCGCAACGTAGAAGATTTCATCGGAACCGTTCGTTCGCTGGCCGAAAGGCGGCCTCCTGTTGGTGTTTTCTTTGAATCGGAAGCGATCTTTTCCCTGAATGATGATTCACAGATGGCGCTTACCTTTCAGGCTACGATGGCCGAGGAAGAGTCACACACCCGCAGCAGAAGTATGGAAACTTCTCTGCGCATGCGGCTTGACCACGGAGTCCCGCTTACGCCGAAGCTGTTTGGATATACCCACGACGAAGACGGCCATCTTCAAATCAATCCGGACGAAGCGCCTACTGTTAAGCTTATTTTCTATATGTACCTCTACGGCTACTCTGCCCAGCAGATTGCCGATACCCTTACCAATCAGGCACGCAGCACATATTTCGGGAAATCATGCTGGTCATCCAGCGGCATCGTATCGATCCTTCGCAACGAGCGGCACTGCGGGGACGTTCTTACAAGAAAAACCGTCACAGAAAACTACCGAACGCACCGGACACTGAAAAATCGCGGAGAGAAACCACAAAGCCGCTACTATAACCATCATGACGCTATTATACGCCGTGATGATTTCAACGCAGTTCAGCGAATGCTGGACAATGCCAAATACGGCAACAAGTCCATTCTGCCGGAACTCCGGGTCATTCATGACGGTTTGCTGAAAGGCTTTGTTTCCATCAATCCAAGGTGGTCCGGCTTCAAAGAGGGCGACTATCTGAGTGCGTCCAGAAGCGCGTATACGGACATTCCCACAGCCGGTGCACCTTCACAGATACCAGCAGACACAACCTTTGCAGTCAATGCGGGTGATTTTGATCTGCGCGGCTTTGAAATAACCAGAACAGAGTTTTTAGGCACACATAGTCAGCCGTTTGTGACGTTTGCAGATAAAAAGGTGAAGTTCAGTGCTGCGTGCGTCCGGCATTTCGGTGCAAAGCGATATGTCGAATTACTGATCAATCCGATTGAAATGAAGTTTGCCGTTCGGCCCACGGATTCGTCCAACCGCAGCGGCGTCATAATTTCATCGAACTATAGCGGAAAACCACAGCCGCGCGAAATATCAGCCACTGCATTCAGCGACACAATCTTTCACCTGTTTGGCTGGAATACTGCGTGCAAATATCGTATAAACGGAATTCTCTGTGAAGATGCCGGGCAGCTTGTCTATATTTTCGATATCGCCGATTCCGAAACCTTTATCCGGTCACAGGAGCTTTCCGTGAGAGCGGCAAACACAAACGAAGAAACGATCCATCCCCTTTCTACGCTCGGAAAACACGTCCGGGCAATCCCTGAACAGTGGGTCGGCACATTCGGAAAAGAATTCTATCTGCACGAGTGCTCCCTTTCCGCCTTAGAACATATGACCAGATCAAACTGGTCACTCAATCTTCAAGGGCAGCTCTTTGAAACCGGCAAAAAACTTCACGTCACGGATTTTGATGAATTGAAACAATATATCATGAAAGAACTGGGTGGTACAATGCCGCAGGAGGACCGCAATGGAAACATGGAATGATACCCGTCACGCAGATATTCTTGCTCCAGCCGAAGACAGCGCATCTGTACCCATGAATGATTATTCTGATGTCCCGTCTCTAAGCACAAATGACGAAGTTGTTGACATGGGTGCGGATTTTGATTTTGAGGGTTTTCAGGTCGTCCGCAGAGAATTCTTTGCGCATCTGCATGAGCCGTCTGTGACCTTCAACAATTACAAATTCTATGTAAATTGTGCTTGCCTGAACAAGTTTCCGGAGGCCTCCTATGTTCAGGTCCTCGTAAATCAGGAAACGAAAATCATGGCATTGCGTCCCTGCATCGAAAACGCGAGAGACAGCTTTGCGTGGTGCGGAACATCAAAGAAGAAGCGTTCACCGCGGCAAATAACCTGTAAGCTGTTTTTTGCAAAAATGTTTTCGCTGATGGACTGGAACCCGGATTATCGATACAAACTGCTTGGCCGGTTGATCCACGCAAATGGTGAATATATGATTGCGTTTGATCTGACCGCGACGGAGATTTATCAGCGCGCCCTTCCCGAAGGAGCGAAGCCGCGGACTGCGCGAACGCCGGTCTTTCCTTCCGGATGGCAAGATCAATTTGGTCTGCCGTATAAGGAGCATCAGCAATCCATGCAGGTTAATATCTTTGATGGATATGCAGTTTACTCCATCAAAGAATCGTCCAAAAAGGTGCAGATCGCATTGCCGGAGAAATCGCAGGAACTGCCTCAGCAGTTAACAATGGAGGATGTATAAAATGGGCCAGCATGCTTGCAGCGAGGTAACATTGGCTGTCGACACGAAAAAATATGGGATTCGGATTCATAAGGCACTTTTCCGGCAGCTTGGGTCCCCAAGCCAGATTCAGCTGCTCGTAAACCCGGAAGCAAAGCTGGTTGCCATACAGCCTGTTGAAAAAGGAACGCCCGGCAAGCAGGGGCATCGTATTGTTGCTTCCCGGATGCGGTCTGAAAATTCATACGAGCTTTATAGCCGATTATTCGTGCAGCGGCTCCGCATACTTGCACCAGAACTTGAAGACGGGTGTGCTTACCGCCTGCACGGGAGTGTCATTTCCTCGAAGCGTGTCGCAGTGTTTCCGCTTGAAACATTACAGCGGGTAGATAAGCAGGAGCTCGTATCACTATGAAGATGCCGAAATCGCTCATCATTGATCCCCAATTCAAAAATCTGATTCCCCCGCTGCAGCGGACAGAATATCTGCAGCTCGAAGAAAATCTCCTTGCCGATGGCTGTCGTGACCCGCTCGTTGTCTGGCGTGGTACGCTGGTCGACGGCCACAATCGCTATGAGATCTGTATGCGGCACCGTATTCCCTTTTCTGTGACGGAGGTGGACTTTTATTGCCGCGAAGAAGCCATCGCATGGATCTGTGCGAATCAGCTTGGCCGACGGAACCTTTCGGAGGGAACCAGAAAATATCTGATTGGCAAGCAATATGACTCTGAAAAGTTTGTATCCAAGATCAAAAATCCAAGCGGGCTTAATCAGTATTCTCTGCCTGTGTCCCCGCGTCCCGACAAGCAGGACAGTCCAGACACTTCGCGCCATCGAACTGCGGATAGAATCGCAGATGAGAACTGCATTTCGGCCGGGACTGTAGAAAAGTACGCAGTTTTTTCGAGAGCCGTTGATAAAATTGCAGATGCAGAACCCGCGCTTGGTTCGAAGATACTCTCCGGCCAATATAAAGTGTCCCACAAAAACATTGTTGCCCTTTCAAAACTGGAACCGGCTGAAATGCGAAAGGTTGATCGGAAGATCCGAAGAATGCAGCAGCAGCCATTTGTTCAATTCAAGAAAACAAGGACTGCAATCAACCGTACATTAGAACAGCCGCTAAGCGGTGCAAGCCAATCGATCAAGGATATGCCGGTGTTTGACCCGGACGCAGACATCACTGGCCTTACCTTGACCATTCCTTCATGGACGGGTTCCATTCACCGCATCCAGACCAAAACAGACCTGTCCATTATTTCGTATGCTGCACGTTCCGCGCTCGTCCGAGAACTGCACGTTCTGGTCGATAAGGCTTGTGAAATGCTGCAGATACTAGAGGAAGAATGACATGGAAGACCATAGCGTTTTCGTACCAAACGTCCACTTTGAAAAGATCCCAATCAAGAATCTCGTTTCCAACCAGAAGTACCAACGAAATCTCTCAAAGGCTCATATTGCAAATGCTGCCGCAAACTTTGATCCATATCAGATCAATCCGGTGAAGGTCAGCCGCAGAGACGGCGTCAATTATGTTTTTAACGGGCAGCACACAATTGAAATCGTTGCTCTGGTTTCCGGTTCCCGCGATACGCCAGTATGGTGCATGATATACGATGAACTCGTTTATGAGCATGAGGCCGACATTTTCGCAAATCAGCAGAAGTTTGTAAAACGTCTGAGTCCTTATGAGGTGTTCACCGCAAACCTTGAGGCTGGAAATGACGATCAGCTTATTATCAGAGATCTTTTAGAGTCATACGGACTTTCTCTCGGAACCAGAAAGGCTCCCTGCGTAATTTGCGCTGTATCAACGCTCGAACAGATTTATCAAACCCACGGCTATCATATGCTCAGCCGCGTTCTTCGGCTCTGTGCCGGAACATGGGAAGGCGATGAAAACTCATTCTCTGCAAATATTCTGAACGGAATCACACGTCTGGTTTATTCTTTTGGTGACAAGTTGAATGATGAGGTATTCAAGGAAAGGGTCGGCGCACTCTCTATCAAGCAGCTTGTGCGAATGTCGAAAGAACGCTGCCCCGGTTCTATGGGATATGCCGAAGCCATGCTGCTTGAGTACAATGGGAAGAAAAAGAACATTTCACAGCGATTGTCGATGAATAAGCTGCATATGCAGGGAACCGCTGGCCTGTGCAGCTTGCTTTCTGATGTTGACACTTCATCTGAGGCAGTTCCCGCCGAGGGCGTATCCGAATAATGTCATGCTTCCCCGCAGCGGAGGTTTGTCCTAAAATGTAAGCGCAACCTCACTTCCGTTAATCGCTCGCATTCAATCCTGTTTTGACGCACGGGCATATCGGTGCATCGAATTCGTACTTCGTCACACGCGCTCCAACGCGCGGTTTTTATGCCTTTGAGGTGCAGCGTCCCTACCGGGACGCAGAAGAGCCGACACGCGGGCGCGTGTCGGCTGACGGCTTGTGACAAAGGTTTACCCCCGCAGGCTTGACCTGCGGGGGCTTGATTTGGGTTCAGGATTCGTCCGCTTCCGGCTGTTCCTCCAGCGCGTCTTGGGGCGATGTTTCTTCGGCTTCCCCCAGCGGCATTTCTGTGACCGATTCGTTCGGAGCGAGCGTTTCATCGGCTTCGGCTGCCTCTAGCGCGCGGGTGATGATGTCGACTAAGAAGTCCTTCTTCTTGATGCCACGCTCCTTGAGGTAGCGGTCGAGGCGGTCAAAGAGTGCTGTGGGGATCTGTGCGGCTAAAGTCCTCATTTCTCCGGTCATAATTTTTCCATCCTTCCAGTCGTAATATTCCGTGATCATGACTTCTACATACTCGCTGAGGGTCATCCCGGCTTTTTCCTGCTCCTGCCGGACTCTGGCATGGAGTGCGACCGGCAGCATAGCGCATAGGTTTTTTCTTTCTTCCATTGCAATCTCCTTTCGCTTTGGTACGCCAAGTATCGCAGGAAAAAGGAAAGAAAGCTATTCACCAGAGCCAACAAAGAATGCCGCACAAACGAAGCAAATTATACCATTTTACAAGCAAGCCCTCGCACCGCCGCTTATTATCTAGCCTCACCGCCGTGACCCCGGTTTGCCTTTTTGCAAACCTGCTGCTGGTGATCATGTGCTTTCCCTGCATAGATAAGATCTCGCACTACTTTCAGATCGAGATTCCAATGTGGTTCGAGCCAACGGTCCGGATACTTGGCGCACAACCGGGGCAGGAACTGTTTCAGCTCCGCACCCTCTCTAGGGAATTGAATGCCGTCTTTGTAGGTAATGTCCCGCTTCAGTTCTGCCACAAGTCTCTTATATTTCCTCTGGTCGGTCTGCTCATAGGCGCTTTTGCCGGTGAGCTGCTTGTAGGCATACTCTCCCACATAGCTCATCAACTCGAAGCTGCAATCCCCGTAGGGTTCGACCTCCGCAAGCGAATCCGGGTCTGCCAGCGCAGCCAGATAGACTTCTTTTCCCTGTGCAATCAGCCACGCACGGAAGTCTATAAAACCGTCATTGCTGCAGCCGTATTCCGTTATGATTTCGGCAGCATCCCACAGGCCGTACTTGTACGCGAGATCTTCGTAAGCTTGCGTAATATCGTGAAAGTTCTGTGCCTGTTCTGCCCCCATAGATACCAAGCGTCCCTTCAGATACTTCACCATGGCAGACATATCCTGACCACAGGCGGCTCTCGCCTCCCGGATCAATCCCCAGAATGTGTCTTTGTTGATTTCTGTGATGGTATCGTTCATATTCCACCTCTTTTGCGTTTCAGTTTTTCAGGTTCAAAGCGTAGCTTAATCCGTAAACAGATCTGGTCTTGCTGCGACGGCAAAGCCTTCGCGCCCGGTCACGACCACGCCATTCTGTCCACCGGAGCTGTGGATGACGAGGATGTTTCCTACGCTGTCATAACCGCAGACGATTCCGACGTGGCTGTCGTCCGCGTAAAAGACGAGATCGCCGGGCAGCGCATCTGACCATGCAATGTTGGTGCAATACCCATGCTGCGAGGCTGCGCCACCACCGCGTCCGGGCAGGTATGCACCGTTCGTGGCATTATAGAACGTCCAGTCCACAAAGCCGGAGCAGTCTAATCCGAACGGCAGCACCTTGCCGGTCGAGCCGCTGCCGGGTGCGGTAACCGTCGTCGGCGTTCCCCAGCGGCTGTCCCAGCCGAGGACAAGACTTTTGCCGCCCCAGAAATACGTCACCTTTCCGAGAAGCTGATACGCCGTCAGGACAATGGATTCTCGCAGCGGGTCAAGATCATCTGGCAGCGTGCCTTGGATATCCGAAATGTCGACGGGGCCGATGGGCGTGCCGTCTGGTTGGTAATTGCCGATTAGGGAAAGGAAGATATCGTCATAGTCCGGTTTCAGCAATTCTTCGAGCATTTCCCGCTGCTGGTCGGTGAAGCCGTATTCATCTGCCATTTGCATGGCGTCCTTGATCTGTGCGTAGATGTGCAGCGTTGTGATCCGCTCACCATCCACGGTTCTGGTTGTCAATTCGTATTCAAGTTTGTTGGCTTCGAAGAAAATTTCCCGCAGGAGCTGGAGTTTTTCTTCGTCCATTGTTATAACGTCCAAGCCGTGTTCTTCGTCGGTCGAGACCTTGACCGCGTACACAGCCAGCACGTTTCGCCAATTTTGCAGCATGGCCGCTTCCATGCCCTCCTGCATATCCAGCACGTCGTATGGGTTGCCCTCCATGATGCGGTAGATTTCGTCGGTGAACTCGCCATTCAGCGTCGCAACGGCGTCCGGGATCTTGATCTCCGTGCCGGTGTCCTCCCCGGCGAACAGGATACCGAGCGGCGAAGCGAACAGCATCCCCACGAGCAGGATCACCACAACAACGGAAACTGCCGCCGCGCCGCCTGCGCCAATGGCCGCAGCCAGCTTTTCTGCCGCTGCCACGATTGCCAGAAGGACTTTCTTCCCAGCCTCCTTTGCGGCTTTCGCCGTTTTGATCGCCGTATCCCGAAGCACCTGCCCTTTGCGGATGACAGTTGCGGCCTGCTTTGGAGGAGCTGTCGACGCTTTGCTGGGCAAGGCTTTTGTGGTGGGTGTGACAGACTTGATTTTCGCTTTTGAAGTCGTTTTGATTTTCTGCTTTTTTACAAAAGCCGGTCGCGCCTGTTTCTGGACGCGAACAGGTTTTGTCGGAGCGGCATTCCTGCTCGCTGGTACAGGAACTGTTTCATTCGTTAATGCTGGTTGACATAACTTCACGTTGCCTCGAATCATTTTCTGCGCAGCCTGCTGTGGATTTGCCTGCACAGGTGTTATCTGTGTCGGTTGCTGCGTCACAATGTACTTCTGCTTACTCTTGATGTCCGGCAGCGGTGGCTGCGGGGTGTCCGGTTTCACGGATTCCGCATCGGCAGGCAAGGATACCGTCTGCGGCTTCCGCGTTCGGATCTGCGGCATGACCGGCTGTTCCTGCTCCGCACTATGGGAAACGTGGAGTTTTTGCTGTTCACGAACAGTTTCCCGTGTACGGATGACCGGCGAAAATGTTTCGGAATCTGCGGTTATGTTTTCAATACCGTTTGCTTCCTCTTTGAGAAAATTCTGCTTTTGCCGCCTACTTCGGATGTACTCTTTCGTCTTGATTTCAGGAAGCGCAAACTGTGTGGTATCCGTTTTTGGCGTGGCAAGCGGTTCTCGCGGAGAGAAAACAATCGGTTTTTCTCTTGGCAGAGTCCGTGCTGATGGCGGTACCGCTGGCGGTGTCGTCGGCGTTGTCGCAGGCACATCCGGTTCTGTGATTGCAGGAGATTGTCCAAGCGACCGTTGTTCTGCCGGTTTTGCTTTCACAGCAGGCTTTTCTCTTACTGATGTTTTCAGTTCGCGCACGGATCGGTTTACCTGCGCGTGGTGAACAGCCTGCGGCTTTTCGTGTATCTCCGAAGCTGGATGCTGGGACTGCTGCACAGGTGCATCAGCAGTCGGTGTATGCTCTCGCATTTTAGGCTGGTTGCCGCTTGCTGGAGGAACCGGCTTCTCCCTGATTGGAGAAGCCACTTCGCGCACAGGCGCGTTTACCTGTGACTGGCTTTGTGGTGGATATTCCATCGGTGCCGCAGTAGGCTGCTGGGGGTGACAGGGCTGTTCGTGTTGTGGAACAGATTCTGTCCTGGCTTCCCGCTGCGGGTCAGATTTCGTTTTCGGCAGCTTGTGGACTACCTTTTCGGTCAGATGGCGGGCTTCCTGCACGGCATGGTCGGCGGTATCTGTGATCCTGCCGCTCTCGTAACGATCCTCTGACTGACCATCTTGCGCCGCATCGTGCAGCTCCTGCCGAAGTTGCTGAAAGGAAGCATCCGCGCCGCGGCGGAATGCTGTCTGTGGCGCGGATCTGAGCGTTTCGGCTACACGCTCTTTCAGCGGTGATTTTTCCTTGACCTCCCGCATTACGACGCCTGCTCCACCCGTTCAGACATCTTCGTCGTCATAAGCTGGTACAGCCTGCCGTTTTTCGGAAAATGATCCACGAAAGGCACGATGGTGCTGCCGCACTTGAGAAGCCCGTGTCCGAAATCCACGCCCGAAATGTACGAGAGCTGGTTGTCCGAAATATTGAGCAAGCGTGCCAGTTCAATGCGGTCTGTACTCGCTTGATTGAGCATGAGCAGAAATTCGCTGTTTGCAAGCATTGTGCGGGCGGTGTGGGATTGCAGCAGGTCGTCGACATTCTGTGTCAGCCCCGTGCCGCAGGCACCATATTTGCGCATCCGTTTCCAGAGCGTGAACAGAAAATTGGTGCTGTACTCATGCTGGAACAGCAAATAGATTTCGTCGATATAGAGCCATGTATTTTTGCCGAGCTTGCGGTTGCGAATGATGCGGTTGAACACGCTGTCCAGCACGACCAGCATACCGACCGGCAGGAGCTGCTTACCGAGGTCGCGGATGTCATAGCAGAGAATACGGGAATTGGTATCCACGTTCGTGTACTTGGCAAAGGTATTGAGACTGCCCTCCGTGAACAGCTCCAACGCCAGCGCAACGTCCCGCGCTTCCGGTTCTGGCTGCTCCAAGAGCGCGGCGTGGAAGTCCTGTAATGTCGGCACAACGCCGAGATAGCCGTTTCGGATGAACTCCCGGTAGACCTGCGCGGTGCAGCGGTCGATGATGGACTTCTCCTTGGCGGACAGTTTGCCAGCGCCCACGAGCTGTTCACAGAGGGACAACAGGAACTCGGATTTCAGCACGACGGGATTGTCGCCGTCGTTGTATCCGGATTCCATATCGAGGGCGTTGATGTGATTGGGCGAGGTCGCGGAAATTTCAATGACCTCGCCACCCAAGCCTTCGACCAGCGGACGGTACTCTGCTTCGGGGTCAATGATGATAATGTCGTCGTTCGTGGACAGCGCGATCTCCGTGATTTCGCGCTTTGCGGCGAAGGATTTGCCGGAACCGGAGACACCAAGAATGAAGCCATTGCCGTTCAAAAGCTCCTTGCGGTCGGCAAGGATGAGATTCTTGGAAATCGCGTTCTGCCCGTAGTAGATGCCGTGCCGGTGGCGAATTTCTTGCGCCTTGAACGGCATAAGCACAGCAAGAGCTTCTGTGGTCAGCGTCCGCAGCGCATCAATGCGCCGCAGGCCGAGCGGCAGCGCGGTGATCAGGCCGTCCTGCTGCTGGAAGCTCAGCTTTGCAAGCTGGCACAGGTGTTTTCTCGCGATGGACTGGAGCGTTTCGGTGTCGCTGTCCAGTTCCTCTTTGCTGTCTGCCAGATGCACGAGCGTGACCACAGCGAACAGCATCCGCTGGTCGCGGGTCGTAAGATCATCCAGCATCTCGCGGGTTTCCTTGCGCTGCTGCTCCAGATCATACGGCACAACAGCGGAGAAGTTCTGGTTGCTGTTCTGCCTGCGCTGCCAGTTGGTGACGTTCGTTTCCACGCCGAGCAGCTTGTTTTCTACCTCGCGCACCGCTTCGTCGGTAGGTACAGGGATCATGTCAATGGAGAGCATCATGCGCCGGTTAAGGTCGGTCAGCTCCAGAATCATGCTGTCTTTGATGTAGCTGGCATAGTCCTTGAGGAACAGCACACGACCGTATTGATTGCCCATCTTGAAGTAGTCCCGATGAAATTCCAGACTATCCGGGCAAATCGTATCCTTGAGGTTATGCCCACGCTTCATGGCGGATTGCAGGTCGAACGGCAATGATGATTCATCTGGGCGGAAAAAGCCGCGCAGCACATCCAGGCGCTCGGCAGCGTCCAGCTCGTTGGAGGACGAGTTGAGGCGTGAGAGCTTGGAGGATACTTCGCCTGTCACGCGGGAGAAGAACGTGCGCGCTTCGTCCACGTTTTTCTTGTGAACGGAAACCGTGATGAACCGCTCCTGTTCCACGCTGGCGGAGCTGCCGGAGATCTTGCTTTCCAGCATCCCATTGAACTCGTTCACGAATCCGTCGAGGTTGTCTCCGCGCTGCGGGAGCAGAACGGTATCTCCAAACGCCTGCCGGTTGACCTGCTTGTTGCAGATCGTGAGCTTTGTGGTCGAGCCGCTGTCCAGCGCATTGAGCAGCTCGCTGTAACCGAGGAACATCGCGGTTTTGTCCTCTTTCGAGGCGATGGCATAGTTGATGTCCGAAAAGCGCAATGTCCGAGAGTATTTCGTACCGAACTGAAAAATCCCATCCGCGAAGATCCACTGGATGGGAATGACGTCCTGCACGCTGCGCGGGATCTTGTAAGCTGTTCTGTCCTGCTTGATGGTGTTGTTGAGGGTTTTAATCAAGTGTCAGCACCTCCCGCATGGAATTGGAATCCAGCAGCAATTCTGCATACAGATTCTGCGGATGATACGAAAGAGTGCGCGGACAGAGGACCTCGGAACGGATGACCGCCAGCAGGAAGCGCTCGGCGGGCATGCCGTTGTAGGTAAAAAAGCCGCACATGGCAAACGGGAACGCCGCCAGCATGCACACCCAGCCGACCTCCGCCGCTCCGATAAGCGGCTTCAGACCGAAGTACGCACCGACCGCTACGCCGATGGCAAGCAACGCAAACACCATCTGCCGCAGAGATAAGCCGAACAGGATGCTCTCCTGATACCGCTGGATTTCTTTGTTGATTTTAACTTCGATGATGAATCCCTCCAATTTTTAAGTTTCTTTGGATTGACCCTTGAATTTTTTCTTGTTCCAAGCTAACATGGCACAAATTCTCTAAAGGAGGTCGTGCCATGTTGATGATCGTATTTGGGGCAGGCTACCTGCTCCTGTCTGTACTGTTTCATGCCGCATCGCTGCTGCACCTCGGTCTGCCGCTTTTGTACGCGCTGCTTGTGCCGACACTGTTCTCCGGTTGGTATTACAGCCACTACGCGCTGGCAAACGGGATCTGGTATGCGCTCATTGTTCTAGGACTGATTTCGTGGGGCGTGTCGCTAGTGCGAAAGATTCGCAGTGTTATCCGCTGACGTGTTCCGCTTGAAAAAATCTGTAGTTTGGATATAATAGAATAAAAAGGGGGCGTCTGTATGAGCACATTATCTTTCAAAGCCTTTTGTATTGAATACTATGCCGCGCATATCAGGTGGCCCAGCAATGAGGTCTATGCGCTGTTTGAACGAACGGGACTTCTGAAATTGCTCGACGAAGACTACGAAGACCTGCACGGCATGAGTATGGAATACCTGATGCAGTTTTTTGACCGGTATCTGGAGGGTGCGGCATGATTTTGTATCACGGAAGTACGATGGAGGTTTCGCAGCCGCGTATTCTCAAATCTGAAGTCGGTCGCGATTTTGGCTTTGCATTCTATACCACGGATATTCAGGCACAAGCCGAACGTTGGGCCAGACGCCGCGCCATGATCGAGAGCCGCCGCACAAAAACGGAAGTTTTGCCCATTGTCAGCGCGTACGAATGGGACGAAAATGCCGCAAGGCAGCTTCGGTTTTTGCAGTTTGACGGTGCGAGCATGGAATGGCTGGATTTGGTCGTAACCTACCGCAGCCGAGCAGATTATTCTCACGGCTATGACATTGTCGAGGGCAAAATTGCAAATGATAACGTTGGTGAAACCGTTTCTTACGTCATGCAGGGAATCATGCGCAAAGAAGACGCCATCGAGCGTTTGCGGTTTGAACAAATCAACAATCAAATCGCGTTCTGCACGGAAGCGGCCCTGCGCACGCTGCGTTTTCAGAACAGCTATATCTGCGGGAGTGTGAATCCATGAATCACAGCACAACACGCGCAACGATCCTGCCAGAGATCATCCAAAAAATTATGGCGCACGATCATCTGAGCGAAGATGAAGCGCTAAGAGCGTTTTATTCCTCGGCAACCGGCGCATCTTTTGCTGACGATGAGACCGGACTTTACGGTCAGTCTCCAAATTATATCTTTGGTTTATTTTTGGAAGAACAGCGTGAGCGGGCGCTAGTACAGCAAGAACCGCAATAGTATATTGATGACATTCCTATTATGCAGCCTGAAAGCGGAAGTGATAAATTATGAAGACGATTGCGTATTATATGAATCTTCCGTATCGGATGGAACTTCTTCCAGGCACGGAGGAAGGCGGTTTTGTAGCCTCGTATCCGGAGCTGCGCGGCTGCCTGACCAGCGGCGAAACGGCAGAAGCGGCGCTAAAAAACATGCAGGACTGCAAACGCGAATGGCTGGCTGCCGCGCTGGAAGATGGCTATGAGATTCCAAAGCCTGCGTCCGACGTGAAATACACCAACCATTGACCGTTGAATCGAGGTAATTATTTGGACGATCAATTTCGTTTTTTCACCTATCTGCTGGAAAGCTATGCTCAGCATAAGAACACGACGGCTGGGGCAGTGCTAAAAACGTTGGACGAAAAAGGACTCACCGATTTCGTCTACAATATGTATGATCTGTACCATGTCGAAGCGATTGAAAATGCGTATATGGATTTGGACAGTTTGATTGCAACGGGCCAGCCTGCATGGTAAGCTGCCTGAAATGCAGGGTGATAGTATGCTGCCAAGAATCAAAGAAGTGAAGCCCATGCCGGATTACTGTCTGCGCATCGTGTTCGATGATGGACGCAAGGTTTTGTATGATGTAAAAGAAGATATGGATCAAATCGAGAGCTATCGGGATCTGGCGACGATTCACGGCCTGTTTAATCAGGTGCAGCTTGACCCGAGCCGTACCTGTGTGTACTGGAATGATGAGATCGACCTGCCAAGCGACACGCTGTACGAATACGGGAAGTCAATTGCATCCTGATCACAGTAAGACAGGCCATGTAATAGAATTTCTCTGATGCCAACCTCCATCCAACTGCGGATGGAGGGTTTCTCATCCAAGTCCCATCAATTCCCGGATGATACGGTCGGACATTTTGATGGAGCCGACCAGCACCAGCATATTGAACACCAACTCGCCAATATAGTTCCAGACGACCGTTGCCGGGGCAAGCCCTTCCGTTACGACGGGTGGACTGGACGCGAATTGTGAGAAAATAATACAGGCCAGCAAAATGACACAGCCCTCCAAGCAGATGGCGGCGTAGCTCTTGATGAACGCCATGCCAATGTTGCTGGAGGGCTGCCCTGCAAAGCTCGACAGCGGGATTGGTGCAATCGCCGTCGCCATGTAGAGCTTAAAAAAGCGGCCGTAGACGGTCAAAATCATGACGAGCGACAGCACCCAGATGAACAGCGAGCCGAGCAGCGTCACCGCCCAGAGCGGAATGCTTTCCAGCAGACCCACATCTTCAATCGTCGACGCGATCTCGGCAGGCAGCGTGGATGCTTCCATTGCCGAAAGACCGGACGCGCCCATGATCGTCTGGATCGCTCCCTGCGCAATCGAGAACAGCGCCGTCATCAGCTCCATGCCGTAGGTGACCGCCGCCTGTGCCAGTATAAAACGGATGAAGCATTTGAATGCCACTTCCGGGCGTTTCAGTTCCGTAAAGCTGCCGCAGGTTTTCATGACGCCGATCACAAAGAACAGCACCAGAAGCGCATACGCGATTGCCTTCAGCGCGTCGTTGATCCCGACAATCACATTCCAGATCCCGCCGCCTTTGAAATTCTCCGGGCTGGTGGTCAACAGCGTCCAAATCTCAGACAGCTTACTGTTCCACGTTTCCAGCGAGGAATTGAGGTTATCTATGATCCAGTTTCCACTTGAGATGGTATCACCTCCAGTTGTATCGGGGAGAGCAGTTTCGCTCTCCCCATATTCTTATCAGCCGGTGATCAGCGTCAGGATCTCCTTGGTGAATGTAATGACAATGCCGCCTGCGACGGTCAGGATGCCGTTCGCGCGCTGCGACGGATCGTGCGACTTGAGAGACAAACCGACCTGCAAAATGCCGAAGCCGAGCAGGATCAAGCCGACGGCGCGAATGAGCGAGAAAATGAAGTCACTCAGGTTATTCACTACAGCAAGCGGATCACCGTCTGCCGCGAAAGCCGGGACAACAAAAACCGCCAGCATGAAAAACACGCTGGCGAAGATGGAATAGAGCCGCTTGGCTTTGGATTCAAAAGGTTTCTTCAATGAAATTCCCCCTTCAATGGATTCAAATTTTCTGTGCCGCCCGCATGAAACAGCGGGCGGCCAGTGTAAACGGGCGGTTTCGTTCCATGATGAATGTAGGGCGCTGCGCCGCCGAGGGAACTGTGCGAGATTGCGGGATGGTGCATGAGATCGTACTTTTCATCCATGACCGGGCTTGCACCGCGGATGAACAGCAGCGCATAGCGATTATCCAGCTTCCGCACCTCGTCCGGTGTCAGCAGCTCGCGCCCCGACATCTGGAAATTGGTCGAGTAAGAACCGGATTTGCCTTTCGTCTGACCATGCGTTTTCGTATCAATCGTGGCCTTGCCAAGCATCTCGGAAACGTACTTATGGGTACTGGACTCATTGCCGCCGAGATATAAAATGGTATCGCAGTTGCCGGGAATTGTCTCCCAGCTATCCTTGTAAAGCTCTTTGATCTGTGCCATGTTCTGTATGATCACGCTTGCCGAAATGGAACGCGAGCGCATCGTCGCAAGCTCGCGCGTGAAGCCCGGCAGCGGCATAGCAGCAAACTCGTCCAGCACGAAGCGAACGTGGCGCGGCAGCGGGCCGTGGTGGATCTGGTCTGCGCTGTAATATAGGGCTTGGAACGCCTGCGCGTATAGCAAACTCACAAGGAAGTTGAACGTGTTGTCGTTATCTGGGATAACAGCGTAAAGCGCAACTTTCTTTTCGCCCAGCGTGTAAAGGTCCATGTCGTCATGGTCGGTCAGGGCTTGGATCTGCGGCAGATTAAAGGGCGCAAGGCGGACAGCCGTACTCACCAAGATCGACTTTGCTGTCTTGCCAGCGGCTAATTTGAATACCTTATATTGCCGGACAGCGACGCTGTCCGACTTTCTGCGCTCTATGGATTCAAAGAGCAAATCGAGCGGCGAAACATGCCCTTCATCTTCCTCGCGCACCTCGGCATATTCCAGCACGCGCATGACCATTGAAAAATTCTGCTCATATTCTGGCGCTTCCTGAAACAGCATGAGGATGATCGCCTGCAGGAGTGCGGTTTCAGCTTTCGTCCAGAACGGGTCGGACTCATGGCTGCCCTTTGGGGTGGTGGACTGGATCAGGTTATTGACCAGCTTCAGCACATCCTTTTCGTCGTGCAGATAGCGGAATGGATTGTAGCCGTCCGACTGCTCCAGATTCACGAGGTCCAGAACGCGCACGTCGTAGCCCTGCTCCTTGAGATAGCCGCCCGTGGCAAGTAGCACTTTTTGCGATAGGTAATTCTTTGAAGTAATCTCCGGATTTTCCCCCGCTTAGCACCGTGCGCGAACCTTTCG
>CAKUHB010000022.1 GCA_934655875.1 uncultured Oscillospiraceae bacterium
TTGTCATCGGCAGGAACACGGCTTGATTTGTTCTCTCCATTGTCTCTCCAATACCATCAAACTCGGAAAAATCGCAATTGTCTAAATGGTTCCTGTTTTTTCAAAAAACGGTGAAAAGCATTGATTTTCAATGGATCTTGAACCTGTAGTTCCGTGTACTTCCGCTGTCTTCCGGATGGGATACAAGCCTTAAAATCCCTCGGCCCAACAGCCGTGCGGGTTCGAGCCCCGCCACCGGCACCAGACAAAGATAATCCGAACCAGGTCTTCGTAATCGGAGACGGGTTCGGATTATTTGTTTTCTTTGAGAGATTCGAAGATACGCATTTCCGGAATGGCGTGCTGAAGCGCCCGGAATCCAAGCCGCGAGGACCGAGAAAACCAAAGATGAAAAAGGAGGACAACCATGAAAAACATCAAAAGCTGTGAATTCAACATGGACACTGGCTGTGTGGAGCTGCGGTTTCAGGACGGCAGCATGATCTCCATCGACTGTACTGCTGTGGAGAACGAAGTAGCAGATAATCTTTATGAGCGGTCGGAACTGGATTATCTCATCTACAACGACCCGTTGGCGTATGCCAAATTGGTTTTGAGCGGCGACCCAGAAACGTACCTGAACGCTGTCACGGAATACACGCCCTATGAAAAGTGAATACACGCAAAAAGGACGGCTACTGCCGTCCTTTTTGTTATCTTCAGGCGATTTTCTCAGCCTCGTTATCATTCTGAGCGGCATCCCGTCGTGCTTTCCATTCGGCAAATTCCCGCTGCCCTTCCTCGCTTTCGTGGTAGGCGAGGATATCAGGCAGGAGGACTCTGGCGATGGTTTCGATTTCGTGCTGCGGGATGCCGCTGTGGTTGACCAGCTTTTTCCGCCTGCTCAAATAGTACCTCCGATAAATTCCTATCCATGCGACCTCGTTCCTGCGCGTCTTCTGAACATCTTATCGCATCCATCCCATCCAATCAAAATAAAAATGCAGCCGCCTGTCAAGCAAATGCCTGTCGCAGCTGCATATGTCTTCGTGATTTCAGTTTATCGCAGAAACGAAAATCTGTCAAGCGTGTGGGAAGGCGCTACTTTTTCACTCTGACAAAGCAGGATGATACTACATTTGCACACCAGATAATTGTAATTTTGTCATTGCGCTTTTTCCGTGAATCTGATACGCTATAACAAATAGCTGAAAAAGCATTAATTAAGGGGCAGAATTTCATCGTTTATCCTCTTATCTTCCACTCCCCAGAACCAACGCCCACAGTGCAGCGCTTTCTGGGAGCGGCAAAGACCGTCAGCAAGGAGCCGTATGGATAGTAAAACCTAAAGGTATATACTGATGAACAAAGCGAGACTTCCGCAGAAGTCTCGCTTCTGCTATCATGTATACAAAAAGATGTGTTACCATAGATCGAGCCTCCGCTCGGCGCGTACACAAACTGCAGCCACGGCGCAAATTTGGCCGTCATCCGCCCCGTCCTGTATTGCCACATCACCGCGGGCTGCTGCAAGAAGTCGAAACACGACGAGATTTACGACATTTTGAAGGAGTGCAAATAACATGAGCATCTTATTCATCAACGGCAGTCCCAATAAAAATGGCAACACCGCAAAGCTGGCAGCAGAGCTGCTGAACGGCAAAGATTATGAAACTCTGAATCTGACTGACTACACCATCAGAGCTTACGGTCAGAATCTCCTCGGAGACGGGCTGGATACTGTCATCAACGCCATGAAACAGGCGGACACCTTCGTCATCGGCTCTCCCCTGTACTGGCACAACATCTGCGGCAGCGTCCGCAATATGCTCGACCGTTTCTATGGCAAAATCAAAAAAGGAGAGCTTTTCGGGCGCAAGCTGTACTTTGTATTTCAGGGTGCTGCCCCGGAACAGTGGATGCTGGAAGCGGGTGAGTACACCATGAAGCGCTTCGCCGCGCTTTACGGATTGAGCTACGGCGGCATGATGACGAACAGGGACAAGGCTGCCAAGCTCACAAAAACAGTCTGACGAAACACATTGGATATGCAGCGCTCAATAAAAACGCGCACTGTTGTCTTCTCATGCGTCACAATATCTGTAACGTCGACGCAGACGCGGAATCGTGCTCGCCCGAATCCATAAAAAACGAGGAAACGGAGGTATCCGTTTCCTCGCTTTTTTACAGGAGGAGCCTTGCGTCAGGGCTGGATCGTCGGAATCTCGTCCGGAATGACCGGAAACACGTTTGCACTTGGCTGCTCCGTGTACGTATAGGTACAGGACGCGGAATAGGTCCGTCCGTTGTAGGTGTAGCTGACCGTGACGGTATAGCTCTCGCCGTTTTCCATGCCGAATTCATCGACAATATATTGACTTCCGTCGACCCAGCCGCCTCTGTGCGCAGACGCGACCGTCCATGTTGCCGTACCGGCCGTACAGCCGGGGATATCCGTCTTGATCGCATAGGCCGCGCGGCCCTCCGTCCGCTCCACAAGGAAGAGGTCGAGAATGTAATTCTCGACGGCAGCCGCCTGATAACAGCTGGCCGTATAGGTTTTTCCGTTGTGGACGTATGTCGCGGTAAGCGTGCCGGTGATCCCATACGAGAGATACGCGCAGCCGCCCTCGGTGTACCAGCGTTCGTCGACCGGTTCGAGCCACCAAGTCACCTTGGAGCTGTCAAAATTGGGGATATTCGTATTCACGAAGTACTTGTAGAACTGTCCGTTCGTGGACGTTTCCGTCCTGCGGATCTCAAAGGAATAATTTTCTTTTTCCTCTGCCAGAACCGTGATCGTCGTCGTATCCGAGTAGGTCACGCCGTTATACACCATGCTGGCCTTGATGGTGGCCGTGCCCGCACCGGCTGCGCGGAGCTCGCTGCCCTCGAAATAGGCGACCTGCGGGTTCAGCGAGGTCCACTGGACCGCCTGTCCGACCGGATCCGTCGTCGCCGACAGGCGGATGCCGCCCTCGATCTGCTCCTTCTGCAATTTGACGCTCGGCTTCTTGATGGTGATGGAATAGGAGGTCGTCAAACCCTTGTAGGTGACGGTGACCTGCTTCGTGCCCGCAGCCTGCATATTGGCCGCAGTCTGGAAGCCGCTGCTCACCGTCTGCGTTTTTCCGGTCTTGTCGGTATATTGCAGCCTCAGGCCGCTCGTGGTAAGCGTGTCGCCGATGTAGAAGGTCCGCTTGTCCGGCAGGACCGAGACGCTCAGCGATTCCTTCTTCGCCGGTTCCTGCTTTTCGGGCTCCTTCTCGGGTTCCTTTTCGTTCCCCTCGCCCGCGCTGATCCACAGCTCCACAGGCTCGTTCGGCGAGATGTAATAATAGTCCGAATCCCGATACCCGGTAAAGGTGAGATCCGAGATATGCCCGGCCGCAATTGTGGAAACCACCCACTTTTTCGTATAGGCAACGCCCGCATCCTTCAGCGCGGCCTCCGCCGTCTGCTGCGTTGTGCTGCCGTCGAAGCGCCTGACCCTGATATAGTTGGCCGGATCGAGCACCCAGACGGCGCACTGCGCCGTGCGGCCATCGTAGACCGCCGTAACATAGGTCCAGCCCTCCGCAACGCCGGTCGCCATGCCGTCCGCGTCGACGCGGACGACGTCCGGATGGCGCGAGATCCAGCGGACGAGCTCCGGCTCGATCCCGCCGAGCTGGCCGCCAAGCGGGACCGTCTCGCCGACGTCGAGAATGACGAGCTCCGACATCTGCAATGGCCGTCCGTCGCTGACCGTGACGTAGCAGGCCGCCGCTGCGCCGTCCACAACGGCAGTCACCGTCGTCGCGCCGGGCGCGTTGGCCGTCAGCATCCCGTTTGCATCCACGGACGCGATCTCAGGCAGGCTGGAATACCAGCTTGCCGCGCCGCTCGCGCCGCGCACGGTGAGCTCCGCGCCAAGATCGAGCGTTTCTCCGACCAGTAGGTTCATTTCCCGCGGCATCGTCAGCTCCGCGCCGGGCGTCTGCACGGCGGACGCCTTATCGGCGCTGATCTCCAGCGCGACCTGTGCGGGCGGCAGCGTCTGGCTTCCTCCCTCGGGCGTCTGTGCGGCGACGTGACCGGTTTTGACATGGCCGCTCACAACATCCTGCGTCGTCCAGCCGCAGCCGTGCAGCGCGAGGATCCGTTTCGCCTCCTCCGCCGGCTGATACAGCACAGACGGAACGATCTGCTTTTCCGGGCCGAGACTGACGACAAAATAGACCGCATCGCCCTTCAGAACGCGCGCGCCGCCCGCCGGGGATTGCAGGATCACGTTTCCGCTCGGGATCGTCGGATGATAGCGCAGCTCGCACTTCACCGCGTACAGGCCATCCGCGCGCAGATCGCGCTTTGCCGTGCCGAACGCACGGCCGACATAGTCGGCCACCGTTATGTAGGAATCCTCCGACGGCGTGAGCGTCGGAATGTCGATCACATCGCTCGGCGCACTGCCGCCCGTGCCGGTATCCGGGACCGGCAGCGTCTGCGCGGTCGCGGGGTTCTCCGCGACCGTGAGCGTCAGCCGCGAGCCGTCCGTGAGCGCGGAGCCAGCGCCGATGCTCTGATCGATGACCGTGCCGTCCGCTTTCGAGTCGCTTTTGACGTATTCCCACGTGATCTGATCCTCGGTCAGACCCAGACGGGTCAGATGCTCCAGCGCCGCGTCCCGCAGCATGTCCGTCTCATCCGCCATCACAGCGAGCGGGCGCTCCTTGCCGAGACTGGCTGTCGCGTTCAGCTCGGACTGCGGCGCGAGTTTTGTCCCGGAGCCCGGATCCTGCGTCAGGATGCGGCCCTTTTCAACGCCCGCGTCATAGTCGGAGCCTTCGAGCATCAGTTGCAGCTGCGCCGTTTTTGTCGTCTCGGCGGCTTCATCGACCGGCAGATTGACGATATTGGGGCTGTAGACAAAGCTGCCGTCCGGGGCCGCGTCCGTCTTCGGTCTGCGGCTGACGAAGAACAGGATCCCGCCGGCCACGATCGCGGCTGCCGCCGCGCCGGCTGCGAGCTTTGCCCAGAGCGGCCAGCCGAAGCCCTCTTTTTTCTGGATCGTCTCCTGTACGCGCTGTACGGGCGTTTTTGCGGTCAGCTCCTCATACAGCTCCGCGACGCTCTGCGTGCGATCCTGCGTATGCAGGCACATGCCGTTCAGAATGGCCGCTTCCTGCGATTTTGTGATGCTTTTGCAGTATCTGGACGGCGGCGCAAGCGGATCACGGCGGTGCGAACGCAGCGCTTCGCCGCGCTCCATCGCGTTCGGCGGCGTTACGCCGGTCACCATCTGATAGAGCGTGGCGCTGAGCGCATAGACGTCTGCGGAGGGTCCCTGCACGCTGTGGCTGCTGTACTGCTCCTCGGGCGAATAGCCATCCTTGATGATGACCGTCATGCTCTTGCCGCAGTCGTGTACGGCATGACGCGCCGCGCCGAAATCGATCAGCCGCACGCCGCCATCCTTGAGCAGCATAATGTTGTCGGGCGCGATATCCCGGTGGATCATGCCGCTGTCGTGGATGTGCTGTAGCGATATCATAATGGGGGTCAGCAGCCTGACAGCCTCGTCCGGCGTGATCGTCCCTTCCCGCTTCAGATATTCGCTCAGCGTTTCGCCCTCAAGATACTCCATAACGAGATACGCCGTTTCGTTCTCGGAAAAGCAGTCGTAGATATGGACGACGCCGTCCTCATTCTGGAACGCGGACAGCCGTCTGGCCTCGTCGAGAAATTTCTGCTTGCCGAAGCTGAAATATTCGCCCGGCTTTCCGGAAAAGACCGTCAGGCGGCTCTCGCCGGGCTGCCGTGTGGCGTATTCGCTGGGAAGATACTCCTTGACGGCGATCTTGTGCCGCAGAAGCGCGTCCCACGCCAGATATGTCACGCTGAAGCCGCCGTGGCCGAGTGCGCGGCCGACGACATACCGCTCCTGTAGGATCGTTCCCGGGCGCATGTATATGCCGAGCTCCGGTTCCGTGCCCTCCGCATAGCCGCAGTGCGGGCAGATCTCAAACTGGTCGTCGTATGACCCAAAGCATCCAAAGCAGATCTTCATATTCTTCCTCCTATCCGATCCCGCATGCCTGCGGCTGCCGCTCGTCCAGAACCGCGGACAGCTCGCCGGCCAGGCTTCGGTATTGTTCGTATACCGTGTTCAAAACCGGTACGCAGGGGTAACTGTTTTCTAGATACAAGCAGCGCTGGCCGTCCTCGCTCAGCAGGTACGATAAAAACCGGACGGCGCACCGCCGCTCTTTTTTCGCCGTGCCGGCCGCGACGGACCATACGTTTTGCAGCTGGCAGACCGGCGCGTCTGTCTCGAGCGCATAGGCGCGGTAACGCCCGGCCATCGCCTGCTGTAAGTCCGCCGCGTCGGCTGTATCGCCGTAATAGAGCATGCGCTCGCCGCGCACGAAGCCGTCCCGCGCGTCCTCCCGCATGGAAAATGGCTCGTCCGTCGGGATTGGGCTTTGCAGAAGCGCCTCGTAGAGCGGTATGGCCGACGCCTTGAACCCGACGGGGCTCCCGCGCGCGGCCAGCTCTGCCGGCAGCGATGCGCCGGCCTTCTGAAGCGCGCCAATTTCGCCGCCCGTATACGCGCCGGCGACGTACAGGACAGGCATGCCGCAGCCAAGCGCCGCATGATCTGCGCTGACCAGGCCGGAGAGCCGGTACTGCGCGGGATCGTGCGCACGGGCAAGGCTCCGCAGCGCCGTATCATCGGCCAGAGCGGCATCTGTATCCGCCGTCCGCTCGAAAAGCGCGGGCATGGAGCCGTCCTGCTGCGCCTGTTTGAGCCTGTCCGCATATTCATCCGGCAGAATGCTTTGCAGCCGAAGCGTCACGTTCGGGTACCGCTGCGAAAAAGCGTCCGCCGCCGCGTGCAGCGCGGCGATCTTGTTCTGGCCGCTCTGCGAGAGCGGATCGGCAGAAAACCAGACGAATATCTCCGCGTCCAGAAGCGTGGTATTCTGTACGCGCCCGATCCAGAGCGCCGATACAGCCGCGCCGACAGCCGCCAGCACCAGAAACGCGGCAAGCAGACTGACACGTCTTCTGCGCCGCTTTTTCCTGCGGACAGCCTCCATGCTCTGCGCGGCCTGATACTGCTTCAGTGCGCGGGCAAACGCATCCGCGTCCGGGAAGCGAAGCTCCGGCTCCAGCGCCATTGCCTGCATGACCGCGTTGCCCACGCCCTCCGGAATGTCGGGCCGCAGCGCGTGCGGCGGCTTCAGCCGGTCGACCGGCTGGCGGTTGAGCGCGCTTTCGGGCGCTTTTCCCGTCATCGCCATGTAAAGCGTCGCGCCGAGCGCATAAATATCCGTCTGCGGGCCCTGCCGCGCGGTGCTTGCATACTGCTCCGGCGGCGTGAAGCAGTCTTTGAAAACGACGGTCAGCTGCCGATCCTGCCGCATGGCGGCCCGCGCCGCGCCGAAATCGATCAGCTTGACGGTCCCGTCTCGGCAGAGGAAAATGTTGTCCGGGCTGATGTCGCGATGTACGACGCCCTTGCGGTGCAGCTGCGCCAGCGCGCCGCAGACGGCCGTTCCGATCTCCACGGCCCGCTCCCACGAAAGCGGCGCGGTCTCGATCTCCGCTTTCAGCGTGCGGCCCTGCAAATATTCCATCACGATATACGCCGTGCCATTCGCCTCGAAGTATTCCCGCACCTGTACGATGTTTGCCGCCGCGCAGAACTGCATCATGCTCCGCGCCTCGTTCAGAAACCGCTCGTAGCCCCGGCGGAATTCCACTGCGCGCTTGCCTGCGTAGAGCAGCACCTCCGTGCTGCCGGGGATCCGGTTCGCGATCCCGGACGGGAAGTATTCCTTGACTGCGACCGTACACGCGAGCGTTTCGTCAAAGGCGCGGTAGGTGATCCCGAAGCCGCCGACTCCGGCGACCGCCTCCACGCGATAGCGCCCGGCGATCTTCATCCCCGGCTGCAAGGCGTTCGGCGGGACCGGCTGCTGCCGGCAGCCGCATGCCGGACAGACGTCCGCCTGCGGCGGCAGCGCCGCGCCGCATGCTTCACAGCGCCTCATTGCCGTTCCTCACCGAGATAGTCGCGCCAGTGGAACTGCGCGCCGCAAAGCGGCACGAACAGGAGCGTCGTCGCCCCGGCGCGAATCTTGTCGTGCGCCTTGAGCGGCTGCGGCGCCAGAAGCAGCTCGCCGTTCAGATACGTCAGCCCACGGCTCTCGCCGCTTTGCAGATAAAACGCCTCCGAGGCGGGGTCAAACGTGATCACGCAGTGCGTATTGCGCGAAATTTCCTGATCCGATGGGAGCACAACGTCCATATCCGCCGCGCGGCCAACGCGGTTGCGGCCGCCGATCAGCGGGAAGGACGCGCCCTGCTGCACGCCTTTGACGCAGACCAGCCAGCCGACGACCGGCTCAACGCCGCTTGGCACGTCGGTATAGAGCACATGCGTGCGGCCGTCGTCCGGCGGCGCGGGCGTGTTTGTCCGGACAGGCGGCACATCCTCGTGCAAAGCCGCCTGCTCCGGTTCTGCGGGCAGCGTCTCCGCGGCCGGTTCAGCCGGAAAGAACGGTCCCGCCGTCAGCTCCGGCTCCAGCATCGCCATCGTGCGCATGTCCGGCGCGCCGGACGCAGCCTCCCCTGCCGGGGCTTCATACGCCGCCGCTTCGGGCTGCACGGCGCGCCTGCCGCGCAGCTGCTCCATGCTCCAGTATGCCTCCGCTTCCGTGTCCGCCTCCGGCGGCAGCGCGCCGCCCTGCGGCTGCTGCGCCGTTTTCTCCAGGAAGGCCCTTGCGCGCGCGCAATGCGGGCAGGCGTCATACCTGTCCGCGTCGTAATAGTGATTTTTCTCGCATAGTACTTTCTTCATGCTCTCGTCTCCCATTATCGCTGCTTTTTGATCAGGATCCATGTGGCGTTGTCCTGCGCGGCGTCCGGTTGTGCCGGAAACGCGGCGCACAGCCGCTTTGTAAGCGCGCGCACGCTGCCGCCCTCGCGCAGGAGCGCTTGCAGCTGTGCTTCCGGTACAGCCTGCGTCAGACCGTCGGAGCAAAGCAGGAGCACATCGCCCCGCAGAAGCGTCATCGGCGGCCGGTTCTGCTCATACAGGCTGACGCCGTTCATGCCCAGATAGCTCGTCAGCGCGCGGCCGCGCACGATCTCGCGGTCATAATACAGCTGCGTGATCTCGTTTTTCTCCAGCCGCTGCCTCAGATACGCGGCATAGGTATGCGTCTGCGCGAGCCGCCGCAATTGTCCCTCGCGCAGAAGATACAGGCCGCTGTCACCGATCGACAGCCACGAAAGCGTATCGCCGCGGATCCAGACGCTGACGACGGTCGTCCCGCCGCCCGCAGCCTGCTCCACAACGGCCCGGTCCATCCAGTCCACCGCCTGTGCGTACAGGTGCGCGGGCGCGGCGTGCGGATTTTCAAGGAATGCCGTGCGCAGCGTCCGGATGGCCGCCCCGGCGGCCTGCGCGCCGTTCGGCAGCCCGCCGATCCCGTCGCAGACCGCGGCGAAGACCTCGCCGCGCCGCCCGTCCAGACAGTACGCATCCTGCTGCTCCTCCCGCCCGCCGAGAAGCGAGGCGGCAGATGTTGTATAGAAGTTCACCGTCCGCCACCGCCTCCGGTCGAAAATGCGGCGTTAAACGATTGGTTTGCAGTATCTTTGGTCCCAGCCAGTGAACGCAGCCGCTCGATCTCCGCTTCTATTTCTCTGACTGTCTGCCGCGCGATCTCCTTTTCCTCACTCGAAGCCCAATTGAGCGGATTGTCCAGCTGACTGTTTGTAAAATCTACGATTGCCTGATATTCCTGCATTTTTGCATGGCGTGCAAGCTCAAAATACTGGTTGCATTTTGCAATGTCACCCGAAGTGTAATTCCCAGACCGGATGATCTCCGCATAATGCTCGAATTCTTCCACCAGCGCATAGGAATAGGACGCCGTTGCGTAGACCTGTTCCAGATATCCAACGGTTTTCTTTGTTCCGAGTGCATCGTTGCTTGCGTCGATCGTGTATAAAAAGAGGTTCAGCAAACCGGCTTTACCGATCGTCTTGTCGATGCCCTTATCCGCCAGCGTTTTCAGGCCCATCTTGATCGCGCGCAGATATTCGATCTGATATTCACGCAGCATTTCATCAACGACCCGGTTGACCGTTTCGTTGTCATACCCATTGTCAAGAAGCGCTTTTTTGATCGCTTCCAGCTTCATGGCACGCCGTGTATAGTCCTTGAGCAGTTCTTTTTTTACTTCTTCTGAAAGGTCGCCTATCTCCCGAAGGACATCAGCTCCCATGAACGCATTGTCAAGCTCATCCGACAGGTTTTTCAGGAACACCAGATTATCCTGCTTGACCAGCAGCTGCATATATTCGCTTTCCGAGATGTCATCTGTTGCGCGGCTCATGATCTCCTGAACATTTGTGTCCGTCAGTTCGATGCCGAGCGACAGATACTTTCTGAAGAAACCGTATACTTTGTCGAATTCCTTATTCTTCATAGGGTCATCTTCTGAGACGGTATCCTCTGTTTCCGCCAACAGCGTTTCAAGACTGTTGCGCACCATCTTCTCCGGGAGCGTATCCCATAGCTTGATGCTGATGCCGAGCTTTCCAAGCGCGTTTGCTGCAACACCCAGTGCATTCTCGATCTTATCACCGTTCCAACCGATGGTACATGCATCTATGGTTTTGTTCCGCTTGCTCAGAAACAGTGCAGTATAATCATATTCCACGATTTTCTGACCCGTTACGGCGCAGACCGGAAGCCCCTGAAACAGCGCATAGACCGTTTTGTCGCTCTGTGACGCCGTTTCGGCCACGATCCGCAGCGCGGAGGCAAGCAGCTGGATATCGCTTTTCAGCGCGTCCACATTCCGCAGCGCACCGGCCAGCCGCTGCGCGTCGGCCCGCACCTGCGCGCCTCTCTGGAATACGATCCTGCGGCATGCCGGGGCAACCGACTGCCGCATGGCCTGATCGACAGCGTTGGCGCCGATGTCCATCGCGCGCGCCAGCGTATATAAAGAACCGGTTTCCACCTTATATCTGCTCATTTTCATCCTCCGTCCGGGAAAATTCGTTCTGTGTCTGCAAGCGGCGCAGAACCGCGTCTGTCAGCCATGGCTGCGGCGCGGCGTCGCCGGGAAGCGCCAGAAGCAGCAGCGGCAGCGGCGGCACCGGCAGCCTCTTGATCCACTCCCGCCTCGGTTCCGCGACGCGCGCGTCCAGAATATCCCCGATCCGCGCCGGGGCCTCGGGCAGACGATACTGCCGGGACATTGGGCACATTGGGATGCGGCGCGCCAAAATTATATCCAATACGCTCGGAAAGAACCGCGGCGGCTGCGGTATGACGATCCATGTACGCGGCAGAACGGGCAGCACTTCACCAATCAGACCGCCGGTCGTACCGTGCGAATGAAACAGCATATCCGCCGGCAGCTGCCGCAGCTGTGACTGCACAGACTGCTCATACATCTCGTATGTGCCCGCGATCTGGAACAGACGGAACGCCGTGCGCTCCAGCTCCTCCTCCAGCGCAGCGATCGCCTGCTCCGCCTGACGCAGCGCCTGTTTCTGCGCCGGGCAGGTCTGCGCCCGCAAATGCATCCGCGCGTGCTGCACGTCGCGCCGCGCCTGCTCCAGCTGGGCGCGGCCGCTGCGCAGCCGCTCATACAGTCTGCGGCATTGTATGGTGTCGATCTGAACCTTCATCGTGCGTCCTCCGGGGTGGGAAGGCGGCGGCGGACACAGCCGCCCTCCACAGTATTACTTGGAGAAAATGCTGCTTGCGTCCAGACTCTGCGCCTCCGAGACCTGTGTGCTTTCCAGCTCCGCATAGCTGTTCGCGGCGCGGGAGAGGTTGTTGGCGTGCTGCTGGAGCGTGTCGAGCGCGATGATTGCCTGATTGTACAGGTGCGTGAACTGATTCTGATAGGCGACGCCCGCCGCGCCGACCCAGTCGGACTCCGTCAGGTTCTGGATCCTCGTTTTGATGCTGTCCAGATGCGTGAGCATCGTCTCTTTGATGTTGGTGACTTCCTTTGCCTTTTCGTTGACCTCAGACGGCGTGACCAGTAATTTATCCATGATACAGTTCCTTTCTCAAATTCAGTCTAATTGTGATACGGACGATTGGCGCTTACATGCGCGTGGTGACGATGCCCTTGACCTCGCCTTCGGCTGCCTCGTATTTGCCTGCGGCGGTCGTGATGGCGTTCTTGTACTCCTCCATCATGCGTTCGAGCTGCGTGAACTTTGGCTTATCCTCCGAGATAAGCGTATTGAACGCGGTGTTGGCGTCGCCGTCCCACATGGCGTCCAGCTCGGACATGGCGGCCCAGATCTGCTCCACAAGGCCGTGCCATTCGCTGATCTCGGTTCCAAATTCGCTTGCCGTATTCCGCATTGCGGTGGTATTGATGACCATTCTTTCCATTTTACAAAGCTCCTTTATTTACAATTTTATTTTTATGCTTGTGTGTTGATGGCCTGCTGCGCTTCCCGCTCCGCGCGTTCGGCGCGTTCGGCTGTGTTCCGCAGCGAGCGCTGAACAGCTTCCAGCTCCCGCTGGATCCTGCACGCCTTCTGCCGTACAGCCTCCAGATATTCCAGATATTCCGGTGTAAGCTCGCTCTGCCAGTTATACTCGATGGCGGGCGCGACCTCGCGGATCAGCCGGTCGACGGAGTCAAGGCGCGCCTGCGCCAGATCCAGATCCCTGGCCGCCTGTTTCAGCGCGGCCGGTTCCAGACGGATCAATCCCATGGGCTTTGGCCTCCTTTTCAGAATATTTCATCCGCGCGCAGCTGCTGCGCGGACGTTTGGACGGCGTTGTCTTCCCGTTTGTACGTTTGCAGCGCGTTCCACAGAACCGCCGCGGAGTTTTCCAGCTGGGTCCGGCAGTCGCCGACGCTCGTTCTGAGCTGCTTCTCGGCGTCCAGATATGCCGTTTTTCCATCTCCGAGCCAGATCTCGTCCGGGAAGCTGCTGCCGTCCAGCCAGTGCTTCAGGTTTTCCAGTTCCGTCCGGCATGTTTTCATCTGCGCATGAACCTGCGAGAGTGTCTGAAGTTCGAGTTTCAGTTCCACGTGATCACCTCACAGAAAGTTGGTTGTAGCACTGCTGGTTCAGGCGGTTGAAGGTTTCCAGCTCGCCGCCCGCATAGGCCCGGACCGTCTGCGCCAGTTGGCCGTTTACCGTTGTAAACGTCTGCACCGCACGCGCGATCGCGTCCATGTCGTCATTCAGCCGCTCGCCGTAGAGCCGACCGGCCTCGCTGACCCAACCGCCCGCGGCTTCCGTCTGAAGCGATTGCAGCCGTGTCTGCTGCATCCGGAGCGTTTCAATACAGCGCTCCAGCTGCCGGGAAAACGCCCGGATCTGTTCATAATCCCAAATGATCTTCGCCATCGTCTCACCTCTTTGTCTGTGCTGTGTTTCTGTTCCCTTGCTGTGATTACACTCTATCATGCCGTGCCGCGATGCGGCCGCTTTTCCGACGAACGGCAGACTTCCGCCGACGAACGGTCATTTTTCCGCTGTTCAGACCAGATGCAGCGTGTCGCCGCTGTCGATCCCGGCGGCGTCGAGCGTCTGCGACGGCGCAAGGATCTGGCCTGTCCGTTCCGACATCAAAAGCGCCTGTGCGTAAGCACCGAACCGTACCCCGTCCGTCTGCTCCATCAGCTCCAGCACGCCGCGGCACAAAAGCCGCGCGGACATCGTGCGCGGCACGATGCAGTCGAACGAGCGGCCGACGCCGGCAATTCTGACCTCAATGAGGATCTTTTCACTGTTCACAGGCAGCCTCCCACATGTTTTTCAAGGATTCCATTGTTTCTTCCGCTATCCCGGCGTCATCGGCTGCGGAAAACTGAAGATCGTCTCCGGCAAAGCCGCAGTCGCACAGATACGCGAAGCAGTCCTGCGGCGTCTGAAACGGCAGGAGCCGCAGCGCCGCGCCGCTCTGCTCCAGAACGAGCGCCGCCTGCGGGCAGAAATAGCAGAAGACCCGATCCGTTCCGCCCGCAAAGCGATCCGCCTGTGAAAGCTGGGAAAACAGAAAGTCGATCAGCGGATGCACGATATACGTCTCGTTCTGCCGCAGAAGCATGGACTTGCGCCCCAGCGTCCGCAGCGGCTTTTCCGGATCGATCGTCTCCGGGTCGCAGGTCAGCCACACCGGGACGGCTGCGAGCCGGTATTTGTATGCCAGAAGGAGGAATTCCTCCTCCGTCAGCCGGTATCCCGTTACCATGCCAGCGCCTCCTTTACGCGCGCCTTGCCCGCGCGGGACAGATAGACCACGCTTTCATCGTCCAGCGTGAGCGTCATCGCCCCGGCGTCATAGGCCAGAATGTGCCGCTGATTGACCAGATAGCTGCGGTGCGTGCGGATAAAGCGCGCGCCGAGCTGCGCTTCGAGCGCGTCGAGCGAAGCAGGGACCTCGTATTCCTGCGCATTTGTTGCAAGGAAGGTCTTTTTATTGCGGCTTTCAAAATACAGGATCTGCTCCAGCGCGATGGAATACCGCCGCGCCTTGACGCTCCAGCTGTAGCTGTCGCCGTCCTGCGCGTCCGCCGCCTCTTTATCGACGGCTTGCAGGAGCCGGAACAGCTCCGCTTCCCCGACCGGCTTCAAAAGCAGGCCTGTCGGCAGCGTCTGCGCCGTCATCGCCTGCACGAGCTGCCCGAAGCTCGGCGCGGTCAGCACGATGTGATGCCGCGTCTTCTGCGCGCGCACCTTCGTCACGAGCGCCGCGGAGCGGCTGTCGGCAGCGTCCGTCATATACATCGCCGTGAGCGCCCGCTCCGCCGGTTCGTCTGCAAACGTGCAGGCGGTGATGTCGGCCTCGACGTTGCTGCGGATCTGGTACTGTACGAGAAGATCGCGCAGATGCCGCCGGTCGGCGGGATGCTCGTCATAGATATAAGTATCGTACATACGCTTACAGCTCCTCCGCCGGTGCAGCCGCACGCGGGAAAAAGACCTCGGATACAGCCGCGCCCTCCAGCGCGAAGCCGCTCTCGGGCGCGCGCGTCTTCGTAAGCTCCGTGATGGACAGCCCTGGTTCGATCACGCGCTGCGCGTCGAGCTTGCCGCCCAGATGCACGCCCGTCTGATACGCGGCAAAGAGCTGGCACGCCGGGCGCGCGAAATTCTGCTGATAGAGCGCTTTGTTCCAGATCGCCGCGAACACGACGCCAAAGCCCTTTCCGTTTTTCAGAAGCGTCTCCCAGACCTCCGTGTAGGAGATCCGGTCGCCCGGCGCGTAGCTCATGGCGCAGAAGGCGTTGTAATCCTCAAACAGCACCAGAACCGGCCGGAACGTCTCGCGCAGATACGCTTCGCAGCCGTCTGCGCCGTTTGCGGCGATGTATTCCCGCTTTGCCGTTGCGCGGCGCTTGAAGAGATCGCGCAGATACGTCATCAGCGAGAGAACCTCCTCGTAGCCGGAATAGTAGCGGAACTGCGGATTCGTTTCTGCGGCGGCAGAGGCGCAGACAATGTGGCATTCGAGCTGCTTTTCTGCCGCACAGCGCAGGATATTGGCCTCCGCGGCGCGTGCGCCGGCTCCGGAAACGTCACTGATAAAGTAGCAGAACGTCTGCCACAGGCGCAGCGCATACGGTCGGATGCTGCGCGTGTACCAGCCGAGCGGCAGCGTGTCCGCAGGCAGCGCCCGGACGACCTCCTGCCGCAGATAGGCGGCGTAAAGCTCCTGCTTGTCGATGTAGCGCAGCTGCGGCGCGCGATAACCGGTCTGCGATGGCCGCGCCAGCGCGGTATAGGTCGCAAGGTCGGAGACATACGCGCTCTGGAACTGCACGATGCTGCCGTTATAGACGGTAAGACCGCTGCCGGGCTCGCCGGTCGGCATCATCTGCGGCGTTGTGCCGAGATAGTTGTAGTAATCCGCGCGCTCCGTCAGCATCAGCGGGATCGCCGTTGCAAAGCACTGGCTCCACCGGCTGCGCATATCCATCGGCGTGTTCATGGTCACGATAAACTGGATGCCGCAGGCCATACCGTCGCGCAGAAGCTTCAAAAGCGGCTCGGCGAAGCGCTCGCAGCTCTCCATGAACCCGGCGTAATTATCGATCACGACGAGCGTCAGCGGCATGAGGCCCGCGCCGGACGCGCGGAAGACCTCCGCATCGGCGGCAGAAGCGTCGGCCAGCGCGCGTCTGCGCGTTTGCAGCAGCTCTGTGAGCTGCGAAAACAGACGGCTGACCTTTTCTTCCTCCTCCGGATAAACGATCGCGCCGCAGTGCGCCGTTGCGCGCAGCGCGTCGAGCCGGTGATTGGAGCAGTCGAGCGCGTACCAGTTCAGCTGTTCGGGCGTCTGCCGCGTACACAGCGCATACAGGATCGTCTGCACGAGCGTGCTTTTTCCGGAGCCCGCGCCGCCGACGATCAGTACGTTCCCGCAGCGCGGGAAGCGAAGCGTGAAGAGCGGCTGCATCTGCTGCTCCGGGTAATCGATCCTGCCGAGCACGGCGGTGTACGGCTCCGCGGGCGCAGCATCCGAAAGCGTTCCGAGTGTGATGGTGCTTTGCAGCACCGGCAGCCACAGCTTCCGCGCCGGGCGAACGGACGCGCGCTGCGCCGTTTCGGAGATGTATGCGACGCACGCGTCGAGCTGCGAAACACTCTGCGCGCCTGGCGCGCGCTGCGCCGCGCGGCGGATGCGCGTACCGTCCAGTCCGATAAACTCGACCGCGCGCAATTGCAGCTCCTCCGCCTCCAGCTCCGGCTGGTATTCCGCACCGGAATATCCGGACTGGAACAGCTCGAACAGCTCGTCGTTGCCGATCTGCATATAGCCGCGCCCGATGCGCGTGAGCGCCGCAGCCTCCGGCCGCTTGAGCATTTCCATGCTGTCCTGCCGGTCCTGCACCTTGAGGCAGAGCTTGAAGCGTGCGTTGCTCCAGATCTCGTCGTCCACGACGCCCGATGGCTTCTGCGTGGCGAGGATCAGATGCACGCCGAGACTCCGGCCCACGCGCGCCGTGCTGACGAGCTCCTTGATAAACGCAGGCTGCTCTTTTTTGAGCTCCGCGAATTCATCGCTGATGATGATCAGGTGCGGCAGCGGCTCGGCAGCCGCGCCCTGCCGGTAAAGGCGGCTGTACTGGTCGATATGGTTGACGGCGAAGTCGTTGAAGATCTTCTGCCGCCGCCGGATCTCGCTCTTCAGAGAAAGCAGCGCGCGCTGCGTCTGGTCGCTGCCCGCGCCCGGCTGCCCGCTGCCGTCGGAGGTGGAGATGTTGGTGATCACGCCCGCCACATGCGGCGTCCCGCCAAACAGATTCGCCATGCCGCCGCCCTTGTAGTCGATGAGGATGAACGCGACCTCGTCCGGATGGTACTGGAGCATCAGAGAGAGGATGAAGGTCTGGATCAGCTCGCTCTTGCCGGAGCCGGTCGTACCGGCGATGAGGCCGTGCGGCCCGTGCTGCTTTTCGTGGATATCGAGATACACCGGCTGCGCGCCGTAGCTCACGCCGATCTGCGCGCGGATGGATTCGTAGGCCCGATGCGTCTTCCACTGCTTCAGAAGATCCCAGTCCCGGATATTTGTGATGTGCAGCATCTCCAGAAAGCCGATCTGATTCGGGATCTCGCCGTCGGAGAGCTCGTTGACCCAATAGCGGCTCAGCTGCCGGGCCATCTGCACGGCCAGCTCTGCCGGCACGCGGTCAAAGGTGACAACATCCGTCTCGCTGCGGTTCTCATCCATGCGGAACGCGCCGCAGAAGCTGTCGTCGGCCTGAATGAGATACCTGCACTCGTTCGGCAGGAACTCCATATGCCCATAAGCAAGCAGAAAATACACCTGATAATTGACGCCGTCCGTCAGATAGCGGTAGACAGCGTGGTTATACAGGATCTTCGGGTCGGTGCACAGCACCACGTACACAGGCAGCGGACGCTCTTCGGCGTCGGTATGGTCGGGCGCTCTGCTGCGGAATACGTCGAGCAGGTATCCGAGCGCCGCCTGATGCGCCGCGTCCGCCGCGGCCAGCAGCCGGTGTGAGCGGTCGGGCGAGAATGTATGCGGCAGCCAGCGCATCCAGCCGAACTGCTCCAGCTCCGTTTCGCGGAACAGCCCCATCAGCCGGACGTCCGTATAGCTGTGGAGCGCCGCGAGCTGCAAAATGATATTGTTTACGACGTTCTGCACGCGCGCCGGTTCGCCGATGACGCCCGTTACCTTATGACGGGCGATCGGAAGCAGCGCAGGCGTCTGCAAGATCGTCTGATATTCGGTCTTCAGCTGCCCGGGGCGCTCTTCGAGCGCGTCGCTGCGGACGCTGAAGCGGACGGCGGGCGTTTTGATCATGCCCGAAATGTCCATTCGCCCGAGACCCAGCCGGACCGTCAGAAAATCCTCGGCGCGGATATTGCGGTTCCAGAGGCTTTCGGCGGCCTGACCGCCGGTCAGCTTTTCAAAAAGCTCTGCCGTGGACGGATATTGCCGCAGCAGCCGCTCCCGGCAGACCGTCTGCCGCTTCCGCAGCAGCGCTTCGTTCTTCTCCAGATACGCCGTATACGCCGTCTGCCGCGCCGATTCTTCAGCCGCATCCTCCTTTGCGTCATACTTTCGCCGCGCGAGCGACCAACCGAGGCCGATGAGCGCGCTCATCACGACCGACACGCCCATAATCCAGTAGCCGCCCGCGCCGCCGTTTCCCATGCGCAGCAGCATCGTCGTCAGCATCGGCAGCGGCATGGTCAGCGCCGGTCCGAGCACGAACAGCATGGGCTGCTTTTTGCGCGTCTGCTTCTGCGGCGGCGCTTCGATCACGATCTCGTCATCCGGCAGCGGCTCAAAAAAGCGCGGACTGCGCAAAAACGCCTCATGCGGGCCGCCATCCTGCGCGGGCGACGTTTCCGGCGCGCGGTAGCGCGGCAGCTTCACGGTGACAAGCTCCGCACAGTTGACCGCCAGCAGATCCCCGAGGAAAACAAGATGAAAGCCGCCGGTGTAGATATGGCTGAACGGCGCGAGCTGCACGCCTTTCCTGGACGGCAGACGGCGGCCATCGAGATAGACACCGTTGCGGCTGCGATCCTCGATGACCCAGCCGTCCGGATTCCTTGTCAGAATAAAGTGCTCGCGGCTGATGTAGGGACTGTCGAGACAGACGTCGGCCTGCTCCGATTTGCCGGCTGTGATCCGCGATTTTCCGCCGATGACGAACTTTTCAAATTGCAGCTCCTGCGGCGAGCCTTCCCGGAGCCACGCAGAGAAGGGCTTGCCGCTGCTTCGGAAAAAGCCGCAGACGGGCGCGCGGGTAGAAAGCCGCATGGAAGCGGCCCCAGCGTCATCGTCTGCGGCGAGTCTGATCTCGTTGGTCTGTAGCATCCGCCATGCGCCGTCGAGCAGCTCGAGCTGCATCCGGCAGGGCGGAACAGGCAGATATTCGGATAATTCCAGCGTGTAGTTCCGGTCGTTCTCGGTCGGCAGCAGGATCTGGCAATACGAATCCGAGAGATTGAAATATAAAATGTACTGCTTCATTCCGTGCGGCCCTTTTCACTCTCTTCAGCCTCTTTTGCGCGGATACGGCTGAGCGTTACCGGCGTGATGCCCAAAAACGACGCGACGTCCTTGAGCTGCATAACGTCCTGTAGGTTCGGATACGCCTTCTGGAACCACTGATAGCGCACGAGCGCGGGCTCGCGCATAATCTCGCGGACCTGCCACATCTGCGTATACGCCTCCTCCAGCTTCTTCGCGTAAACGCGGAGGAATTCGATGGAGTTCGGCAGCTCCTTCATGATCGGGCGAATATCAAAAAACAGCAGATCTGCATCGGTCAGCGCCTCAAGATTCTTGTTGAGCCTGAACTCGTGCTCTATTCCAATCTCGCCGATGTGCGAATGCCCGTAGCGGTAAAGGATGCACTCGGTATACTCCCTGCCGTTTGCGTTGACCGTGTAGCCGCGCAGACACCCGGATATCAGGAAATAGAGGTACGTGGTGTCCTCACCGCCCCGGTAAAGCACCTCGCCCTTTTTCAGATGGCGGCGCTGCGCCATGGAGGCGTAGATCTGCCGCGTAGCGGGAGAGCGGATCTCCAGATAGTCCAGCAAGCGATTAACATCATCCATCGTCTGTTCTCCATTTCTGCAAAATTCTTATCTGCCTTCTAATATATTCTATTACAAAAAACACCATACGCAATTATCAAATGTTAAGAGCTGACACAATATGCAGGGATTTCCCACCTGTCGCGGCCGGCAGCCAGCCGGGCCGCGGCGATCGTAAAAAAGGACGGCCGAAGCCGTTCTTTTGTGTATATGCAGTTTCTGCTTGCCGCACGGCTTTGGAGTAAAATTGCTGCAATTGCAGCCCGTTTGACAGTGGCTGCATCGTTGATATCTGTGCCTCCCATAAAAATGCACACGCTGTTAATCACACCGATGACAAGCCGAGAGGGGTAACAGCCGTGCCATTTGCCGCTGCGCGAAGTCTCTGGGTTTCACAACCGGCAAGCAGGGCAAGTGTTTATACACACCTGCAAAACGCGAGGAAACGGACACGTCCGTTTCCTCGCGTTGCTTGTTGGGGAATGTCTTCCCCAAGCCCCTGAACACAGCCGTCAGAGTGGCTGGCGACGCGCCCTTCGGGCGCTTTTTCTCTCCCAGATTTCGCAGGATTATGTAAATAACAGATTGACAGGATTTCTAATCTGTGTGCAGCCCATTTACAGTGCCCCGCTGACTTATGTGGCGCTGCTTCTGCATGGAGGCGTTGAGTCATATCCGAACGCTGTCGCAGAGTATAAGCCCTACGAAAACTGAATAAATGCGCAAAGGGGATGGCAGTCTGCCATCCCCTTTGCCGTTCTGTTTCTGGAGTATATATCCCTTAGTTTTGTCTTGTATCTATCGTCAGGCGGCGTTCTCGCCATTGGTGTCTTTATCCGTTTTTGACGTTTCCCGCGCCGCTTTCCATTCGGCAAACTCCTGCTGCCCTTCCTCGCTTTCATAGTAGGCGAGAATGTCCGGCAGCAGGATTCTGGCAATGTTCTCGATCTCATGCTGCGGGATACTGCTGTTGTTGATGAGCTTCTTACGCCTGCTCAAGCTGCACCTCCGAAAAAGTATTTTGCCGCGTCCTTCTCCCGCGCAGCGGAGGAATGGTGTCTTGAGCGTCTTTTATCTCCCGTGTTTCTTTAACCTTCGCATCCTTCCTTTCTCATCCGGAAATGAAAATGCAGCCGCTTGTCAAGCCGATCGGCTAGTTTGCGCCTGCATGGTGTCTTGTATCTTTACGAATATAGTTTACGAAATATACTCCGCTCTGTCAAGCGACGATTCCTGGTGCCGCATAAGAGCTTTTTTGTTAGTACAACAGCCATGCGCAGCCTCGATTCAAAATAGGCTCCGAATACAAAATGGTAAGCAAGATGAATCGGAATTCTGTCTTTCCGCTTGCCGCTGTGCCTGCCTTGTCAGCTTCACACTTGGCAAGCAATGCAGGTGTTCATACACCTGCGCAAACGCTTGTCAGGGAGAACCCCGAATCCCCGAACGGGTTTTGCAAAACCGGCTGTGTTTCTGCGGAGCTTTTTGCGCCCTTCCTTCGTCCGCATCGTCTAAAGGAAACAGCGAGATTATGTCAAATGGATATTGACTTTAATCCGTATATTGAATATAATCAAGGAGGACAGGAGGTGTACGCAGCCTTGAAAATTATTGGGGAACGGATGCGGGGATTGCGTGAAAGCGTCAAACTCTCGCAGATGAAGATGGCAAAGGAATTTGGAATCTCTCAACCCAGCCTCGCGCGGTATGAAATGGGAGATACAACTGTACCCCCGGAGCTTCTATTGCAATACGCCGACTACTTCGATGTGTCTATGGATTACATTTTCGGCAGGACGGAGAATCCGAAAGGTGCAGCGTATGAGAACCATGTCAACATCGGTCTGAACAACCCAGAGATGGCGCGGTTCGTGGAAATGTGCTTCGACCCAGGCTCGGTGATGAACGAACGACTGAAGGACACGCTCGTGCGGATGCTCTCGGAGGTGAAGCAATGAAAGCCGTGATCTACGCCCGATATTCGTCGGACAGCCAGCGCGAGGAATCCATCGAAGGGCAGCTCCGCGAATGTACTGCCTTTGCAGAGAAAAACGGCATCACGATCCTGCGGCACTACATCGATAGGGCTTATTCTGCGAAAACGGACAATCGCCCGGAGTTCCAGAACATGATCAAAGACAGCGGCAAGCGCCTGTTTGACATGGTGATCGTCTGGAAGCTCGACCGCTTTGCGCGAAACCGCTATGACAGCGCACGGTATAAAGCGACGCTTAAGAAAAACGGTGTGAAGGTCGTCTCAGCGACCGAAGTCATCTCCGAAGGCGCAGAGGGTATCATCCTTGAATCCGTATTGGAGGGTTATGCCGAGTATTATTCTGCTGACCTTTCGGAAAAAGTCGTTCGGGGCATGACGGACAATGCGCTCAAGTGCAAATTCAACGGCGGCACGCTGCCAATCGGCTATGTGATCGACGCGGAACAGCATTTTCAGATTGACCCGCTGACTGCGCCGTTCGTACTGGAAACCTTCAAACGCTACGATTCGGGCGAGACCATTTCCTCCATTATGAACTGGCTGAACGCACAGGGGCTTACCAACACACGGGGTCAGAAAATGACGCTCAACAGCGTCGGGCATATGCTCCATAACCGGCGCTACATCGGCGAATTTCAGTACCGCGACGTGGTCGTCCCGGATGGGATTCCCGCCATCGTGCCGCAGGATTTGTTTGACCGTGTGCAGGAAAAGCTGGCGAAAAACAAGAAAGCCCCGGCAAGACATAAAGCCGAGGACGATTACCTATTGACGACAAAGCTGTTTTGCGGGTACTGCGGCGCGTATCTCTGCGGCGAGAGCGGTACCAGCCGCACCGGCGTGGTTCACCACTACTACAAGTGCGTTTCCGTCAAGAAAAAGCGCACGGAATGTCACAAAAAGCCCGTTAAAAAGGATTGGATTGAAGATTTAGTTGTCAATGAAACCATGAAAATGGTGATGGACGATGCCGCAATAGAAGCCATCGTCTCCATGCTGATGGACTTGCAGGAGCGCGACAACGTGAACGTGCCGCTTTACGAGCAGCAGCTCCGCGAAGTGGAAACTGCTATCAATAATCTTCTTAACGCCATTCAGCAGGGGATCCTGACGCGCTCCACAAAGGAGCGATTGGAAGAGCTGGAAAACCGCCGTGATGATCTGGAAACAAAGCTCGCCTGCGAGAAGCTGGCGAAGCCCAAGGTCAGCGCGGAGTTCATGACCTTCTGGCTGCACCGTTTCCGCAAGCTGGACGTGCGGCAGAAAAGTCACCGAAAAATGCTCATCGACACCTTCATCAACGCGATTTTCCTGTACGACGACAAGCTGGTCATAACTTTCAACTACAAAGAAGGCGCGAAAACCATCACATTTTTCGATTTACAGAACGTAATGAAACATAAAAGTGGTTCGGATTTGGATTGCTCCGCTGCACCACTCAGAAATGACCTTTGTATGTCAGATGCCCGCGCAAGCGCGTCCATCTCGACAGCAAAGGTCTTTCTTCGTTTCCGAATCACAATCGCTTTGCTGGATTGTGATTCGGGCTTTGAAGCACTACCAAACAAAAATCGCACCGATCCGCAATGACTTTTATGCAGTTTCGAGTGCAGATGAGAGATCGAGCAGATTTTCCATAACTGTGCCTACGCCGACCTTGGACTCAGAATCAAGATGCGCATAAAGGTTTGCTGTCATATTGTATGTACTGTGGCCGAGCCACGCCTGGATATCTTTCATCCCGACACCCTGCTTCAGCAGCATACTGGCGCAGCTATGACGAAGTTCGTGAAAAGTGATCTTCCGGAATCCGGCTTTCTTCAGGTATTTGCGAAAATGATCTGTTATGAAGTCCGGCGTATAGGGAATGCCAAGTTGATTGACATATACATACTCACTTTCGTGATAACAGTTTCCGCAGAGTTTCCTGTTGGCCTCCTGCTGCTTTTTCATCTGAAGCAATATCTTTTTGAATTGCGGCATTAAGGGAAGACTTCTACAGCTGGATTTATTTTTTGCCCGGTCCTTTGCAATGATTTTCCGTTCTCCGTCGATGATTGCCTGCGTCACAGTATGCTCGATCGTTATCCGGTTGCTTTTGAAATCAATCGCCTTCCAACGAAGGCCGGCGATCTCGCTCCGACGAAGTCCATAATACGCAGCCATCATGACTGGGAATTCAATCGTATCCCCGTGCACTGCTGCAATCAGTTTCTCCGCTTCTTCCGCGCTATAGAAATTCGCATTATGCTGTATCGGCTTTGGTTTCTTGACCCTATTCATAGGATTTACACGAATAAAATCCATTTTCAGCGCATATTTGAATGCGCTCGTCAAATTCGCGTGGTAATGGATCACGGTATTATTGCTGACATGCAAAACTGTCTGGCAGTATGTATAGAATTCCTGAATCTGAACAGCTTTTATTTCGCCGAGCGTAACACCGCTTTGTTTGAAAAACGGCGCAATTCTTTTTTCGATATTGCTCTTGTATCCGGCGTAAGTGTTTTCCTCCAGATTTGGTCTTACAATTTCCAGCCAATAGCCCATATACTCCACAAACGGCATTTGGAATTTATCGTTCACAACCGGCGAGAGATATTTCGTTCGTGTTTCCTCCAGCATGGCTTCCGCCCGGCGTTTGTTGCCCTTTACCGCCAATCCGGTTCCGATCCACTTCGTCTTTCGTTCGCCTTGCTCGTTTCTGAGTTCGAGAACCATAGCCGTTGCAACGTCTGTCCACGCATACGACTCAAAGTAGTATAGCTGGAGTATTCTGACCTGACGCTCATCCAGTAGTCCAATATAATACAGGAGCCGGTCGTGTTCCCGCCATAGATCCATATATGCGGACGCAAGTTCGCCCAGCGCCTCGGCATTCATCCGTTCAGCCGTTTTCTTATAGGAAAGCGCAACGTCTGGAACGGCTTTTGAGCTAGCTGCCTTTTCGCTGTTCGTCAAAGACGGCAGGGACATTGCTTCAATCATCTCTGAGTCAGATACCTGCGGTATATGCTGAAGCTCATACCGCATGAGTTCAATTTGCCGCAGCCGATGTGAAGAATTCTCAAGGAGTTCCAGAACGTAGCTTTTGTATGTGGGCTCCATAGCGTTCCTCCCATCTGTGCAAAATCAAAATAGAAAGCAAAAAACAGATGTTTCCGCGCACTAACACGCAAAACATCTGTTTCCGTAATTTTCTATGATAAGATTATCACAGAGCGGCGCGACATTACAAGAGCCAAAGCAGAGCAAATTCGTGAAAAATGTGCGACAAAACTGCGACATATATGGATGTGATGATGACACATCATGAATTTCTTGCTTTCTCGTTTTTTCTCGATTTATGGCTGTGCAGATTCAGGATCACAATCGCAGACAAAACCAGCATAATTCCGGCAATAGAGACAACGCTTAATGGTTCATGGAAAACAATAAACCCGATCGTCGCTTCCGCTACCAGCTCGATCGATACAAGAATGCTCGCTTTCCCTGCATCCATTTTTGACAGGCCAATCGAGTAGAGCGTATATGGGCAGAACGCCGCAATCAGTCCTGTCCCGAGCATCCACCACAGGATGTTGCTGTCCTGCCGCACTGCGCTGCTGAACACAGTCCAGTCGACCATCACCGCGCTTCCAAGCGTGCAGAACAGAAAGCTGTAGAGCGTCAGCGTCAGCGCAGAGTACCCCTTCTGCATGGCAAGCTTTCCAAAGATAGAGTAGAGCGAGTAGAAAAAGCCCGCGCCCAGGCAGTACAAAAAGCCCTGGAAAGACAGCGGCTGCCCACCTCCGACGCCCGCAACCAGAACATACCCGGCAAACGCAAGCACAAGTGCCGCCAGCTTCTTCTTCGTGATCGGATCGTGAAAGATCAGCGCACTCAGCAGCACGACAAAGATTGGCGCCGTGTACAGCAGCACCGTCGCCACCGCGAGACTCGTCAATTCCAGTCCCCTGAAATAGCATGCCGAAAAAAACAGCACGCTCACGATCCCGGAGCCGAGAAAGCACCACAGATCCCGCAGATGCACAACAAGCAGCGCCCGCGCAAACAGCGCGACCGGGATGACCGTTGCCAGAAACGAAATGCTCACACGCACGAAGGTGATCTCAAACGGCCCAAATCCGGCCGCCGTCAGATGGCGCGAGAAAAAGCCCAGCGTCCCCCATAGAATCCCGGCCAGCAGCACAATGGCCGGTGCGTATCCTTTTTTCATCTTGCTTCCACTGCGGCTCCTTCTTGATCCAGCTTTTGAAGTTCTGTCTTCAACACCTCCGTCAACTCCTCGGCCGTCCCTTCTCCATAAAGTGACTCCGACGGCTCATAGTACATTGCTTCGTAGGCATAATGAGAACAAATATAGCTCTGTGAAGACCCGCCAGTGAGACAAGAAAGCATGGTCATTGCAAACGGCGACGCTTTTTTCACCGCAAGCCCGACCTCGGCGAAGACCTCCGCCGCGACCGACGCAATGGCCAGCCTGCCCAACTGCACGATATGCAGCTCAATTGGCGTATTCGTCGCAAGCACGGCTTCCGTGCCGTACTTTTCTGCATCGCGCGCGTAAGACAGCATGATTTCTGTGCCGATCTTCGTACATTCCGCGGAACGGCAGTCCGCTTCCGGCGCATGGCGGCGCACAAGCGTCTCATAGTCCGCACGGGCCTTCTCCGCGGTTTCCTTCGCTTCTGCATACGGCGGGATCCTGCACATATGAGAAGGGGCATACCAGATCCGCTTCGCCGCAAGCGGCGTCCGCACCGGCTGGAATTTCAGGCTCTTCAGCACCCGGACAGCTTCACCGCCAATGGTGCTTCCAAAGCGCTCTGCTTCGCGATAGCTCTGCTCGTGCCTATAGTAGCGGCTCGACTGATTGCCGGAGCAGCCCTGCATAAACCCGAACACCGCGTTGGGATAGACCTGTTCTACCGTCTTGCGCAGATATCCCACATAGTCTGTGGACGCAAGCGTCGTGTCCGTCGGCAAAACCGTCGGATGCAGCGCGTACCCGGTCAGAATGCCGCGGACGGTGTCTGTCTCATCCGAGATTGCGAGGATCTGCACCTCCGGATCCTGCGCATATTTTTCCGGGTCATGCCGGTTCCCACCGATGCCTTGATCCTTGCCGCAAAAACCGCTTCCATATCCAAGCTTTGCTTCAAATGCGTGCTCTACTGCCTCCACAGCTGCTTCCACTGCGCAGCGCTGGACGTTCTCCATGTACTCCGGGCAAAGCTCCGGCCCAAAGGCTTCGTTGTAGATATCGCAGTCCGGCGCAGGGCCATAATGCGTGTGCGTCGCGGCAAGCAGGATATTCTCCTGCGCCACGCCTGTTTTCTCGCTGATCTCCGCAGTGATCTTATCCACACGTGCCCGCGCGAAAAACAGCAGATCTGCGGTCAGATACAGGATCTTCGTCTGCGCATCTGCAAAGTAAAATGCAGCGATATAAAACGGATCGTGTGTGCCGGTCGAAATAGGGGATTCCGGATACCCGCACAGCTGGATCGGTGTTTTCGGCGTGATATCCCGGATGGCTGCGCCTGCTTTCATTGTGCTTCCTCCTTCAGCTTCAAATATCGTTTGTATTGCATCTCACAGGCCGACCGGTGCGTCTCGTCAGGCAGATAGACCGACCTGGTCTCTCCGCACATGGCTTTCTGCCCGTCCCAGAGCGTCGGGAAGATCCCCGCGCCGACGCCTGCACAGATCGCCGCACCAAGATTGCCTGTTTCCTGCGTTGCGGGCAGAGTGACCTCCATGCCCGTAATATCCGCAATAATCTGGCACCACACCGGACTGGCCGAGCCGCCGCCGTAGAGCGTCAGCCGCTTTGCTGCCCGCACATCCGGATTGAGCGCCTTCTGGCGCTCTGCACACGCGCGAATCGCGCAGGCAACGCCCTCCAGCACCGCACGGATGAGATCCGCGCGAGAGGTCTCCAGCCCCAGCCCGTCAAAGCAGCCCTGGTTGCGGTCTGTTGTGCCGCGGTACAGAAGCGGATAGAAACACACGCCGTTCGCGCCGGACGCGGTCTCTGCAGCCAGCGCGTCCATTTCCCGATAGGAAAGGTCTGCGCAAAACGTCCGCCGCGCCCACTTGAGCGCCGCGCCAGCCGTATCAACGGAATTTTCCAGCGCCCACATGCCGCTGCCAAAGCCGTGGCACTGCACCTGCATCTGCGCGTCGCGCTGCGGGGATTTGCACAGCGTTTCGACGGCGCTGGCCGTCCCGAGCGAGACTGTGATATTCCCAGTCCGGATCCCGGCGCCGAGCGCCGCGATCTTCTGATCCTGCATCCCGACTGCCACCACGGTATCGCAGCAAAGCCCCATCTGCGCCGCCGCTTCCGGCAGAAGCGTCCCGGCCACAGTCCCAGCTTCGCAGAGCTCCGGCAGCTTTTCCTCGTCTATGCCATACTCGCGCAGCAGATCCCGCGCCCATGTCCCCGCCGGAACGTCATAGCACATGCTCCCGCTGGCCATGGACGGATCCGTCACCGCTCTGCCCGTCATCCGGCAGATGAGATAGTCATGCGGCATCAGAAATTTCCATGTTTTCTGATAAAGCTCCGGCGCTTCTTCCTTTAACCGCAAAAGCTCCGGGAAGACAAGCGATTCCGCCGGATGCCCCAGCCGGTAAAACAGCGCCTTTTCGCCATAGCGCGCATACAGGGCCCGCGCCTGCGGCAGTGCGCGTGTGTCATACCATGAGATTGCATTGGCCAGCGGCTTTCCGTCGCAGCCAACAGGAACAAATGCACACCCCTGTGAGCTGACGGAGATACCGGCGGCTTCCTTCGGGTCAATCCCCGCCTTTTTAACAGCTGCAGCAACGGCTTCCGCCGCATACTGCCACCACAGCTCCGCGTCCTGCTCAGCGCCGCCATCCGGCAGGAAGGTGACTTCATATTCAATATAGTGTTCACCGAGGATCTGCCCCGTCGTGTCGAACACCATGCTCTTGCAGCCTGTCGTGCCAAGATCCAGCCCGATCAGATACATAACTTTCCTCCCTGCACCACATGCTCTGCCCGCAGGAATACCTCCCGCACCTGATACGCCGGATCCAGCAGCACGATGTTGGCCTGCTTCCCTGCGGCAAGCGAACCGACGTCCTTGTCCATGCCCAGCGCCCGCGCCGCGTTCAGCGCGCACACGCGGAAGACCTCCGGCTCTGTCAGTCCGATTTTATTCCGGAAGTTCCGTGCCGCCTGATTCATGCACAGCTTGCTGCCGAACAGATCTCCGTCCACGATATTTACATCCGTATCGTCCTTTGCGCCCGTGCAGGCGTCCGTCACCGCGATCACGCGGTCAAGTCCGACCGCCTGAATGATGAACCGGATCATATCATGCCGGACATGCACTCCGTTTTCGTCGTTGATGATCTCACAGAACAGATCCTTCTGCAGCATACACGCAACGTCAAAGCTGACCTCCAGCGTCCCTTCCCAGCGGCTGGGGGAAATAGCCGTCCCCGTCGCGTCGCACAGATGGACAGCAATGCGCGCACCGCGCCGCACAGCGTCCGCCACGCAGGCGGCATCCGCTTCGGAATGGCCGATCGCCAGCGGAATCCCCGCCGCCGTAACGGCGTCCATAAACGCCTTTGCGCCGCCCAGCTCCGGTGCGACCATCCATAGCTTCAGGATATCCCGGTATTCGCGCAGGTAACGGGTGTATTCTGCTGGATCGGCCGGGCGGATCTTGTCGAGCGCACAGCCGTACTTCGGGTTCAGAAACGGCCCCTCAAAAAACAGTCCGGCAATATTGCCGGGCGCATTCTGCTGCATGGCCGCGCGCACCTTTTCCATGGCGTCCAGCGCACCCTGTACGCCGATATCGTGATAGATCGTGCATAAAAGTGTTGTCGTGCCGCCAAGCAGATGATGCTTCGCCATCCCCACGGGATCCTCATAGGCCCAGCAGTCTCCACCTGCATGGCAATGCTCGTCAACAAAGCCCGGCCCTGCAAGCAGTCCCTGCGCGTCAAAGCATTCGCACTGCTCCGGCAGCGGCAGCTCCTGCCCGATGGCGAGGATCCGGCCCTTTTCCATCAGGATCTGGCCATTTTCCAGCACACGATCCGGCAGGACAACGTTTGCGTTTACGATCGCTCTCATGGATTCCCTCCCTATCCTGCCGGACGCCCACACGGATGTGTGGGCGTCCGGTAACTGCCATTTAATAACCGACCGTTTCCATGCACTCGATGGGCTGTGCGATCTCCTCGCTGAGAAGGATCGTCGCGCCGATCTTCTGGAACATGGAGCCCGGCACCAGCGGCGTGATCGGGCCGTGCGTGATCAGGCGGGAGACCATCCGCTGCCACGACGAGAAGCTTCCACCGGTCGTGAGCGCGTGGCTCTCCAGACGGTGGCGGGAATGCGCCACGTCGAACGGCCCGATTGTTGCGGCCTTCGGCGGGACCCAGCTGACATCGCCGGACTGACCGAATACGCCATGCAGCGAGTTCTGCGCGATCGTCAGCGGATGCAGCGTGACGATACCGGCCTTCTGCTCCAGATATTCGTCCATATCCTTGACGTTGATGAATTCCGGACTCGGATCGATGAACGCACAGTGGCCGGTCCAACCGGGGCCGGAATAGCAGGCGTCAGCGCCTTTGCCCTCGCTGCGCTCCATGATGAGATCGGAATAGATCGGCGTAAACTCCTTGCAGTGATAGTAGATATTCTCCTTCTTGGGACGCAGCTCCTCGTCGATGCGCATGATGAAATACTTGAAGAAGGAGTAGCCGAAGCCCGCCGTATAATCCAGCGGAGCGATATTGCCCTGATCGTCCGCCCACTCGTCCATCGGGAAGCAGATCAGGTTCCGGCAGTTGACGCGGAACTGGTTGATGAGATTTGCCAGCGGGATATAGGTATCCGGGCACGGGTTGCCGGAGATCATGATGAACGGCCGGTCATAATCGTCGGATTCCTTGATATGCGTGAACATATCCGCGATCTCATAGGCATCGACACCCTTGGTAATGATGATCTTCGCCTTGGAATTGGGATTCGGCGCAAGAAGATCCTCCGGCTTCATCGCGCGCAGGCGCGCCATCATTTCCGGGTCAAAATCCTTATACGGCACCCAATCCGCGGGCTTGAATGTAAACTTGCTCATTGTTTTTCCTCCTTGCTTTCCAGCATGACCTTTGCAATGATTTTCTTAACGTGGGACGGGCCGCGCAGCTGGCAGCCCGGGCAGTGCGCGTCCTCCGGCAGCAGCACTGCAAACATGCCGGGCCGGAACACCAGCCGCGAAGCGTCCTCATCCACCGCGGCCAGCAGCGCGTCCTGCTCCGGGTCGTACTCGTTTGTCATATGACCGAGTCTTCCTGTGGGCTTGAAATAAAGCGCTTCCTCGCCCTCCAGCATCAGCATTACGTCTGCGTATTTTCGGTGCGCTTCCATCAGCCCCTGTTCGGCCGGCTCTGTTTCATATTCTGTATGGATGAGGAAGAGCCGTTCACCGTCAATTTCATGCTTTCCTGGCACAAAATCCGCAGGGGTATAGCTGCGCAGCAGCTGCAATGCCTTTGTGATCCCTTCCGCGCAGAAATATCTGCCTGCATGTTCAATCGTGTCAGCAATCATGGGTTCTCTTCCTTTCTGATGTGCCACTCGCACGTTCCGGTTCCTGTCTTCTGCACCATCAGTGCATATCCAGCTTCGCGCAGGATGCCGGTATTGAGCCGGATACAGCAGTCGCAGAAGCGCTCTGTGATCTGGCGGGCCGGATGTGCAGACGGCGGTGCGTTGAAATACGCCGGACAGCGCACCTGCATCTGAAGACTCTCTCCGTCACACACACTGCGGACTGTATTCTCATCACCGTCCAGACGGAAGTTTTTTTCATACCGCGCCCGGATCACATCCAGACCGCCCTCCCGGTACTGCGCACTGATGTCGCAGTTCGGCACCTTCGCGATGTAGTCCAAATACCGTTCAAGCTCCTCACGGCCATAGGTCTTTTCCATGTAGTTGAAGATCGCGCTGTAATATCCGAACCATTCTCCGATTGCGCTCATACTGCATCCTCCCTTGCCCTGGCCCAAAACGTGCACTGCTTACTGTAGCCGGTCTCGCGCGGCTGCAATTCAAAATCCGCATCGTATGTAAAGCCATGATCCTCCAGCGATTTATGATACAGCCAGTAGCAGTGCTCGCAGTAGTAGCGGTACGGCCGCTTGCCGCGCTCCTCCAGCTCTCCGACAGACGGGCAACCCGTCAAATGCTCGGTATAAAGGCCGTTCTCGTCGATCCATGCGCCGCCCTCTACGTTTTCCCGGGAGCAGGTACCGGTATCCCCATAAAAATACCGGAGATACCCTTCCAACCCGCCCTCGGCGACCATGTTGTAAAGCTCTGTGTTCGTCTCGCCTAAGTACTCCCAGAGCGCAACGACCGCGGCCTTCCCATAGCGCTTGTGCAGATATTCAAACGTCGCACTGTAGTTCACAATAAAATCCTGAACTGTCATGCTGCGATTCCTCCTGTCCGTTTTACCGCTTTTTCTTTTTACGTGTGGTTGAACCACACTCCGGGATTGATGACCCGAGGGTCGATTCCTGTAAACGTCTTATGTAGGCGCTGCATCTGCGTTTGTGAAAGATGAACCGTCTGATCAATTAGCCGTCCATTTGCTTCAAGCTGCTCTAGTCGCTGGCAGCCCAGAACAACAGAACTGATTCCTGGAACAGAAAGGGCGAAAGACAAGGCCAAAACGTCAGGCGACAAACCAAATTCCTCACAGATTTGCAGGTATTCTTTGAGGTACGGTGCACAGAATTCCATGTGCGGATCTAACTCGTCTGGCTTCATAAAGACCAATCCCTGCAAGTAAACGCTCCTGGCAAACACAATTTTTCCCGACCGCTCCAGCGCAGATACCCCTCCGTTTTCAATTTGTCCCCAGTCGAACACATTCAGAGGAATCTGCACGGCATCAAATCCGGACGCTGCCAGAACGTTGTAATTATGTCTGGAATACGCGGAAAGAGCGCTGTACCGGATCAGGCCAGTTCGTTTCATTTCCGTGAAAGTTTCCTCCAGAACATCTGTGTCTTGTTCATAGTCCTCGAAATCATGCACCATCAGCATATCAATGCAGGAAACGCTCAGATTTTTTCTGCATGCTTCTGCCTGACGTAGGATATCCGACTTCAACACCGCTGGGCTGCTGTGATCGAACGGGCCGATTTTGGTTACGACCATCGGCCGTTCGTCTGACGGCTTTGTCTGCAGCCACTGTCCAATCAGCTGCTCGGAGTCACCATAGTCGTTTGCTGTGTCAAATGTGTTGACGCCCAGTTCCACAGCACGGTTCAGGATTCGGAATGCTTCAGATTTTGACGGCTTCGTTGCAAATTCACCGAGCCCATAATTCATCCCAAGCTGAACTGTTCCCAGTGAAAATTTCGAAATGCACATCCCGTCTTTTTTTACATATTGCAATGAAGTCTCCTCCTTACCAGATCGTCCAACCGCCGTCCATTACAATTGTTGCACCTGTAACATAGTTTGACGCCTCAGAAGCCAGAAAAACAATTGGCCCTTTGATGTCATCTTCGTTTGCCCAGCAGCCAAGCGGACAGTTTTCTATATAAGTCTTCATGAATGTACGGCCATCCTCGTTTTCGGCCATTCCGGGATTAAACCCGCCGGGCGCAATGCAGTTGACACGAATGTGGTACTTGCCATAGCAACCTGCCATATACTTTGTTAAACCGACAAGCGCCCATTTTTCTGTCGTATAGTTCACTTCGTTTTCCATAGATTCCGGATAAAATGGGAAATGTGGGCAATCCAGCCCACGCATGGAGCTGATATTGATGATACTGCCGCTCTTGGCCTGTACCATGTGGCGAAGAACCGCCTGCGATAAAAGGATCTGCCCATTTAAATTTGTACTGGCAGATGCCTGTAGGGCCTCTCGTGTTGCCTTTTCCAGTGGTCGCAGGTTGCGGCGATCCACCGCATTGTTTACAAGAATATCGATTTTCCCGTATTCCCGGATAACAGTTTCCACCAGTACACGGATAGATGCATCGTCATTCAGGTCAAGCGGTAACCCCTTTGCGCTATAGCCCTGTGAACGCAGCTCTGCAGCATATTCCTCACATTTTCCTCTGTTTCTGGACGCAATGATAACTGTTGCGCCCATTTCGCACAAACCAGCCGAAATGGAAGCGCCATATAGGCCTCTTCCGCCCGTTACGATTGCTACTTTTCCATTCAGCTGGAATAGTTCATTTGCGTGTTTCATAGCGGTTTTCCTCTGTTTCCATCATAGCCCAAGCTCTCCAATGCGGATCAGTTCCGCGCGGATTCGTTCGTTGGTTTCATTGGATACGGGCGTGATCCAATCAGGTGCATGCAGCCCCGCAAAGCCCAGCAGGTTCATAGCTGCACTGAATGCAGGCCACAGATCGCAGGTGCAGAAGAAGTCTCGCAGCGTGATGATATTGTCCAGATATCTTGCCGCTGCTTCCCGATCTCCGGCATCCAGCGCACGAATCAGCTTGCCGGTATTGACCGGTGTGCAAGGAAGCATGCCATCGAGAATACAGCCGATGTCCCACGGATAAGCGATGTCAAATGCATCAAGGCCGGAATAGAAAATTTTAAAATCGTTGAAGAGCGGATTCAGACGCAGTTTGCGCAGCATATAGAGATCTGCGGATTTGATGCCGATGAGATTCGGAACCTGCTCATGCAGGGTGCAGACCATCTCGTAGGTGATCTTGTGGTTTGTTACACCGGGCAGGTCATAGAGGATCACGCCATGCTTTGTCGCCGCAGCGACCGCCTTAAAATAGGTGATGCACTGCGCGTCGGAATCGACCTCATAATACGGCGTGGTAAACACAAACGCCGTCAGGTCCAGGCCTTCCATGGACGCGATCCGCGCCTTTGCGCGGGAAATAGAGTTATCCATACAGCCGACATAGACCGGCACGCGGCCGTTCACCGCTTCCACGGCTACTTTGGCTGTTTCCGCGCAGACCTCATTGCGCAAAAACGCCTGTTGTCCCATGGAACCCATGCTGAGGATCGCCGCCGCACCCTGCGCAATCATGGTCTCGATCTGTTTTTTGTAGCTGTCCACAACAAGGTTGCCGTTTTCATCGATCGGGGTGCCAAGCGCCGGAACAAAACCTGTTTTCATGTTGATTCTCCTATCGTTTTGTTAGAGTATTGTCTTGATTCTTTTTGCAATTTCCACACCAAGAAGCCTGTGATTATCTGCATCCATGTGGTAGCCATCAGCGGTAGATGCCTGCGCAAATTTTGCTGCATCCATCCACGGCATACCAAAGCGCCGCGCAACACGCTGTGTAGACTGGCTCAGAAGGCAGGACTGTTCATACTGTGGCATCTGTGGTGTCGTGCGGATCGGGGAAATCAGCAGCAGGCGTGGATTGTCGGAGAACACGTCTGATGTTCCCGGAAAGACACGCTGCGCTGACAGTATCTGTTCGGTCAGCACGCACAACCCGTTTTCATAGCCATTTGCATCTGTATAATTCAGATCGTTGGTTCCAAGCATAACTATGACTAAATCCAGCGGCTTACTTCGATATAGGGCATATCCGATCCCTGCAAGACCGTTCCTGCATGGATTTTCCGGATCATTCCAGACTGTGCTTCGACCGTTGATCCCATCCTCATGGATCCGATAGCCGTCTCCGAGCTGCTTTGCCATGATGCCTGTCCACCGGACAGCTTCCGGATAGCGTGCATATACGCCCGGAATACAGCCCCATGTATTGGAGTCTCCATAACATAAAATCCGTTTCATCACACATCACCATTTTGCTGATACAGGTGGCAGGCGACCATATGCTCTCCATCTCCGGCTGGCCGCAGCTGCGGCTCTGTATGCCGGCAGATCTCCATGCAGTGCTCGCAACGTGTATGGAACCGGCATCCGGCTGGCGGATTAAGGGGTGACGGAACGTCGCCGCCCAGCACCACGCGCTGCTTCTTCTGTCCATAGACCGGCGTCGGCACCGCGGACAGAAGCGCCCGTGTATAAGGATGCAGGCTGTTCTGATACAGCGCGCCCGCTTCCCCGATCTCAACGATCTTGCCGAGATACATAACGGCAATATGGTCGCTCATATACTGCACGACGCTCAGGTCATGCGCGATAAAAATGTAAGACAGTCCGAACTCGCGCTGCAATTTCTTCATCAGATTCAAAATCTGCGCCTGAATGGACACATCAAGTGCGGAGACCGGCTCATCGCAGACGATCAGATCCGGCTTGAGCGCAAGTGCCTTTGCGATGCAGATGCGCTGTCTCTGCCCGCCGGAAAATTCATGCGGATAGCGGTACATATAATCCGGCTGCAAGTTGACCGTCCGCAGCATCTCGGCCACGATCTCCTTCCGCTCCGCCTTGCCGCCAAAGCCGTGGATCCGCAGCGGCTCGTCAAACGCTTCGAGAATGTTGTGCATCGGATTGAGCGAAGCATAGGGATCCTGAAACACGATCTGCAGCTTCTGCCGCATTTGGAAGCTGTCCTCCCGGGAAAGCTTCAGAATGTCCTGCATGCTGCCGTCCTTGTCAAAATACATGCTTCCGGACGTCGGCTCGTGCAGGCGGACGACGCACTTGCCGAGCGTCGTCTTTCCGCAGCCGGACTCGCCGACGATCCCAAAGGTCTCGCCGCGCAGGACGCTGAACGACGCGTGATCGACGGCCTTTACCGTCCGGTGCTGTCCGTTTTTCTTCTGCCGGGAGAGATATTCCTTGCACAAATCCTCCACCACAAGCAGCTTCTGTCTTTCTGCTTCCATCATTTCCCCTCCTCATAGTGCAGGCAGCGGACTCTGTGCCCGTCCGGGTAGACCGTATCCTTCGGGAAGCGGTGGAAGCAGGCTTCTGTCGCGCGCTGACACCGGTTGGCAAATTCGCAGCCCGTAAAGACCGTCGCGGCGTCCGGCGTCGTTCCGGGGATCGATTCCAATTCGCCGGATTTGTCCATTCCCAGCACCGGAACGGAGCGCATCAGCGCCTGCGTGTACGGATGCAGCGGATTGGTAAAGATCTGCTCCAGCGTGCCGTACTCCACGACGCGCCCCATGTACATGACCGCCACGTCGTCGCAGTTCTCCGCGACGATCCCCATGTTGTGCGTGATCAGGATGATGGACGTCCCGTGCTCCTTTTGCAGGCGCTTCATCAGCTCCAGGATCTGCGCCTGAATGGTCACGTCCAGCGCGGTCGTCGGTTCGTCGGCAATCAGAATTTCCGGATTGCAGATCATTGCAATGGCAATCATCACGCGCTGCTTCATGCCGCCGGAAAACTGGTGCGGATATTCCTTGATCCGCGTCTCCGGATCCGGGATCCCCAGATCCCGCAGCATCTCTATGGCCCGCTGCATGGCTTCCTGCTTCGAGAGCTTTTCATGCTGGTTCAGGTTCTCCAGAATCTGACTCCCCACCGTATACACGGGATTGAGCGTCGACATGGGATCCTGAAAGATCATGGCGATCTCCTTGCCGCGGATCGCGCGCATCTGTTTGCCTGTCGGCTTGAGCTGGTCGAGCCGGACCGTCGTGCCGTCGGCGCGGATATACTCGATCTTTCCGCCGGCGATCCTGCCGGCCTTCGGCAGCAGCTGCAAGACGGAATGCGCCGTCACGCTCTTGCCGCAGCCGGATTCTCCGACTACACCGAGCGTCCGCCCGCGTCCAAGCGTATAGCTGACGCCGTTGACGGCATGGACGATGCGTTTGCCGACTTTAAACTCAGTCTGCAGATTTTCGATCCGCAGAATATCGGTTGATTCTTTCATGTTCGTTCCTCCTGCGCAGCGCGTCACTGAGCCGCATCAAAAACATCGCGCAATCCGTCGCCGAAGAAATTGATACTCAGCACAAACAGAGAGATCGCAACGCCCGGCGCGATCCAGAGCATCGGCATGGTCTGGATGATGTCCAGACGCTTTGCCGCGTTGATGATATTTCCCCACGTCGGGATATTGGACGGCACACCCATGCTGAGGAAGCTCAGTCCGGCTTCGGCCAGAATGTAGCTCGCCACAGACAGCGTCGCGTCCACGATGATCGGCCCAAGCGTATTGGGCATCAGATGATGGAACATGATCGACCATCCGCTGACGCCGTTTGCAATGCAGCTTTCAATAAACGGCTCCTCCCGCAGGGAGATGATCTTCGCGCGCACGATTCGATGCGTGCCCGACCAGCCCGTCAGAATGAAGATCCAGATGATATTGGCGGTGCTCTGCCCCGCAAGACCGACGCACAGCAGCACCAGCAGCGTTCTCGGAAACGTCATGAACAGCTCGGAGATATAAAGAAGAACCTTGTCGACTGCGCCGCCGTAATAGCCCGAAATGCAGCCGAGCACGACGCCGATCAGACTGGCGCCCGCAGCGCTGACAAGCCCAATGAGGATCGAGACCCGTCCGCCGTACAGAAGCCTTGCCAGAATATCGCGGCCCATGCGGTCCGTGCCAAGCAGATGCTCGCGCGAAACGGGCAGCGCCTTCTGCGTCACGTCCATGAACGTCGGATCATACGGCGTCAGCAGCGGCGCAGCCAGCGATACCAGAATGATGAGCGTCATGAGCGTGCAGCCCGCGATTGCCATTTTGTTTGCGCAGAATTTCTGCAGGTTTCGTCTGGCCAGACTGGATTTATATGCAGTTTGTTTTTTCATTGTATTCACCACCGTCAGTTCAGGCGCACGCGCGGGTCGAGCGCAGCCGTCAGAATATCGACAAGACAGCTCGCCGCCAGCGTCACGGCTGCAATGACCATTGTCGAAAGCATAACTACCGGCACATCACTGCCAGACAGCGCATCCAGCACCATCGCGCCCATGCCGGGATAATTGAAGACGCTTTCAATTACGACCGTACCACTGACCAGAATGGGCAGCCGGAACACCAGCAGCGTCATCACGGGGATCAGTGCATTGCGGAAGCCGTGCTTGAAATTGACCTTCCACTCAGGCAGGCCTTTGCTACGCGCCGTTTTGATATAATCCTTGTTCAGAACGTCCAGCATTGAGCCGCGCGTAAAGCGCATCAGCGTTGCGATCAGGGAGATGCCAAGACTGAACCCCGGCAGCACCATATATTTGAGCCGATCCCCAAAGGTATTGACGCCTGCTGTCATGCGGCCGCCCGTCGGGAACCACTTTAAATGCAAAGCAAACAGAAGAATGAACAAAATTCCGAAAAAGAACTCCGGAACGGAGATGCCAATGACGCCGATGGTCGTATTGGCATAGTCGAGCCAGCTGTTTTTATGTGTTGCGGCCAGATATCCGAACAGCAGGCCCAGGAAGTTTGCGACGATCAGCGCGAAGACTGCAAGCTCGATGGTCGCGGGCAGGCGTCCGGCCATCATCTTGCCGACATCAGAGCCTGTCACCTGCGAATAGCCGAAATTGCCGCGAAGGATATTGCCGAGCCACGAAAGGTACTGCACAGGAAGCGGCCGGTTCAGGCCGAGACTCTCGCGCAGCGCTTCCAGCTGCTCCGCGCTCATGTTTTTATAGACATCCGGCGAGACCGATCTTGTGATCGGGTCGCCCGGCAGCAGCTGAAGCGCAAAAAAGATCACAAGCGAGATGATCAGAAGCTTTGGGATCAGCTCCAGCAGGCGTTTGAGTATGTATTTGAGCATAGTTACCTCGAATCTTTCAGGTTTGGCTTACAGGAAGGCGGGCGTACTATGCCTGAAATCATAGTGCGCCCGCCAGACTCATTGCAGGGCTGTCCGGCCAGAGCCGGGCTTGCTCAGAGAATCATCCGACCAGCTTCCAACTGCTGAACTGCCAATCGGTGGTGTAGCTGTTGTCCCGGACGAGAACATCGGACGGGATGCTCACATGCGCGCTGTTGGCGATGAAGACCGTGTTGAGGCCGTAAATCGGTGCAGTAGCCATGTATTCCATCGCGGCCGCCTGGATCTCATAGGCAGCTTCCTTCGCGGAAGCGTCGTCTGTGGTGGCGTTATATTTGTCGAGCAGGGTATTAAAAACCTCTCGGCGATATTCTTCGTCGCCCATGATCGGGTCCTCGCCGCCGCCAACGGTGAAGTTGGTATAGAGGATAACAGGATCGAGCTTATTCCAGCCAGCGTACATAATATCGTAGTTGTGTACGTCATAAAGGATAGAACCAAGATCGCCGGTTGCCAGGAAGGCCTCTGCCGTGATGCCTGCGTCAGCAAGATTCTGGCAGACCAGATCCATTGCGTCGACGGTCGTCTGATCGTCATAGTAATAGCAGATACGGATCTTCTTGGAATAGTCAAAGCCAGCCTCGTCCAGCAGCTCCTTGGCCTTTTCCACGTCGCGTTCAAACGGTGCAATATCTGTGTTATAGTAGGGATGAGAGTTTGCAAGATACGTAGTTTTCACCTCGGCCTGACCGGCATAGAGGCTTGCAAACGCTTCCTTGTCGATCAGCAGGTTGATGGCCTGACGGACACGGTTGTCCTTGATGCCGGGATTCTCCTGCCCATCGGACGCGCCGACCTGATTGAAGATGAAGAAGCGCATATAGTTCGAGGTCAGCAGGTAGCTCTCAACGTCGGCGTTCTGTGCCTTGATGTTGTCGGCGACCGCGATATCGTTCATAGCGTTGCCATACGCGAAGTCCAGATCGCCTGCGATCATGGAAGCAACGATTGCGTCGTTGCCGCCGGTCGCGTAGCTGGTAAACAGGACGTTTTCGATGCCTGCAGGCTCGCCCCAGTAATTTTCGTTGCGCACGCAGGTGAAATAGTCAGGGAAGGAGACCTGATCGATCTTATACGCACCGGTGCCGAACGGCTTTTCCCAGAAGCTACAGGTATTAAAGTCTGCCGGGGCAACACCCTCAAAAGCGTGCTTGGGCAGAATGGCGACCTGCGCGACACCGACCATAAAGCCGCGGCTCGGTGCCGTCAGCTTCACCGTCACGGTGTTGCCGTCCGCGCTGACGCCGGACAGCGTCTGGGCACCTTCGTTCATGACCGCATCGGCACCTTCAATGCAGCTGATCTCAGACTTACCGACTGCCGTATTGGGATTCGCAATATTGCCCCAGAGTGAAAAGACAACGTCATCTGCCGTGAACGGAGTTCCATCCTGCCATGTTACTCCGTCACGGATGGTGAATGTGTAGGTCAGGCCGTCGTCGCTGACCGTATAGTCGGTTGCCAGGCCCATGACATATTCGCCGGAGCCATTGACGCTCACAAGACGGTCAAAAACCATGTACGGATACAGGCACTGCACATCTCTCCACGGATTTTCAAAGAGTGTGTCGATGCCAGTTGCGGCGTGCCAGACAAGCTTGAGCGTTCCGCTCTCTGCTGCAGGCTGCTCAGACGTCTGTTCGGTCGCTGTTTCGGTGGTTCCGGTCGTTTCGGGAGTCTGCTCGTCTGCAGTCTGCGCAGGTGCCTTTGTACAGGCGGCCAGCGAGAGGAGCATGACGAGTGCGAGGAGCAATGCAAGGTAACGTTTCATGATTCTTCCTCCATGTCCAGTATTTCGACGCGGTGTGCGCCGTTCGTAGTCTCAGGCTAACAAGCCCGACCGGCAAAGTCAACGCTTTGAACGAAAGAGGGTAATATATCAAACCATTTGTCAATATTTTGGGGAGACGGCGCGCGCGGAATCGTGTAAAATGAGATACAGATTCCAAACGCCGCGCAGCAAACTGGATGGTTTTTCCGTCCTTGACGGCATTTCGTGTTATCGTGTATAAAATACCTGTCAGGAGTCTCCCATTATGAATGATCTGCATCATCTTCCCGCGCTCCGTGCGCTGCCCGCCATCGATATCCACGCGCATTACGGCTGCTGGAATCTGCCCCGGCCGCAGCTTCAATCGGCGCAGGCCGAGATGCCGGGAGAGCTTTCCCTGCTGCTGCGCAACAGCGCATACGCCAATATCGCCGTCTCCTGCGTCAGCCATCTCGGGACGCTCTTCCCCGTCGGCAGCGCAGACCTTCACTGGAATGAGGACGCGCTGCTCGAACTGTCCGGCGTCCCGCGCGTCAGGCTGCTCGTGACGCTCGACCCGCGGCTTCCGGAGAGCTTCCAGCAGGCCGAGCGGCTGCTTGCATCCGGGCAGTGTCTGGGGCTGAAGCTCCACCCAGTCGTCCATGGTTACTCTATTTCAGCTTATGGCGAAGCAGTCTATGCTTTTGCCGAACGGCTCGGTGCACCCATCGTTACGCACACCGGCGAAATCGGATGCATGCCAGAGGACTTTGTCCCGTTTGCAGACCGGCATCCGACTGTGATCACCGTCCTGTCGCATCTCGGCTGCAGTCCAGACGGCGATGGGATGCACCAGTGCCGCGCAATTGAGCAGAGCAAAGCCGGTAATCTCTATACCGATACCTCCAGCTGGCACAGCATGGAGATGAATCTGCTCGAACGCGCCGTACAGGCCGTCGGCGCAGACCGAATCCTGTTCGGTACAGACTCCGGCTGCTATTTCAGCCCCGCGCAGCGCGCCCGGATCGACTGTGCACTTCTGCATGCGGAGGAAAAGAAACAGATCCTGTTTGAAAACGCGCTCCGACTGTTCCCGCAGCTGCAACCGGCCTATGCGTCCGGCTGCGCCGCGCTGCTTCAGCTCTGAGCGCCCGGAGGTTTTTTATGATCGATCTCTTTCGCCGCCTTTACGGGCATTCCTTCCAGCGTCGGCTGGCGCTGTGCCTGAGCTGCATCTGCGTCGCGTCCGTGCTGCTGGTCGGCGTCTGCTCCTACCGGCTGGCGTCCAGAGAGCTGCGCGCACTCAGCAGTAAGCTGTCCGAACGCAATATCGCTTCCGCCGGGCAGGCGCTGGACGATTATCTCCAGTCCGTGCAGGACTGGACGACGCAGATGCTCCGGATCGCACCCCTGCGAAAGGCCGCCGGACAATCCAGCAGTGCCGACGCAGAGTCTCTCCGCGGCCAGATCGCCGGGCAGATCCGCAACCACGTCAGCAGCGCCTTTTCAGACGGCGTCAGCTTCCCTCTGGTCGAGCTGCACCTGAAAAACGGCCTGTCATATACATACTCGACAAATTACCGTGCCTGCTTTTCCTGCTATGAAGACGTCCTCGCGCTGCTCTCCGCGCGCGGTCTGGAGCCGCAGAGCGACTATATCCGCACACAATGGGCCGTGTGCACATTGCAGGAGAGCAAAAGCAACTATTCCCGCTCCCAGCTGTTCTGCATCCGCTTTCTCTATGATTCCGCGACGATGGAAAAGCTCGGCGTTCTTCTGTTCGCCATCGATCCCGACGAACTCAGCCACACATTTTCCGATGTTGCCGACGGCGGCCTGATCCTCGGGCGCGACGGCATCATCTATTCCTCTGCCGGGCAGTATACCGTCGGAAACGTCTATCAGGACGACAGCCGCGGGGAGCTGTTCAAAACAGAGTCCGGCACGCGCACGCTCTCCTACAAAAACCGCTATGGCCGGACGGTCATGCTCTCCTGCCG
>CAKUHB010000023.1 GCA_934655875.1 uncultured Oscillospiraceae bacterium
GTGGCGCGCAGACCGCCGGAGGGGAAGCTGGACGCGTCCGGCTCGCCCTGGATCAGCTCCTTGCCGGAGAACTCCATGATGACGCCGCCGTCGGCGGTGGGAGAAATGAAGGAATCATGCTTTTCCGCCGTGATACCGGTCATCGGCTGGAACCAGTGCGTAAAGTGCGTGGCGCCCTGCTCGATCGCCCAATCCTTCATGGAGTTGGCGACGACGTTGGCCGCGGCCAGATCCAGCCGCTTGCCCTCGTGGATGGCGGCATAGACATCCTTGAAAACGGCCTTTGGGAGCTTCTGCTTCATAACTGCCTCACTGAACACGTGACAGCCAAAGAAATCCGATACAGTCTGCATGATACGTTCCTCTCTTTTCATTCAAAATAATGAAACGGCAAAAGCGCGCACAGAACCACACTGTACGACGCCATTGCCGTTTTACGTTTCCATGTGAGCCGGAACCACAATGTCCCTGACCGTTTGTTTGTCCGCATTATACGCTGGCCGGATGCAAATGTCAATGGCAGAGCGCCAATTTCAGGCATTAGTTTTTCTAATCCCTGCATTCAACAAGATGAATAAAAATGATACCAGAAAATTGTTGACAATCACAGACGCTGCGGATAAAATAAATCAAAAATTCTCTGGCACAAAGACGAATGTAGCCTTGATAAGGACAAGGAGGCGGCCGATATGCTGTCCGCAGCAGAGCATACGCGCAGGATTCTCTTTATTCACGGGGAATGCCAGACGCCGGCGGATCTGACGCCGTTTCTGAAGGAGCAGCCGCAGCTGCAGCTGCTGGAGACCGGGAGCGTGCAGGAGGCGCAGAAGCTGATGCAGGACTGCAGCCCTGCACTCGTCATTTTTCAGCAGGATGCGCCGAATCTGCAGCAGCTACGTACCTGCGTGTCCATGGCAGGAAGCGGCGGGACGATCTTTCTGCTTCTGGTGCGCCTCAGTACCTACGAGGCGGTATGGAGCTTTGTGCAGCGCGCGGGCATCTGCGTGATGAGCTGGCCGACGTCGCCGGTCATACTGCAGCAGATGCTGCGGAACCTGCTGCTTCTGAAGCGGAATCTCCAATCGATGCAGGAAAAAACAGACCGCCTGCAGCTGCAGCTGCAGGATCTCAAGCGCATCCAGAAGGCCAAGAGCCTTCTCATGCGGCAGCTCGGCATGTCGGAGGAGGACGCGCACCGGTGGATCGAAAAGGCGGCCATGGACCGCTGCGTCAAAAAGCGCGAGATCGCCGAGACCGTCATCCGGATGTATGAGCTGTAAGGCAAAGGAGGAGCATAGAAATGAAAGAAGCACAGCGGACGCGGCTGTTTGACCCGGATGCGCAGCATGATGCCTGCGGCATCGGCGCAGTCGTCAATATCAGCGGCGCAAAGACCCATGAGACCGTCGACCGTGCGCTGAGGATCGTGGAAAAGCTGGAACACCGCACCGGTAAGGATGCCGACGGCAGGACCGGCGACGGCGTCGGCATCATGACGCAGATCCCGCACGCGTTTTTTACGAAGACGGCGGCGCTGCGCCTGCCGGAGGCAGGCGATTACGGCGTTGCGATGATCTTTTTCCCGCAGGATCCGCTCGGGCGGATGCGCAGCCGAAAGCTGCTGGAGATGATCCTGCAGCGGGAGGGACTGGAACTGCTGTGCTGGCGGGATGTGCCGGTCTGCCCGGAGATCCTGAGCGAAAAGGCGAAGACGACCATGCCGCACATCATGCAGTGCTTCATCCGCCGGCCGGAGACCATATCGCGCGGGCTGGATTTTGACCGGAAGCTGTACCTGACCCGCCGGGAATACGAGCATTCCGTTTCCGGCACCTACGTCGTATCCATGTCCAGCCGGACGATCGTCTACAAGGGGCTGTTTCTCGTCTGGCAGCTGCGGCAGTTTTATCCGGATCTGCAGAGCGAGGACTATCTGTCCGCGCTGGCGCTCGTGCATTCCCGCTTTTCCACAAACACCACGCCGAGCTGGAAGCGTGCGCACCCGAACCGGATGATCCTGCATAACGGCGAGATCAATACCATCCGCGGCAATATCAACCGGATGTTTGCGCGCGAGGAGACGATGGCGTCCGGCGTTCTCGGCGAGCAGATCTCCCGGGCCTACCCGGTCGTGGAAACGAACGGCTCAGATTCCTCCATGCTGGACAACACGCTGGAATTTCTGACGTACAGCGGGATCCCGCTGCCGAAGGCCGTCATGCTGTGCATTCCGGAGCCGTGGGGCAGGGATAAAAACATGTCCCGGGAAAAGCGGGATATGTTCCACTATTATGCGACCATGATGGAGCCGTGGGACGGCCCTGCCGCCATTCTGTTTTCCGACGGTGAGATCGTCGGCGCCGTGCTTGACCGCAACGGGCTGCGACCGGCGCGGTATCTTGTGACCTCCGACGGCTATCTGGTTCTGGCCTCCGAGGTTGGCGTGCTGCCAATCAGCCCGGAGAAGATCGTCTGCAAATCCCGGCTGCAGCCGGGGAAGATGCTGCTGGTCGACACGACGACCGGTACCGTTTTGGAGGACAACGAGATCAAGCACCGCTATGCCGCGCAGAACCCCTACGGCGAATGGCTCGATCAGGAGCTTCTGCAGCTGGCGGATATCCCGATCCCGAACCGAAAGGTGCAGGAATATACAAAGCTGGAGCGCAGCCGGCTGTACAAGGTCTTCGGGTATACGTATGACGACATTCAGAACGCCGTTCTGCCCATGGCCAAGACCGGCGCGGAGCCGACCGCGTCCATGGGCGCGGATATCCCGCTGGCGGTCCTGTCGGAAAAGCACCAGCCGCTGTTCGGCTATTTCAAGCAGATGTTTGCGCAGGTCACGAACCCGCCGATCGACGCGCTGCGGGAGGCGATCATTACAGATACGACGGTGTATGCCGGGTCGGACGGCAATCTGCTTTCCGACTGCGCGGAGAACTGCCGCGTGCTGCAGATCAACAATCCGGTCCTGTCCAGCCGGGATCTCATGAAGATCGAGGCGCTGGACATGCCGGGACTGAAGGCAAAAAAGGTCTCGCTGCTGTATTACAAAAACTCATCGCTCGCGCTTGCGCTGGAGCGGCTGTTTGTCGCCTGCGACAAGGCGTATTACGCCGGCGCGAATATTCTGATCCTTTCCGATCGCGGCGTGGACGAAAACCACATTGCGATCCCGTCGCTGCTGGCCGTTTCGGCTGTACAGCAGTATCTGGTCCGGACAAAGAAGCGCACGGCGATCTCCATGATCCTCGAGAGTGCGGAGCCGCGCGATGTGCATCATTTCGCGACGCTCTTCGGATACGGCGCGAGCGCCGTCAACCCCTATCTTGCGCAGGACTGCATCGGAGAGCTGATCGCCGAGGGCGCACTCAACAAGGACTATTACGCGGCGATCGACGCATACAACAAGGCCGTTCTGGACGGCGTCGTCCGCATCGCGTCCAAGATGGGCATTTCCAGCATGCAGTCGTATGAGGGCGCGCAGATCTTTGAAGCTGTCGGCATCTGCAGGCAGGTCGTGGATACCTATTTTACGAATACGGTCAGCCGCGTCGGCGGCATCGGCCTGGAGGAGATCAACGAGGCTGTCGTCTGGCGGCATGACCGTGCGTTCGACCCGATGGATCTGACCGTTGAGCTGACGGTGGATTCGTCCGGCTTCCACAAGCTGCGCTCCGGCGTGGATATGGAAGATCACATGTATAACCCGCTGACCATCCTGACACTGCAGAAGGCGGTGCAGACCGGCGATTTTGCCTGCTTCCGGCGCTATTCGGCCATGGTCGACGACGAGCAGGTCCCGCATACCCTGCGCGGCCTGCTGGGCTTCCGGTTTGATGAGGAAAAGGCGATCCCGCTGGAGGAGGTCGAGCCGGTCAGCGAGATCGTAAAGCGGTTCCGGACCGGCGCGATGTCCTACGGTTCGATCTCGGAGGAAGCGCACCGCTGTCTGGCCGCGGCCATGAACCGTCTCGGCGGCCGCTCCAATTCCGGCGAGGGCGGCGAAGAGCAGGCCCGGCTCCGGACGGATGAAAACTCGGCGATCAAGCAGGTCGCTTCCGGGCGCTTCGGCGTGACGAGCGAATATCTGGTCAGCGCCAAAGAGGTCCAGATCAAGCTCGCGCAGGGCGCGAAGCCGGGCGAGGGCGGACATCTGCCCGGCGGAAAGGTCTGGCCGTGGATCGCACGGACGCGCCATTCCACGCCCGGCGTTGCGCTGATCTCTCCGCCGCCGCATCATGATATCTACTCGATCGAGGATCTGGCGCAGCTGATCTATGACCTCAAATGCGCCAACGAATATGCGGATATCTCCGTCAAGCTCGTTTCGGAGGCAGGCGTCGGAACGATCGCCGCCGGCGTGGCCAAGGCAGGCGCGCAGACCGTCCTCATTTCCGGCTATGACGGCGGAACCGGTGCGGCGCCCAGAAGCTCCATCTACAATGCAGGGCTTCCGTGGGAGCTTGGCCTTGCAGAGGCGCACCAGAGCCTGATCGCCAACGGCCTGCGCGGACGCGTGCGGCTGGAGGCGGACGGCAAGCTGATGACCGGGCGGGATGTGGCGATCGCCTGCATCCTGGGCGCGGAGGAATTTGGCTTTGCGACGGCGCCGCTGGTCGCGCTCGGCTGTACGATGATGCGCGTCTGCAATCTCGATACCTGTCCGATGGGCATCGCGACCCAGCGCCCGGAGCTGCGGAAGAATTTCTGCGGAAAGCCGGAGTATGTGGTCAATTTTATGGAGTTCGTCGCGCAGGAGCTGCGCATGATCATGGCGAAGCTTGGCGTGCGGACCGTCGACGCGCTGGTCGGACATACCGAGTATCTGCACGTCCTGCCGCACCTGATCACCCAGCGCGCAGCAATGGTGGATGTGTCCGGCATTCTGGCCCGCGGAGACTGGAGTCCGGCGGACCGCGACCCGGCGCAGGACTATGCGTTCTGCCTCGACCGGACGCTTGACCGCAGGCTTCTTTTGCCGCTGCTGCCCAAAAAGGGCCGGCCAGCGGTCGGAAAGACGTGCAGCACGGACCTGTCCTGCACGGACCGCGCGTTCGGCACGCTGTTCGGCGCGGAGGTCACGCGCCGCTATGGAAATACGCTGGATGATGACACCTATCTGATCCACTGCCGCGGCGGCGCGGGACAGTCGTTCGGCGCGTTTTTGCCGAAGGGCGTCACGCTGGATCTGACCGGCGACAGCAACGACTATTTCGGCAAGGGACTTTCCGGCGGCAAGCTGATCGTGCGTGCGGCGCCGGAAAGCAGATTCGAGCCATCGGAGAATGTGATCATCGGCAATGTTGCGCTCTACGGCGCGACGAGCGGGTGCGCGTTCATCTCCGGCGCGGCCGGCGAGCGCTTCTGCGTGCGTAATTCCGGCGCAACCGCCATTGTGGAGGGCGTCGGCGACCACGGCTGCGAGTATATGACCGGCGGAACGGTCGTCATCCTCGGGCGGACGGGGCGGAATTTTGCCGCCGGCATGTCGGGCGGCGTAGCGTATGTTCTGGATCCGGAGCATAAGCTCTACCTGCGCGTCAATAAGGAGCTGGTCTCTGTGGAGCCGGTTCGGCAGAAGCAGGATGTCACGTGCATCCGCGAGCTGCTGCGCCTGCACGTCGAAGCGACCGGTTCCCGGAAGGGACGCGCGGTTCTGGAACAGTTTGATGAGCAGATCAAAAATTTCAAGAAGATCGTTCCGTATGATTACAGCCACATGCTGCAGCTGATCAGCAGATATGAGGCGACCGGCATGAGCCGGGAGGATGCGGAAATGGAAGCATTTTTAAGGCGGGAGGACTGAGCATGGGCAAACCGACTGGATTTCTGGATTACGTGCGCATGGACTGCCCACTGCGGGATGCGGCAGAGCGCGTGCAGGATTACGCGCCGGCGGCCATCCCAGTGTCGGAGAAAAACCGGCGGCGGCAGTCCGGCCGCTGCATGGACTGCGGCGTGCCGTTCTGTCAGGCGGGCGTGCGGTTTGAAGGCGAGCTGCTCGGCTGCCCGCTGCACAATCTGATCCCGGAGTGGAACGATCTGCTCTGGAACGGGAATTATGAGGGCGCGCTGCAGCGCCTGCGCAAGACCAGCCCCTTCCCGGAGATCACGGGCCGCGTCTGCCCGGCGCTGTGTGAAAGGGCCTGCGTCTGCGGCCGCATTTCAGAGCCTGTGACGGTGCGGGAGAATGAACTGGCTATCGCGGAATACGGTTTTGAAAACGACCTGATCCAGCCCTGCGTGCCGCAGGTCCGCTCTGACCGGAAGATCGCCGTGATCGGCTCCGGCCCGGCCGGGCTGGCTGCGGCGTACTATCTCAACCGCCGGGGCCACACCGTCACGGTGTTTGAAAAGGACGCGGTTCCGGGCGGCCTGCTGACATACGGGATCCCGGAGATGAAGCTGCCGAAGTGCGTCGTTGCGCGCCGGATTGCGCTTCTGACACAGGAGGGGATCACGTTCCGGCCCTCCTGCTGCGTGGGAACGGATATTTCCGCGCAGGAACTGGCGGAGCAGTATGACCTCGTGATCTTCTGCTGCGGCGCGCAGCAGCCGCGTCCGCTGCCCTGCGCAGAGCAGGCGCCGCAGGGCGTATACTATGCGCTGGACTATCTGCGCGCCTCGGCGGAGGGGCTGCTGTCGGCCGAAGCGCCGAAGATCTCCGCAGCCGGCAAGCACGTGGTGGTCATCGGCGCCGGAGACAGCGCATCCGACTGCGTCGCAGTCGCGCTCCGGCAGGGCTGCGCGTCGCTGACACAGCTCATCCGGAAGCCGCGCTCGGAAAAAACGGAAAAGCTCGATCCTGCGCACGAGGAGGCGCTGGCGGTCCTTGGCGGAGAGATCCGGCGCTATGAAACGCAGGCAGAGCGCCTGATCGCCGGGGAAGACGGCGCGCTGCAGGGCGTGCGGCTGCTCGGCTCGGAGGAAACGCTGCCGTGTGAGCTGCTTCTGATCGCATCCGGCTTTTCCGGCTGCCAGACGCAGGCGCTGCAGGCCTGCGAGGCTGTCCGGCAGACCGGCGTCCACGTCCTGCAGGCCGGAGATATGGCGTCCGGGGCGTCGCTGGTCGTGCTTGCCATCGCCAGCGGTAAGCAGGCGGCGGCCAGAGCGGACGAACTGCTGATGGGCTATACCAATATTCTGTGACCTGAAAAAGCGACAGGGCGTACACTGCCTCAGCGGTGTACGCCCTGTGTTTTGTTACAGAGAAGCCAGCAGTGCCGGAAGCTCCAGAAGATCCTCTACGGCGTAGTCGCAGCGCGCATCGGATGCGTCGCGGCTTCCGTACAGGCAGGTCGGGATGCCCGCGTTGCGGCCGCCCTGCATGTCGCTGGAGAGACTGTCGCCGATCATGATAGAGCAGGTGCGGTAGTCCTCGCCAATCTCGGCGAAGACCTTGTCATAAAAGAGCCTGTCCGGCTTTTTGCAGCCCATCTGCTCCGAGATGAACACGCGGTCAAAATACTGCGCCATGCCGCTGGCGGCAATGCGGCGGTTCTGGATGTCGGTGTTGCCGTTCGTGACGATGAAAATGCGGTACTTTGCGTGCAGCAGCCGCAGCGCCTGCTCGCAGTGCGGCATGAAATTGCGGCGGCAGCCAAGCTCGCGGAAATACGCGCGGTTCATCGAGCCGGGGTCGGCAGAAAGCCCAAATTCCGCAAACAGCAACCGGAAGCGCTCGGTATAGAGCGCTTCCTTTTCGATCCCGCCCTGCTCGAACCGCTGCCAGAGGCCGGTGTCGATCGTCTCATACCGGGCAAGCAGGGCGTCGGTAAACGGAAGCTTGTGTTCGGCGAACGCGATCGCAAGCGCTTCGCGGGAGCTGGTGTGGAAGTCAAAGAGCGTATCGTCAATGTCCATGAGCAGTGCGCGGATCGGCATGGCAGATTCCTCCGAAAGAAGTTTTTTTGTATTGTAGCATGATTTGTGATACAATACAAAAAGTTTTTGAAAAGGAGAACCTCATGCAGACAATATCGGAACTTCTTGCAAAGGAATTGAATTGCAGGCAGGAATATGTTGAAAATGTCATTGCCCTCCTGGACGAGGGCAATACCATCCCGTTCATCGCCCGTTACCGCAAGGAACAGCACGGCGCCATGGACGATACGACGCTCCGCACGCTGGAGACCAGATTGCAGTATCTGCGCAATCTCGCCCAGCGCCGCGAGGAGGTCAAGGCGTCCATTGCCGCGCAGGAGAAGCTGACCGCCGAGCTGGAAGCGGCCATCGACGAAGCGGCCACGCTGGCCGAGGTCGAGGATCTTTACCGGCCCTATAAGCCCAAGCGCCGCACCCGCGCGACGATCGCAAAGGAAAAGGGGCTGGAGCCGCTGGCCAACACTATTTTTGCCCAGAAGCAGCGCATGCCCGCGCCGGAGGAGCTGGCGCAGGCATATCTCGACGCATCCAAGGGCGTGGAGACGATCGAAGACGCGCTCGCCGGTGCGTCCGACATTCTGGCCGAGCGCATTTCCGACGACGCGGAGATCCGCAAGAGCCTGCGCGCGCTCATGCAGCGCCGCGGCACGGCGTCGTCCTGCGCGGCCAAGGAGGAGGACGAAAAGACCGCCGTCTACCGGCAGTATTTCGAATTTTCCCAGCCTGTCAGCCGCTTGCAGAGCCATCAGATCCTGGCGCTCAACCGCGGCGAGCGCGAGAGCGCGCTGAAGGTAGCACTTTCTGTGGATCGGGATGAAGCGCTGCAATGCATCCGGCGCGGCGTAGTCGTGCCGGGCAGCCCCGCGATGGAGTTTATGAAGGCCGTCTGCGATGACAGCTATGACCGCCTGCTGGAGCCGAGCATGGAGCGCGAGCTGCGCGCGGCGCTGACCGACATGGCGAACGAGCAGGCCATCCATAACTTCGCCCTCAACCTCCGCCCGCTTCTCATGCAGCCGCCGGTCAAGGGCGCGGTCACGATGGGACTCGACCCCGGCTACAGCCACGGCTGCAAGGTCGCCGTCGTCGACGAGACCGGCAAGGTGCTCGATACGACCGTCGTCTATCCGACGTTCGGCGAAAAGCAGAAGCAGGACGCCATTTCCAAGCTCTCGCAGCTCATCCGCAAGGACAATGTGCGCCATCTTGCCATCGGCAACGGCACCGCTTCGCGCGAAACGGAGGCCATGGCGGTCGAAATGATCCACAAGCTTGGCGGCGGCGTGTCGTATATGATCGTCAACGAAGCAGGCGCTTCGGTCTATTCCGCGTCGAAGCTCGCGGCGGAGGAGTTCCCGCAGTACGACGTGAATCTCCGCTCCGCGGTGTCCATCGCGCGGCGCTTGCAGGATCCGCTGGCGGAGCTGGTCAAGATCGACCCGAAGGCCATCGGCGTCGGCCAGTATCAGCACGACATGCCCGAGAAGGAGCTGGACGCCGCACTCGGCGGTGTGGTTGAAGCGTGCGTCAACGCCGTGGGCGTCGACCTCAATACGGCGTCCGCGCCGCTTCTGAAGCAGGTCGCAGGTCTCAACGCGACGACGGCAAAGAACATCGTCGCCTACCGCGAGGAAAACGGCGCGTTCACCTCCCGTGCGCAGATCAAAAAGGTTCCGAAGCTTGGCCCCAAGGCATTTGAGCAGTGCGCAGGCTTTTTGCGCGTGCCGGAGAGCAAGCAGGTGCTTGACCGCACGGGCGTGCACCCGGAGAGCTATGACGCGGCGAAGAAGCTCGCAGAGCTGCTGGACGTCGATCTGAAAAACGCCGGAAAGCCTGAAATGGCGTCGCTTCCTGACAAGCTGCGCGTCTATGGCCCGGAAAAGGCAGCCGCTGCCTGCGGCGTCGGCGTGCCGACTTTGCAGGATATTGTCAAAGAGCTGGTCAAGCCCGGCCGCGACCCGCGCGACGAGCTGCCCGCGCCGATCCTCCGCACAGACGTGCTGGAGCTCAAGGATCTGAAGCCCGGCATGGTGCTGAGCGGGACGGTGCGCAACGTCATTGATTTCGGCGTCTTTGTGGACATCGGCGTCCATCAGGACGGCCTTGTGCATATCTCGCAGGTCAGCAGCAAATTCATCAAACACCCGTCCGAGGTCGTCTCTGTCGGCGACGTGGTCAAGGTCGCCGTCCTCGACGTCGACCAGAAGCGCGGCCGCATCAGCCTGACGATGAAGGGCGTGAAATAAAAGCAGGTCTCTTCCCCATCCGGGGAAGAGATTTTTTATCCGGGCAGGTTGACAGATGTAGTCCTGTACGCTATAATAAGTCTACAAAAGTAAACTATGGAGGGATGCACCATGCAGCTATGCCAGAGCGAATGGATTGTCCTGCAAAGCCTGTGGGACAGACAGCCGCAGACGCTCATGCAGCTGGTCGAGGATCTGAAGCAGCGCGCCGGATGGTCGGCCAGCACCAGCAAGACCATGGCCGCGCGCATGACCGAAAAGGGTCTTCTGCGCTACGAGGGCAAGCCCCGGCAGTATTACCCGAACGTCACCCGCGCGGAAGCGGGCTTTGAGGAGACGGAGCAGCTGCTCTCCCGCGCGTTCGGCGGCAGGCTTGGCCTGCTTGTCAGCAACTTCGCCGATCACGGCAAAATCGGAAAGGACGAGCTGGACGAGCTGTACGCCATTCTGGACAAAGCTGCGGGCCGCGGCGAATAGGAAAGGGGAGAGTCGGCATGACGGAAATCCTTGTTTCATCCACCGTGCTCATTCTCGCGCTTGCCGCGCTGCGGTTTCTGCTGCGCGGCAGGATCAGCCCGAGATTGCAGTATGCCCTGTGGCTGCTCGCCGCGCTTCGGCTCCTGCTGCCGGGAACGCTCGTCAAAAGTCCGGTGAGCGTGATGAATGCCATCCCGGACGTGCCTGCTGCCGTGCAGCAGCTGACTGCGCCGTCCGACCGCCGCGCGCCGGCAAAAGCAGAGAAAGCAGTGCTCGCGCAGACTGCGGCTGCGGAACCCGCGGTGCAGCAGGAAAAGGCGCAGCTCCCAAGCAAAACGATTGTAAAAACGATCTGGCTGGCAGGTGCTGCGGTGCTTGCAGCTGTAATGCTGGTGCAGAACGTTGTTTTTCTCCGGAAGCTGAGACGCGCGCGGCAGGCGGTTTCCTGCCCGGAAAGTCCGCTTCCGGTCTGGCTCGCCGCCGGGCTGCCGTCGCCGTGCCTTGTTGGCCTATTCCGGCCGGAAATTTATCTCACGCCCGAAGCTGCGGCGGATCCTGAAGTCTGCCGCTTCGTCCTCCGGCACGAGCTGTCGCACTTCCGCGCCGGAGACCCGTTCTGGAGCCTTCTCCGCCTTGGCTGCCTGTGCCTGTACTGGTTTGATCCGTTCGTGTGGCTGGCAGCGCTGCTGTCCCGGCGGGACTGCGAGCTGGCCTGTGACGCGCGCGTGCTGCGCGGGCTGGACGGCCAGAGCCGCGCGGCCTATGGTCGGGCGCTTCTCGGCCTGATCCGCCCGGAACCCGCGCGCGGACAGCTCCTGTCCGGCGCGACAACGATGCAGCTGGGCAAAAAGAGCCTGACGGAACGCATCCGGCTCATCGCAAAAAAGCCGAAAATGGCGGTATATACCCTCATTTTCGTCCTGCTCCTGTCCCTTGCCCTTGCGGCCTGCACCTTCACCGGCGCGCCTGCGCAGCAGGAGCCGGAACCCGCACCACAGCCCACCGTGCAGGAACCGGCGGAGCCGGAGCCTGCGCCCGACGCGGAAGCACCGCAGCCCGTTGAGAACGACCCGGAGGCGAGCTTCCAGATGACGTTCCCAATGCTCGATTATGCGTCGTTCCAGCGCTATCTGGACGAGCATCCTGAGACGCTGGAGAACGGCTGGGAGAAGCTCCGCATCAACGAAGCAGGCTTCGACGACGCAGGCACGAGCATCGAGACCCGGCAGGGCGATCAGGTGCTGGCCATCGACGTGGAATACGGCATTCTGCTCGTGCGTATAGCGGGTGACGGCTATCGCGGCGTGCTGGCCATCTGCCACTATCCGGAGCTGCTGCGGCTGGAAATGGCCGCAAATTACGGCGCGGAAGGGGAGCTGGCTGGGAGTATCGCATCCGACCACGGCGGGATCCTTGCCATGAACGCCAACGGCTTTCTCGATCCCGAGGGCATGGGCAACGGCGGTCAGCTTGCAGGCTGGTGCATGTCGAACGGCGAGGGACATGGCGAACACTTCTCGGGCGAAGCGTATCAGCGCATCGAACTGAGTGAAAACGGCCTTGACTGCTGCATCGTTCCCGCGTCCGACCCAGTCGGCGAGGGGACGTACAGCGCGGCGGAGTTCACGCCAGCCATTATCAAGGACGGAGAAAAAATCGAGAATCAATCCTGGACGGGCGAGCAGCCGCGCGCGTGCTTCGGTACGGGGGATCAGGGGATTTACATGCTTGTCATCGAGGGCCGGTACCCGGAGGACGGCATCCGCGGCACGAGCGTCAACACCTGCGCGGACATCCTGCTTGCCTACGGCTGCCGGAACGCCCTCAACATGGACGGCGGCTCGAGCGCGATCTTATGGTACGACGGCGAATATATCACGCAGTCATCGTCCAGCCCCCTGCGCTACACCGGCGGCCGCCCGCTGCCGAACGCGTGGGTCTATGGATAAAGTTCCGTATTGACAAATGCGGCGAATGTGGTAAAATAACTCCGATATTGAGTGACCGCAGTGAAAAACCGAGCGTTCCGGTGCGGCTTTCAGAGAGAAGGGGACGGTGGGAGCCCTTCAGCCAGCCAGTCCGCAGCCAGTTTGGAGCGGCCGTATGAAAATGCGGCGGGTGCTTCCCGATACAGAAGCGCCGAGATGTGCGAAGGCACAATCAGGGTGGTACCGCGAGTGACCTCGCCCCTGTACAAGGGGCGGGGTTTTGTATTTTCTATTTACGACGCTGGGCAGAAGGCTGATACACTTCTACAAATTTGCGACTGCCGACCCACTTTTTCTTTTGCTTCTCCAAAAGAAAAAGTGGCAAAAAGAAAACGAGATCGGGGGGATTTCGATTTCCCCCCGAACCCCCTTGAACCGACCAAGAAAACCGCTTCGGTTTTCTTGGATCTTTCCCGCGAAATTTGATGGAGCTGCGCCCTCAAGAAGCCGTTCTTTAGACCAGTGCGAATACGTACAAAACAGCATATTTTGACGGCAGTTTCTATTGACTGCAATGATTCAAAGGCAACAGCCAACAAATCTGACACTATCCTAACGGGCGGCGCGTACCCAAATGCCCGTATTGTGACCAAATGCGAATGAAGAAGCTTTCAAATTCGTTTCCTGTCTGAACCGCACTGCGGCACAGGCCCCGCGTCCCCCAGCACTCTTTTCTCCCCTGTCTTTTCTCTTGCGAGAGAAAAGACAGGGCCGCCGGAGGCCGCCTCCGGCAGCGTATATCGTTTAATTTTAATGTATATAGAAGGAGTATTTCATCATGGCACACAAGCCTTACGGCCTCAACGAGCTGCGTGAGATGTACCTGAAGTTCTTCGAAACGAAGGGCCATCTCCGTCTGCCGAGCTTTTCGCTCGTTCCGCAGAACGACAAATCCATCCTGCTCATCAACGCAGGCATGACCCCCATGAAGCCGTGGTTCACCGGCGAAGAGGAGCCGCCGCGCCACCGCGTCACCACCTGTCAGAAGTGCATCCGCACCGGCGACATCGAAAACGTTGGCCATACGGCCCGCCACGGCACATATTTTGAGATGCTGGGCAACTTCTCCTTCGGCGATTACTTCAAGAAGGAAGCCATTCCCTGGGCGTGGGAGTTCCTGACCAGTCCCGAGTGGGTCGGTCTGGAGCCGGATCGTCTGTATCCGTCCGTCTTTGCCGGCAATGAGACGACGCCCGCCGACGACGAAGCGTTCGCCATCTGGCGCGACGTGATCGGCATTCCCGAAAACCGTATCTTCCGCTTCGGCAAGGAGGACAACTTCTGGGAGCATGGCTCCGGCCCGTGCGGCCCCTGCTCCGAGATCTATTACGACCGCGGCGAGCAGTACGGCTGCGGCAAGCCCGGCTGCACCGTCGGCTGCGACTGCGACCGCTATGTCGAGGTCTGGAACATTGTCTTCTCCCAGTTCAATAACGACGGCCACGGCAACTACACCGAGCTCAAGCAGAAGAACATCGACACCGGCATGGGTCTGGAGCGTCTTGCCTGCGTGTGCCAGAACGTCTCGTCCCTCTTCGATGTCGACACCGTCATGAACATCACAAATAAGGTCTCGGAGATCACCGGCGCGCACTATGAGGAATCTCAGAAGACCGACGTGTCGCTCCGCGTCATCACCGACCATATCCGCTCGTCGACCTTCATGATCTGCGACGGCATTCTGCCCTCCAACGAGGGCCGCGGCTATGTCCTGCGCCGGCTTCTGCGCCGTGCGGCGCGCCATGGCAAGCTGCTGGGCGTCAATGAGCCGTTCCTCTATCAGGTCGTCGATACCGTCATCCATGAAAACGAGTGCCAGTATCCCGAGCTGCGCGAGAAGCAGTCCTATATCACCCGCGTTATCCGCACCGAGGAAGAGAACTTCGCCAAGACCATCGACGGCGGCATGAAGATCTTCTCCGAGATGCTGCAAAGCCACAAGGAAAAGGGCGAAAAGACCTTCTCCGGCGCCGATGCCTTTAAGCTCTACGACACCTACGGCTTCCCGATCGACCTGACCAACGAGATGGTCGCCGAAGAGGGCATGCAGGTCGACGAGGATGCCTTCAAGCAGCTCATGCAGGAGCAGAAGGTCCGCGCAAGAGAAGCGCGGAAGGCGCTCGGCGATCTCGGCTGGGCCGGTGTGGAATTTGGCAAGGAGATCCCGGCCACGAAGTTCATCGGCTATACCAATACGGAAGCCGAGGGCAAGATCGTCGCCATCGTCGCGGACGAGGATCTGCAAGGCGCGATCACGGCCGGTACGGACGCCATTCTGGTGCTCAATCAGACGCCGTTCTACGCGGAAATGGGCGGCCAGGTCGCCGATCACGGCGTTATTCATACCGAAACCGCTGAATTTACCGTCACGGATGTTCAGAAGAACAAGGGCGGCAAGTTCATGCATTACGGCAAGCTGACCGCCGGCTCGCTGGCTGTCGGCGATACCGTGACGGCTGCCATCGATACCGTCCGCCGCAAGGCCATCATGCGTGCGCACTCGGCCACGCACCTGCTGGACTACGCCCTGCGCACCGTTCTGGGCGACCATGCCCATCAGGCAGGTTCTCTTGTCGAGCCGGATCGCCTGCGGTACGACTTCACGCACTTCTCCGCCGTCACCGCCGACGAGCTGGTAAAGATCAGCCGTCTTGTCAGCGAGCTGGTGCTGGACGGCATGCCTGTCGAGACAAAGGAAATGCCGATCGACGAAGCGAAGAAGCTCGGCGCGATCGCCCTGTTCGGCGAAAAGTACGGCGACGTTGTCCGCGTGGTCAACATGGGCGGCAAGTCCATCGAGCTCTGCGGCGGCACGCATGTCGATAACACGGCCAAGGTCGGCCCGTTCCGCATTACGAGTGAATCGTCCGTCGCTTCCGGCGTGCGCCGCATTGAAGCCGTGACCGGCGAAGCGTTTCTGAATCTCGTCGACGAGATGAACATGCGTCTGCTCAGAGCGGCGGAAATGCTCAAGACCACGCCGGGCGAGCTCATCAACAAGGCGCAGAGCAGCATGAACGAGATCCGCGAGCTGCACCAGACCATCGAAAAGATGAAGGACAAGCTGTTCGCCGGCGACGTCGACAGCCTGATGTTCGCGGCCAAGGATGTCAGCGGTCTCAAGGTCGTCACGGCCTGCCGCGAAAACACGGAAGCAAACGACCTGCGCAAGCTGGGCGACTTCCTGCGTGACAAGAACCCGAACACCGTCGCGGCGCTCGGCGCTGTCAACGGCGAAAAGGTTACGCTGCTTGCCGTCTGCGGCAAGAACGCCATCGCCCGCGGCATCAAGGCCGGCGATATCATCAGGACCATTGCGCCGATCGTCGGCGGCAAGGGCGGCGGCAAGCCGGATTCCGCCATGGGCGGCGGCACGAACGCCCTAAAGGTCGACGACGCGCTGGCGGCTGTGGACGATTACGTCGCGGCCAACGTCAAGGACTAAAAAAGGAGGATACGATCATGTCTGATTGCCTGTTCTGCAAGATCATTGCCGGTGAGATCCCGTCCGCGAAGGTCTATGAGGACGACCTCTGCTATGCATTCAAGGACATCAATCCGCTCGCTCCCATGCATTTCCTCGTCATCCCGAAGCAGCATTTTGCGTCCGCGGCAGAGGTAACGACGGAAAACGAAGCCGTCATCGGCCACATTTACAGCGTCATCGCGAAGCTCGCCAGGGAAATGGGCTTCGCGGACGGCTACCGCGTGGTCACCAATGTCGGCGAGCTGGCCGGCCAGACCGTGCACCACATCCATTTCCACGTCCTCTCCGGCAAACAGCTCGGAAGCTTCAACTAAACACACCATAACAAACGCGCCTGCCGCAGCTTCCTGCGGCAGGCGCGCTTTTACGTTTATTCGTAGATCGGGTGCTTTGCGACGAGAGCGGCGACGGCTTCGAGGACGGCTTCGCGGTTGGCTTCATAGTCCGTTGCGATCTTGTCGATGCAGTCGGCCACGATGGGCATGTCCTCCTCGGTGAAGCCGCGCGTGGTGCAGGCCGGGGTGCCGATGCGCACGCCGCTCGTGACGCCGGGCTTCTGCGGGTCGTTCGGGATGGCGTTCTTATTGACGGTGATGTGCACCTCGTCGAGCTTGATTTGCAGCTCCTTGCCGGTGATGTTCTTCTTCCGCAGATCGGCCAGCATCAGGTGATTATCCGTGCCGCCGGTGACAAGGTCAAATCCGCGTTCCAGAAGGGCGGATGCCAGCGCCTTTGCGTTCTTGACCACGTTCTCGGCATAGACCTTGAACTTCGGCTGCGCCGCTTCGCGCAGGCAGACGGCCTTGCCCGCGATCACGTGCATCAGCGGGCCGCCCTGCGTGCCGGGGAAGACGGCGCTGTTGAGCTTCTTCGCAAATTCCTCATCGCGTGAGAGGATCATGCCGCCGCGCGGGCCGCGCAGCGTCTTGTGCGTGGTGGTTGTGACAACGTCGGCATAGGGGACAGGGCTCATGTGCTGGCCGCCCGCGACAAGACCGGCAATGTGCGCCATGTCGACCATCAGAAGCGCCCCATTGCGGTGTGCAATATCAGCGAACGCCTTGAAATCGATCGCTCTGGGGTAGGCGGACGCACCGGCCACAAGCAGCTTCGGGCGGTACCGGCGAACCATGTCCTCGACCTGATCATAGTCGATGCGGCCGGTTTCCGGGTCGACGCCATAGCTGACGCTGTGATAATATTTGCCGGACAGATTGACCCGTGCGCCGTGCGTCAGATGGCCGCCGCTGGCAAGATCCATGCCCATGAGCGTGTCGCCCGGCTGCAAAAGCGCGGCGTAGACCTCCAGATTGGCCTGCGCGCCGGAGTGCGGCTGCACGTTGGCATAGGCGGCGCCGAAGAGCGTTTTGGCGCGCTCGATCGCAATCGTCTCCAGCACATCCACATAATCGCAGCCGCCGTAATAGCGCTTGCCGGGGTAGCCTTCGGCATATTTGTTCGTCAGAACCGTGCCCATCGCGAGAATGACGGCGGGGGATGCGATGTTCTCCGACGCGATCAGCTCGATGTTCTGCTTCTGCCGGTGAAATTCATTTTCAATGCAGGCGGCGATTTCCGGATCCTGCTGCCGCAGGTAGTTCATGCTGGGTTCGAGTACGTTTGCCATGGTGATGTGTCTCCTTACCTTTTAAAACAATAAAAAATGAGCAGGCCGTCTCCGGTCTGCTCATTAAAATGCCAAAATGCCGTGTTACAAATCTTGCAGCTGCGGCTCTGTCCTTTTGCCTGAGAGATTCGGCTTGCGCCTTGCACCTTCGGCACTCAATTTAATGAGTTCTCCAGAGATTCCTTCTGTCTTCAGTCCGCGCGGGCGTTCTGAAGACGATCAACGGATTTCCTGTATTCAGTTGACGGCGTTATTATACGCACTTGATGGACAAATGTCAACAGGGGAAATGCAATTTTTTCAGCCCTCCACCTTCGGCAGCTTTGCGATGCTCGCGGACAGCTGCTCGTCGGTCGGGATGACGTCGGTCATTTCGTGGTCGTTGAACTTCTGATAGGCGACAAGATCGAAATAGCCCGTGCCGGTCAGACCGAAGACGATGGTCTTCTCCTCGCCGGTCTGCTTGCACTTGAGCGCTTCGTCGATCGCGGCGCGGATGGCGTGGCTGGACTCCGGCGCGGGGAGAATGCCCTCGGTGCGGGCGAAATACTCTGCCGCTTCAAACACGCTCGTCTGCTCGACGCTGCGCGCTTCCATCAGCCCGTCGTGGTACAGCTGGGACAGAATCGGGCTCATGCCGTGGTAGCGCAGGCCGCCTGCGTGGTTGGCCGACGGGATAAAGCCGCTGCCGAGCGTGTACATCTTTGCCAGCGGGCAGACCATGCCGGTGTCGCAGAAGTCATACGCGAATACGCCGCGCGTGAAGCTGGGGCAGGAGGCAGGCTCGACCGCGATGATGCGGTAATCCTTTTCGCCGCGCAGCTTTTCGCCCATGAACGGGGAAATGAGGCCGCCGAGGTTCGAGCCGCCGCCGGCGCAGCCGATGATGATATCGGGCGTGACGCCGTATTTATCGAGGGCGATCTTCGTCTCAAGGCCGATGACCGACTGGTGGAGCAGCACCTGATTGAGGACGCTGCCGAGCACATACCGGTAGCCGGGCGTCGAGGTTGCGACTTCGACGGCTTCGCTGATGGCGCAGCCGAGCGAGCCGGTCGTATCGGGATCCTTGGCCAGAATGGCGCGGCCGACGTTTGTGGTGTTCGACGGGCTGGGCGTGACGCTCGCGCCGTAGGTGCGCATGACCTCGCGCCGGAACGGCTTCTGCTCATACGAGCACTTGACCATGAAGACCTTCAGGTCAAGCCCCAGATACGCGCACGCCATGGAAAGGGCGGTGCCCCACTGGCCGGCGCCGGTCTCGGTCGTGACGCCCTTCAGGCCCTGCTTCTTGGCGTAGTACGCCTGCGCGATGGCGGAGTTCAGCTTGTGGCTGCCGGAGGTGTTGTTGCCCTCGAATTTATAATAAATTTTTGCCGGTGTGCCGAGCTTTTCCTCGAGACAATAGGCGCGCACGAGCGGCGACGGGCGGTACATCTTGTAGAAATTACGGATCTCCTCCGGGATGGGGATATACGCGGTGTCGTTGTCCAGCTCCTGCTCGATCAGCTCGTCGCAGAACACCGGGCGCAGATCGTCGAAGCCCATGGGCTTGCCGGTGCCGGGGTTGACGAGGGGCGCGGGCTTCGTTTTCATGTCCGCGCGGACATTGTACCAATTCTGGGGCATCTCAGACTCAGACAGATAGATCTTGTAAGGAATGGTTTCGGTTTTCATGGTGCTTCTCCTTTCGCATGTTGGTCTCTCCGGGAGAAGGGCAACAAAAAAGACCTTCGTCCACAGAGAAAACCGGTCGTCGGTTTGATCTCTTGGGACAAAAGTCTGAAAAACTTCTGCGGTGCCACCCAAATTGACAATTGCTTGTCCGCTCATGACGCGCCACTACGCGTCTTCCCCGGTAACGGTGGGATTCCGTCAGGATCTACTTGCTTTCGTGTTCGATCTGCCCTCCGCAGTCCATTCGGCAAACGTCCTTTTGCTGCCCTCGCACCACCCGGCAGCTCTCTGGGAAAAGTCCTGCTTGCTTACTCGTCTGCATCAACGGTTTAACTTGTGACAGAGTATAGCGCTGAAGCGCGCATTTGTCAAGCGGTTCCGGGAAAAATAATTCTGATTTTTTGGAGGTGCTTGCGATGTGTACTGCTGTGACGTATCAGGCGGCGGAATTTTACATGGGCCGCACGCTGGATTATGACTGTTCGTTTGGAGAAGAAGTGGTGATCACGCCGCGGAAATTCCCGCTGCCCGGCGCTTATGCACTCATCGGCATGGCGCATGTGGCGGAAGGATTCCCGTTGTATTATGATGCGGTGAACGAAAAGGGACTTGGCATGGCGGGGCTGAACTTCGTGGGGAATGCCCGGTACCGGCAGCCGGAGGAGGGCAGGTGCAATGTTCCGCAGTACGCGCTGCTGCTTCGCGTCCTGCGGCAGTGCGCGACGCTCGCGCAGGCGCGCGCGTTCTTGCAGACGGTCAACGTGACCGGCGAACCCTTCGGGCAGTATCCCGCCGCGGAGCTTCACTGGCTGCTGGCCGACCGCACCGGCGCGCTGGTCATTGAGCCGCTGGCGGACGGCCTGCGCCTGTATGAGAATCCCGTGGGCGTTCTGACCAACAATCCGCCCTTTGACCGGCAGCTGCCGGGCCTGAGCCGGTATATGCAGCTGTCTGCGAAGCCGCCGGAGAACCGATTCTCATTGGCGCTCCCGCTGCGGGCGGACAGCCGCGGCATGGGTGCGGTCGGCTTGCCGGGTGACTGGTCGTCGCAGTCGCGGTTTGTGCGCGCTGCCTTTGCACGGATGAACAGCGTCCGCGGCGGAAGCGACGCGCAGTGCGTCGCGCAGCTGTTCCACATCCTCTCCACGGTCGCGCAGCCCGCCGGCTGCTGCGAGCTTTCGCCCGGCGTTTATGAAAAGACCATCTATACCGCCTGCTGGAACGCCGACAGGGGAGACTATTATTACACGACCTATGACAATCCCGCCCTGCATGTGGTCTTCCTCCGCCATGAGGAGCTGGACGGCAGCGACCTCATCCGCTATCCCTTGCAGACCCAGCCGCAGTCCTTCCGGCAGAATTGAGCGCCGCGGGAATGGCTTCACGAACAGAACGCCACCGAACCGATCGGTTCGGTGGCTGGTTTTATGCCTTAGCTCCAGCGGAGCTGCAATTCGTGCGGGAGGATCGTCTGGTTGTAGGAGCGGTTTCTTGGATCTTCCAGCGTATCCTCCAGACTGCTGTAATAGACGCCGCGGTAGGTAAGCCCGGACGCGTCGAACACAAGCAGGAACAGCCCGCAGCTGTCATAGGAATAGAGGTCTTCGTTCGGATACAGCGTGACCTCCGCGCAGTCGGATAGCTGCTTATAGACGGTGCTGCCGTCATAGGCCGCGTAGCGCGTGTTGGGCCCGGCGATGGCCAGCCGCGTGCCATCGAAGGCCATGGCATCGCTGCTGCTGGTGCCGAACCAGAGATCGTCAGCCCCGGCGAGCGGGCACTGGAGTGCGATCTGATACTGCCCGTCCGCCTGCTCCGTCAGTACGAACAGGCTGGTGTCAGACTGCCGCAGGCAGATAAAGTCCGGCTGCTCAAATACGCCGAGCCATTCCTCGTCCTTGCCGCGCTCTGCGATCGTCAGCTCCTGCAGAAGCTCGCCGGAGGACAGCGCGATCACGCGCAGCACGTACTTGCCGGCCTCCCGCGTATACAGAAGCAGCCGCGTCTCATCCTTGCTGAGACCTGCGTGCAGGATCTCCGCCGCAGGGTCGACCGGGTAAAACACGCGCAGCCCGTCCGGATCCGGGAGCATGCCCTCGTACCAGTCAGACCAGACGCTTTCGGCGAGCGGCAGCAGATACACGCCGTAGCCGCCGGGGATACGGCTGGTATCCACGGTCTTGCCGTTCTGCGTGCGGTTGGAGAACCAGAAATAGCAGCCGTCCTCCGTCAGGACGGATTCGGCGTTCAGCCAGAACGCGTCGCCCTTCTCCACGGAGCTGAGTCCGCGCGAGCTGCACGTTCCGTCCACGTTTTTGTCGACATGCAGCTCCAGGTACTCGTCCGGCAGGGTCGGGATGCGGAAAAACGCCCGCAGCGCCTGACATGTGCGTGCCATCGGCTCCGGATAGCGCGCCTCCTCGTCCGCGTTGTCCATGCCGCTGAAGGTGATATCCGGCAGATCGACGGTAAAGCGGAGCGGGTATTCCTCGTAATAATCCGCGACGCGGATGACCATTGTCCCGGTGCTGCCGGGCGTTGTGTTATCCAGCAGCTGCCGGAACGCGGCACCGTAGCCATACGGATTGAAGTCCATGTCTCTGCCGGATGTCCAGGCGTCGCGGATGAGATCGATGATGACACCGTTGTAGGTCGGCTGCGGGTCGGTTTCTTCGCCGCGGGGGACATAGCGGAACGCGGTGTCATACGTATAGTTTTCGCCGGAGAAGCGGAGCGTGCTGTCCCAGATGAGGTGATCCTTCATCCGCACGTCATACACTGCTTCCAGCCCGGCGGCGGCCGCCGGATTGCCGGAGACGATCTCTTCCCGGAAGCTCACGTCCGCGCGCGGTGCAGTGATAGCCCGCGCGGCCAATACCACCCCGCAGCCGCACACCAGCGCCAGTATGAGAAAGAAAACGAGCGCCTTACGCATGATCGTCCTCCCCGCCGGTCAGATCGGCAAGCGCTTTGCAGACGCGGTCGGCGCGGTAGCTGTAGGTCTCCTTCACATAGTCCATGAGCGATTTTCCCTGTTCATCCAGCGCGGCGGTCTGCACATCGCCGGCGACGCTGCCCGCGTGCAGCAGCACGGCGCGTCCAATGAACCCCGTGACCTCCTCAATGAGGTGCGTGGACAGGATCAGCGTCTCATGCGGCTCGAGAATGCCGAGCAGGACTTTGTAAAAATCCTCGCGGTTAAATACGTCGTTGCCCGCGAACGGCTCATCCATCAAAATATAGTCCGCGCCCTGCGACAGCGCCATGATGACCTCGAACTGGTTCTTCTGGCCCGTGGAGAAGCTGCGGATGGGCTTGTCCATCGGCAGATCAAAGAACGTCATGAGCCCGTCAAACCGCTTGTGCAGAAACGTCGGGAAATGCTCCTCATAAAACTCCCGGTGCGCCTGCGCAGTGAGGGCAGGGAAGAAGCTGTGCTCGCAGGTGGCAAAAGAAAACCTGCCGATATTTTTGCGTGTGATCGGCGCGCCGTCCAGCGTGACGCTGCCGCTGTCGTAGGACAGAAATTGCAGCATGCACTTCATCAGCGTCGTCTTGCCCGCGCCGTTTTCGCCGAACAGGCCGATGATCTCGCCCGGCCCGACGGACAGACTCACGTTTTGCAGCGCCTGCTTGCGCCCATAGTGCTTGCAGAGATTTTTCACTTCCAGCATCAGAAAAACGCCCCCCAGACATTCAAGATTTCCTCCGGCGGCATGCAGCGCGCCGGAACGCTGTGCCGGTAGACCAGCACGAAAAGAAGCAGTAAAACTGCGCATACAAGCAGCCCCGCCGCAAGCGCAGCCGCAGGCATCGTCAGGCAGCGCCGGTGCAGCTCGCGACTGCTTCTCAGGCGCTTCATGACATAAATACTCTTGGTCTGCTGCGAAAAGGATGCGTAGTTTGCCCACACATTGTAGCCGCAGACGAGCGCATAGACCCAGAAGCCCGCGAGCCGGTGCCGGATGAGCGCGTTGAGCGTCGGCATCACGGCGTCGTCTCGCAGAGTCTTCACGCCGTAGCGCAGCTCATAGAGCTCCTGCACCGCCCGGCCGCAGGCGATAAAATAACTCGCGCCCCAGAATACGAGAAAGACCAGCATGCAAAGACCATAGCTGATGGCCATTGCGCGCAGATCGGTGCCGGGCGGCACGCAGCGGGAGAGCCGCTTAGTCCAGTTCATCTGTCAGTCCCTCCGTTCCGTCGTGCGCCTGCGAGAGCGCCAGCAAGACAAAGATCCCCGTGAAGAACAGCGCCGCGACCGCGCCGACGACCCCGCCGCTGCTGCTGTTGCTGTAATCGACCGGCAGAAGACGCACCACGCCCGGCGCGGGCGCGATGCACCAGAACGGGAACCGCTTCACCTTCCGGTGCTGCCGCTGCTGCAAATACGCGGTCGAGACGGCGAGCAGGAGAAGGAATGCGATGTTCCGCCCCAACACAAAGCCGTCCGCGAGCGGCAGAAGGCCGTGCAGCGTACTGTTCCGGTAAAAATCGACGAAAACGCCCTGCGCCCCGCTGGTGTATCCCGCGCTGCGCTGGTACAGAAGCATCAGTCCCGCTGCGCAGATGATCTGCACGCACCAGACGATCAGAAAGCAGAGAAGGTCGCAGATAAAGCTCCAGATGAATACCTGCCGCTCCGAGATCCGCAGCCGCCGCAGCGTATAGCCAAAGCGGCTGTTGGAGCCGAAGCAGAAGCAAAGCAGCATCTGGCACCCGAGGATCCCCGCCGCAAACGCGAGCAGAAGCAGCAGCGAGAACCCGCCGGTGCTGCCCGTGAACGTCATGCCGCCCCGCTGCACACACCAGAAATAGCCCGCCGTATCCACCGCGGCCATGCCGAGCAGCACCAGCGGCAGCCGCCAGACCATCGCGCGCAGATGCAGCGCCAGAACAGAAAGGTGCTTTTTCATGTCTCTTCCTCCTTCCAGGCCTCGCCGAGCAGGCGAAGCGCTTCGTCCCGGGAAATGCCCATCTGCCGCAGCGTCCGCGCCATGGCGCGCAGCTCGTCCGACAGAACTTCCCGCCGCAGCCGCGCGAGCGTCTCGGGCGGCAGCGTCATGCAGCTTTTTGCGCCTGTCCGCGATTCCATGAGCGATTCCTCCTCCAGAAGATGAAAGGCCTTCTGCACTGTGTTCGGGTTGATGCCCAGAAGCGCCGAGACGACGCGCCGGGACGGCAGCTCTTCGCCGTCGAGGATCGTTCCGGCGATCGCGCCGCGCTTGATAAAATTGATGATCTGTAAATACACCGGCGTCCCGTCCACCGGCCGGAACGTCTCAAACGATACCATACCGCTCACCACCGTATTACTTAAGTCATACACTTTATGACCGTATTATACGCATAATACACTTCCTTGTCAAGTCCCTTCGCTTGACTTTTTCGGGGAAACCGGGTAAGCTGGAGAAAACACAAGACAGGAGCCTTGCTATGTCCGAACTCACCAAGCGCGCGCTGGAGCAGTCGCTCAAGAATCTTCTTTTGCAGAAGCCCCTCAGCAAAATCACCATCAGCGACATCGCCGACGACTGCGGCATCAACCGCATGACGTTTTACTATCATTTCAAGGATATCTATGACCTTGTCGAATGGTCGTGTCAGGAGGACGCGGCCAAGGCGCTGGCCGGGAAAAAGACGTATGAGACGTGGCAGCAGGGCTTTGAGCAGATCTTTGAAGCGGTGCTGGCCAATAAGCCGTTCATCATGAACGTCTATCACTCCGTCAGCCGCGAGCAGGTGGAAAATTACCTGTATAAGCTGACCTATGATCTGCTTGAAGGCGTGGTCGAGGAGCAGGCGGCTGGCATGTCCGTCCGGTCGGAGGACAAGGCGTTTATTGCCAACGTCTATAAATACGCCTTTGTCGGCCTGATGCTCGACTGGATCAAGCACGACATGAAGGGCGAGCCGAAGCAGATCATCGACCGGCTGGATCTCGTCCTGCACGGGAGCATCGCCGCCGCGCTGGAGCGCTTCCGGCTCGACGCCCCATCAAATCCGCCGGTTTGATAAAAAACTATACAATGCCGCGCCCGGTGATAAGAACTTTATCACCGGGCGTTTTCTGCTTATGGTATCTTTTTTGAACCTGTAGTATGCTCATACCATCGAAAGGGAAACATAAAGCATTGTTTCCAAACTTTATATGGAGGTATGAATCATGTATTATTCGAGCGGTAACTATGAAGCGTTTGCAAGACCCAAAAAGCCGGAAGGCGTGGACAACAAATCGGCCTATATCGTCGGCAGCGGCCTTGCCGCTCTGACGGCGGCCTGCTATCTCGTCCGCGACGGCCAGATGAAGGGCGAGCGGGTGCATATCCTTGAGAAGGACTCCATCCCCGGAGGCGCGTGCGACGGCTATAAGTTCGAAAATGTCGGCTACGTCATGCGCGGCGGCCGCGAGATGGACAACCATTTCGAGGTCATGTGGGATCTGTTCCACTCCATCCCGTCCATCGAGACCGAGGGCGTGAGCGTCCTCGACGAGTATTACTGGCTCAACAAGGAAGACCCGAACTACTCTCTCTGCCGCGCCACCGTGAACCGCGGCCAGGACGCCCACACCGACGGAAAGTTCGACATTTCCGACAAGGGCGCCATGGAGATCATGAAGCTCTTCTTCACCCCGAATGAGGACTTGCAGGACAAGCGCATCACCGATTTCTTCGACGACGAGGTTCTGAACTCGAACTTCTGGCTCTACTGGCGCACGATGTTCGCCTTTGAAAACTGGCACAGCGCCCTGGAAATGAAGCTCTATATCCAGCGCTTCATCCACCATATCGGCGGCCTGCCCGACTTCAAGGCCCTGCGCTTCACGAAGTACAATCAGTACGAGTCCATGATCCTGCCGATGATCAAGTACCTCGACGGCTTCGGTGTGCAGTTCCATTACGGCGTGCAGGTCGTGAACGTGGAATTTGACTGCTCCGATCCGGCGCATAAGCTCGCCAAGCGTATCGATATCCTCCGCGACGGCAAAGAAGACGCCATTGACCTGACTGAAAACGATCTTGTGTTCATCACCAACGGCGGCTGCGTCGAAAATTCCTCCCGCGGCAGCCAGAACGAGCCGGCACCCTACAACACCGAGATCAAGCCCGGCGGCGGCTGGGATATGTGGCGCAAGATCGCCGCGCAGGATCCGTCCTTCGGCCATCCCGATAAATTCTGCTATGATCCCGAGCAGACCAACTGGATGAGCGCGACCGTCGAAACGCTCGACCAGAAGATCATCCCGTATATCAAAAACATCTGCAAGCGCGATCCGTTCACCGGCCACGTCGTCACCGGCGGCATCGTCACCGTCAAGGATTCCAGCTGGCTCATGAGCTGGACGATCAACCGCCAGCCGCAGTTCCGCGCGCAGCCCAAGGATCACTGCCTTGTCTGGGTCTACTCCCTCTTCACCGACAAGCCCGGCGATTATATCAAAAAGCCCATGCGGGAGTGCACCGGCAAGGAGATCTGCATGGAGTGGCTGTACCACATCGGCGTGCCTGAGGATCAGATCGAGGAGCTGGCGACGAACAGCGCCAACACCGTCCCCGTCATGATGCCGTATATCGACGCGTTCTTCATGCCGCGCGCCTACGGCGACCGCCCGAAGGTCGTGCCCGACGGCGCAGTGAACTTCGCCTTCCTCGGCCAGTTTGCCGAGACTCCGCGCGACACCATCTTCACGACGGAATATTCCATGCGTACCGGCATGGAAGCTGTCTACACGCTCCTGAACGTCGACCGCGGCGTGCCGGAGGTCTGGGGCAGCGTGTATGACGTCCGCGATCTACTCGACGCGACGGTCAAGCTCCGCGACGGCAAAAAGCCCACCGACATGAAGCTCTCCCTCGTGCAGAAGGTAGCCCTCGACAAAGCGCTCAGCAAGATCAAGGGCACCGACATTGAAAAGCTCCTCAAGGAGTATAACATTATCTGATCCCAATTCATTTGGAAGACCCTTCTGAACCAACCGGCCGCAGCGCATCCGCGCTGCGGCCGGTTGCCCTTTAAAAAAACTGGAAATCATGCGCTGCTTGCGCTATACTGAAGAGCAGAACGGAGGGAGAAACCAATGAAACAGGACTATCAGCGCTGGCTGGCGGAGGTGCGGGATCCGGAGCTTCACCGGCAGCTGCGCGAAATGCAGCCGGAGGAGATCGAGGACGCGTTCGGGCGTGCGCTTTCCTTCGGCACCGGCGGCCTGCGCGGGATCCTCGGCGCAGGCACAAACCGGATGAACGTGTATCTTGTGCGCCGGGCGACGCAGGGACTGGCCAATTATCTGAAGGCAAAGAAGCTGCCCCTTTCCGTCGCGGTCGCGCATGACAGCCGCCTGCATGGCCGCGAATTTGCCGAAGCCGCAGCCTGCGTGCTGGCGGCGAACGGCATCCGGGTCTGGCTCTATCCGCGGCTGGAGCCGACGCCGGCGCTCAGCTGGGCGGTGCGGCAGCTTTCCTGCGGCGCAGGCATCTGCATCACGGCCAGCCATAATCCGGCGCAGTATAACGGCTATAAGGTCTACGGCCCGGACGGCGGCCAGATCACGCTGGACGCCGCACAGACCATTGAGAGCGAGATCGCAGGCATCGACTGCTTCACCGGCGTGCAGAGCTGCGGCTATGAGACGGCCTGCGCAGCCGGGCAGATCACGGCCATTCCGGATTCCATCCTGGACGCGTTTCTGGACGCAGTTCTGGCGCTGCGCCTGACGCGGGAGCCGTGCGAAAATCTGAAGCTTGTGTATACGCCGCTGTGCGGCAGCGGCATGGAGCTGGCGCAGAAGCTGTTTGAGAAGCTCGCGATCCCGGACGTGACCGTCGTTCCGGAGCAGCAGAAGCCGGACGGCCGGTTCCCGTCGTGCCCGTATCCGAATCCGGAGCTTCCGCAGGCGATGGAAGCGGGGCTGCGGCTCTGCAAAGAGCAGCAGGCCGACCTTCTGCTCGCGACCGACCCGGACAGCGACCGCTGCGGCGCAGCCGTGCGGGACAGGGAAGGGGAATACCGCCTGCTCTCCGGCAACGAAATGGGCATTCTGCTTTTGGATTTTCTCTGCAAAATGCGGAGCGAACAGCAGACCATGCCGCAGAGCCCGGTCGCCGTGACGACCGTCGTCTCCACCGGGATGGCAGACCGGATCGCAGCGCACTATGGCGTGGAGCTGCGCCGGACGCTCACGGGCTTCAAATACATCGGCGAGCAGATCGGCCTTCTGGAGCGCACCGGGCAGGCCGGACGCTTCCTGTTCGGCTTTGAAGAGAGCTGCGGATATCTGTCCGGTACGCACGTGCGCGATAAGGACGGCATCAACGCCATGCTCCTCATCTGCCAGATGGCAAGCCATTACAAGGCGCAGGGCAAGACGCTGCCGGACGTGCTGGAGGAGCTGTTCCGGCAGTATGGCTGGTATCAGACCGGGCAGGTCGTCCGCACGCTGGACGGCGAGACAGGCATGGCCGCCATGCGCGCACTTTTGCAGCGCCTGCGCGCCTGCCCGCAGCAGCTGGCCGGTTTCCCGGTCACGAAGCTCCGCGACTACCTGCCGGGATTAAACGGTCTTCCGGCAGCGGACATGCTGGAGTTCTGCCTGCCGTGCGGCCGGCTCCTGCTCCGTCCCTCGGGCACAGAGCCGAAGCTCAAGCTCTATCTGGAGGTCTCTGCACCGACCCGCGCGGAAGCCGCGCAGCGCTATGCCGCCCTGCACGAAGCGGCGGAGACGCTGCTGCAAAAATAATGAAAACAGCCTGCCGCACAATGCGGCAGGCTGTTTTCGTTGGTGTAGAAAAGAAAGAAGAAAGAGAAGAGAGGAAAAGAAAGATTGGCTTGCTTACAGGTCACAGTATACCGGTCAATCATGTCAGAACTGTGAACGAATCCCGAAGGATTTGTGAACATTCGGCAATTTCAGGTGTTTTGGCGCACCCAGTCGGCGGCGAACTCCGCAAAGCGGCTGGCTGCCGGGCCGGGCGACTCGGAAGCGATGGCCAGCGCGATCGTCCGGCTGGCCGGAGGATCGATGGGGCGGATCTCCACGCCCTCCGTATTGCCGCGCAGCAGAAGCGACGGCATGATGCTCACGCCGAGCCCCTGCCGGACCATGGCGATGACGGCGTAGTCGTCCTTCGTCTCAAAGCGGATGTTCGGCCGGACGCCCGTGGCGCGGAACGCGCGGCGCACGTCGTGGTTTGACGATTCCAGCAGGGAAATGAAGGGCTCCGCCGCCAGCTCCGCCACGCGGCAGACCTCCTGCCGGGCGAGCGGGTGCCCCTTTGGCAGAACCGCCGCCAGCGCGTCCTCATACAGCGGAATGCAGCGGCAGCCGAGGCGGGACGGCAGCGTGATGAACGCCAGATCCACGCTCCCGTCTGACAGCCACGTGTCAACGTCGTGATAGTCGCCGTTGAACAGCTGGAAATCTACCTGCGGATGCTCCTTCTGGAACTGCATCATCATGGCCGGCAGCCAGTGCGTCGCGACGCTCGTGAACGTGCCGATGCGGATCTTGCCCGTGACCAGCGTATGAAGCTCTGCCGCGGCCTTGCGCAGAAGCTTCTCCTGCCGGACGATCTCACGGATATGGGGCATCATCTTTTCGCCCTCCGGCGTCAGCCTCGCGCCGGTGCGCGTGCGCTTGAGAAGCGGCAGCTGCAGCTCCGCCTCGATGGCCGCGATCATATGGCTGACGCCCGACTGCGTCAGTCCCAGCTCCTGCGCGGCCTTCGTCAGGGACGACAGCTCCACCGTTTTTTCAAAAACCTCGTATTTCTTCGTATCCATCCTGCAAATTCCTCTTGCTTTTTGGCATGCGGCATGATATCATACGCGCATGTTATTAGAATCCTTGATATTATACATTACAAATATTCATGTGTCAAGGGAAAAGAGAAGGAGAAAATCACCATGAGCGGAGCAAATCTGCAGCATCTGCTGGCCATGATCCTGTATATGGCCGCAGTCGTCGGCATCGGCATCTATTTTGCCGGACGTGCCAATAAGGACACCGAATCCTATTTCCTCGGCGGCCGCAGCCTGGGCCCGTGGGTCACGGCGTTCAGCGCCGAGGCCTCGGATATGTCGGGCTATCTTCTGATGGGCCTGCCCGGCCTTGCCTACTGGACGGGTCTGGCCGACGCCGGATGGACGTGCATCGGCCTTGCCATCGGTACATACCTCAACTTCCTGATCGTCTCGAAGCGTCTGCGCCGGTATTCCATCGCCGTGAACGCGTTCACGCTCCCGGATTTCTTCTCGAACCGCTTCCATGAGAAGAAAAAGATCATCATGACGATCTGCTCGCTCATTATTATCATTTTCTTCAGCGTCTATGCCGCCCAGTGCCTGTCCACCTGCGGCAAGCTGTTCGCGAACCTCTTCGGCTTCTCGTATGGCGGCATGATGATCGTCGCAGCCGTGTTCGTCCTCGTCTATACCTTCCTCGGCGGCTATCTTGCCGAGAGCGCATCCGATTTCATGCAGGGCGTCGTGATGGTGACGGTTCTCGTCCTCATCCTCATTTTGTCCGTCGTGTCCGCGGGCGGTCTCACTACCGTCCTGAATAACGCCAAGAGCATCGACGGCTTCTTCTCGATGGTGCGCACGGCCACGCCGTCGACCACGGAGGTCAATGTGTTCGGCGCAGGCAAGCCCTATGGCGCGTTGTCCATCGCGTCGTGCCTGGCCTGGGGCCTTGGCTATTTCGGCATGCCGCAGGTGCTGCTGCGGTTCATGGGCATCCGGTCTGAGCACGAGCTGGGCCGCTCCCGCCGCGTGGCGATCATCTGGGTCGTCATCTCCATGGCTGCCGCCGTGTTCATCGGCGTCGTCGGCCGCAGCGTTGCGGGGCTGGATTACCTGTCCAATAACGACGCGGAGAATATCTTCATTGACGCCGCGACGGCCTATCTGCCGCCCATCCTTGCAGGCTTCGCCTGCGCGGGCGTGCTGGCCGCGGCCATCTCGTCGTCTGACTCGTATCTGCTGATCTCGGCCAGCGCCGTCAGCCAGAACCTGTATCGCGGCGTGTTCAAAAAGGACGCGACCGAAAAGCAGGTCATGTGGTGCTCGCGTATCACGCTCGTCCTCATCACCATCGTTGCCATGGCGATCGCGTGGAACTCCAATTCCACCATCTTCGGCATCACGTCGTTTGCTTGGGCGGGCTTCGGCGCGGCCTTCGGCCCGCTGATGCTTCTGAGCCTGTTCTGGAAGCGCACGACCTATCAGGGCGCCATTGCCGGCATGGTCGCGGGCGGCGCGATGGTCTTCTTCTGGAAGCTGGTCCTGAAGCCCCTCGGCGGCATGTTCGGCATCTATGAGCTGCTGCCCGCGTTTATCTTCAGCGTTCTTGTTATCGTCATCGTCTCCCTCTGCACCGCCGAGCCCGACGCGCAGATCGAAGCCGAGTTCGACAAGGTCAAGTCCGGCAAGGGCCTGCAATAAACAAAAATTGATAAAAACAGCGGGTATCCGGCTTTTATGCAGGATACCCGCTGCTTTTCTTTGTTGAAAGAGCAGAACTTGCCTGATATAATGAATGCAGAAACTGGAATCTTCGGAGGTGACAGCATGTGGGGGCCGGACCCGAATAAGATCTATCCAAATGAAGCCATCAAACAGGTCGTGTATATCAAAAATGTCATCACACGCCCCAATATTATTGTCGGCGACTATACGTATTACGACGACGTGACCGGCGCAGAGAAGTTTGAGGAGCATGTCACGCACCACTACGCATTCCTGGGTGATAAGCTGATTATTGGTAAATTCTGCGCCATCGCCAGAGGAATCGAATTTGTGATGAACGGCGCGAACCACCGGATGAACAGCGTGTCGACCTATCCGTTCAATATCATGGGCGGCGGCTGGGAAGCGTTTACACCGTCGCTGGAGGATCTGCCGCTGAAAGGGGACACCGTCGTTGGCAATGATGTGTGGATCGGACAGAACGTGACGGTGATGCCGGGCGTGCACATCGGGGACGGCGCGATCATCGCAGCAAATTCCGTTGTGGCGAAGGACGTGCCGCCCTACTGCGTTGCGGGCGGCAATCCCTGCCGTGTGATCCGACAGCGGTTCAGCGAGGAGCTTACAGACTATCTGCTGACGCTCAGATGGTGGGATTGGGAGCCGGATAAAATTTTCCGCAGCATGGACGCGCTGTGCAGCGGGGATCTGGAAAAGATCCGGAAGATCAGGGATTGACTTTTTGTATGCAAAAAGCCTGCCCGAAAGAATGCGCAGACACCTCTCCCTCCGGGAGAGGTGTCTGCGCGCAGCGAAGACGGAGAGAGTACGCGCAAGGCCCTCTCAGTCGCCTGCGGCGACAGCTCCCCCAGAGGGGGAGCCAAGGGGAATGAGAAATGGAGCGTATCGGTACCGATACGCTCCATGAACTGTTTTATGACTGCCCGTTAACCTTCACGGGCAGTTTTTGCTGTCAGCTGACGCTTATGAAAACAGATAATGCTTGACGAGCTCCTGCAGCAGCTCGTCGCGGTCGATCTTGCAGATCAGGCTGCGGGCGTTGTTGTAGTTGGTGATGTAGGTGGGATCCTCAGAGAGGAGATAACCGACGATCTGGTTGATGGGGTTGTAACCCTTCTCGCTCAGCGCGCTGTATACCGCGGTCAGGATGGTCTTCATTTCCTCGCTGCTATCTTCCGGTACTACGAACTTGATGGTGTTGTCATTCATGACGGTTGCCTCCTTCTTTCGAGCTTGTGCCCTTATCATAATATATCGGGCCGCGTTTGTAAATGCATCGAACATTTCATTTGTGTTACATTTTCCCCGAAAGCACAAGATTTAGACCTGTACATACAAAAAGGACATGCCCGCGGGCATGTCCTTTTTGTGATCAATCAGCGCAGCGTGACGCCGAGGTCGTTTTTGAGCTTTTCCAGAACGGCGTTCACAACGCCGGTGGTATCCTCGTCGGTCAGCGTGCGGTCGTCCGCGCGCAGCTCCAGACTGAACGCGACGCTCTTCTTGCCCGGGGCAATGCCGGGGCCGCGGTAGATATCAAACAGCTGGATGGAGCGCAGCAGCTTGCCGCCTGCCTTCTTGATGCAGGCTTCGAGCATGCCGACGGTCATCGCTTCTTCGCAGACGAGCGCGAGGTCGCGGCTGACGGTCGGGAACTTCGGCAGGCTGTGGAACACGCGCTCCGGCGCGAGCGCCGACTGAAGACCCGTGAAGTCCAGCTCCGCGACGTAGACCTCGCCGCCGATGCCGTAGGTCTCCGCGACCAGCGGATGGATCTGACCGATGACACCGAGCTTCTTGCCGTCAATGATAATGTCCGCGCAGCGGCCGGGATGGTAGCTGGGGTTCTTCGTGTCGGCAATGTAGGTCGCCGGATGCACGTTCAGCTGGTCGAGAATGGCGTCGATCTCACCCTTGAGCGTGAAGAAGTTTTCATGTTCGCCATAGGTGCCGAAGATCATGCGCTTCGGTTCGTCGGGCAGCTTCTGGCCCTCGACCGGCAGATAGATCTTGCCGATCTCATAGAGCTTGACGCCCTTGTTCTTGAAGGCAAAGTTGCGGGAGAGAATGTCCAGCATGCTGGGGAGGATAACCGTGCGCATGATGGAGGTGTCCTCGCCCAGCGGGTTCACGAGCTTGACGGTCTTGCGCAGCGGGCTGTCCGCCGGGATGCGGATGGCGTCAAACGAAGCGGGGGAGACGAAGGAATACGTGATGATCTCGCTGTAGCCCATCGCGCGCGCAGCAGCGCCGGCGGCGTTTTCGAGCTTCTGCGCGTCGGAGTAGCCGCCCATGGTGGTCGCGCCGCGCATGAGCGTGGTCTCAATGTTGTTGTAGCCATAATACCGGGCAACTTCTTCCGCGATGTCGGCCATCACGCGCAGATCGGGCCGCCACGACGGAACCTGGATCATACCGTCCACAACGGGGACCTCTTCGCGGCGCAGATACTCGATCATGTCCGCTTCCGGAATGTCGGTGCCGAGCAGGGCGTTGATGCGTTCCGGCTCCAGCTTGACCGTGACGGGCTGCGGGACATAGTTCAGAACGTCGATCATGCCATCCATGACCTCGCCTGCACCCAGCAGCTCGACCAGCTCGCACGCGCGGTTGACAGCGGGGACAGTCAGCATCGGGTCAATGTCCTTTTCAAACTTGGCCGAAGCGTCCGTGCGCATGCCGAGCGCCAGCGCCGTCTTGCGGATAGACGCGCCGAGGAAGTTGGCGGATTCAAACACGACGTCGATCGTGTCGTCCACGATCTCGCTGTTTTCGCCGCCCATGACGCCGGCCAGACCGACGGGCTTCGTCTCGTCCGCGATGACGAGCATATCGGGCTGGAGATTGCGCACATTGCCGTCCAGCGTGGTGAGCGTCTTGTCCTCGCCCGCGCGGCGGACGACGATCTTGCCGCCCTTCACATAGCGGTAGTCGAACGCGTGCATCGGCTGGCCGTATTCGACCATGACGTAGTTCGTGATATCCACGATGTTGTTGATCGGGCGGATACCGGCCGAGCGCAGGCGCTGGCGCATCCACTTGGGGCTGGGTGCGATCTTGACGTTGCGCACCATGCGGGCGGTGTAGCGCGGGCAGAGATCGTCCGCCTGCACGTCGACGTCCAGCAGGTCGCAGAGATTGCCCTCCGCGCCGCCCTTGACGACCGGCTCGTGGTGCTTCATCGGCACGTTGAACGCCGCGGCGGTCTCACGCGCAAGACCGATGAGCGAGTAGCAGTCCGGACGGTTGTTCGTGATCTCAAATTCGACGATGGAATCGTCGTTGCCGATCACAACATTCATGTCCTCGCCGATCTCGCAGCCCTCGTCATTGAGGATCCAGATGCCGTCGGCGTATGCTTCGGGGCAGTCATGCTCGGTCAGCCCCAGTTCCTTGTAGGAGCAGAGCATACCGCAGGACTCCACGCCGCGGAGCTTGCCCTTCGTGATGTGGATGCCGCCGGGCAGGTAAGAGTTGTGCTGCGCGACCGGGACAAGATCGCCCTCGTGGACGTTCTGCGCGCCGGTCACGATCTGCACCGGCTCGCCGGAGCCGTCGTCGACCATGCAGACCCACATGTGGTCGGAGTTTTCATGCTTTTTCATGGACAGAACCTTGCCGACGACGACGTTTTTGATCTCGGCGTCCATGCGCTCGGTCGTCTCGACCTTCTGACCGGCGAGGGTCATGACGGAGTCGTATTCTTTATCCGTAGCCGTGATGTCAACAAATTCACGGAGCCATTTTCTCGAAATATTCATGTCGTACCCTCCTTAGAACTGAGACAGGAAGCGGATGTCGTTTTCGAAGATCATGCGCATGTCGCTGATCTTGAAGCGGCGCATGGCCATGCGCTCCAGGCCGATGCCGAAGGCAAAGCCGGAATAGATCTCCGGGTCAATGCCGCAGCCGGCCAGCACCTTCGGGTGCACCATGCCGGCGCCCAGCAGCTCGATCCAGCCCTCGCCCTTGCAGGTCGGGCAGCCCTTGCCGCGGCAATTGAAGCACTGCACGTCGACCTCGCAGCTCGGCTCGGTGAACGGGAAGTGGTGCGGGCGGAAACGGACGACGGAGTCCTGACCATACATGGCCTTGATGAGCGTCTCGAGCGTGCCCTTGAGATCGGCCATCGTGATGCCCTTGTCGATGACCAGACCCTCGATCTGGTGGAACATCGGCGAGTGCGTCGCGTCGACCTCGTCCTTGCGGTACACGCGGCCCGGCGCCAGAATGCGGATGGGCGGCTGGCCGATGGCTTCCATGGCGCGGATCTGCATGGGGCTGGTCTGCGTGCGCAGGAGGACTTCCTCGTCGTCCGTAATATAGAACGTGTCGCTGCGGTCACGGGAGGGATGGTTCTCTGCAATATTCAGCTTTGTGAAGTTATAGTCGGCAAGCTCGACCTCGGGGCCGTCAAGAATTTTGAAGCCCATGGAGATGAAAATGTCCTTGGCTTCGTCCAGCGCCTTGTTCATCGGGTGACGGTGGCCCAGCTGCACGGGCGTGCCGGGGATAGTCACGTCGATGGCTTCGGCTTCCAGCTTTGCTTCGAGCGCCTTTTCCTTCAGCTCGGTGCGGACGGTCTCAATCTTCTCCTCGATGGCGGCGCGGACGTTGTTCGCGGCCTGACCCATGACCGGGCGCTCCTCTGCCGACAGCTTGCCCATCATCTTCAGGACGCCCGTCAGCTCGCCCTTTTTGCCAAGAAAGCGCACGCGCAGCGCGTCCAGCTCACCCGCGTCCTTGACGCTCTCCAGCGCGCCCAGCGCTTCCTGCCGGATCTTTTCCAGTTGTTCTTTCATAAACGAAGGTCTCCTTTTCGTGATAATACAGAGTCGTGCAAAAAAATAAGCCTTCCGTCCGATTAGGGGACGAAAGACCATGCTTCCGCGGTACCACCCGCTGTTCGCAGCGTCAGCTGCGCAACTTGAAGCCGGTAACGGCGGCTGGCCGGCGCGTCCTACTAGCAGTTCAGACGGCAGCTCCCGAGAGAAGGCCCTGACCTTTGCCGGGGGGCGGCTTTCAGCGTTGCGCACCCTCTCTGCACCCGGCCGTAACAGGCAGGACAGCTCGTTCCTCGCTTTTTAAGTATCAGCAGCATTTTAGCACGGAATTTCCCGTTTGGCAATACTTTTTTCGGGAGATCCGGTTTATCTTCCCACATCTTCGTCCAGCGCTTCCACCAGAAAGCTGACCGGGCGGAAGCCGTCGTTGCAGCTGAGCATGGCAGAGCGCGGATTCTTCATCCAGCCGTCGTAAAAATTTTCTCCGCCGTGCGCCAGCGCCAGCACGAACGGCGACAGCGTGTCCCACGCGCTCTGGCAGAATCCCTCCGGCTTCTGCCAGCCCTCGGCAAGAAAGACCTGCCCCACCTGCATCCGGCAGGCGTCGGTCATGGGATTCTCATATTGCGCCATCAGCTCCGGGTAGCTGGCAATGCGCATGACGGTGATCCGGATCTTCTTCATCGCAGCCTCCTCAGATTCTTCCTTCCGGTTCTTCCGGATCGTCGATGCCGACCTGCGGCAAGCGCTGATCCCAATGCATTTTCTGCAGAAACTCCATGATCATTTTCCGTTTGTCCGCTTCATGCAGTGTGCGGAATGTCGACCGGTGCGGCGGCTCAGTCGGGTCGCCGAAGGTTCGGCGGAACGTCTCCATACGCCGCCAGACGTATTCCTCGCATTCATTGACCGTGTTCCCAACGTAGATCGTGTAGGCGGAAAGCTTCGTGTTGTTGGGGTTGATGTCGGTGTGGTCGGCGGCCATGTAGGCGCCTTTTACCATGCGGATAGAGAGACAGTCCCGCTTTTCCGGGGAAACAAAGGCACTGAGCGTGATGGAATACGGATTTTTCGTCCGGCCGGTCCAGACAGACCAGCGGTATTCATCTGCCTGCCGGACGAGCCGGGTAACAAGCTCTGCAAATTCCTCTTCGCGGAAGCGCTTCCAGTCAACAGACTGGTCGCCCATGAACAGCCGCCAGTTGTTTTCCGTGATAGATTCTGCATGCTTCAGGCCGAGCGCGCGGCACAGCTCAAGCAGGCCCGCGTTGTAGTCTGTCCGGAAATCAGCGTATTTCCGATCTGCCAGCATGGATGGCAGGCAGCAGTCGCGATACATGATCGGAAGAACAATGATCCGGCGCTCGGACATCTGCCGGCACCATGCTGCGCTCAGCTCGTTCCGAACCCATTCGGACGCGAGTGCGTCCGGCGAGAGCACAAGCGCAAAATAATCGTTTTCCTGCACGCCCTCCATGACCCGCCACGTGAGAGATTCGCCGACGTTGATGGCCCATTTGTCAAACCAGACATTGATACCGACCTGGACAAGATCCCGCGCCAGCTTTTCTACAAACGGTTTATCGACGCTGCTGTGACTGAGAAATAAACTCGGCATGGTAGGCTCCTTCCTTATTCCTGCAAGATCTGTCAAACTCCAATTGATTCTGTCTTCATCTTACGTTACTGCCCGCCGGTTGTCAATGAAGCATCTGCCTTTTTGGCGCCGGGCGTCTGCCGCAGCTCGCGGCGGATCGCGCGGAATTGGGCGGGGACGGCTTCGTCCGGCATTTGCTGCGGGACGTCGGTCGTACCGGCGGCCCTGGCGGTCTCATAGTACCAGCACTTGTAATTGACCATTTCCAGCGTGTGCCGCAGCGCCTCCAGCTGCTCGGTAAGCGATTGCTGCTGGTGCCGGAAGAGCTGCAGGCGCAGCTCGATGGTGTCGTTTCCCTGCAAAGCCAGCTCAATATACTGCCGGATGTCGCGGATGGACATACCGGCTGTTTTCATGCAGCCGATGACCCGCAGCCATTCAAAATCAGACGCCCGGAACATCCGGATCCCGCCGGAGGAGCGCTCCACAAACGGCAGAAGCCCTTCTTTATCATAATAGCGCAGCGTGGACGCGGGCACGCCCAGCAGCTTCGCCATCTCGCCGACCGTATAGACCATAAAATTTCCTCCGTGCAGACAAAAAAGCACTTGACTGAAAGTGCACTTTAAGTTGTATATTGTGCGTGAACTTTAAGTTATCATACTGTCTTGCGGCGCAGCTGTCAAGACGGAAAACAGGAGGTATTCATATGAAATACAGCAGCAAGGAAGCGTTTGAGAAGGATAACATGTTCGGCACCGGCACGCCCAACACGGCCTATGCGCAGTATTTTATCGGGGATTCGTTCCTGCATCCGCTGACGGATCCGAAGAGCGGCCTGTTCGCGGCAAACGTGACGTTTGAGCCGGGCTGCCGCAACAACTGGCACATCCATCACGCGTCCAAAGGCGGCGGCCAGCTGCTTCTGTGTACGGCCGGCGAGGGCTGGTATCAGGAGGAGGGCAAGCCCGCCGTCAGCCTGAAGCCCGGAAGTGTTATTATGATTCCGGCCAACGTCAAGCACTGGCACGGCGCGAAGAAGGACAGCTGGTTCAGCCACATCGCTGTCGAGGTTCCGGGCGAGGACTGCCGCAACGAGTGGTGCGAACCGGTCTCGGATGAAGACTATGCAAAGCTGGAAGACTGAGGAGGAAACGAGGATGTTACAGGAAACCTATACACTGACAAATGGCGTGCAGATCCCGAAGCTCGGTCTCGGGACGTGGTTCATTGACGATGACAAGGCGGCGCAGGCCGTCCGCGACGCGGTCGCGCTGGGCTACCGCCTGATCGACACGGCGCAGGCCTATGGCAACGAGCGCGGCGTGGGCGAGGGCGTCCGCACCTGCGGCGCGGCGCGCGAAGAGCTGTTCGTGGCCAGCAAGGTGGCCGCGGAGCTGAAGACCTACGACTCCGCTGCGGCGTCCATCGACGAGACACTGCGGAAGATGGGGCTTGACTATCTGGATCAGATGATCATTCATTCCCCGCAGCCGTGGAGCGAGTTCCGCGTGGAAAAGCGCTATTTTGAAGAAAACCGCGAGGTCTGGCGCGCGCTGGAGGATGCGCAGGCGGCAGGAAAGGTGCGCGTGATCGGCGTGTCCAATTTCCTGCGGGACGATCTTGAGAGCCTGTTCGCCGGCTGCCATGTCCGCCCCATGGTCAACCAGATCCTTCTGCATATCACCAACACCGATCTGGCCCTCGTGGACTTCTGCCGGAAAAACAACATCCGGGTCGAAGCGTATTCGCCCATTGCGCACGGCGAAGCGCTGAAAAACCCGGCGATCGCAAGGATGGCGGAGAAATACGGCGTGTCCGCCGCCCAGCTGTGCATCCGCTACGCCATCCAGCTCGGCACGGTCGCTCTGCCAAAGACCGCCAATCCCGGCCATATGAAGAGCAACGCGGACGTCGATTTCGTGATCTCGGAAGAGGACATGCAGACGCTTCTGCACATGGAGCGCATCGCCGTTTACGGCGAGTTCGATATCTTCCCGGTCTTCAGCGGAAAGCCGCTGGCATAAACCAAAAGCAAAGCAGCGCGTCCTGCCCATTTCCGGGCAGGACGCGCTGCTGCTGTTTATGTACAGAGCCTTTTATACAGAAAGCCCGCCGCTCTCGAGCTGCTCCAGCAGGCGGACAGTTGCCCGGTAGCAGTTTTCCAACCCCTCGGCGTTCAGGTTGTCATAGGTATCCCGGCGCGTGTGATAGTAGTCCTCCAGCTTGTGATGGAGTCCTGTGATGCCCACCGCGCGGAAGCCGCCCTGCGTGAAGGCCGCGCTGTCCGTCGCTCCGCCGAAGAGCGGCACCTGCCCCTTTCTGCACGGAACGCCCACGTCCTGCGCCGCGCGGAGAAACGCTTCCCCGAGCGCCGGGTCGGAAGCAACCGTGCCGTTCAGATCGCGCATGTTGACCATGAGATACCGCGGATCATGGATTGTGTCATAGCTGACGATATACGTCGGGACGTCCTGATACTCGCCCTTGTGCGCGGCGACCCATGCCTTCGCGCCGCGCAGCCCGGCTTCCTCTGAGCCGGTGAGGATCACGCCGATTTCGGTATGCTCCGGCGTGATGCCGAGCCGTTCCATCTCGCGCAGCAGGGCGATCCCCATGCAGCAGCCGGAAAGATTGTCGTTCGCGCCGTCCACGACGCGCTTTGGGTCATAGGTCTGCGTAACGAGCAGGAAAAACGGCACAAACGCCAGCCCGCAAAGTCCGGCCGTGCGCGTCCACGCGCCTGCGCCAACGAGCGTGCAGACCGACAGGAACAGATAGAAAAATGCGCCCGTCAACGCGGCGACGCCAGGAATTTCAAACACGACGCCGCCAAAATGATAGTTCAGCGGAAACTCCCACGCGGCGTCGATATGCCCGTTCAGAAAGATGCGCTGCCGGATCTCTCCGCTGCACGGGCGGAGCGCCGTGACGTTTACGCCTTCCTTCTCCGGAAACAGCGGGTCGATGACCTGCCGGTACAGAACGAACTGGAACAGGAATAAAAGCAGATCCAGCACGCCGAATACCAGTCCCAGCCATGGGGACAGGAAGAAGCCAACCGCGCAGAGACAGTCCAGCGTTCCGGACAGGCGGAAATACTGATAAAATGCGCTGGGGTGTTCCTTGAAGGTCTCAATTTTTACATTGCCGCAGCCGCACGCCCGGTGCAGCGCCGCCGCCATATCCTCCGCGGCTGCGCGCTCTCCTGCGCTCCCGGGTGCGCGCTTTGGGAGCGTCTTGCAGATCCGTGTGATCTCGCGGGTCATATACTGGACGCTCTGCCGACTGTCCGCCAGCAGAGCAGAAAACATGCTGGACATGGTGCCTGACTCCTCGTTCAAATTTGAATACAGACGACAAAATGCGGCCTGCTATCCGTACTATAGCAGATTCCGGTGTGAAAATCCAGCTGGTATAGGGCAGATATTCTTCTAGGGTGTATCTGAAAACTCCCAACGCACCCGGACAGCGGGCCTTTTAGCGGTGCGCCGCGTCATTTTTCCTTGAAATACGTCAGTATTCCTGCGAAAAAATGTCTTGCGCAACGCAAAAATCCC